>JAVEVB010000035.1:0-42955 GCA_034005265.1 Lentimicrobium sp.
ACCAGTATGATACTATCAAACCCGCATCTGATAACATCAAAAGAAGTGGCTTCCGGAAAATGTTCGTAAACCAATTGCCAGTTTTCTCCGAGATCGGAGGTTCTGTATAACTTGCTAAAAAGCGAAGCAAACAAAGTACTGTCATGGTAAAATGCTATTGCCCTGGTATTTGAAAAAGGGATACCATTGCTTTTATGTTGCCAGGTTTCTCCATTATCATCACTTCGGTATATTCCCCCAAAATTTTCATCTGAAGTTGCAAGGTAAATCTTACCCTGTGGATCCACCGTTATATCGTAAATATGAGCTCCCGGATTGTTGATTGGCTCCCAGAAATCCTGACTGTAGGATACAATAGAAAATAGAGAAAAGGCAAATATAAGGATGGAATTTTTCATGTTTGGTTTTTTAAATGCTTTAGTCCTGAGCTGATTGCAATTTTGATAGAGTTTTTGTTTTTGGCAAAAAGAATTGTGTTATTACCATGGCTTGTTGAAAGTAAAGTTACTTTACTGATTGATAAAAAAAAGATACACCTCGTTGATTGACCAAAGGTACTGATAAATATTTGAGAAAGTCAAATGAGGGGGGGGGGGCAAGTTATTAACAATTAGGTGAATGTTATTAACAATTGGAAATTTTTTGATGTAATAACCGTGATTTGCGATTTTTTTTTAACAAAAGTCCAGTATAGTCTGCGATTTTTCCATAGCGGGGATGGTGGAGTTGGTGAGCCACAAAAATAACAAGAGAAAAATTTGCATAATTTTTTTTTGTTCTGATATGGGTTGCCAAAATAGAATCAAAGGTGCGAAGCTTCATCAGGAGGCATTGGTTATATTCATGCATACTATCAGCCCGGATCGCGCGCGCTTGCAGCGCGTGCATGTTGTTTGATCAATTATTAAAGCTGTTGTGTATTCAGGGCTACATTCAATTCAGCGACAGATTATGCTGAAAAAGCTTCCTTGAAAGGAGTGGAATTAGTAAGTTGGTTGAATGGTGGTTGATGCACACGCTGCAAGCGCGCGCAAACACAGGGAGTCTGACTTTTAACGCCTTAGAATGTCAAAATCCAGATTAAATATTCAATAAAAAAAACATTTCCAAATATTTGCGAAAGAATAGCTATTATTCTATTTTTGAATAAAATTGAGTTGAATCTTCCTGAGAATAAGATTAATTATTATTTATCGATAGCATAAGCAGATAACCATATTCAAAACATAAAAGAATGACAAAGCTTATTAAATCATTGTCTTTCATGCTGTTAATGCTAGTGTTTCAATCATGCGAATATCCATTGGATGAGGAGTATTACCGGGAAGTCGCGCAGGTAGATCCCAATACTTTAAATGTCAGCTTAAGCCCCACTGATTCCGTACATTACCTTACCGGCATTACCCATTTCAGTTGCAATACCCTGACTGAAGGATTAACGTTGTATGATGTCAGGGTTTTTATTGATACTACGGAAATTACAACCTACAAGGACAAAATAAATGATTTCTATCTGGATTGCAAAGACTATACCGACGGTGAGTACATCCTTAACGTGGTAATGGTAACCAGCACAACCTCAGGAAGTCTGGCCGATTTATTAGGCGCTGAAGGGTTTATTCATCATTTTTCCTGGAAACTGGTCATTGATAATTCCACTCCAACGCCGGTTCAGATTACAAGAATATTTAATGATAGTGGCATCGTAAAAGTTGAATGGGAGAAATATTCCAAAATTAATTTCGCGTGCTATAAAGTTGTGAAAACGGTTAAAACGCAGTCCGGTCATTCCTCCACCAATGTTGTGGAAGTTGTCACAGACAGAAACAGGACTTATTTCTATGATTCGACCTTTATAGGAGGATGGTCAGAATATTTTGTAAGGGTTGAATCTCCGATTTTTAAAACCGCCAGCAGTGAGAAAATAGTATATAGTGATGAGTACCCTGGATTGAAATCGGAATGGAAATATGATAACCACGTTGAGCTAAGTTGGAATAAATGCAAGTATCATAAGGCATTTGTAAAGTATTAGTTATATATTGATGAACATACACCAAATGAATTCTTAGATATTAATACAACAACATTATCAGGCAATTTTGGCATTCTCAGCCAAAAAAAAACGTATAAACTCAAAGTCATCTCCCGAAATGCCAATGTCGATCATGGGAGTGTATATAATTTGTATTCAACTGCTAATTGTATTGTGGGCGAAGAGTTCATTGAGTTTACCAGTGCCATGAAAAATCAGGTAAATGGCTACATCCTTTTCAGCGATTATTACAATTTGTACAAATACAATCCAATTTCAGGCCAGATTGAAAAACTTATGCCTCATCCGATTCCTCACCCAGTTTACGTTCTTTCGCCGAATTTTGACAAATTGTTTTACGGTTCAAATACCGAATATATTAATCCTTCGTCACTTATGATTAATACTGTCCCGGCTTTTAATTATCTTAAAAGCAATCTATCGTTGACAAACTATGGGATTGGCTGGGCTTCCGGATCACTTTCGATCTATGATTATGATAATTTCGTTCAGGGAATAAGCCTGACTTTTATATCCAACAATGATTTGTCAATATCTGAGGATAATAGGTACATATTTAAAGAATCGGCAGAGGGCCTCGATTGTTACGAAATAATCAACGGACTGGCTACAAAAATCTGGACAACCCCTTCAGTAATTTACAAGTTAATTCCCGGCCAACCGGATAAGATAATAGTCAAAAATTTAACCTCTGTCGATATCAGGAGTGTAAGTAGCAACCAGGTGATAATTTCAATTCCGGCGGCAAAGCACTATCTGGAGGATGTGTATTCACCTCAGAAGCTGTTGTTGCTTTATGACTACTATGATTCTAATCTCGAGTTTTACAACTATGAAACCGGCGAAAAACTTAAAACGATTCATGGGCAAAATGCAAATTATTACTATTCCGAAAATACATTATTTTCTTCCTACGGTTTTAAAATCCCGATAAGTTGGTAGCAAAATGAAAAACATAAACCTGATTGCTCTTTTCCTTTTTTGCTTTTCCGGGGTAAATGCTCAGGTAAGCCTGAATTACCGTTCGGGATACGGCACTTATTTAATGACCAATCTTTCGTTCTTACAGGAAAGAATTTTATCAAAAAGTGAATTGCCGGCGAAGATTACAGCTCAGTTCCCGGGATATTTCAATCATAAATTAATGATACATCTACCCAAACTGGGAGAGGACAATTCATTGTTTCTTGGCTATGTAACTACTGGTGGAAGGATCAGCTTAACTGACTATTCAGGAAAGTGGCATTTTGACATGAAACTGAACGGAATTAAAGCCGGATTACACAAAGAATTTCCATTTCAAAAATTCAACCGGTTCAACATCAAGACTTATCTCGATTTCGGAACTACCCTTACTTACATGAAGTTAATAGAATTGGTAGAGATTGGAGATGAGAAAATCAGCACATCAGATCTCTTTGTGGGGCATGGTATCGATTTCGAACCGGGCTTTCTTATTAAGATGGAAAAACCACGGTTCTATATCGGATTGTTCTGTGGTTTTGAGCTGGATATTGCTATGGCTTTCTATAAGAGAGGCGCATTCAGGGGAAAATTACAAGGAGGAAACCGACCGGTCAGGCCTAATTGGTCAGGACTAAGGACCGGCCTTCAGATAGATCTTAAATTCAGAAAATAAACAAACAGCTTCGACATCAAATCTAAAAACACCAGCCTTTTAGTCCACTTATATGTGCATCCAAATCTGCAATCTGAAACACCCGGATCGCGCGCGCTTGCAACTCGTGCCATGTAGTTTGATCAATGTATTCAGATCTGTACTCAATTCAGCGACAGATTATGCTGAAAAAGCTTCCTTGAATGGAGTGGAATTAGTAAGCTTGTGAAATGGTGGTTGAAGCACGCGCTGCAAGCGCGCGCAAACAAGGCTTGTTGATGCTTTAATGTTTATTACCAAAAAATAGAAAACCCACTCAACTAATCACCTCATACACCATTATCGGCTTTTGTTTGTTTTTCAGTGTGATTTCGCCCACCTCCCGGCATTTAAAGGAATCTTTAATTTGTTGATAAGCGCTGTCGCAAATAATAATCTGCCCTTGTTTGGCGGCTGATTGCAGGCGCTGTGAGGTATTTACCACATCGCCGATTACGGTGTAATCAAGGCGGCGCAGACTGGCCGAACCAATATTTCCCGAAACCACTTCACCACTGTTGATACCAATGGATACATTGGGTTTGTATTTTACATTTTCGGAGAAAGCCGGGAGTTTGGCTATTTCGTTGCGTACTGCGAGACAGGCATCAATAGCGCGGTCTAAATGGTAATCGCCGCGGAAAACGGCCATGATGGCATCGCCGATAAACTTGTCAATATAGCCTTCCTGATTGATGATTTCCTTTACCATCACATCAAAATAGCTATTCAGCAGCTTCACCACATTGTCGGGCGTTTCATTTTCGCTGATGGAGGTAAACCCGCAAATATCAATAAAGACAATGCTGGCTTCGAGCGTTTCGCTCACCATAAGCGAGTTTTCATACTCCCGGCTGTCCATAAAATGCAGCACAGTTTCGTCCACGTACATTTTCAGGATATTGTTTTCCTTCACCGCCTTCAGGGTTTGCCGAAGCTGGTTCACATGCGAAAGGGTTTTTTCGATGGTGAGTTCCAGGTCGAGAAAATTAACCGGTTTGGTAATAAAATCGAAGGCACCGCGGTTCATGGCTGTGCGTATATTTTCCATATCGCCATAGGCCGAAACAATCACGGCCTTAAGCAACGCATGTTGCTCGTTGAGCTTCGAAAGCAGGGTAAGGCCATCCATTTCGGGCATGTTGATGTCGCTGAGCACAACTTCTACATCGGGATGCTGTACCAACTGCTCCAATGCATGCCTGCCGTTTCCGGCAAATACAAACTCGTACTCGCCTTCCCTGATTTTCTTACGGAATTTTTGCCTGATCAGTATTTCAAGATCCGGCTCATCATCCACTACCAATATCTTAGCCATTACATTATTTTTTTTATTTTCTCTTTAAGTACAACAAAGTCAACGGGCTTTGAGATAAAATCATCAGCCCCCAATTCCATCGCCTTTTTGTAATTTTCAGCATCTCCGTAGGCCGAAATCATCATTACCATTGGTGGCGGATCGTGATGTTTGGCTTTAATACGGCGGAGCAACTCAAGCCCGCTCATGCCCGGCATATTGATGTCGGAAAGGATCAGCACGGCTTCATGCAGGTATTTTTCGAGGAACTGCAAGGCTTCCTCGCCCGAAAAAGCAAATTCAAACTCCATTTCGCCCGATTTTATCTCTTTGCGGAACCGTTGTTCAAACAGCAGCTGAATGTCTTTTTCGTCGTCAACGACCAGTATCTTTATCATTTTCATAGTCTTTTCATTTTTTTGAACCGGTTTCTATCGGAAGCACCATCGTAAACGTGGTGCCTTCGCCTTCGCGCGATTCCATTTTCAGTTCGCCACCATGGCCTTTGGTAACAATGTCATAGCTCATGCTCAGCCCCAGGCCGGTTCCTTCGCCGGAGGGCTTGGTGGTAAAAAACGGCTGGAAGATTTTCTCCCTGTCCTTTTCAGGAATTCCGTTTCCGTTATCGGTCACTTCCACTTCAACGCGGCCATTCAACCTGCGGGTTCGCAGCCACACCGTTGGCTGATAATCGATCCCCGCTTGCTTCCTGCGTGCATTCACCGCATAAAAGGCATTGGTGATGAGATTGAGCACAACACGCCCGATTTCCTGCGGAATGATGCCTATTTTTCCCATGCTTTCGTCAAAATCAGTTTCCATAGCCGCGTTGAACGATTTGTCCCTGGCCCGCAACCCATGGAAAGCCAGCCTGAAATATTCATCAGCCAGCGCATTGATGTCGGTCGCTTCTTTCGACCCGACACTGCTGCGGCTGTGCTGTAGCATTCCCTTGATGATGGAATCGGCCCGTTTACCATGGTGATTGATTTTATCAAGGTTTTCCTCCACATCATCCAGAATTTCTTTTGTCAACTGATAATTACCACCTGCCAACGCCTCCTGTACCTCGACAATCAACTCCTTGCTCACTTCCGAAAAATTATTCACAAAATTCAACGGGTTTTGAATTTCATGTGAAATGCCCGCGGCCAGTTCGCCCAGCGAGGCCATTTTTTCGCTCTGTATCAGTTGCGACTGCGTTGACTTTAAATTACTAAGGGTTTCACTAAGCTTTTTGTTCAGTTTTTGTTTTTCAATATAGCGGATAAATGCCACCATCATCATCACCACGGCCACCAACATGCCTGCAAGGCTGAAATTCCGGGTAACCTTTTCCCGCTTTATTTGTACCTGTTTCAGTATCATCTGCTTCTCGTGTTCCCGGTTCTGAAGCGCCTGTTTGTTCTCAAAATCGAGACGGTTAGAAAGCCTGGCAACTTTTTCGAGGTTTTCCGAAACCACCAGTGAATCTTTCACCTGACTATACTTCTGCTGGTTGAGGTAGGCATTTTTGAAATCATTTAATTTAAAATAGGTTTCCGCGACGCTTTTATAAATATCGGCAAGGTAAATCAGGGGCGATGCAGAAGCGGCACTTTCAGCTTTGCCCAGCCAGGTAAGCGCCAGGCGTGGATTTTCAAGGGCCAGGTGAACTTTTGCTATGTACAATGAGGCTTCTGCCAGGGCAGTGCCTTCATTCAGCTTTTCCGCATGATTGTAAGCCGAATTGAATGCTTTCAATGCCTTTTGATAATCCAGCGTTTTCAGGTAAACAATTCCCAGGCTGATTTCAGCATCAATCACGCTGGTCTTGAAGGAGGAGTACTTTGAATAGTTCAACCCGCCTTCATAGTTTTGAATGGCTTCGGGCAGGCGGTTGAGTTTCTCCAGAATATCACCAATATAGAGAAAAGAGGCAAAAGTGTAGTAATTCTCCGATGACTTCAGGCGGATGGCAAGGGCGGCGCGGTGTTGTTGCAATGCCGTTTCAAGCTTTCCGGCCTTCATATTGGTTACACCCATATCGTTGTATATGCGGGCAATGCCAAGCGAATCGTTCATTTTCCGGTAAATTTCGAGCGCCTGCTCCTGAAACTTCAAGGCATCGTCCCATCTTTCCACAAAGGCATAGGTAAACCCAATGGCGAGCAGCGCTTCAATGGTGGTATTGCTGTCGCCGATGCTGCGGCTGATTTTCAGTGCTTCAACCATGTATTCCATTGCATCGCCAAAATTGCCCAGGTTGCGCTGCGTAATGCCCACGTCAACCAATTGCCAGGCCAGGGCTTTTTTATTCCCGGTTTCACGCAGCAGCGACACACTGCGCAAATGATATACCAGCGCTGACTTGTCCCGCGACAGGTTGTTGTAGGCTTCACCAATTTTCCCATAAATGCCGGCTTCCAGGTTTTTATCGCCGGTGGCCTTTGTTAGTTTCAGGGCCGACAACAATGTATCAATGGCCGCCAGTGGCTTACTGAACATTAACCCCTGGGAAATATTGACCATTGAATAGGTTTTCAGCAAATTACAGCTTACAAAATAGGCTGCATGATTTTTTACGGAAGTTAACCCGACAAGGCTGTCCGCAATACGGTAAGCCCGGTCAGCATAAATGAGGCTGCTGTCGTAATTCTCCTTATCAATCAGCTTTTCAGCCAATGCATTCAGGCTTTTTACGCTGGCAGTATCCTGAGAAATGGACCCCTTGCGTGCATTACCGGCAGCGGCATGCTGCAACAAGCAGACATCAGCAATAATAAGAAACAGGACAATAGCTCTTTTCATCTGTTAAACCGGTAAATAAACAATAAATGTGGTGCCTTCTCCTTCTTTGGTTTCCATTTTCAGTTCACCGCCATGGCCTTTGGTAACAATATCATAGCTAAGACTTAAACCTAATCCTGTACCTTGTCCGGTTGGCTTGGTGGTGAAAAATGGCTGAAAGATTTTGTCCATTATCAGTTCGGGAATGCCATTACCGTTATCCGTTACCCGGATTTCAATTTCATGTTTCAACTTTTTGGTGCTTAAAGTCACCAATGGTTCAAACGTCATTCCGTTGTCTTTTGCGGTTTTACTTTTCTCAGCAACCGCAAAAAATGCATTGTTAATCATGTTGAGCATTACCCTGCCCATATCCTGTGGCACAACATCCACTTTTATGATGTTGGGATCAAAATCGGTTTTCATGATCACATTAAAGGTGTTGTCCCTGGCCCGCATCCCATGATATGCCAGGCGGAGGTATTCGTCAGCAAGATTATTGATATCTGTGGGCACTTTGTCGCCATTGCTGCTGCGGCTGTGTTGGAGCATTCCTTTCACAATGCCATCGGCCCGTTTGCCGTGATGAGTTACTTTTTCAAGATTATTTTGAACATCATCGAGTAACTCTTTGGCCTGTTGATAATTACCAGCCACCAACGCTTCCTGAATTTCAACAACCAATTCATTGCTCACTTCTGAGAAATTATTTACAAAATTCAAGGGATTCTGAATTTCGTGGGCGATCCCTGCAGTCAACTCTCCCAGCGAAGCCATTTTTTCCGATTGTATCAATTGCGACTGGGTATCCTTCAACTTTTCCAATGCATCTTCAATTTCATTTTTCTGTTTTCGGAGTTGAGCATTGGCCCGTTGCTTACCACGGTAACCAATTAAAGCACCGATAATAATAATAAACGACAAAAAGAGTCCACTTCCCAGACCAATCATCCGGGTACGGTTTAGCTCATCTTTGGCATCCTGCTTCACTTTCTCAGCCTGTTCTTTTTTTCCAAACTCATAATTCATGGTGAGTTCGGTTGCTTTTTGGATGTTATCGCGGCTATGCACCGAATCCGCAATTACCGTGTATTGCTTATACATTTCGAGGGCTTTTACCGCGTTGCCGGTTTGCTCGTAACATTCCGACAGTTCCCTGAACATACTTCCGTTCTCTTCAATAAACAGGTCGCCATCTTTGAGCGAGGCCAGAGCTTTTTCATAGAAAGGGATGGCTTCTTTCCATTTTTGCTGCGATTTCAGCACGAAACCCATACTCGAATAGGCCTGTTGAGTGATCATGGGTTGATTCACCGAATCAGCCAAAGCAATGGCTCGTTTTGACAAAGCCAGTGCTTCAGCAAATTCATTCTGACGGGTTTTGGCCAAAGCAGCCTTCGAAAAGCTTGCTGCCTGAATACCCTTATCCCCCATTTTTCCGCCGAGTTTTGCCGCTTCCATAGCATATCTATAGGCTTTTTGCCATTGAAGCATATCGAGAAACATGCTTGATAGGTTGGTATAGGCATACAATGAAACATTGGTCAACTGTTTCTGCTTCGCCAGGTCAATGGTCTTCAGATAATAACTTTCAGCCCGCAGGTTATCGCCCATATTCTGATAGGTATTGGCCATATTCACCAGGGTGTAAGCCTGGTTCAACAAATCTCCCCCTGCCTCATGGATTTTAAGTGCCTTTTGCTGATAGAACAGTGCCTTCGAAAAGTTGGATTGCTGTTGATAGGCAATGGCCAGGTTAGATGCACTTTGTCCCGTACGCATCCGGTTACCGATTTTTTCATATAGCGGAATGGCCTTCTCATAAAAATAGATGGATGAATCATACTTGCTTTGCATGCCGTAATATAAACCGGCAGTTGAATAATAATTGGCAAAAGTGCCGGAATCCTTTACTTGCTCCGCCAACTGCCTAAATTCGATCAATTGTTTAAATGCTGCCTTTGAATTACCAGTAAAGGAATAAGTGTGGACCAATTTACTCCTGGCCTCCTCCTGCCCAAGGATATATTTTATACGTTTCGATTCTTCAACAATTTTTAAATTGAGACTGATGGCCGAGTCGAGGTTGATGATGGCAACGCGGTCAGCTTTTTCGAGCATGTGCATGATGCGTGCCTTGTTATCGGTTTCTTTACTGATGAGGCGATTAAGGCTGTCAATATCAGCAGTTTGTGCCTGTAAATGAGTGGCACTGAATATTATCAGCAAAGCGGTTAAAAAGGTATTCAACAGGTTTTTCATAAATCAGCTTAATTTGAAAACAAGGCAGGTGCAGGTGAAGTATACCGCTTATGAAGTGCCAATTCCATTGACGGCCAGGAGCATTCCGAGGATTCTGAGCGCAACAGTTTAGGTGTATTTTAAAGGAATAACCCTATTGCAGGGTAAATATGCAGACAATTAAATATAAACCCTGAGGGGGGTTGCATTGTTCAGTGCGGCTATTTGCCACAAAGGCACTTAGGCACTAAGGGGCACTAAATAGGCTTTTGATGTTCTGACGAGACTCACGCAATGACACAGAGACACAAAGAATTATTATTATTTGATGTCTCCACTGCAAATATTGAGTCATGCTCCGTCTTACAATCCATGTGCCTATCTATGTGATTTATGAGACTATATGTTGAATTTAAAGCGCTTTAGGTGTACCTAAGACACCATGACACGAAATTCAGGCGTTTTACACGCAAGGACGCAGTAAAGTAAGGATCTATAGAAATCCATATGCTTTTTTGCCACAAAATCTTAGTGTAGCTTAGTGCCTTAGTGGTAATTACCTATGTGCCTATCTATGTGATCTATGAGCCTATGTGTTTAATTTAAAGTGCTTTGGGATGTTTAATGTCACAAAAACAGGATGATACGAAGTTCTAGCGCTTTACACGCAATCCAGCCTGCCGGCATGCAGGGACGATGAGACAGGTTCAGTGCATCACTTTGTGGCTATCTTTCAAAGATATCCGCAACTGCCTCCTCATATTCCTCAAAATTCTTCGCTTTTCTGATCTTCCTGAAAACCTTGACCGGTTCATCAAAATATTCGCATAGGTAAAACCAGTATTCCTTCATGGCGTTCAGCACCGAGGGATTGTCGTTGCGCTCGTGACGAATGGCCATATACAATTCATCTACAAATTGATATACAACTACCTGGGGATCTTCAGGCAGTTCCAGCCCCTTGATTTGAGCCGGGAGAAATGGATTCCGAAGTATACCGCGACCCAACATTAGCAATTGAATATTTGGGAATCGTTCAGAAAATTGATGCCAGTCTACGGGTGTGAAGATATCTCCGTTATAAGCCAGTGGTGCTTTGATCAGCGATACCGCTTCCTCGAAAGCTTCCAGATCGGGTTGGCCCGAATACAATTGTCTACCGATGCGGGCATGCAGGGTAAGTTCACTGATTGGATAGCGGTTGAACACCGGAACAAATGCCTTCAGTTCATCTGCATCGACATAGCCCAGGCGGCACTTGATGGAAAAAGAAATGTTGATCTCACTGAAAACCCGTTCCAGAATTTCATCCACCATCTCCGGGAATGGCAGCAAACCTGAACCCCGCTTCTTGTTGGCCACCTGCGGGTACGGACAACCCAGATTCCAGTTGAGCTCCTTAAAACCCAGGTCTTCACAACATTTGGCCAGCCAAAGAATTTCATCGGCGCTTTTGCTCAAGATCTGAGGCACTACTTCCACGCCATTTTCCGATTGATGCTTCAATGCAGCAAGTTGTTTTGGCGGCAGCTTACAACCCGCTTCAAAGTTGGAGAAATAGGGTGTAAACAACTTATCCACACCAAAAAAGTGCCGGGCATACACCTCCCGGAACAAATGAGTAGTAATTCCCTGAAAAGGGGCAAAATAGATTTTGGGCAGTTGGCTCATCTGATAGCGAGAGTAATAAGGATACAGGAGAAAAGGTTAAACAAACTGAATATGAATTCTATAGTACGCAATATAAATTCTGCAATCTGAAATCCGTAACCCACCAGAACGAATTAATGAAGTTTTATCTGGTGCGCCAGTCGGACAGGTCTGTAATCCTCTACCCAGTCTGGCTAATCAACACCAATGACTTTTTATTAAGAATTTCAATCTTTTTCCCCGTAAACCGGATGATGCCATCCCGGTGAAACTCAGATAAAGTTCGGCTAATGCTTTCGCGGCTGGTATCAACAAGATTTCCAATTTCGGCTTGCGAAATGGGCAGTGTAAAATGATCCGATTCATAAATGTGATCGGCAAATTCGAGAATTACATCCGCTATGTTCCCGCGTACCTGTTTCTGGGTTCGGTTTGCACATCGGCGTATGGCTTCCAGCTCGTTGTGGCAGAGTTCATGAATAATCTCATAGGAAAACAGCTCATTGCCTTTTAATAACTGCCTGAAGGTGACCATATCAATAAAGCAAACCTCTGCATCACTAATGGACGTAACTGAATACTGATTAATCTTGTCTCCTATAGAGGTAGGCAACCCAAGATAGGATGGCGCTTTAACCAATCGAACTATTTGTTCCTGATAAGGACCGGTAATGTGAATTTTTACCAATCCACTGCGTAAATACACAATATTTGTGGAGAACATGCCCTGTTTAATGATGGAATCCCCTTTGCCAAATTGCACCATTGCTTTATTACACGATAAAAAGCTCAGATGCTCCTGGTTCAAGGTCTCGGCCGCCTTCGACATGAACTTACAAGTTGTACAATTGTCATTCATGATGCAAAGATATTCAATATAATGTGAATTATATCACATTTATTTACATCAAACAGCACACAACCTTTAGTATTTACGTATCTACATATATGTAGCTTTGCCACTGTTATTAAATTCACAATGTAAGCCAATCTGAAACACAAAAAAGAAGTATAGCATCCGCTTGTTTCTCAAAAAATTTCATTCTCATTGTTTGTAGTTTGAACTTTAATTGTAATTTTAAAACTTAAAGAAATGGAAACATCAGAAAAACTTGTAATCATTAGTACCATCGGACCGGAAAACCAGGAAAAAGCAACCCTTCCGTTTGTTATAGCCACCGCTGCGCAAACTGTTGACACGGAGGTAGTCATGATATTGCAGGCGTCGGCTGTTTTACTGGCAAAAAAAGGTGCCGCTGAAAATGTAAACGCACAAGGCCTGATGCCCCTTAAGAAGTTGATGGATACTTTTATCGAGCTTGGCGGACAACTATTGCTGTGTTCCCCATGCATCAAGGAGCGATTTATCAAAGAAGAAGAATTAATACCAGGATCAAAGCTGGTTGCGGCAGGCACCGTTGTTGAAGAAGTGCTTTCGGCCAAAGCAACCCTTACATACTAACATTATAAAATAAATTAAAATGCAGGAAACAGAACTGAGTGTGAAACAACTTCAGGAACAGATAGCTACGCTTAATGCCAAAGTAGCAACACTTGAAGAGTCCAGAAAGGATCAATTGTCTATTGCCATCGTTTCGGGCGATATGGATAAAATACTGGCCGCAATGGTTATTTCGCTTGCCGCCGCAGCTATGGACACAAAAGTCAAACTGTTCTTTTCATTTTGGGCACTTTCAGCCCTGAGATCGCAAACCAAAAAAGCGAATGGCAAGGACTTCCTCTCCAAAATGTTTGGAATAATGCTCCCAAAAGGGAAAAATAAACTGAAACTCTCAAATATGAACATGGCGGGCATGGGCCCGGTGATGATCAAGCACCTGATGAAAAGCCAGGGCGTTTTATCGCTGGACCAAATGTTTGAACAAGCCGCAGAACTGGAAATTGAAATCATCGTTTGCGAAATGTCCATGAACCTCATGGGATTTAAAAAAGAAGAGATGATTGATTATCCACACCTTACTTATGCCGGAGCCACCACTTTTGTGGCCGACGCTGGTGAAAGCGCAATGCAGCTCTTTATTTAGGCTGTGAGTGATGAGTAATGAGCGATCAGTGATGAGTGAGTAACGGGGTGCATCTAATCTCTTAGTCCTCCGCCTATTTGGCGTAGTCCGGTCCAACGTCCCCTGTCCCTCGTCCCTTTCATACGTCCCTCTACCCTTTTTAGCGACTCCAATAAAAAAACCAATATAAACCCTTAAATCACAAGAAAATGACAACAGAAGAATTAAGAAATGCAACCGTAGCAAAATCAGTTGACGCCCGTGGAACAGCATGTCCTGGCCCATTGCTCGAAGCCAAAAAAGCCATTGGAACCATAAAATCAGGCGATATCATGGAAATTCTGTCAGCCGACGAAGGAACCAAAAGCGACATCCCAAAATGGTGCGGCAAACAAGGTCACGAATACTTAGGCGCTGTTGAAGAAAATGGCTACTTCAAAGTTTACATGAAGAAAAAATAATCATGCCCATGGCTGAAAAAATCAGGAAAAGTGCTAAAATTTTAGTCTTTTCAACAGAAAAAATAAGCGATCCCGCAATAGATATGGCGGGGTTGCTTAAGCTGCACTATCCGCCCACCGTATACACCATCACTGTGCCTTGTTCAAGCGGTATTAAATCAAGATGGATTTTACATGCCTATGAAAAAGGCTTTGATGGGGTTTTTATTGCAGCCGATGGATCCGATTGTGTTTTTGGCGAATCATGTACCGAGAAAACCGGTCATATTGTTGGTCGGACACATGAACTGATGAAGGAAAAATCCATTGATCCGGCACGCCTTAAAATGGCGGCCATCTGCTCAGTGTGCAGTGAATCGTTTGTAAAGCAGATTAAAAGCTTTAATGAGTATTTATTAAAAACTACAAACCCGTAATAATGAGCGGACAAACCAATAAACTCCATTTTGACGCACTGGTTGTGGGCGCAGGCATTGCCGGCGGTGAAGCAGCATTAAATCTGGCTTCGACTGGTTATAAAGTATTGCTGGTGGAAAAAGAATTGTCCATAGGTGGCAAAATGATTATGCTGAGCAAGGTATTCCCAACTCTTGACTGCGCTGCCTGTATCACCACACCCAAGGTTTCTGAGATTTCCAGACACCCAAACATTACCATTTTCACTGGCAGTGAGGTAAGCAATATCAATAAGATTGCTGAAAATAATTTTGAAGCGACCGTAATAAAGCAACCAAGATATGTAGTTGTTGAAGACTGCACCGCCTGCCAGCTATGCGAGCAAGCCTGCCCGGTAAGTGTACCTGATCAATACCAATATAACCTTGTTGGAAGAAAGGCCGCCTTTATCCCATTCAGCATTGCCAGCCCAAAAGCAGCAGCTATCGACATTGAAAACTGTGTACTGTGTGGCGCTTGCGAAAAAGTTTGCCCCACCAACTGCATAGATTTTACCCAGGAAAAAGAAACCCTTGAAATCAGCACCAAAACAGTAATCCTGGCTACAGGTTTTAAATTGTTTGATCCACTGATGATGCCACGCTATGGATTTGGGTTATATAAAAATGTAATAACCTCCATGCAAATGGAACGCGAACTGGCACCTACCCGCCCGTTTAACACTGTGCTGCGACCTGGCGACGGGAAAGTACCTGATAAAATTGCCTATGTGCTCTGTACCGGCTCGCGCGATGCCACAGTGGGTAATCCCATTTGTTCACAAATCTGTTGCATGTATTCCATCAAACAGGCGCAGTTGCTTATGGGCGCTTTGCCAATGGCTGATGTAACCATCTATTACATCAATATCAGATCTTTTGGTAAGGGCTTTGAGGAGTTTTACCAACAGGCCAAAGGCATGGGTGTAAACTTCGTGAAAGGAAAAATTGGCAAAATCTCCGAAATTGAAAATGGGAACCTTATGTTGCGCTATGAGGACATTAACGAAGGCATTGTAACCGAAGCCGAACACGATATGGTCATCCTTTCAGTTGGCGTGCTTCCAAATCAGGATGCTTCTGACTTTTTCAAACAAGATCAGTTGAAACTTGATAACTACAAATTTATTCAGCAGTCAGATGAACTGACCAGTCCGGCACGCACCAGTATTGATGGTGTATTTGTAGCAGGAACTGCTTCGGGACCTATGGATATTCCCGACTCTATCCTTTCTGCAGGTTCTGCATCATCTGAGGCCATAAGCTATTTAATCCGGAAATAATGAAAAAGAAAATAGGCGTTTATGTTTGCCATTGCGGCGGCAACATTTCTGATTATGTGGATGTTGAAAAAGTAAGGAAAGCCATTGAAGATGAGGGCGGTGTATATCTCGCCAAAACCACCATGTTTGCCTGTTCCGATTCCAACCAGAAGGATATGGTTGACGACATCAAAAACAATGAACTCAATGGCATTGTGGTAGCATCCTGTTCACCCAAGCTCCACCTCACCACTTTCAGGAATGTGAGCGAACGGGCCGATCTGAACAAATACAATTACGTTCATGCCAACATCCGCGAGCAGGACTCATGGGCGCATTCCGACAATAAAGAAGGGGCTACTGAAAAAGCCATACGCATTGTAAGAGCCTCCATTGCCAGGGCCCGTCTTGCCGAATCACTTGAACCAAATAAAATCACCGCACAGAAAGCCGTAGCCGTTATTGGTGGAGGTGTGGCCGGGATGAAGGCTGCCATTGCCCTGTCAGACAAAGATTGTCCCGTATATCTCATTGAACGCGAACATTTTGTGGGCGGAAGAGTTGCCCAATGGGGCTCCATGTTCACCAGCAAGGAAACCGGAAATGAAGTAACAACCCGTTTGTATAACGATCTGGTTAAACGCAACAATGTTACAATTTTTACCGGTGCAGAAGTGGTTCATAATGCCGGTAGCATAGGTGATTTTACCTTAAAGGTGAAAATTACCCCACGCTATTTAAAGGGCAGTTGTGATGCGGACCAATTACAAAAAGCCATTGATGCCTGCCCGGTTGAAGTGCCTGACGAATTCAACTTCAACATCACCAACCGCAAAGCCATTTATCGCAATTTCGCTTCCGAATATCCGCAAACAGCAGTCATTGATATGAAAAACTGCACACGTTGTGGCAAATGTGAACCTTTCTGCGATCAGATTGATCTTTCACAAAAAGAAGAAACCCTCGATCTGCATGTTGGCTCAGTACTTATGGCTACCGGCTTTGATCCATACACCCCCGGTGAAGGCGAATTTGGATACAACCAAATTGACAATGTGGTTACACTCCCACAATTTGTCCGGATGTTGGAATTAAACGATAAAAAGCTGATTTACAACGGAAAAGAAGTCAAAAACATTGCCTATATCTATTGCGTGGGAAGCCGGCAGGAAGAAGGTGGAAATACCTACTGTTCAAGGTATTGCTGTACATCTGCCATACATGCCTCTTTACAGGTAAAGAAAAAATTTCCTAAAGTTTACAACTATCACTTCAACCGTGGCATACGAACCTACGGAAAGCAGGAAACCCTGTACGCAGAATCTCTTCAACAGGGAGACATTTACCTTCAATCTTACGAAGATGCTCTCCCGGAAGTTTCACACTCAGGTGAAAAAACCGTGGTTTCCATAAATGACATCCTCAGCGATGGCCGTCTAATGGAAGTGGAAGCAGACCTTGTGGTACTGGTTACCGGGATGGTGCCCAGAGCTGATAATTCAGTAGGTTCACTGTTTAAGCTGCCAAAAGGCCGCGATAAGTTTTTCAACGAAATCCACATGAAACTCCGCCCGGTAGAGACCTTTATTGACGGAGTTACCATAGCCGGAGCATGCCAGGGACCAAAAAATATTATGGAATCGGCAAACTCAGCACTGTCAGCAGCTACAAAATCCTACTCCTACGTGAGTAAAGGGGAATTAGAAACCGAACCCATTGTTGCTGAAGTAAATGCAGAGCTATGCGCCTGGTGCGATGCATGCTCATCAGCCTGCCCCTTTGATGCCATCAGCATGACGAACGAAAATGGGAAAGATATAGCGCTCATCAACAACTCGGTGTGTAAAGGCTGCGGTATGTGTCTGCCGGTATGCCCCACCGATGCGCTTAACCTGATTGCCTACTCAAATAGTGAAATTGAGGGTATGATTGATGCATTGGCCATGGATTAATGTTTGTATCTGATTAAAAAAGTAATGGTTATGGAAATAGAAAAAGGAAAAACCTTTAAATACCTCAGGGATAAACAAGGAGTCCCTCAGGCCGCCAAGGATCAGTTGAAGGAATTTAACCGGATTAAAAAACTGATGCTTGATGCATTGAAAGAAGACGATTTAACCATTCAGCAAATGGCTGAAAAGGTGAATATGCCAAGACCCGAAGTGGTTTACTATCTCATGTCGCTGGTAAAATATGGTTTTGTTGAAACCGGCGAAGTAGATGATATGGATGAATATTTCTCTTACAAACTTAAAAAATAATGGCAGGCATAGATCCCAAATTCGGAGAAGCATTAAAAGAATACGGTGCAATAAATTTTAATGCATGTTACAATTGTGGCACCTGCACCGCGGTTTGCTCCCTATCCACGCCTGAGAATTCGTTTCCGCGCGAAATGGTGCGGTTAAGCGTTCTGGGAAGTGAAGAAGAGTTAACCTCCTCACTAAAGCCCTGGCTCTGCTATTATTGTGGTGAATGTACCACCCACTGTCCCCAAACAGCAAACCCTGGCGAATTAATGATGTCGCTCAGGCGATGGCTAACTTCCAAATACGATTGGACAGGACTTTCAGGACTTCTTTACAAGTCCCTTCCACTTAGTATTGTTGCTTTTGTACTGGTAGCTATAGGCGTCATTGCATTTGCGGCTTCTCAGGCATTTAACCCGGAAGTTATCATGCATTTTGGTCATTATTTTGAAATGATTGCCATTGGAGCTGTTTTTACGATCATACTGCTACCCAACATTATACGTATGTGGTATTTCGTTATCCTTAAACCTAAGACGGAAGTTTCGTTCATGAAATACCTCAAAACAAGCGGAGAGTTATTCGTACATATGTTTACCCAAAAACGATCACTGGGATGCGATGACAATCAGTTCAGGTGGTTTGAGCACTTTGTATTGGTCATAGGTTATCTTATGCTGCTTTTTACCACAGTTTTCCTCGATTGGTTTGGTTCGCAAAACATGTTCGTCATTGTTCTGGGATATGTTGAAAGTGCCCTGATATTTATCATAACCGTTGATTTTGTAAAGAGCAGGATTCAGAAAAACCGGGAAGTCAGTAAAAACTCCCAACCATCGGATTGGTTCTTTGTCATCTGGCTGCTGCTGATGGGTTTAACCGCCTTGTTGGTTCGTTCATTCATCGACCTCGGCATCATTGAAACCAATCTGTGGATGTATCTAATCCATTTGATAGTACTGGCTCAGTGGGCGTTGATTATTGTGCCATTTGGAAAATGGACGCACTTCCTTTACCGCTCGTTTGCCATGTATTTTGAAGCGTTGAAGACTAAATAGACTTTATTTTGTTTTTGGCGTTCTGGGTTTGTTGTTTCTTTGTTCAAGTAATATAGAACATCTTCCCCTTTTCAAGAATTATATACACTGCCTGGAAGTATTCTCGTGAGAATGCTTCCAGGTTCTTTTTTAGGTGCAGCCTGTCCGCCTCAGGCGGGAGCACCGGAATATAAATATATGAAAATTGGATGTATGGCGAGAAAGCCTTTACATGTAACATATACAATAATATTATATAACACTGATTACCAATATTTTGTCATTTTTTCAACAGGTCTTAATTAGACCAGCCTGCTTAGCTAGTTGGTCTGGCAGAGAATCCTTCCCAGATGTTCCGATAATATGCATCTTCCCGGTTTGCCAGGGCAACTCACCAATCCAACAACCTTTTCTCCCCTTCCAGCGCCTGTATTTGAGAAACTTCCTGTGACACTTCAATCACACCTTTATAATTGCCTTGTGCATCCCTCACTGCAAAATACTGTATTAGAATAAATTCCCCGCGCATCTGAATCCAGAAATCGGCCTGGGATTTTTCGCCATTTCTAAATGATTCCACAATTTGCTCCACCACATAAACACTTTCTTTGGGATGACAATTGCTCACATCCCGGCCAATAATGGCTACCGTTCGCGGAAAAATGCGCTTTACCGGACTTGAAAAGTACCTCACCTTATTGTACTCATCCACAAAAGTGATATCCACCGGCAGATGATTAAAAATAAGCTTGATTTGTTCTATGCTCAACATTCCGGTTCCCAGATTGGTTAGACCACTTTCCAGGAGAGCTTTCCCTTCCTGTAATATTGGTTTTGATGGCTGAACATATGGGTAACCCAATTCAAACGCCTCACCTTGCAAGCTGTTGAGCTGATTCTCATCAATGGTTGAAAGTATATATGGAAACAAAATCCGCTCTTCACGGAATTTTATGGCCAGCATATTGAAGAAGACATCACCAACACAGCGGTTAAAGAACTTCAAATCAATTTCGGCTTTTGTCAATTGCTCATGCACAGACTTAATATTCCGTCGGATATCGTCATGAAACGACCACATAATCTGCAGGCAACGGTAATCAGGCCATGCTTTCTCAATAAGCGGAAAAAGCACATTCTCCATTATGACGTAATGCTTTGCAAACACTTCCAGCTTGCCAAACAAGCGGCTAAGTCCGGCGCGCAATTCTGCATTATCGGCATCTTTTACAAAAGCCTTGAAAACCGGGCGTATGTCATTCAATACCTTCTCCATTTCCCTGTTGTTCTGCTCCAGCACATCCAAAAATGAACCCGAGGGTGGGGTGAGCCTTGAAAAATCATTTATAGGTCTGTGAAAGATGTTCAACAATTTATTGGTCAGCGCTTTAATATCTTCCATGGACTTACCCTGCTGAACGATTTCATCAAAAAGCGTGATAAAATCAGCCGGTACTACCGTAGGAATAAATTCGGGATTGGCCACAATAAAAGGACGTGCATTTCCTGTTTCCAATATCAGTCTGGAGACTTCATGGAGTTTTTGCAATCTTTTCGCTTTGGTGTTGGTAAATTCAGACATAATTTGGACTATTTCAAAGGGTTTCAGGTTTTCAAACCATGGATTGCGCTAATTTACGCGAATTTCCATTTCAGGTTAATCCATGAAAATAATAGTTTGTTATTTAACTATTCAACAAGTAGTTATAAACACAGAAAATTTATATAATTTTGAAGCCTTGATAGTATGCGTGAAACGCCTGTTTTTTAATGTGGTAATTTCAATAAAAAATAAACTTCTGAAATGGAAAAAGTAACGATCCGCCTGCGCATGGGCTCGCATGATGCACACTACGGTGGCAACCTGGTTGACGGCGCCAAAATGCTGCAACTGTTTGGTGATGTGGCCACTGAACTTCTTATTCGCCACGATGGAGACGAAGGCCTTTTTAAAGCTTACGATATGGTAGAATTTATGGCCCCCGTTTATGCAGGTGAATTTATTGAAGCCACTGGGGAAATTACACATGTCGGCAATTCCTCCCGCAAAATGACTTTTGAAGCCCGCAAGGTGGTGGTTCCCCGCCCGGATATTTCCGACTCAGCAGCCGATTTTCTGAATGAGCCTGTCGTAGTTTGCCGGGCTACCGGCACCTGCGTGGTTCCGGTCAAGTGTCAACGTAAAAACAAATAAATCCGGATCATTTTCCATCCGGAAATTCAATTAAATAACAAATCATCTAATCATGGAAAAATTAATCATCACTGCAGCCATCAGCGGTGCCGAGGTCATGAAGGAGCACAATCCTGCCGTACCTTACACCAAAGAAGAGTTCGTGCGTGAAGCCAAAGCTGCCTACGAAGCGGGAGCAAGCATCATTCACCTACATGTTCGCTGGGACGATGGCACACCTACCCAGGACAAGGGACGTTTCGAAGAGATCATGAACGCCATCAGGGAAGAAGTGCATGATGTGATTATACAGCCTTCTACCGGAGGTGCTGTAGGCATGACCGATGATGAACGCCTGCAACCCACCGAACTGAAACCCGAAATGGCCACTCTGGACTGTGGTACACTGAATTTTGGTGGCGATGAAGTTTTTACCAATACCGAAAACACCATCAAATATTTCGGCAAACGCATGATTGAGTTGGGCATAAAACCCGAGTTGGAAGTCTTTGACAAAAGCATGATTGACATGGCCCTGCGTCTGAACAAAAAAGGCTTTATTCAGGATCCCATGCACTTTGACCTGGTGATGGGTGTAAATGGCGGTATTACCGGCGAACTGCGCGACTTTGTTTTCCTGCGCCACAGCCTCCCTGCTAATGCAACCTATACTGTTGCTGGTGTCGGACGATTTGAGTTTCCACTCGCTATGGCGGCCATCATTGATGGTGGTCATGTGAGGGTTGGCCTCGAAGACAATGTCTATCTGTCCAAAGGGGTGCTTGCCAAATCAAATGGCGAACTGGTTGCCAAGGTAGTGCGTATGGCCAAAGAAATGGGCCGCGAAATCGCAACACCCGCAGAAACCCGCCAGATACTCGGACTTAAACCAAAAAATTAATAAACTACTCGTATAATGAAATTCTAAACGTAGAAGCAAAGAAGCAACGTTTACATTTTGTGTTTCGTTTTTCTTTGCATATCATGAATTGCTTTTATTGAGTAACTAAAAACCATTTAAAAATATTCTCAAGAATGAAAAAAGGAAGTAAATACGGTGTTCACCGCGTAATTGAGCCACAAGGCGTATTGCCACAACCGGCCAATAAAATTGACAACAACATGGATGAGTTGTACGACAACGAAATCCTTATTGACGTAATCACCCTGAATGTAGACTCAGCCAGTTTTACGCAAATTAAAGAGCAGGCCGGAGGTGACGATGAAAAGATCAAAGAGATCATGTTTGACATCGTTGCCAAACAAGGCAAGCACCGCAATCCGGTAACCGGTTCAGGCGGTATGCTACTTGGCAGGGTTGAAAAAATAGGCACCGCACTCGAAGGTAAAATTGACCTTAAAATAGGTGACAAAATTGCTACACTTGTGTCGCTTTCGCTGACTCCGCTTCGTATTGACAAAATCAAAGCCATCCGCAAAGAAGTAGATCAGGTGGACATTGAAGGTAAAGCCATTCTTTTTGAAAGCGGTATTTATGCTAAAATCCCTGATGATATGCCCGAAAAACTGGCGTTATCAGCCCTTGATGTTGCTGGGGCTCCTGCACAAACCGCCAAGCTGGTGAAACCCGGCGATACCGTGGTAATAATAGGCGCTGGTGGAAAATCAGGTATGTTGTGCTGCTACGAGGCCAAAAAACGCGCTGGCGTAACCGGAAAAATCATCGGAATAACCCATAGCGAAAAAAGCACCAAACGCCTTCAGGACCTGGGCTTTTGCGACCATGTATTTGCTGCCAATGCTACCCTGCCGGTTGCGGTAATGGAAAAAGTGGCTGAACTCACCAACGGCGAAATGGCCGATATTACCATCAACAATGTGAACATCAACGATACAGAAATGACGAGCATACTGTGTACAAAGGATACCGGTATCGTTTATTTCTTCTCCATGGCCACCAGCTTTACCAAGGCAGCCCTTGGTGCTGAAGGCGTTGGCAGCGATGTTACCATGATTGTAGGAAACGGTTATACCAAAGGTCATGCTGAAATCACACTCGAATTGCTCCGCGAAAGCGAAAAGCTGAGGAAGGTTTTCACCGAACTCTACGCTTAACCGGAAAATAAAAAACAAGAACTATCCCTTTTCACCAAAAGGTGAAAAGGGATTTGCCACAAAAAAAGATTACGGAAATGACACCGATAGAAAGAAGACACCTGCTGTATCCAGACATTACAGATGAACAATGGAACGATTGGAAGTGGCAGGTAAAAAATAGGGTAGAAACCTTTGAACAACTCAAAAAGTACATCGATCTTACTCCTACCGAAGAAGAAGGGGTTCAAAAATCGCTGCAAACCCTGCGTATGGCCATAACGCCATATTATCTCACACTTATTGACCCCAATGATCCACACGATCCGGTACGCAAACAGGCTATCCCTTCTGGCAGCGAAACCCACATTTCGCCCGCCGATTTGCTTGACCCACTTCACGAAGACGAGGATGCACCGGTTCCGGGCCTCACCCACCGCTACCCGGACAGGGTATTGTTCCTGATTACCGATATGTGCTCGATGTACTGCCGCCACTGTACCCGCAGGCGTTTTGCAGGACAAACCGACCATTCTTCCTCCTCTGACAGAATCCAGGCCGGAATTGACTACATTGCCCGCACGCCTCAGGTACGCGATGTGCTTCTCTCAGGTGGTGATGCACTGATGGTAAGCGACAAGATGCTGGAATCCATCATTCAACGGCTCAGGGACATACCACACGTGGAAATTATCCGCATCGGCAGCCGCGTGCCGGTAGTTTGCCCTCAACGTATTACGGATGATCTGGTAAATATGCTTAAGAAATATCATCCTATTTGGCTGAACACCCACTTCAACCATCCCAATGAAATTACTGCGGAATCAACCGAAGCCTGCGCAAAACTGGCCAATGTTGGTATTCCCCTGGGAAATCAAAGTGTACTGCTTCGCGGTGTGAACGATTGCGTGAATGTAATGAAACGTCTGGTACACGGACTGGTAAAAATCAGGGTTAGGCCATATTATATTTATCAGTGTGACCTTTCAATGGGCCTGGAGCATTTTCGTACACCCGTTTCTAAAGGCATCGAAATCATTGAAGGATTGCGTGGTCATACTTCGGGTTACGCCGTCCCAACATTCGTGGTAGATGCACCGGGTGGTGGCGGAAAAATCCCGGTAATGCCCACTTACCTCATTTCGCAGAGTCCCGAAAAAGTAGCATTGCGTAATTTTGAAGGCGTAATAACAACCTACTCACAGCCTACAAATTACGAAAATGTGTGTCATTGCGAGGACTGTACCAATCAAAATCCGGAAGGTGTTTCTTCATTACTTGCCGGAAAACAGCTTGCGCTGGAACCAGCCATTTTGAACCGCAAATTGCGTAAAGCAGGAATCAACGCCATTCTGGTAAAACACGAGGAAATAAAATAGCCTTACGGTGACATCCTATACTGAAATTACATTTCTCTGCCTGGTGCAGGGGATGTAATTTTGGTATGTATCCGGCTTAAAAAAAGCCATTAACTGATCACCCGTTGCCTTTTCAAACGGTCTCAACATCCCATTCATTCGCACCATGCCCTTTGTAGATGAAATATTAAAATACAAGAGTGTTTCCATTGTAGGGATGGAGAAAAACACGGGCAAAACCGAATGTTTAAACTATATTCTGAGGCGGTTAAATAATTCAGGACACCAGTTGGCCATCACTTCCATTGGGTTGGATGGCGAAGGTCTTGATCAGGTAACGCAAACCCACAAACCGGAGGTTTTTCTGAATACAGGCGATGTATTTGTCACCAGCGAAGTCCATTATCGTGGCAAAAAACTGGATGCTGAAATCCTTGACCTTAGTAAACAACGCACGTCACTGGGCAGGCTGGTAACAGCGCAGGTTAAAGGAAGTGGGAAAATTATGATCTCAGGACCTTCAGATACCTTTTGGCTGAAAAACATAATTCGTTCCATGGAGCAATTCGGAGTTCAAACCACGCTGGTGGATGGGGCGCTTTCGCGGCAAAGTCTTGGATCTCCAGCCATTACTGAAGGAATGATATTGACGACCGGTACCGCCCTTTCGGCGAATTTGCACACATTGGTATCAAAAACAGCCTTTTTACATGAGCTGATCTGCCTCCCTGAATGGAATTCCATACAAAAAGAAACCCTGCTGCAAATCACCAATGGACTGTGGTCTGTTGATGCGAAAGGAGAATTTCATGACCTTGGCATTGAATCGGCTTTTCTGCTCGAAACCAATAAAGACAAACTTTTCAGGTTCGGACACACCTTTTACGTGAGTGGAGCGGTCACCAGCAGGTTACTCAACTTCCTTAGAATGCAGCCTGGTATTGAAGAAACAGTAATCATTACCCGGGACTTCTCCCGAATTTTCACCAATAAAGAAAGTTATCAGGCCTTTACCAAAAGAGGCGGGCAAATTAAAGTACTTTTGCAGACCAGATTAATTGCCGTTTGTGTAAATCCGGTTTCGCCACAGGGATACGTTCTTGATTCGAAATTACTTCGTGAGAAGTTAACAGAAAAATTAGGCATTCCTGTTTACGATATTTTTAAACCCTAAGCCTTCATGACCCTCGGAAACGCGATACATCAACAAATCGGGCTTCGGTACATTACCGGGCTGCTAAAACTGCGCTCATCAGCAGGCAGGCAACGTATGCTGTCGCAGACTTTTGTTACCGATGCGGCAGGCCTGGAAAAGGAATTCAATCTCCTTTCGGAGGTGGTGGAATGCCTTAAAAAACCGGAATATCAGGATACCATCAACAACATTGTTCAGGGGTTGATGCAATTACACGACATACAAGGCACACTTAAAAACCTTAGTGGACGTAATGTGCTGGATGATATTGAATTGTTTGAAGTCAAGCGTTTTGCACTGATTTCAGAAGAGATTGGAAAACAACTTAATATACTGAATTACAGCGGCATTAACATTCCTCCTCTACATGAAGTAATTGAGCTGCTCGACCCTGAAAACAACCGTACCGCGCACTTTTTCATCTATTCCGCATACAGCGAAAAGCTGGCTCAACTGCGAAAAAAGCATAAGGCAATGGATGATCCGCAGTCGGAAGAAGCCCTCGTCCTTCAACAAAAGTGCATAGAACTAGAAGATACCATCCGGCAGGAACTCTCGGCAAAGCTTTGGGCGTTCCATTCGGATATTGCCCATGCCTGGCAGGACGTGGCCGAACTCGATTTTATGATGGCCCGCGCACGACTGGCCATTGACCACCATCTGGTGCAGCCAAAAATTTCTAAGGAAGTCACCACATTCACGGGATTGTTCCATCCACAGGTAAAAGCGTTACTGGAACAAGAAAACCGGACTTTCCAGGCATGGAACATCCGCCTGCACAAAGCTCCATGCATCATTACCGGTGCGAACATGGCGGGTAAAACCGTATTGCTTAAAACCATCGCCCTTAACCAGTTCTTGTTTCAATTCGGTTTTTTTGTGGCAGCCACTTTCGCTGAAATGGTCCCTGTAGATAAAATCATGACCGGTATTGGCGATGAGCAATCAGAACTTAACGGACTTTCCTCCTTTGCGGCCGAAATGTTGAATATTCAGTCCATCATTTCCAGCGCAAGATCCGGCAGTAAATTGCTTGTACTAATTGATGAGCCCGCCCGCACCACCAACCCTCAGGAAGGCATTGCCATTGCGAATGCGCTGATTGATTTGCTCGAAGCACTTAATGTTCGTAGTCTGATTACAACCCATTACAGCGGATTACAAACCGATTGCCGTAAATTGCGTGTAAAAGGGCTTAGCTTTCCGAAAAACAGCGAACCCATCACCGTGGCTAACATCAACCACTATATGGATTATTCCCTGATGGAGCACACCATCGATGAAGTACCACGTGAAGCCTTGCAGATAGCTCAGATCCTGGGTATTGACCCGGAACTAACAAGTCGCGCCCGTAAATATGCGGACCAAAACGAAAAAACATTGTAGAATTTTTATAACCAACCCTATGCAAAAGAGTAAATTAGGACTCGATTTCAATAAAGTGGCTGAAGCCAAACGACTGGCGCGAAATATTGCCAATCCGGTGCAGCAGTTTGTTGAAGGCTACACCACTGTCTCCGTAGAGCGCACACTCTGCCGTCTGCTGGGCATTGATGGCATTGATGCCAACGAAGTACCACTGCCAAATATTCTGGTGGATATCCTTAAAGAAAAAGGTGTGCTTAACCAGGGCGTACTTTTTCATCTGGCCAATGCCATGATAGAAACAAGGCTAAATCCACAACAAATTGCCGAACAGGTTTCGGAGGGCAAACTGGATTTGAGCCACGTAAATGTTTATTCAACCGAGAAGCGGGAAGCAGTCCTCAAACCCTTCATTAAGCAAGCCATTGAACGGGTTTCGGGCAACCGCAAACGCCGTGAGAATTACATCGCCACCCTCGGCGAAGGCGCAAAGCCCTATATATACGTAATTGTGGCCACAGGCAACATTTATGAGGATGTAATACAGGCGCAGGCCGCCGCCCGTCAGGGTGCTGACATAATAGCTGTTATCCGCACCACCGGCCAGAGCCTGCTCGATTATGTGCCTTTTGGGGCTACCACTGAAGGTTTCGGGGGAACATTTGCCACCCAGGAAAACTTCCGTATTATGCGCACTGCCCTGAATGAAGTGGGCGAAGAAGTGGGCCGCTACATCCGCTTATGCAATTACTGTTCAGGGCTGTGTATGCCCGAAATTGCTGCCATGGGCGCTCTTGAAGGCCTGGATGTGATGCTGAACGATGCCCTTTACGGGATTTTGTTCCGCGACATCAACATGCAGCGGACCCTGATTGACCAGTATTTTTCACGCACCATCAATGCTTTCGCTGGAGTAATTATCAACACCGGGGAGGACAATTACCTCACCACCGCCGATGCCTACGAAGAAGCCCGCACCGTACTAGCCAGTGACCTTATCAACGAACAACTGGCACTCATGGCCGGTTTACCCGAAGAGCAAATGGGACTGGGTCACGCTTTTGAGATGAACCCTGAGCTCGAAAACGGTTTCCTCTACGAACTGGCACAAGCACAAATGACCCGTGAAATTTTTCCGAAAGCCACCTTAAAATACATGCCGCCCACTAAATTTATGACCGGCAACATTTTCAGAGGGCAAATTCAAAATGCATTGTTCAACCAGATTTCCATCTGGACAGGACAAGGCATTCAACTGCTCGGCATGATGACCGAAGCCATTCACACCCCATTTATGAGCGACCGCGCCGTGGCCATCGAAAATGCGCGCTACATTTTCAGCAATATGAAAAACATTGGCGATGAAGTGGAATTTAAAGAAGATGGCATCATCCGAAAACGTGCGCAACATGTATTGGACGAAGCGATTGAACTGCTTGGACGCGTTAAAAAAGAAGGACTGTTCTCATCCCTCGAGAAAGGTATTTTTGGTGATGTTAAACGTTCGAAAACAGGTGGAAAAGGTTTGCAGGGCGTAGTTCAAAAATCGGCCGAATACAGCAACCCATTTATAGGAATAATGAAAGGAGAAACTACGATATGAGCGGCGGAAACTACTCTATGGACAAAAAAGAAGGGAACCAGACCCTCGATTTGACCCACATCAAGCCTTATGGCGATACCATGAACGATGGCAAAACGCAACTCAGCTTTACCCTACCGGTTCCGTGTACGGACGAGGCCATTGAAGCAGCCAAACAACTGATGCGTAGAATGGGCTTTGAAAATCCGCAAATCGTTTACTACAAAGAGCTTACGCCCGGATTTACCTTTTTCGTTTGCTACGGAAATTGCTCCCACACTGTGGATTACACCACCATTTCGGTGCCAAAAGTTGAATCTACGGTGATGAGCATGGAAGAAACCGACGAATTTATAAGCCGCAACATTGGCCGTAAAATAGTGGTTATCGGTGCCAGTACCGGCACAGATGCACATACTGTAGGCATTGACGCCATTATGAACATGAAGGGTTATGCCGGGCATTACGGGCTGGAACGTTATGAAATGTTCGACGCCCTGAATATGGGCAGTCAGGTATTGAATGAGGAATTCATCGCCAAAGCCATTGAGTTGAAAGCAGATGTGCTGCTGGTTTCTCAAACGGTTACTCAAAAAGATGTACATATTGCGAACCTCACGGAACTGGTGGAAATGCTTGAAGCCGAAGGACTGAGGCACAAGGTAATACTGATTTGCGGAGGCCCGCGTATTTCGCATGAGTTAGCCAAAGAACTGGGCTACGATGCCGGGTTCAGCATGAATTCTTACGCCGATGATGTGGCCTCCTACATTGCCGAAGAAATGAATAAAAGAATGCACGGATAAAAAAAATCATGCAAGGACGCAATGTCGCAATGTTTTTAAAAATTTTGTGTTTTCAGCCATCGCAGTCTCAATGAAAGATTTCACTTCTTTGAAAAAAGCAAAACTGAGTATTGTAAAATAAAAATATCATTGCGTCTCCGAGTCTCTGCGTGGAAAACATTTTGAACGATAAGTATTCATCAACCGACCTTCGGGTCAAAAAAATAGATAATTATGAGCAAGGTTTTTATTGTGGCAGCCAAACGTACTGCCGTAGGAAAATTTGGCGGATCACTTTCCGCTATGTCTGCCGCTGATATAGCTGCGGTGGTGATAAGGGACATTTTAGCTAACACAAAGGTTGATCCCGCAAAGATTGACGAGGTAATAGTAGGAAACATCCTTATGGCCGGACAAAAACAGGGCGTTGCCCGTCAGGCGGCCATCAAAGCCGGCATTCCCGATCATGTACCCGCCTGGGGAGTGAACATGATATGCGGCAGCGGCATGAAATCCATTATTACCGCTGTAAACAACATCAAAGCCGGCGAAGCCGACCTTATTCTTGCCGGAGGAACTGAAACTATGTCGGGCGCAGCATTCCTTCTTCCTGCTGCAACCCGTAACGGAATAAAAATGGGCGATTTCAAAGTGGTTGACCATATGGTGCTGGACGGATTGACCGATGCCTTCCAGGATTATCACATGGGCATTACCGCCGAGAACATTGCCGAAAAATATCACATTTCCCGCGAAGAGCAAGATACTTTTGCCTATGGTTCACAGCAAAAAGCAGGCAAAGCCATAGATGAGGGCAAGTTTAAAGACGAGATTGTTCCTGTGGAAATTGTCACACGCAAGGAAACCACCATCTTTGATACAGATGAATTCGTAAACCGCGCTACTTCTCCCGAAAAACTCGCCAAATTGCGTCCGGCTTTCAAAAAAGATGGAACTGTAACCGCTGGTAATGCTTCAGGAATCAACGATGGTGCTTCATTTGTGCTGGTAGCTTCTGAAGAAGCTGTTAAGGAATATGGTCTGACCCCGCTGGTTGAAATTGTGGCCGTTGGACAAGGTGGCGTTGATCCTGCTTTTATGGGCATGGGACCGGTTCCGGCCATTGCCAAAGCACTGAAAAAAGCTAACCTCAAACTCAGTGATATGGAAGTGGTTGAGCTTAACGAAGCTTTTGCCTCCCAATCGCTGGGCGTGATGAAACAACTAAGCGAAGACCATAAAGTTGACGCTGCCTGGTTTGATGCACATTGTAACCTGAACGGTGGCGCCATAGCCATCGGCCATCCCATTGGTGCATCGGGCAACCGCATCACCGTAAGCCTTATCTACGAAATGAAGCGCAGTGGTAAAAAGCTGGGCCTTGCTTCACTTTGCATTGGCGGCGGAATGGGTACAGCCCTAATTTTAAGGAACGTTTAAAAGAATAATCGTTTAAAAACCTAACAAGTCGGCCTTCGACTCCGCTCAGGCACCAGACTTGTTAGGATATTATAGTTATCCTAACAGGTTTTCTTTTAACCTGTTAGGTCTTTTTTTATATCGTTTTAAAACCTAATAAATCGGAAGAAGAATGGTTAGGATATTTATCCTCCCCTTGTTTCTCTGTCTTCCCGCCTCAGGCTGGTTTTCGTGGGATTTAAATCCTGTAATCTTTTACTCCTAGCTACCTCTTAACTACCGAATGCATTACAAAAATGCGCCCTTTGTCGAAATTATGTACTCCTGATAGGCTGTCTCCAACTATACATCGTTTTATGTGACGGTTCAAAAGCAAAAATAGTTAGCACTATTATGGAATGTTGCTCACTTAAAAATCAGAATTTGATAAATTTTACGTCTAATCAATAAGGCATTACAAAATCAAATCCTGTTTTTAAACTATTAAACGGGCAACAGAGATTTTATTAATGAATTTGAAGCTGCAACTAAAAGTTTCACAATTATTTAAAACTCATTGCCAAATAGAAAACAATCTAATATTCAAATAAAGCCAATCAACCGTTTTATGAAAAAATACATCCTTATTATCATTATGCTTTTTATCGGGTTACAAGACATCCTTGCTCAACACGATATTGATACTACTCTAATCCAAAAATCAACAAGTCAGGGGTACTCCCTGAATGGTGATTTCCTGAATACACAAAGAATGAAAGAAGTGTTGCTTGCTAATGATGAAGCTTCAAAAGTTTACCAAAGCGCACTGAACAGCAGAAGTACGGCATTCACCTTCTTGATTTCAGGAGTTGTCATCCTTGCAGGAGGCTGGATTAAAGATCCTTCGGTCGGGTTATATAAGGTTGCCGGAGGCATTTTTATACTCAGTGCAATACCTGCCTATACTATTTTCGATAAACGCACAGACAATGCAGTTCAAATTTATAACGATGCCATCAAACAAAAAAACTATCCCGAAAAAACTGTCTCAATCGGGCTGAATTCAAACGGAGTCGGTATTCAGTTTAACTTTTAATTTTACAGGTTGTTGCAGTAAGACTTCTTATTATATTATGCTGACTATGAACCTTTATTCTTATTTTTTATGAAATTAAATACTGGAACTGAACATAAAAGCAGATCCTTTTCTGCTAACCTTCAACTTAATTTTCGTGCAGCATGGGCTACCGTCCTCGATCCCGATAGCTATCGGGATCGAGGACGTTATCCCATGCACTGATAACATTATAGCAATCAGTATAATAGACATAACATTAGGTAGCTAATAAGTTCACTGGTATTCGAGATCACAGATTATTTGCGTCCCTTTGCGTCGTTGCGTCTTCGCGCGGGCTAAAATTCTAAAACCTTTTGGCCTCCTTAATATGATGATCTCGTCCTGATAGCCTATCGGGACTGCAATCCTACATGCTCCTTCTATACTGCCCCCCAACGCTGAACAACTCATTGGTAATTTGTCCCAGTGAGCAATATTTTGTGGCTTCCATCAGCGCTTCAAACACATTACCATTAGTGGCTGCGGTGTGGCGAAGATTGTGGAGGGCCTGTTCAGCATCGACTTGCCAGGTTTTGTGTAACTGTTTCAGCATATTCACCTGATAGTCTTTCTCTTCGGATGTCGACCGAATGACTTCAGAAGGGATTACGGTCGGTGAACCGTCAGAGGAAAGGAAAGTATTTACACCCATAATGGGCAATTTGCCACTATGTTTCAACTTTTCGTAATACAATGATTCCTCCTGAATTCGGCTGCGCTGGTACATGGTTTCCATAGCGCCCAGCACGCCACCACGCTCGGTCAGGCGGTCAAATTCGGCCATCACAGCTTCTTCTACCAAATCAGTAAGCTCCTCAATTATAAAAGATCCCTGTAACGGATTTTGGTTTTTGGCCAGACCAAGTTCATGGTTGATAATGAGTTGAATGGCAATAGCGCGACGCACCGATTCCTCGGTTGGTGTGGTTATAGCTTCATCATATGCGTTGGTATGCAATGAGTTACAATTGTCATAAATAGCATAGAGCGCCTGAAGTGTTGTTCTTATATCGTTAAACCCAATTTCCTGGGCATGAAGCGAACGTCCGGAGGTCTGTATGTGGTATTTCAACATCTGTGCCCGCTCGTTGGCTCCGTATTTCAGTTTCATGGCTTTGGCCCAGATCAGCCTGGCAACACGTCCCAGCACTGCATATTCAGGATCAATACCATTCGAAAAGAAGAAAGAAAAATTGGACGCGAAATCATCAATCTTCATTCCCCGCGACAGGTAATATTCCACGTAAGTAAACCCATTGGCTAGTGTCAGCGCAAGCTGAGTAATTGGATTGGCCCCTGCTTCAGCAATGTGGTATCCCGAAATGGAAACCGAATAGAAATTTCTGATATTGTGGATGTTAAAATATTCCTGCACATCACCCATTACTTTCAGCGAGAATTCGGTGGAAAAAATACAGGTATTCTGCGCCTGATCTTCTTTCAGGATATCGGCCTGCACCGTGCCGCGAACTTTAGAAATAGTATCGGTCTTAATTTTCTGATAGATTTCCACTGGCAAAACCTGATCACCGGTTATACCCAACAACATCAATCCCAGCCCGTCATTTCCTTCAGGCAATTTTCCCTGGTAAGCCGGCCGTTTGGTGCCACGCTGATTATAAATTCTCGCAATCTTTTTTTCTGTTTCTGCTTCCAGACTATGTTTTTTAATGTAAACCTCGCATTGCTGATCAATGGCAGCATTCATAAAAAAACCCACCAGCGTAGGTGCCGGCCCATTAATGGTCATACTTACCGAAGTGGCGGCATCCAACAGATTAAAACCAGAAAATAACTTTTTAGCATCGTCAAGACAGGCAATGGAAACCCCGGCATTCCCGATTTTCCCATAAATATCAGGCCGGACATCAGGATCTGCACCATACAGCGTTACCGAATCGAAGGCCGTGGACAATCTACGGGCGGGCATCCCAGCGGAAACATAATGAAACCGCTTATTGGTGCGTTCCGGGCCTCCTTCGCCTGCAAACATGCGGGTTGGGTCTTCATTTTCGCGCTTGAAGGGATAAACCCCGGCAGCAAAAGGAAACTCCCCTGGCACATTCTCGCGCAATGTCCACTTTAATAGATCGCCCCAACTTTGGTAACGGGGCATGCTGATCTTGGGAATTTTTAAATGCGAAAGCGATTCCGTGTGGGTTTCAATCCTGATCTCCTTGCCGCGCACCGAAAATACAAACTCAGGATCTTGATAAGTCTTCTTCTTTGCGTCCCAGATTTCAAGTACATGCAGATTATCGTCACCCAGCGACTTTCTCAAATCGGCTGATCTATCTTTGAGCATTTCAACCACCTTGCCCTTTTCCTTTTCAACCAGTTCCAACGCTTTTTCTATAGCTTGCAATTCGGTAGCCTGTTTCGCAAAAACATCGGTTTGATTGTTATAACCCCTTACAATTTCTGCAATTTCAGAAAGGTATCGAACGCGCGAGGGTGGAATGATCAGGCTCCGATTTTGCTCATCATCAGAAGAAAGGTCGTTTGAATTAAATTCCGAACCAAACTTCCCATTCATCAGCTTTATGAGATGATCATAAAGTTTATTCACCCCAACATCGTTAAACTGCGAAGCCATGGTGCCAAAAACAGGCAAAGTTTCGGGGTCAGCATCCCACCGAAGATGGTTACGGGTATATTGCTTTTTTACATCGCGCAGAGCATCGGCGGCACCACGTTTATCCGATTTGTTGATGGCAATCACATCTGCAAAGTCAAGCATATCAATCTTTTCCAATTGTGAAGCCGCACCATATTCAGGCGTCATCACGTAAAGTGACAAATCAGCATAATCTACAATTTCAGTATCTCCCTGTCCGATGCCAGAACTCTCGAGGACAACCAGGTCGAAGCCAGCGTTTTTCACAATGCAGACTGCGTCGCTTATGTATTTAGAAAGGGCACGATGCGCTTGACGGGTAGCCATACTGCGCATAAATACGCGGGGGGTATTGATGGCATTCATACGGATACGATCACCCAACAAGGCGCCACCACTTTTACGACGGGTTGGATCCACCGATAGAATAGCCATTTTCTTATCAGGATTTGACTGCAGGAACCGCCTGACCAACTCGTCCAACAACGATGATTTACCGGCTCCACCAGTACCTGTAATACCCAACACCGGACTTTTGAGCCCTTCGCAATCAGCAGCCAGAATTCCGGTAATATTTTTTATGCTTTCAGGATTGTTTTCAGCAGCAGTAATCATTGATGCAATAGCACGTGTATTTCCCTGGTTTATATCTGTCGCCTTCAGCCCTCTGACATCTCCCACAGGAAAATCGGCCTTTTGCAGCAAATCGTTGATCATCCCCTGTAATCCCAGGGTACGCCCATCATCGGGTGAATAGATACGGGCAATACCGTAATTATGAAGTTCTTTAATTTCGTGAGGCAGAATTACACCACCTCCACCACCAAATATCTTTATGTGACCACAACCAGCCTCTTTCAACAAATCAAACATATATTTAAAATACTCCATATGCCCTCCCTGATAGGAGGTGATGGCGATGGCCTGCACATCTTCCTGAATAGCACACTGCACTACTTCCTGTACAGCGCGATCGTGGCCCAGGTGAATGACTTCGGCCCCGGACGATTGCAGAATTCGGCGCATTACGTTGATGGCAGCATCATGCCCATCGAATAAAGAAGCAGCTGTTACGATACGGATGTGATTTTGGGGCTTATAAATTGTGGTTTCCTGCATAGGGAAGGGGTTGATTTAATGGGCTTTATATCTCGGAAAGGATGTAATCAATATTGAAAAGACGTTAAATTACCCCGGAATTTATATTTTCGGGTCAGGTTTCTCTCTTGCTGGAACCAAACAGAATGCCCTGAATCTCTTGCTATTGCATACGATGGAATAACAAATGAAGAGGGGATTGGTTCAAGGAAGTCCTTCGTTGGTTAGTTCGTCATCAAGTATTTTTTCGCATATTTCTCTGGCTTTATAGAAATAAACTAGAGCCTGAAAAATTACCTATAGCCGCATTCCTGTCTGATAGATAGAAATTATTGAAGAATACAGGTGCATTTATCCAAATTCCAGCAAATTATCCATTAGCTCAAATGGTCCTTCATTTTTTACGGAGTTTACCTTTTCCGATATTCGGCACGCGCTCATTTTATCTGACGGGAATGGTTTGAGCAGATTTTGAAGAACAACAGAATCAGTATCTTGCAGCCACTTCAAAGAACCCTCCCTGTCGAGGATAACAGGCATACGATCGTGAATGGAGGCCATCAGCTCATTTGCTGAAGTTGTTATAATAGTAAAAGAACCGATTTCCTGATTATTGTGATTTTTCCATACATCCCAAAGCCCGGCCATGGCAAAGGGGGTCTCATCAGCCATAGTAATACGCCAGGGGACTTTCTTTCCCTTATGCACCCATTCATAGAAACCATCAGCAGGCACAAGACAACGTTTGCTCTGAAAAACCTGCCTGAACGCCGGCTTTTCAGTAATACTTTCTGCCCTGGCATTTATCAATGGCATGTACTTTGGAATTTCCTTAGCCCAAAAGGGGATCAATCCCCACCTAAAATATTGTAACCGACTGGGATGCTGATTGGTAATTACAGCTAATGACTGTGTAGGCGCCCCATTGTATCGCGGCACATATGGTGATTCTCCTCCTGAGAGATTAAAAAATTCATTGAGCTGCTGCTCCTCGGTTGTCAACGAAAATCGTCCGCACATCGTAATATGATTCAGTATATAAAGTTAGACATTTACCTATTAACATAACGATCTGAAAAAGAAATAAGCCTGATTGAACAATACAATCCCTAAAATTCAAAGGCATATATGTTCGAGTTCTTCATCCCTGATCGATCAAACCTTTAAAAAACCTCCCTGAAACTATCTTTGAACTGTCCATTCATAAAAATTCAACTAACAAAGCATTTAACTGGCAGCCTTTCTTCCTGACTGTATGCTCCGCTACAGTATCATAAAAGTTTAACTTACAATATTAAAAAAAGTTAACCCAACAATTCATTATTCCTTAACTTCGGCCTGTAAAAATTAAAAGCTATGAGAAACCCAATCATTATTCTTCTTTTTGTTTTCAGTTTTGTGAATATAAAAGCCCAGGTAAATATTGAATCACCTGTAAATCTTTCTGATGAATATGGCCCTTCACGGGAACAGGCGATGGTCAATATTGGCGAAAACTATTATCTCATCTGGAATCAATGGGGTGACCTTATGTTTCGCAAAAGCACCAATGCCGGAATGAGTTGGGGCAATAAAATAACCTTATATTCAGGCATCGACTATGGCGCAAATTACCCGGTGATCGCCGCTTCAAATGGTAATGTATATGTTTTTTACCATAGAAATACCGCCACAAAAGGACAGATTTTTATGATCAAATCCACCAACGATGGTCAAAGTTTTGCCGGTGAAATACAGGTTACGCAAGCCAACCAGGGAGCTCAAATTGCCCAGATAGCCGCCTCGGGAGATACTCTGGTACTGGCATATGAAGACAGGAACAGCAATAGTGATTACCAGATATATTTTATGACTTCCATTAATGCAGGCCAAACCTGGTCAACGGCGCAAAGTATTACCAATACAACAGAAGGAGCCCATTGGTGCAACATCGCGTTGAAAAATAATCAGATTTTCGCATTGTGGAATGATCAAACAGGAACAAGTTATAATGATCTGGATTTGTTTTTCTCCAGATCAACCGATTTTGGACAAAGTTGGAGTTCCCCGAAAAACCTGAGCAACAACAAGGCTTACAATGCCCGACTTAAAACAAAAGTAGTTGATAACAGCATATATACCGTTGTTTCATCAAATATTGACGGTCTGCAAACCGATATTATATTTTATCGTTCTCACGACCTGGGCATTACCTGGGAACCGACTATAAATCTTTCAGGCAACGCCGGAGCCTCTGAACGGCCGGATATTTGGGTGGATGCCAGCCTCACGGGCAATCACCGTATTTATGCAGTCTGGAGCGACGACAGTTACACCGAAAACGACCGGGCATATCTTAAATATTCTGTTGATCACGGGCAAACCTGGTCGGAGATGCTGCCATTTTCACAAGTTACCGAAGATGCAAGCTGGCCACAGATTATGGGCTATTCACAAGCCAACACAGATCAGCTGTATATGACTTTTTACCGGCCCCATGATGGAACTTTTAACTATGAAATATGGGGTGTAAAAGCCTGGAATCAACTTCAGGAAAACATCATTTTTTCTGGCTATGTAAAAGACATCCTGGGAAATGGTATCTCCAACGCAAGCTTAACTTTGAATGGAACAGCTCATTATGCAGATACTGAAGGTTATTTTGAAATGTCATTACTCCCGGGAAATTATTCCTTACGAATTGAAGCCCAAGGCTTTATTACATACTCACAAGCGCAGATTGTGCTTAATGAAAATTTTAATCAGAATTATGAATTGGAAGCATTACTTTTCCCCCCACTTAATCTGGTGGGCGAGGTAATTGGTCAAACAGTTGCCCTTTCGTGGGATGCACCTGCATCGGAAGGAAACTGGATGCATTGGGATGATGGAGCAAACTCCGATGCCGTGGGTGGGGAAAACATTGAAATCTTTGATGCAGCCATTCGATTCACTCCTGCAGATTTACAGACCTACGACGGGCAATTTCTTACCCGGGTTTCCGCGTTTTTTGCCAGTACCGATGCAGAATTTCTAATCCGCGTATGGCAAGGAGGCAACCAGAATTTTGCAGGAAACCTCATGGTTGATCAGGCCGTTGAATACCCCGTAGCAAATGAATGGAACAGTATTGATCTTGCAAGTCCTGTTCAGATTGATGCCAGCCAGGAACTTTGGATAGGTTATAGGGTAATCAACGCCAACAGCTCCTATCCTGCCGGAACCGACAATGGCCCGGCCATCCCGTTTAAAGGGGATATGATTCTTTATGGATCCGAATGGTTGAGTATGTACGACTACTTTGGCTGGAACATCAACTGGAACATACAGGGTTTTGTTGTGGAAAATGGTCGGGAAACAATTTTGCTAAGTCCTCTTTCCAACGCCGTGATAGAAAATTCCGGCCAACCGGACAAAATTGAAAATCCAGCAGGTAGAGGCGAACAATTCCGGGATTTCTCATATTTCAATGTGTATCGCAATGATGATCTGCTGGCCGAAGTTCCTGCGGAACAAGTGAACTTTACGGATGAACTACCACTGGACGAAAACCTGTATGTTGTAAAATCTGCCAGAGGACCTTTCGAATCTACACCTTCCAACTCCGTTTACGTTAGTTATGTAGATGTTATTGAAATTGGAATAAGCAGTTCGAAACTCACTGTTTCGCCCAATCCAGTCACCGATAACCTGACAATGGATTTTGACTTACAACAAAAGGATGATTTGATTCTTGAACTTATTGATGCCGAAGGACGTTTGTTATATAGTCGCAATTATACACTGAGTTCAGGCAAACAAACACTTCGTTTAAATCGCAATGATTTGCCTGTTTTATCAGGATTGTTGCTCCTCAGGCTGAATGGGCAGCATCACCATTTCAGCGCCAAGTTGTTGATGCAATAGCAATTGACACATCTATTTCAAGGAATGGCCTTATTCAGTTCTTGCTTTTCCCAGAAAGGAAAGACTGATCAAAAAGTTACCAACCTTTTTATGGCTATTTTTGCATTTAGTCTTTCACGGGACCATTAAAACAATAGGTGCGCTGATCTCGTTTGAACCTTCCTTCAACACATTGTATTCAAAAATTCAAAAAAGATATTACCATGAAAAAAATTGCAGTAGTTCTTGCCGGAAGCGGCGTTTTTGATGGGGCTGAAATTCATGAAGCGACCCTTACCTTGTTGGCCATTCAAAAGCAAGGTGCGGAATACACGCTATTTGCTCCGGATATTCCTCAACATCACGTGATCAATCATCTTACGGGGAAAGTGATGAACGAAACCCGAAACGTTTTGGTTGAGTCAGCACGAATTGCACGTGGCAAAATCAGCAATCTAAATGTCTTTAATGCCCGCGATTTTGATGCGTTGATTTTTCCCGGAGGCTTTGGAGTGGCGAAAAATTTATGTTCCTGGGCATTTGACGGACCCGATTGCACCGTAAATAAAGAGGTTGAAAAAGCTATCAAAGACATGGTTTCCCTTCAAAAACCCATAGGGGCATTGTGCATTTCACCGGTGCTTCTGGCCAAAATTTTGGGCAATGTTGAGATAACCATAGGTGCTGATAAAAATGATGCAGCCTCAATTGAAAAAACCGGAGCAAAGCACATTAACTCCAACCACGGACAGGTAATTCGCGACCCACATCAACCTATTTTCACCACGCCCTGCTATATGCTCGATGCAAACATTGTTCAGATTGCCGAAGGTGCAGAAAATATCGTAAAGGCAATACTAAAGGAATTGAAATAGGCGGTGACGCGGCTTGAGCGATGGAACAACTTAATCGAGTACTTAATAATAGACCTAAAAGCCTATTATCCTATCACTTAGATCCTATTCGGGTCGCCAGTTCGACTATTGAATAAAGCCCAGCAGCCAACGACTATCTGACTAACAACTATCCGACTAAAATAAATCGTATTTTTGCGCTCTCATATCATTCATAAATAAACGGGTTGATAAAAACATCTGTTGAATGATATAAAATTATAAATCAAACTCTTATGAAAATCGCCCTGATTGGAGCAACGGGTCTTGTTGGCAGTGTAATGATGCGTGTGCTTGAGGAGGGAAAATACATTCCGCTTACAGCTGTTTCCGAATTTATCCCTGTAGCATCCGAAAAATCAATAGGGAAAGAAATTTCTTTCAACAACCGCAAATACAGGATACACTCCTTGTCTGAAGCCCTTGCCGCTAAACCCGATCTTGCTCTTTTCTCTGCTGGTGCTGAGGTTTCAAAAGAATGGGCACCGGCATTTGCCAGAGTAAATTGCTTTGTAATTGACAATTCTTCAGCCTGGCGCAAGGACAAAGATGTTCCTTTGGTTGTGCCTGAAGTGAATGGGCACGCCATCACCGGAAACCAAAAAATTATAGCCAACCCAAATTGCTCCACAATTCAGATGGTACTGGCACTTGCACCCATACATAAAAAATACGGCATAAAACGACTGGTAATTTCCACTTATCAAAGTGTTACCGGAACTGGTGCCAGGGCTGTAAAACAACTTGAAAACGAACGACAAGGAATTAGTGGACCAAGGGTTTACCCCCATCCTATCGACCTTAATATCTTCCCACATGGCGGCATTTTCATGCCTAATGGATATACTTCCGAAGAGATTAAACTGGAAGAAGAAACACACAAAATCATGCAGGCCCCCGAAATCCGGATTACGGCCACTGTGGTGAGGGTTCCTGTTTATGGCGGTCATTCCGAAGCTGTAAACGCTGAACTTGAACATCCTTTTGAAATGGACGAATTGCTCAAAACCATTTCTACTTCAAAAGGCCTAGTGCTACAGGATGATATCGACCGTTCAGTTTATCCAATGCCAAAATATGCCGAAGGCCGTGACGAGGTTTTTGTGGGCAGGGTGCGAAAAGATTTCTCGGTGGAGAGCGGAATTAATCTTTGGATTGTTGCCGATAACCTTAGGAAAGGAGCAGCAACCAATGCCGTGCAGATTGCTGCCTTGCTTATTCAAAAGGAATTTATAACTGCCTGATCGATAACCGTGCAAATTATTACTGATCTTTCATCCCCAATTCAGTTGAAACGACCCATTGTTACTGTGGGTACTTTTGATGGTGTACACATCGGACATCAGTCTATTCTTAAGGCGATGGAAGATATTGCAGTTATAACCGGCGGTGATAAAGTAGTGGTGACTTTTCACCCACATCCCCGCCTGGTGCTTGGCAACCATGTTTACTTGCTCAGCACACGTGACGAGAAACGGGAAACCTTACAAAATGCAGGCGTTTCTCACCTTGTTGAAATCCCGTTTACAAAAGAATTTGCCAAACTTTCCGCAATAGAATTCATTGAATTAATCGTAGGAAATCTTCATCCCGAAACCATCGTTATCGGTTATGACCATGGGTTTGGCAAAAACAGAACGGGTGACATTGGGCATCTTTATATATACGCAAAATCGTCCGGATTCAATGTTGTTGAAATTCCAGAGTTGGAGCTGGGAAACCACCATGTTAGCTCATCCGTATTACGCTGGCTCTTACAAGAAGGTGATGCAATGACAGCTGCCACTATGCTGGGCCGGCCTTATAGCCTGAGTGGGAAAGTGGTAAGGGGAAATCAGATTGGGAAATTAATTGGTTACCCTACCGCCAATCTTTTTATTGAAGACCCAAACAAACTCATTCCTGCAATGGGAGTTTATGCTTCCAGGGTAAGATATAAGGGCCAGGTATATAATGGAATGACCAACATAGGGATGAGACCAACCATCAATGCCCATAAACTTACCTTTGAAACAAATATTTTTGATTTCGACAGTGATATATATTACGAAAGCATTAAAGTAGAGCTTATCAAACGCATTCGAAACGAGAAAAAGTTTGGCAACCTCGAAATTTTGAAAAATCAATTGGCTCTCGACAAGGAAAAGGCATTCAAATTTTTAACTGAAGAATTATTTTGACAATCTTGCCCGAGGGTGCTCATTAAACTGTGTCAAATTTAAAACTTAGATTTGACAAAGCTATGAAAGAAAAAATCAATTGGGAAGAGTTCAGCAAGGAAGCAGCCGAACATATCCGACAGGGCAAGCCATTAACAG
>JAVEVB010000006.1:0-140492 GCA_034005265.1 Lentimicrobium sp.
CCAACATGATCTCAGGATTATTGGCGTACTCATTCCTACCTAAAAAGCCTAGCATTAAGTACGAAACAGTACCCTATAATGGTCAACTTACTCTTTTCTAACCTTTTACTTATATCGAACTCAGGTTGGTACATTATTTTGGTTAGCGGAGCGTAAAGAATCGCCGGAACAATTTCCCAAAGCACCGCTAAAAGGTATTGGAAATGGTATGTGGCTGGCTATTGTAACCATGAGTACAACCGGATATGGCGACAAGGCGCCGATAACATTAACCGGTAGAATATTGGCAGGCGTCTGGATGATAATATCCATACTGTTCGCTACTTCTATGGTGGCCGGAATTTCAAGCACATTAACACTCTCTTCACTTGAAACAACAACAATTTCAAATATCGAACAACTTTCAGGTCGTAAGGTAGCTACCATTTCTGCTTCACCTTCGGCGGAGTTTTTAAATAAATCTAAAATAGAAGTCGTTGGTGTAAATAATTTAAACGAAGCTATTGAAAAATTAAAAAGTAAAGAGGTAAATGCCGTTGTATATGACCGCCCCCAATTATTATACTTTTTGAAAAATAACCCTAATGAAAACCTATATATCAGTAAAGCTGAGTATTATAAACAAGGTTATGGCTTTGCATTTCCATTAAATTCACAACTTGTTTTTGATGTGAACAGAACGTTGCTTGAATTGGCAGAAAATCAGGAAATAGAGAGAATTATTCATTATTATATTCAAAAAGATGAGTAGGGGCTTAAATTTTAGAGTTAAAAATTGAAAAAACAATTGTCAATTGAACAGGTTGGCCAGCCCTGGATTAACCAACGGGTAGCACTATAATTGGTCTGGATCGTTCTTCGGTTGATTAAATAAAAGGTCAAATAAACATTGACATTTTTTCGTATTTTTGAACATAACCGGAACATATCCGGAAGCCATTTAAGAATAATGTGATGGGATATATGGGATTTGGGCTTCAGAAATGGATTTACAACATGAAGCCCCGAAAGCCGTTTAAGAAAGGGAATAAGAATCCCGGTTATGATACCTTGGAATTTCTTAATTCTCAGGAATTCAGACTATCTGAGACTACCATTAATAATCCTGAAATCATTGAAGAAAGACTTAAAGCATCTAAAAAGAGAATTGCATTAAGGGTAAGGGTGGGAAGAATTTATAGTGTTTTAATTATTGCGGGCATATTGGGTATAAGTGCGCTTGTTTATCAGATTATATCGAATTATATGTCAATATATCATGAAAACCATAACGCAGTTGTTAGACTAAACACTATGGAAGAACAAAATGCATTGGCAGTTTTTATTGAATCGGGCATCTTAAATATGAAAACCAATGAAATTGAAAAAGCAATAGAAGACTTTAGACTTGCCTTACATATTGACCCTGAAAACAGGCTTGCTTTGTATAATATAACGCTTGCTCTTTCTTTGGATTGTGAACTAAACGCACGTAATTGTGATGAAACATTTGAATATTTTGAAAGACTCAAGAAACTGGATGAAGGATTGGTATCTGAAGAACTTGAAGTCAGAATGGTCGTAATTGAAGAAAAAATAAGAAAGAGACGGAAAGAATAAAAAATCACTTCGCAGATGGATAGACTTAATTTAATTTTCGGACTACTTAAAGTGTATGTTTCATATCATATAGGTCAGGTTAAAATTGACTTTAAAACCATGATTGGTAAATCCGGTTGAAACTATGTGATCATTTTGGACCAGATGGGGTAACTTTGACTATCCGGAATGATAAATTTTTAGAGTAGCGCATTACTTTTTGAGATTCTTTACTTCACTTTATCAAATTTGTTAAAGTTCCGTGTTGCGGGTAGGATCAAAGCATAATGTATAGATTTTACGATCTACCAAACAAGCTGATTTTAAATGTATATATTTTGTTGTTTACTTTACAAAAGGATCTTTCTATGCATAGATTTCTTAAAAATCTATACAAACGATAAACAGGAAACTATCAGAATTGCCTCAACAATCTCCAATCAAAATACCCATATTTGTCACCCCGGTCACATCTAAACCATCAACTAATCGTCACCACCCCCAGCGGCTTTGCCTCTTTCCACGCGCCACGGGTGAAATCGGGCACTTCTATGCTTTGGCTGCGGTTGCCTACCGACATTTCGCTGAGGTGCACAATGGATGACCATGCTGCGGCATCATATACATCCTGATCGAGCGGGAGGCCATTGCGCAGACAGTAAATCAAGCGGTAATCCATGATAAAGTCCATACCGCCGTGACCGCCAACGAGCCTGGCTTTTTCGCCGATCTGCTGCGAAAGTGGATGTTCATATTGGCTGAGCAATGATTTTAATTCTTCGGGTTTAAGGTAGGAATGTGCGTTGGGTTCCAGGGCAATGGCTTCTTCGGGATATTTGCGCGCCATGCCCTTGGTTCCGCTGATCAGGTGCAGTCGGTCATAAGGCCTGGGACTGGTGGTGTCGTGTTGAATTTTTAAAGTCCGCCCATTCACGGTGCGGATAAGGGTGGTGTTCATATCGCCCAGCAGGTATTCTTGTTTTGCTTCTACTGAATTAGCACCGTATTTCTCCTCCCCATACAGACTTAAACCGACTTGTTTGGTTGACATGGAAGTCAGGTAATCGAAGCGGTCGCCACGGTTGATACCGAGGATTTGAGCAACCGGCCCGAGGCCATGCGTAGGGTAGGGGTTACCATTGTGTTTTTTACTGTATTCCAGCCTCCAGTGCTTGTAATATCCTCCGTCTTTTTGATCCAGAAATTTAAGAGATCTCAGATCGTGAATATAAGCTCCTTCGGCATGTAGAAGTTCACCAAAAACACCCTGTCGCGCCATATTGAGCGTTGCCATTTCAAAGAAATCGTAACAGCAATTCTCCAACATCATGCAATGGCGGCGGGTTTCCTCTGCGGTATCCACCAATTGCCAGCAATCGTCAAGTGAAAGTGCAGCCGGAACCTCAATGGCCGCATGTTTACCCTGTTTCATGGCATATACAGCAACCGGCGTGTGCATCAGCCAGGGCGTACACTGGTAAACCAGGTCCACATCATCGCGACGGCAGACTTCCATCCAGTCTTCAGTACCCGAATATTCAACAGCCTCCTGATGACCAGCTTCGCGCAGCCGATTGTTCGCATCTTTCAAAAACTCTGGTACTACATCACAAATGACTGTAATTTTTGCACCTTCCACCTGCATTAATCTTCGTACCGCCTCACTTCCACGCATTCCTATGCCAATAATGGCAATGCGCACCGTTTCAAGTGGTTCACAGGTCAATCCCATCACCGTTTTATTGCCAGTCAGATTTGGCAGCCATGACCCTTGCCCGGCATCATCTCTTCCCCGGTTTGCCAATAAATTTCCGGTTGTTCCTAATCCCAGGGCAGCCGTGCCCAGGGCGGCAAGTTTAAGGAAATCACGGCGGCTGTTGTTTTGCTTTTTCATGGTAAAAAGGCTGAGTGGAATAATATTTCGAAGCTCAATAATATTTTATGCAGGTGTAAAAATAATTTTTTTTCAAAAGTAAGTGCAATAGTATGGTTGTTTTACCCAAAATAAAAACACCCGGATGACTTTCCAGGTGTTTTAATGCATTTTGAATGAAGTTTATTTATATACCTGCCTTCAGTTTTTTGAAGGCTTCGGTCATTTTTGGTAGCACAACCTGCAAATCACCAATAATACCATAATCTGCTGCGGTAAAAATTGGTGCTTCCGGGTCTTTGTTTACGGCAACAATTATTTTCGAGGAGCTTATTCCGGCAAGGTGTTGTATGGCGCCAGAAATGCCCAGGGCAAAATAGAGGTTAGGCGAAACCACTTTACCGGTTTGTCCCACATGCTCATGGTGTGGACGCCAGCCTTCGTCTGAAACCGGCCTCGAACAGGCCGTTGCGGCACCCAGCACACTGGCCAGTTCCTCCAGGGGTTGCCAGTTGTCGGCACTGCGCATTCCCCGGCCTCCCGAAACCACAATTTCAGCTTCCGAGAGCAGGATTTTTCCGGTTTGCACATCCGTGGAAACAACTTTAGCGGTTGGACTTACCTCAACACTCAATTCTTCAATTGTGACTTCAGAAGGTGTTTCGGTAACCCCTGCCGTATTTTGTGAGAGTGTAATAACCTTTACTGGCGAAGTAATTTCCTCTTCCACCAGAGATTTACCTGAAAATGCTTTTTTCTTGACGACAAATGGCGATACCGACACCGGTAAACCATTCACAGCACTTACCAGGCCAGCTTTCAAACGCACAGCCACGCGGGGTGCCAGGGCTTTTCCTGTAAAGGAATTTCCCATTACCACCACCGATGCACCTACTTTTTGGGCTGCATCTGCAATAATTCCGGCAAAGGATTTATCGTCGAGGCTGGATGCTGTTTTTGCGGTAAGCACATTGGTTGCGCCATATTTTCCGAGGTTTTTCAGTTCATCGTTACTTACTTCACCGATGGAGATCACGGTAAGGTTTCCACTCATTTTTTTTGCAAGTTGGCTTCCATACGAAACCAATTCAAATGAGCTTTTTTTGAATTTACCACTCCAATTTTCTATATAAACCAATACTGACATTGCATGTTGTTTTTAAGTAATTAAATAACCCTGGCTTCATTGTGTAACAAGTGGGCGAGTTCATCCATGTTTTCCGGATCAATCATTTTACAGGCCGATTTTTGTGGCGGCGCCAGATAAGAAATTATCCGGCTTGGAGTATCGGCATCAGTGCTCTGGACAACACGTAATTGCTTGGTGCGTGCAGTCATAATGCCACGCATTGAAGGAATGCGGGGGTTGATAGCAATTCCTTTTTGAACAATCAAAACGGCAGGCGTTTCAATTTCAAGAATTTGCTTTCCACCATCAATTTCACGGGTAACTTTTACCTTATTGTCCTCAAGCAGGAGGGAACTTACTGCTGAAACCGACGGTCGATCGAGCAATTCAGCAAGCATTCCACCTACCGCAGCATTGTTATAATCGCTGGACTCAATGCCGCACAGGATCAGGTCGAAAGATTCGTTTTTTACAGCTTCGGCCAACTGACTTGCGGTGAAGAAAGAATCCATGCCGGCAGCATCCACACGTATGGCCTCATCGGCACCACAAGCCAATGCTTTTCGCAGGGTGGGTTCAACATCGGGTTTTCCAACGGTAATTACGGTAATTTTTTGTACCAGGCCGGGATTGGCTTCTTTGAGTTCGATGGCACGGGTGAGTGCCAGCTCATCCCATGGATTGATAATCCACTGAACACCTGAATAGTCTACCGCTTTATTGTCCGCGGTATATTTGATGCGGGTGGTGGTATCGGGAACATTGCTTATGCAAACGAGAATATTCATAATTGGAGATGATTTTTATTAATGTTGAGTGGACTAATCGGGTTAAGTTACTCTAATGGAGATTAAAACTCTTTCAAAATATGCCTTGAAATCACAATTTGTTGAATTTCGGAAGTGCCTTCGTAAATCTGGGTAAGTTTTGCTTCACGCATGAGTCGTTCAACGTGATATTCCTTCACATAACCATAGCCACCATGAATCTGCACGGCTTCGGTAGTTACCTCCATCGCAATTTCGGCGGCATAGTATTTAGCCATCGCACTTGCGTAACCGTAAGGTTGGCCCTGATCTTTTAGCCAGGCGGCTTTAAGACAGAGATTACGGGCGTTTTCAATTTTCACGGCCATATCGGCCAGTTTAAAAGCTACCGACTGATGATTGGCGATTTCTGTACCAAAAGCTTTACGTTCTTTTGAATATTTTACGGCCCGTTCAAAAGCTCCGGAGGCGAGGCCCAGTGCCTGGGCAGCAATACCAATACGTCCCCCTTCGAGGGTTTTCATGGCAAAGGTGAATCCAAATCCATCCTGGCCAATGCGGTTTTCTTTAGGCACTTTCACATCATTGAACATTACCGAATGGGTATCTGAACTTCTCATGCCCATTTTATCTTCATGTGGACCAACGGTGATTCCCGGGGAATGTCGGTCAACAATCAGCACATTGATGCCTTTGTGTTTTTTTTCAGGATGGGTTTGAGCCATCACCACGTAGGTGCTTGCTGAGTTCCCATTGGTAATCCAGTTTTTGGTGCCATTGAGCAGATAGTAGTCGCCCTTATCTTCGGCCGTGGTGCGTTGTGAGGTCGCATCCGAACCTACTTCAGGTTCGGAAAGCAGAAAAGCCCCTATTTTTTCACCGCGTGCCAGTGGTTTCAGGAATTTCTCTTTCTGCATTTCGTTGCCGAATTTTTCAATCCCATAACAAACCAATGAATTGTTAACCGACATGATTACACTTAGTGAAGCATCTACTTTAGAAATTTCTTCAATGGCAAGCACGTAAGAAATACTATCCATGCCACCACCATCGTACCTGGGATCCACCAACATACCCAAAAAGCCGAGTTCGGCCAATTGTTTCACGTGTTCGGTGGGATAAATGGAGTGGGTGTCGCGTTCAATCACATCATTAATTAATTCACGTTGAGCAAAGTCGCGTGCGGCTTGCTGAATCATCAATTGCTCTTCGGTAAATTCAAAATTCATAGGGCTGGTTTTAAAATAGGCAGAATATTGATTTGGGATTGGCTGATAAACAACCCAAACCGCTAATGTGTTCAGGAGTAAGGGCTTTTATTCAATTTCTAATTTCTAAAAAAAAGATATGACAGATATCGGCAATTGCTTTTTGCCAAATGATCATTGCCATTTGAATCCTTATCAATAAATTATTTTTCTCTCTATAATCTGGATGGGTTCAACTCAACCGCCGGTACTTAGTTACTGGCTCTGTGACAATTAATTTTTTTGCAGGAAACCCGAAGTATGAAACAGTTTTTATTTTCACAGGTATTTCACAATCAGATTTTTAGCTCTTATCTCTATATTTTTTGTCTATATCCTCTTGCCTGAAGTCGTTGACTAATTGAAATGAGGAGCAGCAATACAAGCCCCAATACTGAAGCACGGGCGATAAAGTCACCATATTTCACGTAAAAGGTTATTTTATCGTTGGCATTGATGGTTTGGCGTATTGCTGTTGCTTTCCAGTATGGAGTAGGCTGCATCACCTCACCTCGTTGATTGATAAAACACGAAGTTCCGGTATTTGCCGAACGTGCCACGCTACGTCTGGTTTCAATGGCGCGTACCGAAGCAAAAAGTGTGTGCTGACGGTGCCCGGGGGTATCTCCCCACCATCCATCATTGGTGATGATAAATATCAGGTTGGCACCATTCCGAACAAAACCTGCAACATATTCACCGTAAACTGATTCATAGCAAATAACCGGCGCTACCTTAAGGGAATCATTTACGGTGAAGGGAATCCTTTCCGGATCGGTGCCAAGTTGGCCCACCGTTCCGCCCAGATCGATGGCAAAATCGCCTAAGGGCTCCAGAAGCCATGGGAAAGGCATCAATTCCACCCCGGGTGTAAGTTTTGATTTATGTGTACGTTGTAAATCAGGTTTATTGCGAAACAGGAAAGCAGTATTGAATGCATCATAATAACCTTCACGGTTCTTGAATTTTCGGGCAGTGGAAGGAATGGGTTCATCAGGTTCGTATGAGCGATAGGTGGAGTAACCCACGACAATATTTGATTTTGGATAAGTTTTCAGCAGACCATTCCGAAACATGTTAATGGTTTGGTGATTTTCCAGATCATTTTCCCAAATCATCATGCCCGATGACCAGTTGGGTTGTACCATAGATTCAGGAAAAACAAAAAAATCGGTGGTACTATCGGCTTTGGTCATGGCCAGTTTGGTGGCATGTTCAATCACCAGGTCGGCCGACAGCTCATATTGTTCTTCGTAAGGATCAATATTTGGTTGTACCACAACCACATCCACGGGTGAGGACTTTTCATTATAGCTATAGTACATAATGAATGAGGCAAGCATGGGGATAATTATAACTCCGGCAACAAACGAGACATCCTTCACAGGAAAACCAGTTATATTTCCTGTTAAAAAGCGATTGACCAATTTAAAAATCATAATATTAACGATGAGTATCCACAGTGTGCCGCCAAACATTCCGGTATACTCATACCACTGCATCCACATTGGCCATGCCGAGAATCCATTTCCAAGGCTTAGCCAAGGCCAGCTTAAATCCCAGTGGTGGTGAAGAAATTCAAAAGAAATCCAGGTAAAAATTAAACCCAGATATCCCGGTCCGGTATTTTTAAGGTTTCGGCGCATATAGTGGAAAAGCCAGAAAGCCAGTGACATAAAGACGGAATTCACTAAAATAGCCATCACTACCCCAAAAAATGTTGAGTTGTAAATCCACCAACCGGTAAGGGTAGTCCAGATAGCAAAAGCAGGGAATACCCTGAAAAACAGCCCAAAGGAATGATTGTTGACGCGGTTTTTAAGGAAATGATCTTCTATAAGCAATAAGGGAACAAATGCGAAAAATAGCAATATGGGTAAACCATGAGCCGGCCAGGCCAGGGAAAGTAGTAATCCTGAAATGATGGAATAGAAGGGTAAAAGGCGTTGCTTTTTCATGAATCAGTTTTATGGAAGGACAAATTTATTAATACCCATCGAATAATCAGGATTATGTTTTTATAAATTATGAGGAGAAAAAGATTCATCAGTGTATAAGGGAAAGAAAACTTTTTGTCCAAAGGGGATATTTGTTAGTTTATTCACAGAGAATTGATAATTTTGCAGTAAATTATTAGCGCAAGTAACGCATTATCAATGTATTTTAAGAATTCACCCCAATAATAAAACCGGAGGAAAAATGACAATCACCAAATTGGAGCAAATGTTTGACATACTTAAGTCAAAATCGAAAAAGAGACTTGTGGCGGCATTTGCCAATGACTCTCATACCATTGAAGCAGTGAGCGAGGCTGTTGATAAAGGAATTATTGATGGCATTCTGGTAGGTGATGAAGAAACCATGCGTAAAGTTTGTACCCAATTGGGTGTGGATGCCGGTAAATTTAAGTTGATTCACGAGCCAAATGAAGCCAGGGCCGCAGTGGTTGCTGTTGATCTGGTTAATAAAGGTGAAGGTGATTTATTGATGAAGGGATTGGTGAGCACTGATAAATATATGAGAGCCATCCTGAATAAGGAAAAAGGTCTTATGGACCCCGGAGCGGTATTGAGTCATGTTACTGTAATTGAAAATCCGCTCTATCATAAGCTACTCATTGTAGGAGATGTTGCCATTATTCCATTACCTGAGTTTAAACAAAAAGTCGCCATATTGAATTATCTGGTGAATACTGCAAGAGCCCTGGGTATTGAAAAGCCTAAAGTTGCTGTTGTTGCTGCTTCTGAACAGGTACTGGTTGGTATGCCTTCGTGTGTAGATGCAGCCTTATTGTCAAAAATGGCTGATCGGGGTCAGATTGGAGGTGCTTATGTAGATGGTCCATTGGCCCTGGATGCTGCTATTGACAAAGAATCTGCAGAAATTAAAAAACTTACCGGTCCTGTGGCTGGTGATGCTGATTGCCTGCTTTTCCCAAATATTGAGGCAGGAAACATTTTTTATAAAACCAATACCAAGCTGGCTGGTGCCGAATTAGGCGCATTTGTTGCCGGTGCGCGAGTTCCATGTGTCCTCTCATCACGTGGCGATAGCGCTCAAACCAAACTTTACAGCATTGCCCTTGCTGCTATGATAGCGAAGTAAATCGCAACATTAAAACGTATTAAAATGGAAGAATTTCGCATACTGGCCATAAACCCCGGATCCACCTCCACCAAAATAGCTGTTTTCAGCGGGTCGAATCCGGTTTTTGTCCGTACCATTACCCATTCAACCGAAGAATTATCAAAATTTGATAAGGTAACTGACCAATATGCATTTCGCAAGGCGATCATCTATAAGCAATTGGAGGAAGCCGGTATTGAGATGGAAACCATACGTGCCGTTGTGGGACGTGGTGGACTTACCAAACCTATCCCTTCGGGGGTTTATGAGGTAAATGAAGCCATGAAAGCCGATATGGCCAACAGCCCCATGGGTGAGCATGCCAGCAATTTAGGCGGTTTTATTGCTGATGACATTGCCAAAAGCCTGCCCAATGCCCGTGCTTTTATTGCTGATCCCGTGGTGGTGGATGAGCTGGAGCCTCATGCCCGGGTATCCGGTCATCCCGAATTTCAGCGGAAATCTATCTTTCATGCCCTCAATCAGAAAGCAATAGCCCGTCAGCACGCCAAATCCATAATGCGGAAATACGAAGACCTCAACCTGATTGTGGTGCACCTGGGAGGTGGAATCAGCGTAGGAGCACATCGAAAAGGCCTCGTGGTGGATGTAAACCAGGCGTTGGATGGTGAAGGACCGTTTTCACCTGAACGCAGTGGTACTTTGCCTGCTGCCGATTTGGTGCGGCTTTGCTTTAGCGGGAAATTCACCCAAAAGGAAATTCTTGTCATGATTAAGGGAAAAGGCGGAATGGCGGCATTTCTGGGTACCAATAGTGCCTATGAAGTTGAACAACGTGCTGCTGCCGGTGATGAGTATGCCAGGTTCATTTTTGAAGCCATGGCATTTCAGGTTGCCAAAGCCATTGGCGCCATGAGTACCGTGCTTAAAGGTGAGGTGGACGGAATATTGATAACCGGAGGTATTGCGCACGGCAAATGGTTTGTTAATCAGGTGATTGAACGGGTTTACAAAATTGGCCCGGTACATGTTTATCCTGGTGAGGATGAAATGCGTGCATTGGCCATTAATGGCCTTATGGTACTTAAAGGTGAAATTGAAGCCAAAGAGTATTAGCAGATTGGTTTTATAAAATATTGATAAAGGCCGTCCTTTGGGGTGGCTTTTATTTTTTGAGTAATAATTTGTATATTTGTGAAATACAAATAGATATGGGCTTTGTGAAATGAAAAAACAAATTTCTACGCATAAGCTTTTATCAACGCAATTCTAAAATTATGAAGTACATGAAATATACCTTTCTTTTATTTTTGTATTTGCTGGTTGCGATTACTCCCAGAGTCACCAACGGTCAGATTATTGCCGACCATACAGTGGTGGATGACTTTGATAAAATTCCCCAACAGTATATTGACGAGGTGAAAAAAATGTGGGTCATCCTTGCCGGAGAGTCCCATTCAAAAGCTTACCGGATAGGTTGCCAGTTGCTTGAAAACAGTCATCCACAATTTCAGGTAAAAATAAAAGATTCTGATACTCCTGATGAATTTTCAGATCAATACCTGCGCCTGAGCCGGGGAACATGGGGCGATGTAAATACCAACAGTGGCTGGATTTACAATTATGGGGAGGAAGACTGGTTTACCACCCCACTTGCGATTAACCGCACCAAAGATCATCTCACTTATTGCAATACAAATAATCTGGAAATTGCCGCAATGGGTTTTGGTTGGTGTTGGGATATGACTGCCAATAACTGGCCTGGTGGTGAAGTAGATCCTGTGTATCAGGTACGTTGGGCCGGCCGGACTGATGGCGGTCCTGAAGGAAGTATGCGATGGGGTCTCGACAGTGATGATCAGTCACTTACCGGTAATTCCATTTGCATAGACACCTACCTCAATGCAACACTAGAATTTATAAATCATTGCCACGAAAATGATTATCCCACAAAGATGTTTTTTACTACCGGTCCGGTGGATGGTAATAGTAATCTCAGCGAAAATGGCTATCAACGCAGCATTAAACATCAATACATCAAAGATTTTGTGCTTGCTTCGTCCGACAGAATGTTATTTGATTATGCTGATATTCTATGTTGGAGTGATGCAGGTGAGGAGAAACAGCTAAGCTGGAAAGATTTTACAGGAAATACCCAGACTTTTCAAGTGATTCATGATGATAACCTGCTTGATTTGGATGGTGGATATGTTGAAGATGGTGATCATATCGGACAAAGGGGAGCACTGCGGCTTGGGAAGGCATTGTGGTGGATGCTCGCGCGTATGGCTGGCTGGGATGGAAATACCCTGGGTATGATACCGCCGGTTGTTGAACCTGATATTAAAATTCAACCAAATCCGGTGAGTGATATTATGGTTGTCAATATTGATCAGAAAGATATTTCGGGCCGGATATCTGTTACGGATATGAACGGTAAGGAATTATTTAACAAAGAATTGACAGAGTTGCAAACCAAGATTGATATGAGCGGTTTGGATAGTGGTATGTACATTATCCGACTGATGCAGGACGATCAGATTGAATTGAGGAAAGTGGTTAAATTTTAGACGGGATTTAGGTTTGATCCCAACGAATTAAATCCCAATAATTGAGGTAAATTATGGCATCAGATAAAAAGTTTCTGGATTTTATTGTTGATCAGATTGAAAACGCGGGTCAAATCACCTACCGGAGTATGTTCGGCGAATACGCGGTTTTTGCCGATGGTAAAATATTTGCCCTGGTTTGCGACAACAAGTTGTTTATCAAACCTACCGATGGCGGAAGGTCGTTCATTAAGGATGTTGTGGAGGCGTCACCATATCCGGGTGCAAAGTCCTCGTTTTTGATTGGCGATAAAATTGATGATCGGGAATGGCTTAGCGAATTGGTTCGGATTAGCTTGCCTGAGCTTCCTGCGCCCAAACCCAAAAAGTCTAAAAAAAGACCTTAATAGTCTATTGAAGTAGCCTGAGTCAGTTATGCCGAAGCTGCTTAAACCTACTTGTTTATTTATAAAAAGATTCCTGGGTCAGCAGGACAGGTTCACCCCTTGCGTTTATTCTGTTTTCAATTTTACTTTATAGGAATACAAAAATGAATCATGCGGTATTGGTTTTCAATGACGGTGAACAGAATAATTTGTAATTCTTTCAAATAAAATTCATCCAAGGAACTTGGTTTTTGATCCAAACTTAGATAATAAGCAACACTTTTATAAACAACCAATTTTGAAGATTCTGAAAAAAATCCTGTAAATCCTGTAAATCCTGTCTAAAAATCTAAATCCTGATTACATTTGCACTCTATGTATGCTGTAATTGATGTTGAAACAACAGGAGGAAGTTTTACCAGCGAAAGGTTGACAGAAATAGCTGTTTACGTTCATGATGGAAACAAGATTGTGGATGAGTTTAGCTCATTGATAAATCCTGAACAGCCCATTCCCTATATGGTTACACGTATAACCGGCATCAGCAACGAAATGGTGGCTAATGCCCCGCGGTTTTTTGAAGTTGCCAGGCGAATTGTAGAAATAACAGAAGGAACCACTTTTGTCGGCCATAATGCTTCGTTTGATTATAATTTTATTCGGCATGAGTTTAAGCGTTTGGGTTATAATTATCGGCGGCCAACCATCTGCACGGTAAAAATGAGCCGGAAACTATTGCCGGGAATGCAGTCTTACAGTTTGGGTAAGCTTTGTAATGAACTGGGCATACGGATAGAAAACCGTCATCGTGCCGCTGGTGATGCATTGGCTACTACACGGCTTTTAGAGTTACTACTGAAAACCGACCGTGAGGCTATTGAAAGCATGTCTGGTTTTTCTATTCCTGACATCATAAAAGAAGTACCGGAAGAAACCGGTGTTTATTACCTTCACGATGAGCAAGGCAACATTATATACGTCGGCAAAAGCAACAATATGTTTGAGCGTTTGCTGCAGCATTTAAGGAATAACGAAACCAACAAAGCCATTGAAATGCGTAACCGCTTACATTCGGTGAGTTTTGAGCTGACTGGGAGTGAACTGATCGCGCTCTTGCTTGAATCAGATGAAATCAAAAAGCATAAGCCAATTTTTAATCGGGCTCAACGGAGGTCAATTTTCAGTTATGGGCTGTTTGAATTTACCGACGAAAGCGGATATCGAAACCTTCGTATAGGGCATCAACTTAATGGAAAACAGGCCATTACATCGTTTACTTCAGCCGAACATGCCCGCAATTATCTCTATGGTGTGATTGAAAAGTTTGAGCTATGCCAGAAGCTTTGCGGGTTATACGACACTCAGGGTGCCTGTTTTCACTACAGTATCAAACAATGCCGGGGCGCCTGTATAGGCCGGGAATCTGCCGATGCATATAACCGGCGTGTGGATGCCGCCATTCGTCTTTCAGGATTTATGCAACCCGATTTTTTCATTATTGATCAGGGGCGTAGGAAAGAGGAAGCCGCGATAATAAAAATTGCCGGTGGCCGTTACTGTGGCTTTGGGTATGCCGATATTACCGAAGGCCTGAACAATGAGATGCTGAATAACTGCATTGTTTCATACAAAGACAATCGTGACACTCACCAGATTATTCAGAATTATCTAAAGAAGAAACCCAGGACAAAAATCATTAAAATCCAGGTTACTGAAGAAATAAACCGCTGGTATGATTAAGCAGATACAAAATTTAAAGTATTGGTATCCGATTGTTTTTATTTTATTGATGGCTTCGTGTGCAACGGTAAAAATTGAAAAACCAGAGGAAGCATATTCTTATGTTCCGGTTCGGCCTACACCCTCGATTATTGGATTTACACTTGAAGCCAAACTTTCAGACATACAAGAGAAGTTGAACGAAACTTTCTCCGGTTTGGTTTATGAAGACAACAGTCTGGATGATAATGGAGGGGATAACCTTATGGTAAAAGCCTGGAAACAGGAAAAAATTATACTCACCATGAAGGAGGATATGCTCATTTACAGGGTACCTCTTAAATTATGGATTAAGGTTGGGTTTAAAACAAAGCAATTGGGCATAACCTTTTCAGATTATCGAGAAGTGAGCGGTGCCATTGCATTGGTTTTTCGTACCCGTTTGAGTATAAACCCGGACTGGACCATAAATACCCAGACTGAAACATCGGGATATGAGTGGATTACTGAACCTGTGGTAAAGGTGGCCGGATTAAGTATTCCTGTAAAATTTGTAGCTGACCTGATTTTGCAGAAAAACCTAAAAACCATTAGTAACAGCATCGATGAAAGTATAAAAGAATATCTTGATCTTAAACCTTATGCATTGCAGGCATGGAAATCGCTTAATCAGCCGGTTAATTTGAGTGATGAATACAGGTTGTGGCTCACCCCTGATGTTTCGGATTTTTATATATCACCGATTTTGGCGACCAATGGCAGCATCCGTGTGCACACAGGCATTAAATCGGTGTTGGAAACCTCTGTGGGGATCAGGCCGTCAGTGAAAGCACCGGCGCCCCTGCCTCAGTTGCAAATTAAAAATGATTTGACCGATGATTTGACCATCAATGCCTCACTGAATATTCCCTTTGATGAAATCAATCAGCAGGCTACAAAGTTCGTTAGCGGCCAAACTTTTAGTCAGGGCGGGCGAAGTGTTAAAGTTGAAGCCATCAACATTTATGGGAGCAATGGTAAACTGATTGCTGAAACCCGGCTTTCGGGAAGTTTTAAGGGAACAATTTATTTTAAAGGCGTTCCGACATTCAATATGACTGATTCTACTTTATATCTCAATGATTTTGACTTTGACCTCTCTACCCATAACGTATTGATAAAATCAGCTGCGTGGCTCTATCAGGGCGGATTCAGGAATATGATGGCAAAGGAAATGGTGTGGTCTCTGGCTCCCGAAATTAAAATGCTGGTTGGTGAAATTAACCGTTCCTTGAAATCCTATCCACTTGCTGTAGGTATTACGATGAAAGGACAGGTAAATCGCATATCCATCGACGATATATTGATTACTCCTGATGGCGTGAAACCATTTTTAACTGCAGAAGGCAAAATGAATATTATTTTTAGTCCATTTGGTGCACGAAATTGATTTGCCCCGGCAATATACCAGGGCTGTGCAGAAGGTTAAAAAGGGCGATTTTATTTGGATATTATTGCCCCGGGATAGCGGTTTTGGCTGGAAATATTAATTTACATGTATTAATCTTCCTGAACCGGATATCTGGCTGTCAATAGCCGGAAAGCCCCGGTAATAGATGTTTCCGCTTCCGCTGATGTAAGCGTTAAGGTATTCTGCAGCATCAACTTCAGTATTTCCCGAACCACTGATGCTTACATCTGCAGTTTCGCTCAAGAGGTTGAATGCATGAATATCACCAGTACCTGAAATAGTAAATACTTCGGTAATTGTTGTGCCTTCAAACCACATTTCCCCGTTACCTGAAATAGATGCTTCAACCGTATTGGCCATAATTTTAAGGTCCACTTCGCCTTCGCCGGAAATATTTACATCCAGTACATCGGTTATCACAGGGGTTTCGCCATACAAATTTACCGAGCCAGACAGCTGTATATTATTGAACATTGTCGAAGAAATGTAAATTTTTATTGGTTCATGGCTTCCTAAACGCACGCCTTTTTTGAGTGTTATCTCCAATTTACTGTCCCATACCTGTGATTCAATTACATCAAGTACATTGGCCTGGGCTTCAATGGACACTTCCTTTACAAAACTTTGATAAATATAAACATCTGCTGGTATGGCAATGGAAATATCCCGGTGTATGGGTAAATCCCGGGTTTCGGTGTATACAGGGCCGCTTCCTTGGATGTTGTCCCAACCATCGCGTTCGCACGAAGTGAGCGAAATAATTGCTGAAGCGAACAAAAGAAAAAATCCGGAATTTCGTATCGCTTTCATGATGTGGATGTGTTTGGTGATGAAGTCTTATGGATTACGAAACAATATGAAAATTTCGTGCCAGAATGTGAATGAGCAATCAACTATTTAATGTTCCAGCACATAGGGATAATCAAATATATAATGCGTCAGCCCAGTTTGCAAGTAAGTGAAGCAGGGAAAATTCCATAACTATTGGAAAGACGCAATATGTGCAGGAATGTTACACGGGAAATGTACTTTCCCATTCAAAAAAATCAGATAAACTCATCTACTTAATTCCTGCTCCAGGTAGCTCCGTCTTTGGTATCTTTCACACTAATACCAATACGGTTCAGATCATCCCTGATTTTATCGGCAGTGGAAAAATCTTTGGCGGTTTTAGCATTTTTTCTAAGCTCAAGTACCAATTGCATCAGGCCGTCTAATGTTTCGCCGGTTTCACCCGCAGTGTCTTCCTGTTTTAAACCCAGAATATCACCTATAAAACTGACAAATGTTTCACGTAGCATTTGCAGATCTTCCGCTGAAAAGCTTTCTTTTCCATCGTTCACTGAATTTATAATACTCACACCTTTAAATAGTTCTGCAATTACCATCGGGCTGTTGAAATCATCGTTCATGGCTTCGTAGCAGTTTTTTCGGAGGGCTGAAACATCAACCGATGATTTTTCTGATGCGCTCAAATGTTGAAGAGTTGACCAGGCATTCATCAGTCGATCCAGGCCTTTTTCTGCAGCCTGTAAGGCTTCATTGGAGAAGTCGAGGGTGCTTCGGTAATGTGCCTGAAGAATGAAAAACCTTATGGTCATAGGGCTATAGGCCTGATTGAGCGAAGTATGTTCGCCACTGAAGAATTCATTCAACGTAATAAAATTGCCCAGTGATTTTCCCATTTTTTGCCCGTTGATGGTAATCATGTTGTTGTGCATCCAGTATTTGACAGGATCAACATGGTTTGCCGCGATGCTTTGAGCAATTTCCGATTCATGGTGAGGAAAGAGTAAATCCATACCACCGCCATGAATGTCAAAAGTTTCACCAAGGTAACGGGCACTCATAGCGCTACACTCAAGGTGCCAGCCCGGGAAGCCATCGCTCCAGCGGGAAGGCCAGCGCATAATGTGTTCCGGTTGGGCTTTCTTCCAAAGGGCAAAGTCAAACGGATTGTGTTTTTCATCTTGCCCTTCGAGTGTGCGCGTATTCGACATCAAATCTTCCAAAACCCTTCCCGACAATTTGCCATAATGGTATTGTTTGTTGTATTTTTCAACGTCAAAATAAACAGAACCATTGCTTTCGTATGCCATACCAGATTCTAAAATACTGTCGATCATACTGGTTTGCTCAATAATGTGTCCCGAGGCTCTGGGTTCAATACTTGGGCTCAACACATTTAATTGCTCCATGTTTTTGTGGTAGCGGTCGGTAAAATATTGCACTACTTCCATGGGCTCCACTTGCTCAAGGCGGGCTTTTTTTGCAATTTTATCTTCACCCTCGTCGGCATCATTTTCCAGGTGGCCAACGTCGGTGATGTTCCTGACGTACCTGACCTTATAGCCCAGATGCTTCAAATATCTGAAAACGAGATCGAAGGTAATGGCCGGGCGGGCATGGCCCAAATGTCCATCTCCGTAAACCGTTGGTCCGCAAACGTACATCCCTACATGAGGTGGGTTGATAGGTTCAAAAATTTCCTTTTTCCGGCTTAGGGTATTGTATAGTGATAACTTGTTTTCCATAGGTCAATATTTGTGGCAAAATTATTAAAATATGATGAATATGATGGAACTTAACCGATCGGAATTTCATCCAACTTATATGTTGATATTTTATGTTTTCGATAGATGAAAACCAGTATCAACAGCGTAAACAAGGTTGATATGATCACTACACCTGTTGAATCAAAGCCAGACAGGTCTTCCGGTTTACCGGAAATAGAGCCATTGGCTATCAGCCATGAAACCACTACAACGGTACCATTGTTTACCAGATGTGCCAGGGCCGGAACCCATACTGATCCCGAGTACACAAACAAATAACCCAGGATGAGCCCGAGCACGAATCTTGGGAAAAATCCATAAAACTGAAGATGGGAAGCACTGAAAATAACCGCTGAAATAATCACCGGCCAGTGAATATTTCTGAACATCTTTTGTAGAATACCAATAAGCGCCGATCGGAAAAGCAATTCTTCACCAATGGCCGGCAGTATTCCTATCATTAATAGATTGACTAGAAGATCAATAGGTTTTGATGTATTCAAAAACTGGTCTGTTAAACGGGTGGCGGCATCTTCGGAGTTGCGCATCCATTGTTCAACTGATTTTAAAGATTCCGGTAATTTAAGCCCTGCATTCCATTCCACCAGATAATTGATCATAGGTCCGGCCGTCAGCATAACAGCAATGGCAGCGGCGAAATATACAGCAGAAGCGTTTCTGATTCCCAGAAATTTTGCAGCCTTTGAATCGACAAGCCATGCAAACAGCAAAGGGGGAAAGATAAAAATGCCCACCTGATTGATCATTTGAAAGGTGCGCAAAAAATTCAGGTTCATTCCTTCGGCAGAAACCATAGTCGTTAAAACATTTGGTCCCCAGATGATTATCGAAATTCCATAAGCCACAACAATCGAAAAAACAGTACCAACAATGATTAAACCAACCAATAGCAACAATTGCGTTTTCGGTGACATATGATTGAAAATCGGGAATGCCCGCATAGCTTCTTTTTATTTCGTTATTTTGCGTGAAATTAAAGAAAAATCTCAAACCCAAAGTTCAAACATGAAAATTGGCCCTGTTGAAGTTGGTATGTGTCCTTTATTTCTGGCTCCGATGGAAGACATTACTGATCCTCCTTTCCGACAAATTTGCCGTCAGTTGGGTGCCGATGCGGTGGTAACAGAGTTCATAGCGTCCGAAGGTCTGGCGCGTGATGTTGAATCCAGCCATAAAAAGATGGATTTTTCAGCGTCAGAACGGCCAGTTGGTATCCAGATTTTCGGAAATAATGTGGAGGCAATGGTAAATGCAGCAATGGTTGCAGAGCAAGCGGAGCCTGATTTTATAGACCTGAATTTTGGATGTCCGGTGCGAAAAATTGTAAATAAAGGTGGAGGTGCAGCCTTGCTCACCGATTTGCCGCTGATGTTACGCATTACCGAATCGGTGGTTAAAGCAGTTGATTTGCCGGTAACAGTAAAAACCCGTTTGGGCTGGGACGAGAATTCAAAACCCATTGTGCAGCTTGCTGAATGGCTCCAGGATACAGGAATACAGGCATTGTTCATCCATGGTCGTACCCGGGCGCAGATGTATGGCGGACAGGCAGACTGGTCATTGATAGGTGAAGTTAAAAACAACCCTAAAATCTACATTCCCATCATTGGTAATGGTGATGTGGTGGATGGACCATCAGCCAAAACAATGCTTGAACAAACCGGAGTGGATGGCCTGATGATTGGTCGTGCAGCGGTGGGAAATCCCTGGATTTTTAATGATATTCATCGGTTTCTGCAAGATGGAAGCATGCCTGAAATTATTGGTATTGATGAAAGGATAAGAATTTGCCGCCAACATTTTCAAGAATCGGTGAACTGGAAAGGGGAGCGGACGGCGATTGCTGAAATGAGAAAGCATTATGCCCGGTATTTTAAAGCATTGCCAGACTTTAAGCCTTTTCGTGTGATGTTGATGCAGGCCTGGAAAACCAGCGAAGTAGAAGAAATCCTTCTTCAAATTCTTGAAAAATATAAAAGTTAAGGCAGTTTACCGGTTTTTTGTGACAGCAATTACAATACTTCTTTATTTTTTGTAATTTAGACCTCAAATTCACATATATGCCTTCAGAGCCATTCAGAATTTTTATTGTTGAAGATGACGTCATTTTTGCGAAAATTATATCCCATCATCTTTCGCTCAACCCGGAATATGAAGTGGAGATTTTCCCGGATGGAAAAAGTTTGTTAAAAAACCTGTATAAAAATCCTGCGCTTATTTCATTGGATTATAACCTGCCTGACACAACCGGTCTGGAGGTATTAAAACAGATTAAGGAATTCAATCCCGATACACCGGTAGTAATTGTTTCGGGACAACAAGATGTTGCAACTGCCATTGAATTGTTGAAGAAGGGGGCTTACGATTACATTCTTAAGGACCAGGATACTAAGGAACGGATGTGGAACATCACCAAAAATATCCGTGAAAATGTAGCACTTCGGCAAAAAATTGCTTACCTGGAAGAAGAAATCGGACGTAAATATGAAGTTAATAACCTTATAAAAGGTAATAGTCCTGCAATAAACAAAGTGTTTACCCTAATAGAAAAAGCGGCACGTACCAATATCACCGTTTCTATTTATGGTGAAACCGGTACTGGTAAGGAGGTTGTGGCCAAATCAATACATCATGCATCGGCCAGAAATAAAAAACCCTTTGTTGCAGTTAACGTTACGGCCATTCCAACCGAATTGATCGAAAGTGAAATGTTCGGCCACGAAAAAGGAGCCTTTACCGGGGCCAACAATCGACGTATTGGTCGCTTTGAAGAAGCCAACCGTGGTACTATTTTCCTGGATGAAATCGGTGACATGGATATGAATATGCAGTCGAAATTACTGCGGGTTTTGCAGGAAGAGGAAGTTGTAAGGGTTGGTGGCAGTGAAGTCGTTAAGTTGGATGTACGTGTTATCGTGGCGACTCATAAAAATCTTCAGGAATTGGTTCGTAAGGGTGAATTTCGAGAGGATCTCTATTATCGTTTGCTTGGATTACCTATACAGTTGCCACCTTTGAGGGAGCGTGGAAGCGATATCGCTTTGCTTGCTCGATTTTTTGTGGATGAATTTTGCCAGAAAAATAAGTTGGGTAAATTATCTATTTCGCCCAAAGCCATCGAAAAAATACAGAAATACCCTTTCCCCGGTAATGTTCGTGAGTTAAAAGCCATCATGGAACTGGCATCAGTAATGACCAATACAAACGTGATTGAAGATAATGACATTACCTTTAGCACTGCCAGTTCTTCGCAGGATTTTCTTTATGAAGAAACGACCCTTGAAGAGTACAACAAAAGGATAATCAATCATTTTCTTGAAAAATATGACAATAAGGTAAGACTGGTAGCCGATAAACTGGAAATAGGCAAAACTACCATCTATCGCCTGATGAGTGAGGGGAAGCTCTGATTATAAATAAATAGGAAGAGGTGCCTGGGTAATATAAAATCCAAAGAATAGGAAAACAGTAAGGCTCGCGTTAGAAATCGCGCGCCATCCTGTATCCGTTGCGTTTTTTCCTCACTTCGACAGGTTTAAAGCATCGTTTTGTGTGGGTGAGAAATATCCTGCTGTCCCATATTAATAATGATCAGAAAATTACCGGAAGTATCATTCTTACCTTTACCGGCTTCCCTCTTTGTTTACCCGGCTTCCAATCCGGCATTTGTCGGATCAGTCTAATCACCTCCTCATCACACCCAAAGCCTAATCCTCTCATTATTCTGATGTCGGACAATGAACCATCGGCCTCTACTACAAAACTAACCATTACTTTTCCTGAGATTCCTGCATTTTTGGCTGCTTCAGGATAATTAAGGTTATCGGTGAAATACTTCTCAAGTGCTTTTTCCCCACCTGGAAATTCGGGTGTGTTTTCAACGATTGTAAATATTTCGGGCTGTTCTGTAGTTTCTTCTTCTGTTAAAACATCCAGGTGGTCGCCGCATTTTGAAGCAAAGGGAAGGGCATAACCTACAGCAGATGAACTGACTGCAAATTCAGAAACACCCTGAGGCAAAGGCAGTGGTTGTTTAACCGTTGTCTGTTCGCCACCCACATTCCGTATTTCACTGTCGATAGCAATAAAGGAAGTATAGGCAGTGAGAAGATTATACTTTAATCCAAGATGGGTGACCTGTTTTCTGGTTTCTTCGGGAATAGCTTCACTGCCACCCGCAAAATCGTCAATCTGCCTGATTTGCTCTCTGGCCCAAAGGTATTTTAGTGCGGCATTTTCCTCTGAAGCTTCGGTGTTTGAAATGTCTATGCTATGGGTAAATTTCCCATTTCCGTTTGTACCGTTTAATACAATATTTCCATTAGCATTTCCACGATATTTACCGAAGATGACTACTGGGCGTGAAGTAAAAATATCGGGGATCGTTGCAGGCCAGAGATCATACGCATCAAATCCAGTGAATGTTATCGCAATGTTTGTCAAAAGCGGTGTGCTGATATAGTTTTTGAAAGCGTCTGCTTTTGCTTTTGCTTCTTTTTGGCTGGTGATTATCGTGGCTTCGCCAGAACCCGCGTGCGCCAAGCCTTCCAATAAGTAACGGTTTACTGATGTTCCTATACCGAAGGTGAAAAAACTGGCCTTGTTCAGGCTAGACCTGATAAGAGAAAAGGCGTCCTTTTCAACAGTAACATAGCCATCAGTTGCAATGACAAAGGAGCGTGCAAAATCGTTGTTTTTATTCATTTCCAAAGCCATTTTCAGCGCCGGCAGCAATTCTGTTCCACCACTTCCGCGTTGAGATTCCAGCATTTTTATCGCTTTGACAATGTTTTCGTTACTTGCATTCACCGGTTCTTTGGCAAAAAGGTCTGCACCACCGGCGAAAAACAGGATGTTGAAGCGATCACTGGTTTTTAAACCATGTAGTAATGCTGAAACCAGGGTTTTGGTAATTTCCATAGGAAAGCCATACATTGATCCCGAAACGTCCACAATAAAAATATACTCACGGGGCGGTATCATTTCTGGTTTCACCGTTGATGGTGGTTGCAGGGTGGCCATAAAATACTTTTCCTGCCCATCACTGTAAAGCCAAACCCCACTTTCAAGGCCATTACCACCCAGGCGGTACTGAAGGATAAAATCCCGGTTACCACTATTTAGTTCATTGTTTCCAAGGCTGATTTTTGCCGTTTTTTTGTCCTTAAAGTCGATATTTACTTTGTGTGAAGTACATCTTAAATCTTTAAGCAGCATACCGGAAGTGATGTAGCAATCCAGGTTAAAAGAGTAAGCAGGCAATGTTCCTTCTTTCAGGTATGGATTGCTGTTCCAGTCTGGATTGATGGCTTGATCACCATTCCCTGAATATCTCGGGCCTACTGCGGTAGGATAAATAAATTCGTATATACCATTTGTTGCCATCAAGTGTTCGGTATATTGAAGTTCCACTTCCACCACGTCACCTGGCATAATGTTACCCACATTCATTTGAAATACATTGGGGCGCTGTTGCTCTAGCAGCGAAGCCGAACGACCTTCGTTCAAAGCCTCATTATAGTCCTTGCGTGCTTTTTCCCGTTCTTCGATTTTTGCAACAATGGTGCGTGCGCCAATTTTCATCTTCATGGCATGGACTGCGGCACGGGTAGAACCAGGAAAAACATAAATGGCTTCAATGGTCTTTTTGCCAAAGTTCTGATAGATCTGTTTCACCGTAACATGCGCGATTACGCCCGCAATTTTTACCGATGTTGAAGTGGATTGTAAAGGCATAACTTCGGTCTCGCTTTCCCCGGGAATTTCGAAATAGGGTACTTCGGCGCGGGATGCATCTGCATCCTGAGCAAGGAGGTAATTTCCGGGAATGAGGAGCAATATAATTGATATTGTCGCAATGCTACATTGCAATGAGCTAATGAATTGAATTGTTTTCATGGCAAAAAGAGTTTTTTGTGAGAATTGTATTTTTAAATCGAAGGCAAGAGTATGGCCGTCTGGTCCAAATACCAGTGTTAAAATATTGAAAAATAAGTCGGTATGTAATTTAACTAACCTGATAGTTGCCTTTTTCTGTGCTGGAATCGGCTTAATTCCCAATGAGTTTAAAGCTGATGGGCAGGTTCATGCGCACCCTGACTGCTTTCCCTCTTTGTTTTCCGGGTTTCCAGCGTGGCATCTCACTAACTACCCTTATTGCTTCTTCGGTGCAGCCTCCGGTAACTTCGCGTAGGACACCAATAGAGGAAACCAGCCCATCAGGCTCAACAACAAAAGTAACATATACAGTTCCGCTGATACCAGCTTCTTTAGCCCTTTTGGGATATACTGTATTTTTTGCCAGGTACTGCATTAGGGCAGCTTCACCTCCTGGAAATACAGGCATTTCCTCCACAACAACAAAGGGTGTATTATCTACAACTTCGGGATCCTCTGTTTCAGGTAACGGAGGAAAATAGGGCATCACTATAGCATCGGGGTCAATTTCTGCCGAAACTTTTATTTCCGGGATGTTTTCGCGTATATCTTCCACCGATTTTATCATGGTGGTGTTTACCGGTTTGGGAAGTTCTTTTTTTTGGGTCACAATGGGAACCAAATCAACATCAACATCCTGCGAAGTTCTGGTTGGAAGGGTGGTTCCCCGTAATTCGGGTGTTTTCCATTCAAAGGCGGTAATGGCTGCAGCCAAAGAAATTATTAAACCCAATTGCAAAAATACCGGGCGTTTTTTTTCAAGGTCTGATTTTTTAGTTTTTCTCGTTTCCATGGCGATTGATTTTAGAAGGTGAGTATTGCTTTTAGTTATAGGATGCTTGTAGTGTCTGATTTCCACAAAAAACATATTGATTTTTATTCTCTTTATAATGACAATAATTATTAATAAACAGATAATCAAGTGAATACAAACGAATATTTTTTTTCTGACATCCTGCCAGCGCCTTTTATAATCAGGCTGTTTCAATAATGGCCATTGTTATGCCGCTCCATATTTCAATATTTGAATTGATTTCGCTTACTAATTTTGAAATGAGACTACAACAGGAATGGTTATTGCATTCAACTTTCCTTATTTTTGTATTCCAGCAAACGGGGAAACATGACTATTCCATTGACCGGTGAAAATCTTTCTGAACAGCTCAGTGATGAGCAACTGGCTGGATTGTTTCGGGCCTCGGGACAGCGTGAAATCATAGGTGAGTTGTATAAAAGGTATGCTCACCTGGTACTTGGAGTTTGCATCAATTATCTTAAAAACCGTGATGATGCGCGTGATGCATCCATGGAAGTATTTGAGCGCTTATTTGTTTCCCTTAGGAAGTACGAAGTCCATAATTTTAAGTCCTGGTTATTCACCGTAACCAAAAGTCATTGTGCAATGATATTACGACAGCGCAAAAAGGAAGGGGTTTCTGTGGGTTGGGAGGACAATCTTTTGGGCGAGGTTATGGAAAATGGCAGTTTTTTGCATCATGCTTCAGAAGATGAGCTGGAAGACCGCATCAGGAAACTGCACCATGCCCTCAATAATCTATCGCCGGGGCAGCAGCAATGTGTAATTTTGTTCTATTTTGACGAAAAGTCCTATCAGGAAATAGAAAAACAGACCGGCTATTCGGACAAAGAAGTGAAAAGCTACCTTCAAAATGGCAAACGAAACCTTAAACTGGCTTTAGAAAATAATCTTTACCCTAAAATATGAAAAGTAATCCTGAACATATACTCTTCGGACCTTCGGGTTGTCTGAGCCGCGAAGGGTTAGCGCTGTTCGCCCGGGGAAAACTCAGTGCGCAGGAGCTTTTAGAGGTAAAAACACACCTGCAATCCTGCGAATTCTGTGCGCTTGCCGTCGAAGGTATGGATATGATTACTCCAGAGGAGTTTGAGGGGGATTTGAAGTCTATTTTTGCAGCGCTGGAAGAAGGGGATGTGATTACTTCAGAGGAAGAATTAATCCCTGAATTTGCTGAAGGGTTTGAAGGTCCGCGTTTCCCTAGATTGAGTGATGCTGAAATGAAACAGTTTCGGGAAACCTTGCTGGAAAAAGCGGCTGAACATCAGGAAATAATAAATCTTTCGGAAACCAAAAAGCCATTCTTCAAAAGATATCGCCTGGAGCTGATTGCTGCGGTAGTTTTGTTGCTGATTGTTGTGGGTGCCCGACTGATTTTTATTGGGATATCTTCCGAAAAACAGACATTGGAACTTACCCAGGCTCCGCTGGCACTTGAAGAGACGGATAAGATGGAGGTCATGCCACAGGAAATCACAGAAAGTGAAACATTGGCAAAAAATGAGTTGGATATGCGGACGATTCCACCAGAACCACCTGCCGTTTCTGAAATGCTGTCGGTTGTTGCCGATGATGTGGAAGTGGATGATAATCTGGTAATTGATATTGTTGCACCTGAAGAAGAGGCATCCGAAGCTGATTTACTTCAAAGGGCTGCTACTGATGGAAAGGAAGGGCTTTTGAAGCCTGATCAAAACACATCAGCAAAAGCTGTAGCCGAAGAGATGGAATTAATGGAGATAAGAAAGGAAAATAAGGTTTCTGGTAGCGTAGTGCAGACGAATGATGCATCTGAGGAAGAAGTCTCAGAAGCTGAGGTTTTTGTTGTAGTTGAGCAATCTCCTGAATTTCCGGGCGGCGATGCTGCAAGGCTGAAGTTTCTGCAGGAAAACCTTGTTTACCCTGTGAAGGCGGAAACTGCGGGTATTCAGGGAACAGTATACATTACCTTCGTCGTAGAAAACGATGGCAATATTGCTGATGCGCGGGTACTGAGGGGAATAGGTGGTGGCTGCGATGAGGAAGCATTAAGGGTAATTAGACTGATGCCAAAATGGAAGCCAGGCAAACAACGAGGGAAGCCGGTAAGGGTAAGAATGAATCTCCCTGTATCATTTAGTTTGGCGGGAAAAAGTAAATGAAACAGGAGAATGACTTAAAATGTGTTAAAAACTTCCATTGTTTTATTTTTATGGCCTATTTTTGCAATGGGACATTTTATACATTTCAGGGAAATTTGATTTCAGGGTGTTATCATTTCTGAAAATCAATATCAAAACCTTGCGTTTTGGCGATGAATCAGCATTTCCATGTATTTGTTGTTTTGAAAAAACATCACATAATGAACATTTCGAAGACACAAAAAAGCATCATTTTCTTCTTTTTCTTTCTTTCTTCCTTAACGGTTTATAGCCAGAAAACGACTTATGTACCAGATTCCAGTCAATCGGCTTTTGAATTTATCAAAGACGATTTTATTGCGGCATCGCTCGACAGTCTGGCCAATCTCACTTATTTTGAGGGTTTTGAATGCGCCACTGAGGAGGAATTAAAAAATGTTTTTGGTTTTGATCCGGGTTACATCCCGGTTTATGCCGATTCAGTTTATTATAATCGATTGAAAAAATTGAATGCCGCAACGCCTATTGATCTTACCTATAATCAGTATGTGCAGGATTATATCGACATGTATGCCATGAAAAAGCGTGGACTGATGCAGCGGGTTATGGGGTTGGCACAGATTTATTTTCCGATGTTTGAAGAACAGCTCGACCGGTTTGATATGCCGTTGGAATTAAAATATCTGGCTATTGTTGAATCAGCATTGAATCCCGTGGCCAAATCGAGGGTAGGGGCAACCGGCCTGTGGCAGTTTATGTACGGAACAGGGAAAGCCTATAAACTGAATGTTACTTCGCTGGTGGATGACAGGCGTGATCCTCTTAAATCAACCATTGCGGCCTGCGAACACATGAATGATCTTTATAAAATATATGATGATTGGTTGTTGGTACTTGCTGCTTATAATTCGGGAGCTGGCAATGTTAACAAAGCCATTCGCCGTTCGGGTGGTAAGAATACATTTTGGGAAATCCGACCGTTTTTGCCTATGGAAACCCGTGGATATGTGCCAGCATTTATTGCTGTGAATTATGTAATGGCTTATGCTGCTGAGCATAATTTGAGGGCGGTGCAGCCACATTATCAGCATTATGATATTGATACAGTTATTGTTAAGGATGTTTTGTCCTTTGAGCAGATTGCCGAACGGCTTAATGTGCCCATAGAGGAAATTGAATTCCTTAACCCGGCATTTAAGGCTCGCATTATACCTGCAACCAATAAAAACACCTATGTACTGAGGCTTCAGAAAAAAAACATCCCTGATTTTGTAAATAATGAAGCCCAGCTATATGCCTACCGGGCGCAATCGGAGTTGGAAAAAGAGCAGATACTTACCCTGATGAAGACCGTTAGTCAGGCTGAATACCACAAGGTTAAAAGAGGGGAAAACCTGGGATTAATTGCCGGTAAATACAGATGTTCGGTGAATGATCTTAAGCGATGGAATAAATTGCGTTCCACCAATATTCAAATCGGACAACGATTGATTGTGCGACCGGAGCGTGAGATTGAATTGCCTGTGGCAAAAAAAACAAGTCCTCCGCCAGTGGCTGTTGCAAAGGCAGAACCCAAGGTTCCTGAACCTGAGGTAAAGTCAGGGAAATTGGCTGAAGTTTCTGATTCCAATCCGGTTCAGAATCCGGATACCCTTGTTGTTGCTGAACAGAAAGATACCCCAAAACCGACCCGTACCGAAAATGTATATCATAAGGTGAAACCCGGTGAAACAATGGGCCAACTTGCTGAAAAATACAACACCAGTATTTCACGTATCCGGGTATGGAATAACATCAAGGGAAGTAACATCAATTCAGGTGCAAATCTGATTGTTGGGAAAACCGAAGTTGAAGTCTCAAATGCAGAACTCGCTGAAAACAAGCCTTCAAAGCCTGTAGGCAAAAAGATGGATTATGTATACTATACCGTTCAGCGGGGTGATACTCTCTGGAAAATAGCCCAAAAGCATCAGGGCGTTAGTGTAGATGACATTAAAAAGCTAAACAACATCAAGAACGAGGATCAGATAAAACCCGGGCAAAAGATTAAAGTATTACCTACTTCTTAACCATGAGGGAATTGTATTTTTGAATGCCTTTTAAATTCAGAGGTATTTCCGGAAGGAGAATCTGCGGCGAACGGACTGTTTATATTCCGGTGCCGATGTTGAAATAGAGTCTTCACATTCATAAATTTCAAAGCATGAAACATATTGTTATAAAACGTTTTCTTTCGCCGGCATTCTTCGTTGTTTTGATTTTTTTAATTGCCTGTAATCAGGACGAGAAGCCAACAAAACCTTCCTCCACAGGCACTCCTTCTGAAATAGTGGTCGTTTCAGAAAATAACCTCTGGGCAAGTTCCGCCGGTGATACAGTACAAGTCTTTTTTGCCGGACCGGTGCCGGGTTTGCCGCAACCCGAACCTTTTTACAAGCTCATACAGGTAAAAGAGGACGCTTTTGGTAATCTGCTAAAATTGCACCGCAATATCTTTATCATTACCATCGACAGTTCCATGCAGGAACCTTTGTTGGAAATGCGCCAGGATATATGGGCATCACCTCAAAGGGTGGTAAAAATATCATCGGCGAGCGTTGAAGGTATTAAGGAGACTTTTGAAGCCAATAAGGAAAAAATCCTTAATATGTATGACAATGGAGAGGTAGATCGCCTGCATAAATTATATGCAAAATCAAAAAATATTGAAGCCATTTCTGTTATTGAGAAAAAATTCGGATTTAGCCTGAACATCCCGGCGGATTATTATCAGGCAGTTGAAAAGGATAATTTTATCTGGTTGCGGCGTGAAACCAATGTTGAAAGCCAGGGCATTATGATTTATACATACCCCTATACCGATACGGTTGCTTTCAGGTCAGCGAAGATTGAATCGATCAGGGACCAGTTTACTCAACTTTATGTCCCGGGGCCCAGCGATAGCTCTTTCATGGCCATCGCCAATGAATTTGTTACCCCTATTTCTCGTTCAATAAGTTTTAAAAATCAAACAGCCACTGAATTACGTGGATTGTGGGAAGTACGCAAGGATTTTATGGGAGGTCCTTTTATAAGTTACACCTTTGTGGATGAACGAAATAACCTGGTAGTTACCCTTGATGGGTATGTTTATGCGCCAAATTCACCCAAACTGGCTTTGCTGAAACAGGTGCAATCTGTTTTGCTGTCTTTTAAATACATTGATAACAAGTAAATTTCCAGGCACAATGAATTTTCTCAGCGTTAGTTCATTGTGCTTTATTTTTTGTGTAATTTTGACCAATTGGTTAAATCACATGGTTAAACTATTTGGGAAAATTTATTGTAATGTCAAAAATTGAAGTTAATACGGAGCAGATTGTGCGGGCAGCAGCCCGAAAAGTCTTTACGCACAAAGGTTTTGATGGTGCCCGGATGCAGGATATTGCCGATGAGGCGGGTATAAATAAATCGTTGCTTCATTATTATTTCAGAAGCAAGGATAAATTGTTCGAAGCTATATTTCAGGATGTTATCAATACATTCCTGCCTCCAGTAGTTTCTATTCTCATTTCAGATTTACCTTTGTTTGAAAAGATCAGGCGTTTTACTGATCAATACATTGATATTTTGGTAAGAAACCCTGATTTTGCCGGATTTGTTATCCACGAACTGAAAATTAACCCTCAGCGATTACTTGGGAACATCAAGCAGACCGGTGTAGATATCAATATCATAAAGAATCAGATTGAAAAAGAAGCAGAAGCAGGGAACATTCGCTCAATTAAAGCTGAACATTTTATTGCAAACCTGATTTCTATGTGTGTTTTTCCATTTATTGCCCGTCCTGTATTCATAGGAATGCTCAATTTTGGGGAGGATGGGTATGCTCAATTTATTGAGGAACGCAAAATAATTGTATCAGAAACAATGATCAATGCTTTAACCGTCTCAAGATGAAAAGAAAAATTCATTTGTTTGTCCTTTTTCTGTTTTTATATGGTTTTACCCTCGCGCAACAGCCACAGTTATTATCTCTTGATTCTTGTCGTGCACTTGCCCTGAAACACAACCCATTGGCACAACAGGCAGCGCTTTATACATCCATGCAACAAATAAAGGACGAGGCTACCGGGCATGGGTATTATCCGCAAGTTGTATTGAACGGACAGGCTACCTGGCAATCCGACGTTACCTCGTTGCCCATACAAATACCCAATGTGGATATTCCTTCGCTGTCGCAGGATAATTACCGCTTATCGCTCGATATCAATCAATTGCTATGGGATGGAGGCGCCATTAGATCGCAACAACAGTTGGATGTATCGTTGCTTGAAATCAACCTTACTGAAGTGGAGACAGCAAACCTGCGTATGATTGAATTGGTGGATCAAACCTATTTTTCAATTCTCATTTTTACTGAACAAGAAAAACTGATTCAACTAGCAATGGATGAAATACAATCGCGTCTTGCAAAAGTGCGGGCCGGGATTGACAATGGTGTTGTATTGTTCTCGAATGCGGATGTACTTGACGCCGAACTGATCGGGATGGAGCAAAACCTAATGGAATTAAGGAACGGTAAAATGATCGCAATTTATAAGCTGGGGGCACTCACTGGTGTGCAGATGGGTACAGGGGTGATATTTGAGCTTCCAGTCATTACAGACCTGCCGGAATTTCAAGCATGGGTCAGGCCGGAGTTTAAACTGTTCAGTTTGCAGCAAAAGCGACTGGACGATCAGATACAAATGACCGGGCTGAAGTTGATGCCTCGTTTTTCTGCGTTCAGCAACCTGGGTTACGGAAGACCGGGCTTAAATATGCTCTCCAATAGTTTTGAACCGTTTGCTATGATTGGTGTGCGAATGAACTGGAACTTCTGGGACTGGAATATTACCCAAAGGAATAAAGAGGTATTGGGAATACAGAAACAAATTACGGATACGCAACGTCAAAACTGGGAACTGAACCAAGATGTTATGCTGAATACGATCAAACAGGAAATATTGAAGATTAAAAACCAACTGGCCGCGGATTATCGAATCGTATCTCTGAGACAATCGGTTGCCGATGCTACCGCTGCCCAACTCGACTCAGGAATAATAACTGCTTCGGATTTCCTTACCGAACAAAACGCCCTTACAAAAGCCCGACTGAATCAGGGCATCAACAAAATATTGCTGCAAAGGGCAAAATTGAATTACCTCACGGTAATTGGGTTTACAAACTAAAATCCAATAGAGAATATGAAAACAATTATTTATTCCCTGATGCTCATTTTTATGGTTGTATTTATTGAATCCTGCAACAATAAAGATGCTTCTGATGCTTTTGGAAATTTTGAAGCGGTTGAAACAACTATTTCAGCCGAAGCCAATGGCCGGATTCTCATGCTTCATATTGAAGAAGGTAGTGAATTGGAGCAAGGCGATACTGTGGGTCTTATAGATACTACAGATCTTCATCTTAAGAGGGCGCAGCTATTGGCACAGCATTCGGCTGTGGCCTCTAAACGTGAAAACCTTTATGCTCAGGTGGCTGTTTATAATCAGCAAAAAGAAAATCTGGCAAAAGACAGGCAACGGATTGCAAATATGCTAAAGGAACAGGCTGCCACGCCCAAACAACTGGATGATGTGGACGGTGCCATTGCAGTAGCCGGACGTCAGATTGGGGCGGTACAAACGCAGCAAGTCAGTCTGAATGAGGAACTCAGGGTGATTGATGTACAGATTGCACAGGTGAATGAATCCATCAGTCGCTGCTATATCACCAATCCGGTAAAAGGCACCGTACTATCCCGTTATGCTGAATCCGGTGAGGTAACCGCGTTTGGCAAGCCGTTGTATAAGATCGCAGATTTATCCACTATGGAGCTAAGGGTTTATATTAGTGGGGATATGCTTTCTACCATAAAAACAGGACAACAGGCAAAGGTACTTATTGATGGAAAAGATACAATAAGGGAGTTTACGGGTGAGGTAACCTGGATATCGCCCACAGCAGAGTTTACCCCTAAAACAATTCAAACCCGGGATGAACGCGTCAACCTGGTGTATGCCGTAAAACTTATCGTACAAAACGATGGCAGCCTTAAAATTGCAATGCCTGCTGAAGTGGTTTTTACAAAATGATTATCTTAGTCAATTATTCACCAAATAAACAGAACACATGAAAAAAATGCTTTTAATTTCTGGACTTATTCTGGCACTTGTCATTCCATCGTCGCTTAAAGCACAATCTAAAGCTGACAAGGCAATTGGGTATTATTTAACCTATGATGACGAAACGGGTAAAGAAAAGTCGCAAATAAAAATTTATAAGGCTTCCAATGGTAAATATGTTGGCGAAATTGTGTGGTTGAAAGACCCTAAAGAAGCCAACGGAAAGGAAAAACTGGATAAAAATAACCCTGAAAGTAAGCTTAAATCAAGAAAACTGATTGGTTTGCAGATTTTGAAGGATTTTACCTACGATGCCAGTGAAGATGAATGGAGCGGTGGTACCATCTATAATCCACAGAGTGGAAAAACTTACGATAGTTACATGAAACTTGAAGGCAAGAAGATGCAGGTGAGGGGTTATATTGGTAAAGCCTGGATGGGATTGGGTAAAACCGCCACCTGGACTCGTGAAGAGAGCCAAAGAAAATAAGCATGTCAGAAATTTCAGTTTTCGGGGAAGGGCTCATCATGAATTATGGTGAAACCGAAGCCTTAAAGGGAGTTGATTTTTCAATCAACAAAGGTGAAATTTTTGGTTTTATTGGTCCCGATGGTGCGGGTAAAACTTCCCTCTTCCGGATTCTGACGACCTTATTGTTACCCTTTTCGGGCCATGCTTTTATTGAGGGTTATGATGTGGTGAAAGATTATCGCCAGTTGCGTAAAATTTTGGGTTATATGCCCGGAAAGTTCTCCCTTTATCAGGATCTGACTGTAGAAGAAAACCTGAAATTCTTTGCCGGTATCTTTAAGGTGGATATAGAACAAAATTACCATCTGATCAGTGATATTTACGATCAGATAGCACCCTTCCGAAAACGAAGGGCTGGTAAACTTTCGGGAGGTATGAAGCAAAAACTGGCCTTATGCTGTGCCCTCATCCATAAGCCCGAAGTTCTTATTCTGGATGAACCTACCACTGGTGTGGATGCCGTTTCAAGGCGTGAGTTCTGGGACATGCTTCTTCGCCTGAAGCAATCAGGAATAACCATTTTGGTGGCAACACCTTATATGGATGAAGCCCTGCTATGCGACCGTGTTGCATTAATGCAGCATGGGTCTATCATGGCGATTGATACACCTCATGCAATTATTACTTCCTATCCTCAACGCTTGTTTCGGATTGTAACAAAAGAAACTCTCGCAGAACTTAGTCGCCTCAGGCAAGTTCCGGGAATCAGCAGTGCGGAAATTTTCGGGCAATTTATACACGTGAGTATGGATACCAAATTTACGAATGGAGGTAATTTTGATGAATTCCTGAAAAAAATGGCAATGGACAATATCGCTTTTGAAGAAATCAGCCCGGGAATTGAGGATTGCTTCATCTATTTTATGAAACAAAACGAGAATTCCATCAAGTCACTGTATAGTTAAAGGAATCATGGAAGGCAAAAGGCATGTAATTGAGGTAAATGGTTTGGTAAAGAAGTTTGGGAACTTCATTGCCAATGACAACCTTACTTTTCATGTAAGTAAAGGTGAAATTTTTGGTTTTCTCGGTGCTAACGGGGCGGGCAAAACAACAACCATCAAAATATTGTGTGGTCTTTTGCAGCCTACCTGCGGTAAGATTTCGGTGGCAGGCTTTGATGTTTATACCCGAACCGAAGCCATTAAACAACATATTGGCTATATGAGTCAGCGTTTTTCCTTATATGAAGACCTGACTATACGTGAAAATTTCAGGTTTTATGGTGGCATTTATGGGATGACACGAGCTGCAATACGAGAAAAAACAGATGAAATGCTGGAAAGTCTTGAAATTATACACCTGAAAAACACATTGACTGGTTCATTGCCACTGGGCATCCGGCAAAAACTGGCCTTTTCGGTGGCCATTATGCACACACCACAAATTGTTTTTTTGGATGAGCCTACCGGTGGGGTAGATCCCATTACGCGGCGGCAGTTTTGGGAAATGATATACAAAACTGCTACCTCCGGGATAACCGTTTTTGTTACCACACATTATATGGATGAATCAGAATATTGCAACCGGGTTTCCATAATGGTGGATGGTCGCATAGAGGCATTGGATACTCCTCAAAGCCTGAAACAACAGTATCAGGCAAAGGACATGAACGAAGTATTCCTTAAGCTGGCCCGCAAGGCCGGATAATTAAAAGCCATGAAAAGATTCGTTATTAAGGAATTTCTGCATATTTTCCGCGACATACGGTCTATGGTTATTTTGTTTGGGATGCCTGTTGTTCAGGTTTTGTTGTTCGGGTATGCCATTACCAACGAAATCAAGGATGTAAAAGTTTCGGTGATAGATCAATCTTATGATATTGCATCACAGGCAATTACACGTGATTTGTTTGCATCTGGATATTTTATTCGGGGCGAAAACATTAATTCTACTCACGATATTGAGGACAGCTTTCGTAAAGGGAAAAACAAGATGGTAGTGGTTATAGGTCCTGAATTTGCTGAAAGACTGGAAACAGGAAATCATCCTTCCATTCAATTGATTGCTGATGCATCCGATCCAAATACCGCCAGTTTGTTGGTAAGTTATGCCTCCGGGATAATCAATTCATACAGTCGTGATATCATTGCATTGAAAAACGTACCTGTTGTTATGGCTGAACCAAGGATGCTTTTTAATCCTTCACTCAAGAGTGTTTACATGTTTGTTCCAGGCATTATTACCATATTGCTGATGTTGGTTTCTGCCATGATGACTTCCATTTCCATAGCCCGCGAAAAGGAAATGGGTACCATGGAGGTGTTGTTGGTTTCGCCGCTCAAGCCGGTTCAAATCGTTGCAGGGAAGGTTATGCCTTATGTATTGCTCTCCTTCATAAATGCAGTAACCATTTTATTGCTAAGCCATTTTATTTTTGGTGTTCCAATAAACGGAAGTGTTTTTCTTTTACTTACCGAAACCATCTTATTCATCATATTAGCATTGTCGTTAGGCATTTTTATTTCCACTGTAAGTAACAATCAGCAAACTGCGATGATGCTTTCCATGTTCGCCCTGATGCTCCCAACCATCTTGCTTTCCGGGTTTATTTTCCCTGTTGAAAATATGCCTGAAGTATTGCAGTGGCTGAGTCTGATCATGCCGCCACGATGGTTTATCATCATCATCAAAGCCATTATGTTGAAAGGTTCGGGCTTCGCTTATTTCTGGAAGGAAACATTAATTCTGGTGTTCATGACAGTCATTTTCATACTGGCAAGCATAAAAAAATTCAAAATCAGGTTATCCTGAATACACAAAATGAGGACAATCTTCTACATAGTGCAGAAAGAGTTTTTGCAAATCTTTCGAAACAAGATGATGCTTCCCATCATTTTTGTGATTCCTATCGTTCAGTTGTTGATTCTTTCCTATACTGTTACCTTTGAAATTAAGATCATAAAGCTGAGTATTACTGACAATGATAACACAGTGATGTCGCGCAATCTGATACGTCATTTTAAGGCTTCGGCCATTTATCAGGTTGTAGAGGAAGGTTTTGATCGGAAATCCGGCGCAGAAAAATTAAAGCAGGGTAGCGCCCATCAGGTCATTGTTGTGCAAAAGGGATTTGAAAAGTCTCTCACATTGGGTCAAGTGGCATATATTCAGGTTGTTACGGATGCCATCAATGGGAGTGCAGCAGCCCTGATGAATGCTTATACGATATCCATTATCAATGATTATAATAAGGAAATTCTCAGAGAGATCAATCCATCGGCTGCCTTACCGGTTAATATTACCTGGTCCTATTGGTACAATCCTCAACTCGATTATAAAACCTATATGGTACCGGGTATATTGGTGCTGTTGGTTACCATTATCGGGATGTTTTTATCGGGGATGAATGTGGTGCGCGAGAAGGAATTGGGAACAATTGAGCAAATCAATGTAACACCCATAAGAAAACATCAGTTTATTGCGGGTAAACTTATTCCTTTCTGGATAATCGCACTTTTCGAGTTGGCATTTGGCCTTTTGGTAGCTCGTTTATTCTTTGATATTCCAATATTGGGCAATATTCTCCTCATTTTCTTGGTTGCTTCGGTATATCTTGTGGTTGTGTTGGGCCTGGGGCTATTTGTTTCCACCATAACCAATACGCAGCAGCAATCGATGTTTATCTCCTGGTTTATCCTGGTGATCTTTATTTTGATGAGTGGCCTTTTTACCCCGATTGAAAGCATGCCGTTGTGGGCCCGCAACCTGAATCTGATCAACCCAATTGCTTATTTTATCTCAATTATCCGAATGGTAATGTTGAAAGGTTCTGAACTTAAGGACATTATGATTCCTCTGTTTATTCTGGCTGTTTATGGTTTTTTTATGACAGGCCTCTCAGTGTGGCGATACCGGAAGACAATATAACGTATAAAATTTACCTACTAATTTACCTACGTTTATCTATAAATACTTGCCTTTTATTCTATAGTAAAAGGCTAAATAAGCGTCAATCAATCAGATGGCACGGTATTTGTAAAGTCCCATTGTCCTTTTTATTTTAGGTCTGGTAAATGAAAATGGATGTAATACTTAAAACAAAGTTCAAGTTGTTTTCGGTTGCATTCATTAGTTATTCACTAAACTTTAACAAATGCGTAAGCGCTTTTTCAAAAAGATAAATACCTCCCTTCTTTTTCTTATTATCTTAATTGCCCCCGGATCTTTTACCATCACCCCAAAAAATAATTTTCTGGGGACAGACGATAAAGGTGGTCTGCTTGCCAATATCCAGCAGCGTGGAAAACTCGTTGCAATCACCGACAATAACCCACTAAACTATTTCACCTATAAAGGAGAACAAAAGGGTTATCAGTATGATATGCTGAAAAGTTTTGCCAATTTTTTGGGTGTTGAACTTGAATTAATTGTAGAGCCAGATCCTTATCAGGCATTGCAATACCTCAGGCAAAGCCAGGTAGATATTGTGGCAATGGAACTAACTCCGTCAGCAGAAATCAGACATGGCATTACCTTTACGGATGCGCTTTTTGAATCGGGACAAGTACTTGTTCAACGTAAACCCGAACAATGGAGAAGAATGCCTGATATGAAATCAGCCGAAAAACTCCTTATTCGCAACCTGGCTGAACTGAGTGGACAAACCATTGCCATTCCTTCGCACAAGCAAAAGCAGTTTTATTTGTCTGACATTCAACATGCCACTGCGAATTCAGTTAATCTGATAGCCATTAATAATATTAATAATGTTGAAATGATAGAAGCGGTAAACAACAAGGAAGTGGATTATACCATTGCCTATGAACATACCGCTAAGGCGATGTCACAGATTTTTCCAAACCTGGATATTAATACTCCGGTAAGTCCTAAAATGGGTATTTCATGGGCATTGCGCAATGGTTCCATCAACCTTCAGCAAGAAATTAATGCATGGATTGGAGAACACAAAGAAAGTCGTGATTTTGCAGTTTTATATAATAAATACTACAACAACGCCCGATGGGCGCGCCTGGCAACCGGTAAATTGGTTTCACGTTCAGGGATTTCGGAATATGATGATATCATCCGGCAGTCAACCCATCTTATCAATTGGGACTGGCGCCTGATCGCTGCGCTCATTTACAAGGAATCAAAATTTCAGCCTGAGGCAGTTTCTCATCGTGGTGCTTTTGGTCTGATGCAGTTGATGCCCAAAACTGCCCGTCATTTTGGTGCTGACATAAATTCAACTCCGGCTGAGCAAATAACTGCTGGTGTACGATTGATTCAATATCTTGATAAACAGTTTGTTCAATCGGTTCCTAATCCTGAGGAAAGGATAAAATTTGTGCTGGCTTCCTACAATCTTGGACAGGCGCATATTTTGGATGCGCAGCGCCTTGCAGAGAAATATGGTAAAAATCCGGCACTTTGGTATGACAATGTGGAGTTTTTTATGTTGGCCAAATCACAACCGAAATATTACAACGACCCTGTGGTTAAATACGGACGTGTAAAAGGAATTGAAACCGAACAGTTTGTGAAGGATGTCCTGGAAAGATATGATCATTTTAAAACACTTGCATCAAGGTAATCTGTTCGCTAACTTTTAAAAAAAAATGCCCCGATTCGGGGCATTTTTTTTAATCAGGAATTCCTGAAAACTATTTTTATTCTTTGTGCGTGTCATTTTTCATAAATTGGCAGGTACGATTAATGGTTTCTTCTAACGGTGAATATTCGAAATTGATTGCAGAAAGAAGTTTGTAGTTGGAGTAGAGATAATTTTTTTTCGAAGTACGAGCCGTTTCTCTTGTAATGAGTGGTTTAGATCTGGTTAGTTTACTTCTCAGCCATTCAAAACGCCACACGACTTCGAGAAACGGAGCAGGTACCGGAAATCTTGGTTCAGGTTTGCCAAACCCACGTGCGATCATTGAAAAAACATCGCGATACGAAAAATCCCCGGTAGAAACTACAAACCGCTCATTTACAATTTTGCTTTCCATTAATGCAAGCATTGCCCTTACCACATCTTCAACTCCCACAAAACCATTTATGCCCTGACCATAAAACATGGAGTTATTTCGTATGGTGGTAAACATCTTAGTGCTTCCCTTGCCGGGATTGCCATAGCCGAGAATAATGGATGGATTGACAATTATTACGTTCAGGCCTTCTGCGCTGCCCCGCCATACTTCCTTTTCGGCCAGAAACTTACTTAATGAATATTTTGAATTTTGGTTGCTGGTTTTAAACTGGGACTTTTCATCAATTACTAAACTGTTTTCCGTTCTGCCCAATGCAGCAATTGAACTCACATGACAAAACTTCTCTATTCCGGCTTCAATTGCGGCATTTACAACATTTGCCGTGCCTTCAACATTGATTTTCATCATTTTAATATGATCCCCTGGTTCAAAAGAGACAATAGCTGCGCAATGATACACTTTTCTGATACCTTGCATGGCCTGGGTCAGAAGCGATACATCAAGCACATCGCCTTTAATCCATTCAATCCGTTTTATAAGTGTTTCGGCGTTTCCACCCAGACTTTCGAAAATGTGTTGTGTGCGTTCAAGGCTTTTGTCGTTGTGCAACAATGCCCGAACAGGTTCTTCGCTTTTCAGAAGATTATAAAGCAGGTAAGAGCCTAAAAGGCCTGTGGCACCGGTTACTAGTATCATGGTGCAAAGCTAAGGAAATAAATCTTTGCGGATGGTGGCAATTCCAGGGTATGAAAGGTGTATTATTGGATTAAGTTATTCTCTGACAAAAGGGACAAAACGTACAAACATTAGGTCTTTTTTGATAAATTTGCCCTTTTCCTTATAACCCAACACCAGGGTTTGGACTCCACCCGGCTTTCCAAGGGGAATAATTAAAAGGCCACCTTCCTTTAGCTGGGCGATGAGCGGAGGTGGAACATCCTCAGCAGCGGCAGTAACAATAATCCCATCGTAAGGGCCATGTTCAGGCCAGCCGGCAAAACCATCCCCTATACTAACTTTAACATTGTTGTAACCCAGCGAATGAAGCAAATCTGCCGACTTTTCACCGAGTGGTTTAACAATTTCAATGGTAAAAACACTGTCCACAATTTCGGCCAGTATAGCTGCCTGATAGCCCGAACCAGTACCAATTTCGAGGACTTTCATTCCTTTACAGGGATGGATGGACTGAGTCATGTATGCGACCATGTAGGGCTGTGAAATGGTTTGGCCATAACCAATAGGCAGGGGAGAGTCTTGATAAGCATCCTTTTGCTGATCAACTGGTACAAACAGGTGACGTGGAACTTTACGCATGGCAGTCAGTGTTGCTTTATCATGAATACCTTGTTCCTCAATCTGGTGTTTCACCATGCTTTCGCGGGCGTTATTCAATCTGTCTTGTCCATAAACATTTGGCATAAGGAATATGAATGAGAACAAAAATCCGGTAAAAAGAAGCGTAATCCAAAACGTGGAAAAATCCGGATAATATACTGATTTCATGGATTAAAGATAAGATTTTCGGGTCGGCTTTCCAAATAAAAATTAAGCATCCGTTTCAAAACCAATCAGAAAAGCAATTTCGATATTTCGATATTTTCCCTTATCCAACACTGAAAACTTACCCCGGCGTGTTTTCACCCTCCGACTCTATATTTTTTCCAATCAAGTCAAGCGGAATTCTCCCAAGGTTTGATTTTTTATATTCGGTAACAGAAATACCGGTAATTTGTCTGAATTGGTTGGAAAGATATTGTACCGAACTATACCCGAGCTGAACTGCAATTTCACTTAGCGTAAACTCTTCATATTCAATAAGCTCTTTTGCCCTTTCAATTTTATGAAGGATAATGAATCGTTCAAGGGTAATTTGTTCCACTTTTGAAAACAGACCCGACAGATAAGCATAGGACATCCCCAGGCGTTCTACAAGGTAATCTGAATTTCGGATCATGGAATTGACATTTCCGGCTTTGTGCACCAGCTCAACAACCACAAGTTTAATTTTTTCAACTAATTGCTCGTCCCGGTTTATTATGGGTTCAAATCCATGAGCAGTCAGCAGGTCAATAAAATGCCCTTTGTTATGTTCACCAGGATTGTACATAAAATCAACCCTGCCCGGTTGAATATGTTTGACTATAGCATGTTCCTTTTCCAGCAAATTCCTGATTACCGCTATGCAGCAACTGCATAGCATATTTTTCGGATGAATTGTTAAAAAAGCGAATTGATCGGTTTTACTGTCTCCGAAACTCATCGGCTTAAGTTGTTTTCTGATTTTGATCCTTTATTCATTAAAATTTGACACGTCTCATTTGAAAAACCTTTGCCAGACTTTAAAAAGATATTGTCATGAAGTGCATAAAAATAAGCTATTGCCTGTTATATTTCAACAATAAATTATTAAAATTGTAGTTTAATAGAGGCCTGATACAATGCATCCTAATCAAATAGACTGAAATGAGAAAATTTTTAGTAAATACAATAGTTATCTGTATGGTTTTTGGCCTGCCCATTCAACAATTGTTGGCGCAGGAAGTTGGAATAGGAGAGTGGCGTGATCATCTTCCTTACCGCAAGGTTATATCCATTGCCAAAGCCGGGGAGAAAATATATGCAGCAACCCCGTATAGCCTGTTTTATTATGATCAGTCTGACAATAGCCTCAACCGATTGAACAAAATTAACGGGTTGAGTGATGTTGGCATAAGTCAGATTGCCTATCTGGAAGAACTGAATACTCTTGTTGTGGCTTATACCAATGCAAACATTGATCTTATTCGTGATGGAGAAATTACCAACCTTTCTGACATCAAACGGAAAACTATTTTGGGCAACAAAACGATTAACCATATTACCTTTATCGGAACACGTGCATATTTATCCTGTGGTTTTGGAATTGTTGTGCTTGACATTCAGAATGAAGAATTTCCTGAACCCATTTATTACATCGGGGATCAGGGTAGTGCAATCAACGTAAATGACATTACCTATAACCCGGAAGACTCACTCATTTATGCCGCCACGGATATTGGAATATACCATGCTTATTTTTATAGTCTGAATCTTGCCAATTATGCGGAATGGACGCTCGAAAGCGATCCTTTGTTATCGACAGGGCCGTTCAATTTTATCGCCAGTTTGAATGATCGTATCTACATCAATGAAAAGGGGGAAGGCTATTCAAACGATGCCATGTTTGTTAAAATTGCTGATGAGTGGCAGCATTTCGAAGAAAGCAATACATCCAACCGGTTTTGCCTGAAGACATATAACAACAAATTGGTGATTTGTAACAATCTGGCTGTTGATATTTTTAATGCAGATGGCACATTTAATAAGAGACTTTATTCTTACAACCCAGGTAATATATTCCCTAAAGATGCTCTCATTGATGCTGATAATAATATTTGGATCGGGGATGAGTTTGAAGGATTAACCAAAGTCAGCGAGTCTGATACGGAGAAGTTTTTACCGGATGGCCCGGATTTCCCGGATGTTTACGCTATGTCATCGGGAGGTGAAGATGTTTGGATTGCTCCCGGCGGACGCAACTCATCCTTTGGTGGACTATATCGTCAGGCCCGGTTTACGGGATTTGTTGACGGGAAATGGAAAACCATAGATAAAAATCAGGATGAGTTCCTGAATAATTATCGTGATGTTTTGGCTGTATGTGTTGATCCATCAAACAATAAAAGGGTTTACCTCGGAACCTGGGGTTATGGGCTTATGGAATATGTTGACGGAACGTTTAGTCAGCAATTTACCAGCGAAAACAGTAGCCTGGAAGGCGCAACCTTCGACAGTGAATGGATTGGTATTGGTGGAATGGCTTTTGATTCAGACAATAACCTGTGGGTGACCAATTCAAGCGCACCTTCGGTTCTTTCCGTAAAACGCTCCAATGGAACCTGGAACGCATTTAATCTCGGTGGAACGGCTACGGGTGTGGATATGGGCAGGGTTATGGTAGACAATAATAACCAGAAATGGCTGATGCCGCGAGATCATGCGCTTCTCGTTTTTGACGATAACAATACAGAAGAAACTGCTGACGATAATGTAAAGCGGTTGACTTCTGCCGTAGGAAACGGTAATTTACCAGGTTCATTTATCCAATGCATGGCTACCGATCGCGATGGGTTGGTATGGATTGGGAGCAACGAAGGTGTTGCGGTATTTTATTCCCCCGAAAATGTTTTTTCCGGACAAAATTTTGATGCTCAGCGTATATTGATTGAACAGGATGGACAGGGACAATATCTGTTAATTACTGAATCCGTTACAGCTATTGCGATTGATGGTTCAAATCGTAAATGGTTTGGGACGGATCGTGCAGGTGTTTTTCTTATGTCTGCCGACGGCACCACTGAGATCCTTCATTTCACCGAAGAAAACAGTCCCTTGCTGAGCAATTCCATTACTGATATTACTATAAATGATAACGGTGAAGTCTTTTTCGGAACATCTCTCGGTGTAATTTCTTACCGCAGCGAAGCTATTCCCCCGCAAGTAACCCTTGATGATGTGGTGGTATTCCCCAATCCAGTCCGCGAAAGTTATAATGGGAATATTGCTATCAGAGGGCTTGTGGAAGATTCGAGTGTGAAGATTACCGACATAAGTGGAAATCTTGTATTTTCTACCATGGGTGAAGGAGGTCAGGCACTGTGGAATGGTATGAACTTTGACGGTAAAAGGGTAAAAACAGGGGTTTACCTAGTTTATATCACCAATGCTGATGGGTCTAAAACCAAGATTTCAAAAATCATGTTTATAAATTAGACGGAGCATTGGGCTTTACGTTCCGATCTCATTAGCTATTGAGTCTATCTGAATTTGTATTTGGTTCGGAGGAGTCGATAAACCCGCTTTGCAATAGCATTCCGGCTGAAATAACCTGTAATTTTAAAATATTATTTGGACCTTAATTTAACTTATCGGGCTATAGACTGTTTTATATAGTAGATGACTAAAAAACCTCTGATCATGGAAAACAGCCTTATACAAATATTGGTTCGATCCTTTGAGTCGAAGGACAATCAAGTGAAAGAACAGAAAGAGCCTGGACCATTTATTACCATTTCACGTGAATATGGTTGCCGTGCGGGATTGTTATCGGAAATGATTATTTCGCAAATTGCTCAAAAAGGTTATGCCTGGCAGGTGGTGAACAAAGAGATACTTTGCCATGCTGCCAATGAATTGAAAATGCATCCCGAAAAAGTAAGAAGTGTTATTTCGGACAAGAACCGGGGTGTACTTGACGAAATTATTGATGCAACAACATCAAAATATTACAAGAGCGACCGGAAAATCAGACAAACCATTTCTAATGCTGTTAGTTCCTTTGCAAGGCAGGGAAATGTCATTATAATTGGCAGGGGTGGGGCTTCCATAACTCAGGGCTTATCCAATGGATTGCATATCAGGTTGGTAGCGCCTTCGTTATGGCGATTGGAGTCCCTTATGACCCGACATCAACTCAATCGTGAGGAGGCTCTTAAGCGAATGACGTCCTTTGACCACAAGCGGTATAAATTACAACGCGATTATTTAAAAGGTATGCAGGATCTGGATTTGTTGTTTGATGTTAAATTTAATTGCAGCAAGGTTTCTTTGTCTGAAATTTCCAAAATGATCATTCAATTGATGGAAATCAGGGGTATGATTCAGGCTTAGATTAGTTGGTTAGTCAGTTAGTCGATAGTAGGATAGTCTTGAGCATTTTGTTGCTGAAGTTTCTGCGTCTCCTTGTCGCCCCGTCTCCAAGTCTCCATTTCCCCATGTCCTACTTCACCGCTACCACAATTGCTGTGGCACCCATCATCAGCGGAAAACCTTCCACTTTTGAGAAGCCGGCATCCAACAACACTTTTGAAATTTCGGGAATGGAATAATAATGATTGGCTGAATAGGCCAGATAATCATAGGCAGGTCGGTTTCCCGAAATCAATCCACCCAGAGGCGCAGTGAAGAATTTTTGATAAAAATGGTAAAGGCTGCGGATAATCTTATTTTTTGGCTGACTGGTTTCCACAATCACAAACCGACCGCCGGGTTTGAGCACGCGCAGCACTTCGCTGATGTGAAGGGGTGCATCCGGATTTTCAAAAGTGAGGTTCCGGAAACCAAACGAAATTCCAATGGAATCAAAGAATTTATCTTCAAAGGGCATATTTCCGGCATCACCCTGAATCAAAGTTACTCTTTCTTTTCCAAAAACAGCCACTTTTTCTTTGGCTCTTTCGAGCATGGTGTGGCTGAAATCCAGGCCAAAAAGTTCGGTAGATTCCGGGGCCTCTTTGGCAATATGCATGGTTAAGTCAGCGGTACCACAGCAGAGGTCGAGCACACGCCCGGGTTTGTTCTGCAATACTTTGGTAGCCGTTTTTCTGCGCCAGCCTTCATCCAGATTAAGGGTAAGGATGCGGTTAAGAATATCGTATTTCGGTGGAACTTCGGTAAATATTTTCTGGGTCGGGCGTTGGCCGGATTCGTCTGTGAACATATTGGGTGGGTTGGTTTCTTTGTCTGATTTCAGAAGGGCAAAGTTACAAAGTTTTGGTCATGCCGGAATAGATTACAATAGGCAGAAAATTATTAAGAGTTCAAGCGTGTGAATGAGGATAGATTAAAAAGGGCTAAAATTGCCTGAACATAGTTCGACTAAATTTTAGCAGATGTGTTGAATTTAAGCTTCAAAATCCACTACAATTCTCCCGATGACCTGATCAGTTTTGCCTTCAAATCCGGGTCTTCCATATTTTTATCCAACGGAAATATGGGGCGGTTGATGCGTTTGTAGCCCAGTTGTTCCAAATCCTGGCCAACACCACTCGGCGTTTGCGCTATAATCCAGTCAGTCCGCATATCATAAAGTTTGGGCACAAGATAGCCAATTTTTACCACCACGATGTCTGTTTCGCACGGGTTCAACCCCAGGCGTCAGGCATAACCAATCCGTATGGCAGCATCAATAATTGCCTTGTGCGCGACAATGGACTTTACATTGGCGTACAAACTTATGCAGGTGTTGAAGTCAAAAAAAATGCCCCGTATTTCAGGGGCATTTCGGTTAGTTTAAAGTTTCCAGGCTTTCAAAAAATCATTGTTTTATCATCTTTAAAGTGGTTGATTCTCCTGAAGCTGTGCTGACTTTTACAAAATATATTCCCGGAAAATTATTGAGTTGGTTCTCAATAATCCTTGCGGAAGCATATTTTTCCAAAGAAACAACCTGTCCGGTCATATTGTAAATCTGTATCGTTACATCAGGGTACTCTTTCCCTAAGTCAACAGCGAAATTGCCTTTTGTCGGGTTGGGGTACAAGGAAAGATTGCTCAATGGATTTTCTTCGGTGCCCAAAATTATGCTGCTTACTTTTAGCGTAACATTGTCAGGATTGCACATAACATCAAAGGTGTAATTATGGTTGTCATAATGTGCAGTAACGGAAGCGGGCAGGTTACAACTGCTGATATCATTGGCCGTAAGAATTACAAATTCATCATTAACCTCTGCTGCATAGTTGAGGCCTACTTCAAGAGTTCCGTTCATAATTGCATTGCCCAGTATGTTCAGCAGATCATACTCTGTACCCTGGTTTTTACCAAAGATTTCACTCTGAAGTTTGGATGTCGGGGAGGATTTAAAATTGCCGGTAACAGTTAATGCTCCGGGATTACCCCCAGGGGAGAAAATGCCATCATTTGTGAATGCCGGAGCAGAAGAAGGTAAAATCAGGGTGCCGGTCCCCATTACCACACCATCTGAAGTGTTATGGAACCCCAGGCTTCCTGAAAATTCCAGTTCACCCGTCTGCACATCAATGATTCCGGAATTTGTGGTAGCCACACTTATGGTTACCTTTCCTGCAGTAATGCTCCGTTTTACTATTCCGCTGTTGATAAAGTTGTGAACGTCGCCAGTTCCTTCGTTAATGTCGCCACCTGCTGATTGCAGATCAATCATCCCGTTTGCTGCATTAATCAGGGTTCCGTCAGAGAGATAAGTATTTCCGATGCCATCATTGTTGATGATTCCTTCGTTCCGTAAGGTTGTATTTTCTGTGATAAACTTATTGGCATCTCCGCTAAATGTCATTTTTCCTATATTCACCAGTGTGCCAGCGCCTTTTATCGCATCCACATAATCCAGAATTATTCCTTTATTACCGGTAAAGTTAAAACTGGCGGTGGTGTTTTCAGGAATATTGATGGACGCGGTAGAAACCACAATCTCTCCTGTTAATGCCCCTGTTAGCGTACCGGCACATATTATTTCGGTATTCCACCTTAAAACAGCATCTGAAGCAACATTGTAAGTTCCGTCGGTTAAATATTTGGATAGACCACTTAAGTATAGCGTGCCGTTTTCCACGGAAATGGTCCCATTGTGGTTTTGAAGTTCTACCCGAATTCTTTGGGTGCCTGTGGCTATAGTATTTTTTATCAACCCATAATTATGTATGATATGTGTTGCCCCATTTCCATAGGTAAAGTCAGCATAGGTACTTTGTATATCAATAATCCCAGAGGTTAGGTTGTTCAACGTTCCGTAATCGATAATAAATTCGCCCGTTCCCTGAAAAAGTATCGTGCCTTCATTATTAAAGGTAGATTGGTCGTTAATAAATTTTGAACCATCGCCAGTCAATTTCATATTACTTAAATTAGTTAGCGTTCCTCCACTCATTAAAGTTCCACCGTCGGACCAATTGATTCCATTATTGCCAGTGAAATTAAATGTGGCTGAATTAGGTACACTAAACTTACCCAACCATTTTAGGTCGCCATTTAAAACACCTGTTAATGTTCCGGAAAGGATGGTTTCAGAGTCTGTTGCGGTAATATTAAATGTCAATTCACTTCCAGGACTCACGTTATAAGTGCCGTTATTTAAGTATTTTGGAAGATAATTAAAAACAAGATTTCCACCTTCCACCGATATGGTACCGCCATTATTGTGAAATTCTGCTGTTACCCAAACCTCTCCAGTTCCGCTTCTTTTGAGAAGACCTTGGTTAGTGAAAACATGTGCACCCGGCCCGGCACTGTAATCAATATTTCCACTGGCGGTTTGCAGATCAATTACTCCGTTGGGACCATTGTTTAAAGTGCCGTCAACGAGATAAAATCTTCCGGTTCCCTGATAAAAAATCGTTCCATTGTTGTTTATGGTGGTATTTTCCTGTACAAACTTATGCTGAAAACCGGTCAATACGGTTGTTCCATTGAGGGTTAGTGTGCCACCTCCTTTCATAGTGCCATATAGCCAGTTAAATGTGGACCCCGCACTAAAGGAAGAGGCGTTTGTAAAAGTAAGGTCGTGACCAGAGTTGTCAGTAAAATTAAAAATTGCATTGCCCTGTAGCGTGATTGATTTGCTAAATCCATCTATATCCAGGTTTACAATGGCACCTGCTGGTATCACCACATCGTGGTTTGAAGTAGGAACCACATTTAAGCTCCATTTGGATGCTGTACTCCAGTCCCCATTGCTGGATATCCAGGTGTTGGTCTGGGCTGAAATTGTGAGACAAAAAAGGCTCAGCATTGAAAATAGTAATAAACGTTTCATAATATTTGGTTTTAGCATTGGTGAAAATTTGTTTTGACGCCGAATACAGCGCAACTTTGGCCGGCTTCTGCATCTATAACGATGCTTTTAAAAAAGGTCATCAACTATAAGTCAGCACATAGAATATCAGAAGTCATAGCCTTGCGTTATGCCTGCTTTATTTTGGAATAATGCTAAGTGATGCCACAAAGTCAACTGAAAAAGTTTCCGGGGTTTTAATAAGTTGTTTTCAGTGTTCATGAAGCTCATTCAATAGATCGGTATTCTTTTTTGAAGGATATTTCTGAAGGAATATCCTGGCTTCCTCCATCGTCCCTTCCTTTATTTTTGCCAATGCGGCATAATATGTAGCATCTTCCTTGAAAATGCTTTGCCGGAAGTGCTCTTGATTTTCAAGATATTCCAATGATTTAGCCGCATTGCCAAGCGCCAGATGTGCAACACCCAAAAAGTAATTCAAGGTGTCATTTTCTGGGTTTATTTTTTGTAAAACCTGCCATTTGTCAATGGCATGTTTGTAGTTTTCCTGTTTATAATCCAGCATCCCTTCATAAAATATATTTGCATCTTCAGTATTCATTTTAAGGGGCAAACCAATGTCCGGTTTAAAATTTTCTGCAAATATTTTTTCAGCAGTAGAATTGCTTTTCAACAACCATAAAATCCCAAAAAACACGACCAATATTGCGGCAATGGCATACCAGACAGCATTTGATTTTGTTATCCTGTTTGCAATATTTTTCATGCCTGAGTCTTTTTTATCAGACAAAACATGTTTGTGAAATTCTCTTATTTTTGATTGACGGATGCTATCTTCAATCTCTTCCCGTACTTTTTTTACGTATGCTTCTTTCCGGTCAACGTCTGGAATCTGATTTAGTTTTTCATTCAGCAACGGGGCTTGCCCCTGAGCACCATTGTGGTCAAGGCAGGTTTCAATTAAATCCCATTCCTGGGACGAGAGGTTGTTTGGAGTGTTCATTTTTTAGTTGTCGAGTAAGTGCGGGTTTCTCACGTTCAGTTATCGGAATCACCGACTTCTGCCTTGTTAACGATAATATTTAAAAAGGTCATCAATAAAAAGTCAGCACATAGGAGAATAGAAGTCTCCATCTTATTTGCTACTAAGGGAAAGGCGGCCAGAATCTAAAAATTATAGAATTTGGAATGGGTCTCTGGATAATTCAGAAAGAGCGGTGATGGAAGAATATTTAGGGAATAATATAAGTATCGCGATTCAATTAACCGCATTTATGATTTTATAGATTTCTTCCTTCTCACCAGATAAAGTGCCAGGCCAATTACCAACAGCAAGCCCACAATCCACCACCAAATGGGATTAGATGCTTGTTGAAATTGTATGGGAGCAGTGTCGCCGATTAATACCAAACCTGCCCAGTATTGCGGTGCGGCAGCCCGGCCTTCGGCAGTGGATAGATATTGCAATTTGGCTTTTTTAAGCGCTTCATCCTTTGGTAATCCTTTGGCAAGGAAATCATAAAAATAGCCTACTATCTGAGCACTGGAAACTTCATCAATATCCCACAGACTTGTCAGGATACTTTCACTTCCCGCATAATTAAAAGCATGTGCCAGTGATATGGCACCCTCACCCGCCTGGTAAGTAGGTTTTCCTGTTTCGCAGGCGGTCAGTATAGCCAGGTTTGACGACAGGTCAATATCATAAATTTCATAAGCATAAAGCGAGTTTTCATCATAAGCTTTATTGCGTCCAACCTTTTTGGCAAACACCAGCCGGCTAAGCTCCGGGCTAATGTTGTTGGATTCAGCATGGGTACCAATATGGATTATTTTGTGCTCTTTCGCATTGTTGATGAACAGGGGTTTGCTGGCATTTTCGTTCAAAAAATAATTGCCGTCAAACACTTTTGCATATTCTTTTACCAGCTTTTCACTAAAAGGTTGTGGCAGCAAGGTCAGATATGCATTATCTGTATTTACGCAATCCCTAAGCCCGATTTGGTATTCCTGTTTCATCTCTTTACTGAAACCGGGCACAAATCCAACGTAATTTTTCGGATAGGTTATTACCTTTCTTTTGTCCTTATACAGCAATAGACTGAAATTATAAGAGATGTCATAGTTTGCCAGTAAACTGTTGGTAATGAATTCCTTAAAATCCTGTATCGGTTTTGGCGTCAGCATCTCAAAACTGAGGTTGAACAATTCCCTGTCGGGGATAATGACTACCTTTTTGGTTTTTATACTTTCTTCCAATGGTTTCCACAGTACTGTGTAGAGTTCATAGAGCAAAGGGCTTTTCTTTTCAACGGAAAAATCCACTTCGGAAACTTCTTTTATGTGTCCTTCAACAATTATGTGGTCAAGCGGTATCATCTTTTTTGCTGAATGTGAAACGACAAAGGCGTACAATTTATCTTCAATAAAAAGATAGCGCACCACCGTTGTATTTTCAGGGATTTTCCCCTGCAGATCCTTTATAGGTTCTTCCAGGGTTTCGTAACGCATTTTGTAGTATTCCGGATAGTCCTTTTGTAGGGTTTCTATAAATGCTTCCCATTTTTCTGATGCTGAAATATATGTTTCAATTCCTTCCCCGGTATTTTGGAGTGTTGTTGTCATGCTGTTTTTCAATCTGGTCTCTTTCTCCAATACCACTTTGGGAACATTTTTAAATGCTACATTTTCACGAAGGTTCAGGCGCGACCGGATTCTATTGTAAATAGCGGATTCGTGAAGGGAAACGACCTCATCCAGGTAAACTTCATCTTTTGTTAATTCATAAAGTTCCAGGCGCAATTTCTTTGCAAAATTGAATAGTTCTTCGTTTTCACTGATGAGAATAGTAACATCCTGATGGTTGTTCACTACCTTTTTGCGTTTATCCAGGATGGCAAGGGCGTGATCAATCTCTTTTAAAAATTGTTTCAGGAGTTCAGGTGTTTTGTTCTGGGAGAGGTAATACTGGGATGCGGTGTTTGTGAAGATGGCGATTGGCTTTCGATACTGTACCAAAATGGAATCTGTGCCGCTCAGTTTATTGCCATCTGCAAGAAGGTTAAACCTGATGGCCTCATCGCTGTACTTCAATGCATTTTCATAGTTTTTCAATTGAAAATATACGGTAGCCAGGTTTTGGATTTGGTGGAACTCCTGAAGGGTATTTTTTAACGCTCCCTTATGGGCAAAATCATATGCTTCTTTGGCCGTGGCGATGGCTTTTTGCTCATCATTGATGGTGACATAAAACTTTGAGAGTTGAATAAAGTGGTCTAAAAAATCTTTAGAGTAATCAGATCCGGAAGAAGCCCTGTATGCTTTATCGCCTTTTTCATAAAATTCTTTGGCCATTTCCATATTTCCCATTTGCTCATAAATGGTCCCTCGTATAGATAATGCGGCGGCCTTCCAGAAGGTATCTCCGTCTGTTTTGTTTTCAAAAAGCTCCAGTGCTTTATCCGCGTGATATGCAGCACCTTCAAAGTTTCGGTTTGCTGTTTTGGCTTGTGCCAAAACGATGTGTGAAATTATAATGTCAATGTCATTTTCTGTAAACTCCGTTTGTTTCCGGGCAAAGGTGTATTCAATAATTTCTTCGCTTCGCTTATATTCTCCCAGGGTATTGTGATACGATGCAAGATTATCTAATAAACTAAAAATGAATCTCTTGGATTGTTTTATATAAAATTCGTCGGTCGTATTCTCAATGAATTGTTGCAGCGCTTCAATGGCTTCATAAGAAATAGCAATGGCATCTTTGTTCTTTCCCATGCCATTGAGCAGAATGGACATGTTCAATTTGATGAGGCTGGGGCGGAACAGTTTATTTTTTAAATCGGTGCTGTCCGTTTTTTTCAGGGCTTCCAGCGCTTCATTAAAATAATAATGGGCACTGTCCGGTTTGGTCTGCTGCCAAAGGATTCCGCCCAAGGAGGTGTAAATTTGGTTGTAAAACACATAATCATCAGCCTTGCTCTTTTTTAAAAGAGCCAAAGATTTGAAAAAGTGCTTTTTCGACTGTGGATAATCACCAGTTTTGGTCTTGTAAAAACCCAGACTGTATTGTACTGAAGCCGCATCGGTGTTTTTGGGTTTGGTAATACGGGAGGTGGGCTCTACGGCTTCCAACATTACTTCATAAGCCTTATCGGTTTGCCCGGCATAATCATAGATATAGCTCAGGTTGGTCAGCGCCATTCTTATCAGGTGTGGATCGTTTGTGGCGGTAATAAAATCGGTCAGCTTTCCGGCTTTGGTAATGGCAGCTTGTGTATCGCCCTTATTGAGTTTAAAGCTACCTTCAAACTGGATATAATCGACAAGACTATCATACTGTTTTTGCTTTGTGTACAGGGCAATATTTTTTGAAACTGCTGCTTTGGCTTTTACTAAAGAATCCTGACTGATGAGCGTTTCTATTTCATTTACGGTCCTTATGTTTTCCTGGGAATGCACCGAAGTTGTACCCAAAAGACACATTAAAAACAAGCAGCCGGTTACTTTCAAAACCCGTTTCATAGCTCATTAAGTTCATTCAAGAGGTTGCTGTTTCTTTTTGAAGGATATTTTTGAAGAAGAAGCCCGGCTTCCTCCGGTTTTCCTTCCTTTATTTTTGCCAATGCTGCATACCAGGCGGCATCTTCCTTAAAAATGCCTTGCCGGAAACGCTCCTGGCTTTCAAGATATTCCAAAGATTTAGCCGCATTGCCAAGCGCCAGATGTGCAACGCCCAAAAAGTAATTCAAGGTGTCATTTTCTGGTTTTGTTCTTAGTAAAACCTGCCATTTTTCTATGGCATGTTTGTAGTTTTCCTGTTTATAATCCAGCATCCCCTCATAAAATCCATGCGCATCTTCAGTATTCATTTTAAGAGGCAGCCCAATGTCTGGCTTAAAATTTTCTGCAAATATTTTTTCAGCAGTGGAATTGCTTTTCATCAACCATAAAATCCCAAAAAACACAACCAATACTGCTGCAATGGCATACCAGACAGCATTTGATTTTGTTATTTTGTTTGCAATATTTTTCATGCCTGAATCTTTTTTATCAGACAAAATATGCTTGTGAAATTCTCTTATTTTTGATTGGCGGATGCTATCTTCAATCTCTTCCCGCACTTTTTTTACGTGTTCTATTTTCCGGTCAATGTCTGGAATCTGATTGAGTTTTTCATTCAGCAACCGGGCTTGCCCCTGAGCACCCTCCTGGTCCAGCCAGTTTTCAATTAAATCCCATTCCTGGGGCGATAGGTTGATTGGAGTGTTCATTTTTGAATGACTTGGTTAAGTGCCAGTTCCTTTAATTGTTGGATACACCTGTATTTTTTGTTCTTTACCGAGGCTTCCTCCATATCAAGACCCTCGGCAATAGCTCTCAGAGACCTTTTATGGAAATAAAACCACGTGAGTAAATCTTTGCACGCCTGACCCAGGTTTTCAAAAGCGGCCAGGGTTATGGTCAATTGCGCTTCTTTTTCATTAATCTCAGTGATGGGTGGCATTTCATCTGTTGCCAGATGGTGTATTTTTTCATCGATTGAAATGGTTTTCTTCTTGCTGGTGAACCGCATTTGGTCTATCCATTTATTTTTAGCGGTGGTAAAAAGATAGGCCTCAATCTCTGCTTTATTTCGTGGACTGGACTTTCCTGTGCTTAATTTTTTCCAGCAGGCAAAAAATGCCTCCTGAAAAATATCGTTGGCATTGTCTATTGAACCGCCATTTTTAAGAATATAGGTTTTGGTTTTGGGATATTCGGCAATATAAAATTCCTTTAGGAGCACTTCTTTATTGGTTAAAAAAGCATCTAAAAGTTTGATATGTCCCTGGGCAGTATTTCCCATACCGATGTGCCTGACGAAGATGGTGAGTGTAAAGTAAGATTGGACTGCCACCACTAAACTTGATACGAAGCATAAATGTTCAATTCGATAATGAACTACCATAAATCGCATAGAAAAATGCCTTGTATGTAACGATAGTGCTTTTTAATTTGTTGCTGCGCTGTAAATGGGCAGTGAAATTGATGGAGCAGTTTGTGGGGGAAATATAAAAGCCGGGTAGATGGTTTTGATATTTGATTAGTTGTTATCTTAGCAGTGGTATTTGTTGGTTCAACAGAAATTTAAGAGCCATAAAAAACCTTTACATATCCGCAAAATGCTGTTGGATATAGAGGGAAAATATGGACATATAAGAAGTTAGCGGTTATTAAAAAGAACGAAAATTTGAATGAGTTACAACTGGGAGAAAATATTTAAGAGTAAAACTGATAAAGAACTTTATGAGATTTTCTTAGGAAGAAAACAATTGGGTGCTGAAGCAAAAGAATTTGCTGAAGTAGAACTTAAATCAAGAAATTTCAACTTTGATAATATTGATTCTCATAAAAAGAAATGGACACTTGAAAAACTAATCGAAGAAGAGCGAAATGAAAGCGGAGCTTATAGTTTATTTCGGTGGACTTCTAATTCAAAGCATAGTCTAATGATGGCAATTGGTGGTGCCTTTTTAGGACTGTTAATGACTTTCGATTATTTCTTCGATTTTATGACAAAGACAAATGGAAGTAAAAATCAATATGAGCAAATAGGGTTTATAATTTTCTTTTTTGCATTTTCTGTTTTTGGACTGATATCATATTTAAGAAAGAGAAAACATGAAAGTCAAAGAAAAGAAAAAATCAAAGAACTAATAAGTGAAATGAAATAACAACAGATAACAAAAAATATAGTGCATTTGGCAGATAGTGCTAAAATTGAAGATGATAGCAATAAATAAACATAGTAGAAAATTGAAAGTTTGAAACATTGAAATGCCAAACGCACCATATTCAAACCGTTATGCGTAATTCACCTGATTCGACAAACCAAAATTGAAACCGAAAACAAAATATCAATTTCTCATGTGAACGCCTGGGATTAGAGAAATTAAAATGAGCGAAAAAAGAGTAAATTTGAGCAAATAATTATCATTGATAACCAGAGACTTACTTTACGTTAGTCAAAATCAAAACAAAGACATATGAAAAATGAAGATTCAAAATTATTACTTACAGTTGATGACAGAATTATTATAGAAGAAATTCAAAGAATCTTAGAAGATTCCAACATCTATTGTGTTGTTGTTTCTGATAATCCAGCTTCTTCTGCAATAAATTCCTTTATGGGATCATCGCCTTCAGAAAGTCTTGCTCTAATTGTAAACATCGAAGATTACGAAAATGCTATAGAAATATTATCAAAAACTCAATATAAAGACTTAATTAACTACGCATAACAGCGGCTCATAGTGCATTCCGCAAATCGTGCTTATTTTGACAAATATTAGTAAATTTGAAAATAGTGCGAATCAAGAAATCAGAATAAAGAACGGCTACATGCCATACTTGTAAACCGTCATACTCCAGTATCCCTGCCTGGGAAATGTTAACTTTCCCCTTCAAAACCGCAATTTCTCCGTCATCAATCCAAATCGAATTACATCCAGGCGATGGTGGAAATAGATGTTATAATAGTCGGAGCCATGATAATATTGTATAAAAAGCCCGATGTCTTCCATGAGTTTTGGATGATAATAGAACGTCACACTCAGGTTTAATCTTTCCGGCGACAGGCCATCAAGTTTATCATAATCCCCAAACATCCAGCTCATTTCGCTTTTCAGGGAAATGGCTGGTTTGTTTCTCTTGCCTGATTGGTTTACCGGCGCAAGTTTAAAGATCGAAAATGCATTGTGCCAGCGGAAGCGGCTGTAAATCCCACGCAGTTCTTCCTGAACAAACCCTTCGGGATGGATTTCAATGGAGGTCTTAAAAAACTGATAGGCACTGAAACGGGTATTTACATTGGTCCTTATCAAGCCCATTTCCAGAAAGTTGGTCGCAAAATTTCCTGTCTTTAGATTTAAGCCACCATCTTCCTTGTGGAAGTCCCCATCCTGCCCGTTGGAATGGTGTGCCACGCGACCGAACAAACTCAGATTCCGTGAATCCGTTTCTCTGTTCAGCAAATAGAACACTGTAACCTGAGGGATGTAGCTTGGTGTGCGCACCGGGAACGATTCTTCCTGGTACATGCGGATGATGACCTGGGGGGTAAGTACACCCATCAAGCGCGAATTTTTGCTTTGGCGGATGTAAAAATTCGGTTTCAGGTTGGCCTCAAACCAAAGAGGTTCGATGTTCCCGATATCGGTTGGAAATGTAATGTAGCTGTTTCCCTGATTTACCTGGGCAATGGTGACAAGGCCAATTTCCGGCATAGATTCTGTGTTCTGGCCAAAACCCTGTGTGGCTAAAAACACCATAAGCAGAAATAGTATCCTGTGCTTTTTCATTTTCAGAGGTAAATCATTTTGACGCTTATCCCTTTATTCCCCAACAGTTCAAAAGAGGCTTTTTCAAAAGAAGGTTTATTTGAAATGCCAATGGATTGATAATTCGAAAATCCTATACCCTCTTTCGGAAGAATAAAACCTTTTTTAATCCTTCCGTTGGAGTCCTCGTCGTGTAAGATGTTTACGGCATATTTTCCTGCCGGAAGGTTTCCAAATGTTACAGAAGATGCTCCATTTACTATTTTGCCGGTAAGTTTTTTGAAATACTTCTTATAATGTTCGTCTGGAAATGCATCCTCATTGTTGTACAATGCAAAAAGAACGGTGCCATCGGAATTGCGTAAATCATTTACGTCAACTGTTAATGAGCAGGTTTCCTGTCTTTGAATGCTAAATGAAGATAGTAGTAAAATAGCCAAAAACGATTGAAGGATTATGATTGTTTTTTTCATTTTATTTTTCCTTTCTTTTAGCCATTTTTTCTTTGATCGTATCTACCACATAGTAAACCATCGGGACTAAATAAACCGTCAAAATCATTGAAGACAGCAATCCACCAATAATTACCCAGGCCAAACCGTTTTTCCATTCACTGGCCGTCCCTTTAGCCAATGCAATGGGCAACATTCCGATTGCCATTGCCAGGGTAGTCATTAAGATAGGGCGCATACGCTCTTTACCTGCAATGATCAATGCCTCTTTATAATATTTTCCCCTGGCTTTCAATTGATTGGTGAAATCCACAATCAGAATGGCATTTTTAGTTACCAATCCCATGAGCATGATTAATCCTAACTGTGCAAACAAGGTTAAATGGTTTAACGATAAGTTCAGCGCCAGAAAAGCTCCGATTGCTGCCATCGGAATGGCAAATAAAGCTACAAGCGGATAGATATAACTATCATAAAGGGCTATCATAATCAGGTAAATCAGTATAAATGAGATTAGAAGAACTGAGCCCAAAGCCCCGAAACTTTCATTTTGTGTTTTGATATCTGCCCCCCAGGTTAATTTCACTCCATCGGGTAAAGGTTGCGTTTTCAGAAAACCAATTGCATCATCAGCCAGGGTTCCCGATGGCCTTCCAAACGATTCGGAAGTTATGGTTACTGAAGGTTGCCTGTCTAATCTTTCCAGCAACGATGGAGAATTATCCTGCCTGACTTCTGCAAATTGTGAAACTTCAATAGCAACATTCATTGGGTTTACGATTGAAAGGCGTTGTACGTCTTCGTAATTTTTCCGGTCGAAGTCATCCAGCCAAATCCTGACCGGATATTCTGTTCCATTCTCTGTCAGCGTAGCATCATCGTTTCCGGTAAAGGCAGTTCTTAAATTTAATCCGACCCAGGCCGTTGTTAATCCCAACCGCTGCATCTTATCTTTGTCGGGTATTACTTTGTATTCAGGGCTTCCTTCTTTTACTGATAATTGCACATTATCGGCACCTGGTATTTTTTCAATAGCAGCTTTTAGTTTTTTCCCGGTTTTCATTACCAAGGGTAGATCGCTTCCGCTCAAGGTTATTTTAATAGGGGCCTGTTTGGGTAGTAAGCCTAAAACCGCCATCGAAAAATTAACTCCCGGAAACTGTTTGTTAAGTTCTTCGCGAATGGATTTCATAAACGGCTCTGTTTTAATGCTTCTTTCTTTTTCAGGCTTTAATTGAATGGTAAATTCGGATAAATTGGCCGATCCAACCCCCAAGCTGCCAATACCTGTACTTGGTCCGGCAACATTGCTGAAAAGGGTTGCTACTTCAGGTTGCTGAAGAATAAAATCTTCTACTTTCCGGGTTCTGATATTGTTCTCCTGAACGGTAGTTGTTTTGTCATATTCCAGATTTAACCGAAACTTCCCCTGATCGCCGGTTGACATCATTTCCTTTCCTATGATTCCTTGTTTCATTATCAAAACGGTCATTATCAGCAGAAAAAATACGATACCGGTAAAAATGAGTTTGTGGCTAAGTACCCATTCCAATTGACGGCCATACCAATCTATGAATGTCGTTAATTGCTTTTCAAACCAAATCAGAAAACGGTTTACAACATTGGTGGGTTGTAAATCTTCCTTTTTTCCAATCCGTGAAGCCAGCCATGGTACTAAAGTAAATCCGACCAATAAGCTGGTAAGTGTGGAAGTAATTACTACAATCGAAAATTGTTTAAGCATATCGGCAACAAATACCTGTAAAAACAGAATAGGTAAAAATACAACTACGTCAACCAGGGTAATTGAGATGGCAGAAAAACCAATTTCCATGCGACCTTCAAGTGCCGCAATTCCTTTTTCTTTGCCCATATCTAAATGCCGCTGGATATTTTCCAGAATTACAATGGCATCATCCACCAGGATTCCGATAATTAACGACATGGCAAGCAAGGTCATCAGGTTTAGCGTAAAACCCATCAGCCACATTACGGCAAATGCGGTGATTAATGAGGTGGGAATTGCAATGAGTACAATCAAAGAGTTCCGATAACTTCTTAAAAACAGGAACATCACCAACGAAACCAGGATTACCGCTAAAATCAGGTCATCAACCACTGAATTTACTGCTGCAATAGTCATGTCGGTTGAATCATCGGCAATAACAAATTTTACTCCGTATTCCGAGTTAGCGCTTTCAATTTGTTTGAGTTTCGAATGAACTAGTTTTGAAACTTCCACGGCATTGGCATCCCCTTGTTTTTTCAGCAAAAGGCCTATTCCGTTCACGCCATTGTAGCGGCTTACCGAACTTACTTCTTTCACACCATCAATGACCGTGGCAACATCTTTTACATAAACCGGCATTCCTGGTGCCGGCATAGCAATCTGCACATTCATGATGTCATCAACTGTTGAAAACTTGCCGATTAGCCGGACTGAATTACTTTCTTTGTCATTTTGTGCTTTACCTGCCGGTAAATCTATGCCTGATCTGTTAATAGCTTCTACAACCTGATAAAGTGATACTTTATACAATTTCAGTTTATCCTGATCAGCCTTTACCTGAATTTCCCGTTCTTCGCCGCCAAGCATGGTGATTTCTGCGACTCCTTTTAATTGCTGGATTTGAGGCAGATATTCATCCTTCATCTTTTGATAAAACTCCGTTGCGGGCAATTTGCTTGTTGCGCTAATCGAAATAATCGGTAAATCGTTTGGCGAAACCTTACTCATTACCGGACTCAAAATGTCAGCGGGCAGGTCTTTACGGATATTGTCGATATATCGCTGGGCATCCTGCATGGCAATGTTCAAATCGGTACCATATTTCAAGTTGGCAATAATAACGGAGGCATTTGGCATCGACTTTGTCTCCAGATAATCCACTCCTTCGAGATTTGACAAGGCATCCTCTATTTTTCTGGAAACAGAGGTTTCTACTTCATTTGGTTCAGCGCCCGGGTACATTGTTTTTATGACAACTACCGGCTGGTTAAAGTCAGGCAACAGTTCATAACCCAGATTTTTATACCCGATGATCCCCAACAGGGTGAACACGCTGAAAAGAACGATGATCAGCGAAGGGCGATTGATTGATATTTTTGTAATGTTCATGACTTTTAATTGCTAATTGAAACATTGGCTCCATCAAACAGATTAATAAATCCGTTGATAATAATAACATCGCCTTCGGTTAAACCACTTGATACCAATACTTTATTCTGAAATCGACTTGAAATACTGATGTTATGAAGAATAGCTTTGCCGTTTTTTACCGTATAAACCTGTGGTTGAATGTTTGTTCCCACAATGGAAGAAGCCGGGATAATGATCTGTTTTCCTTCACCATCGTTTTTCAACTGTACTTTACCAAACATGCCCGATTTTATTTTTAAATCCGAAGTGTTGTTCACTGAAAATTGTATTGGGAAACTATTTCCCATATTGGCTTTGCTGCCAGTCATGATCACTTTGCCCGACAGTACCGTTTCTGGATATACGTCAGCTGAGAGAGAATAGATTTGATTGGTTTTGAACTGACTTAACTCATCTTCAGGAACATTTACTGTAAATTTCAGGGTCGAAATATCAGTAATTTGTAACAAAGGAATGCCCGGTGCCGCAAAAGCGCCTTCTTCGGTCAGCTTTGCTGTAACAATTCCGCTAAAAGGTGCAACAATGGTCGTTTTATTGATTTGTTCGATTAGTGTAGCTTTTTGTACCCTGGCCGTTTTTAAGCCCAACTCTGTCTTTTCCAATTGAACCCCCTGGATGGCGTCAGCATTGGCGAGCACTGTGTATCGGTTTACATCAGCTTCCAATCCTTCAATTTGAATCCCGACGGTCTGCAATTGCAATTTCAGCAGGGAATTGTCTAATTGAATCAGAGCCTGACCTTTTTTGACAAGGCTTCCTGCATCTACCAGGACTGAAATAATCTTACCTTGAATATCCGTACTGACTTTTGTTTCTTTGTTGGGTTCAAACGTTCCCGGGTAAGAAATGTCGTTATTAACGCTTTCAAACTTTATAGTGATGGCTTGCACGTTAATTGCCTGCTCTTTATTGTATTGATAGACTCTGTTTTGGGTGGTTTCTTTATTGCTTTTCAGTTTGTAAACGGTAAACGCGATTAGCCCAAGCGCCACAACGATATAAATGATCTTTTTAAACATGGTCGTTACTTTTAATGGTTTGATGAAATATTTCCGGTGAGTTTTTTCAATTCAAGATCGGCTTTCAGGAAGTCAATGATTGCCGATAAATAACTTTGTTGAGCCTCACGAAGCACATTGTCGGCCAACAGAACCTCCGTCAGGCTGGCCGTTCCTTCCTTTTGCTGCAACAGCATCTGCTGGTAAATTGTATTTGCCAGCGCAGTTTGCGCCTGTGTGTTTTCAATGGTTTGGCTGGTCACCAACCTTTTGCGCGAAGCATTCTCAATGAGCATCTGGTTTTGTTCCGTTACCAGATCTATTTGCAATTGGCTGTTTTTAATTTCCAGCGTTTTCTGGTTGATTTTTCGTCGTGTAATCGTTCCGTTGAACACCGGAACCGAAAGTTGTAATCCAACAAAACTTGTTGGATAGAATTTGAGAAAATCATTCGGTTTTTCGTCGTACCCAAACCCGGTTTGTCCGTAACTTCCGTAAAGTGAAACGGAAGGTAAACGTGAATACTTCAGGGAATGCATTTCGCTTGACAGGAGTTTATGCTGCGTGTTTGCAATTTCCAGATCAACTGGCGATAAATTTGGATAATCAATGCCGGAATTGTGCTTAATTTCAGGCTCAATCTGAATTTTTTGATCAAAAGGAATTCCCATCATAAACTTTAACGCGTTCATTACCTGTTCAAAATTGTTTGCGACAAGTTCGCGCTGAGTGGTAATCTGCTGCTGTTGAAGTTCAACTTTTGTGACATCGCTTTTCGTTACCATTAGCTGCGCATGGAGTAATTCAAGGGTTACCAGCAATTTGCCTGTATTCACAAGATTGCTGTCGAGAAAGGCTTGCTGGTGGATCAGAATCTGCGCATTGTAATAGAGGTTTGATAATTCAAAATAGACTTGCTCCTCTGTTTTTTTGTACTGAAGCGCATTCATTTCAGCAGCTATTCCGGTGGTTTTAATTGAGCCGTAAATTTGCGGATTGTATAGCGGCATGGTCAATTGAATATTGGCGCCCATATTGTGCGGCACGCCCATCTGCACCTCCTTATACAGGCCTTCAGGGCCGCCAAAGGCCGCTTGAGGCATCAATTGATAAGGTAGATCGACAAAATATTTATAATCCGCATTCAGGTTAATTTTAGGAATCAGGTTGGCATTGGCCTCTTGCTGCCTTTCTTCACCTATTTCCATACTGTTCCTGCTTATCTGCAGGTTTTTGTTGTGAAGCCTGGCTGAATCAATGCACTGCTGCAACGACCAGTTCTGGGCATTTGCTCCTGTTGAAAAGATGAGTGCAGTCGTAATAAAAATCACTTTAAGTGAGTGAATGTTTACCAACATGACAGGATAAAATTTTTTCTTTTTCATCTCTTGTTAATCTTTTAATTGTTTTAGTTGCTTCATTTCGAGGATCATTTCATGAAGCCGTTGTTCGTTCCCCATAAAGATTCGAAAATCAGCAAGGAGTCTTTCAACCAGCTTTTGCGTTGGTTCACTGGTGTTGAAGGTGTTTTCGCGTTTTCCTCTTTCAATAATACCTGTCAGGTATTTTTCAGTGATTTCCTTTATTCTGAGTAGTGCTTCCTTTATGCTCCTGTTCCGCTCTTTCAGGTGTTTATCAAAAATTATAGCCAGGTAATGCGGTTTTTGCAGGAAAAAGAAATAGAGTTTTTTGAAAAGGATTCTCAGTTCAGTTTCGGGTTGCTCGGTATTTTGGTTCATTGCCCAAACGAATTCTTCCAGTTCAGCTTCAAAATCCAGCAACAACAGCAAAAGAATGTCATCATCTTTGGTGATCATCGTGTACAGTAGGTTTTTATCAACGTCAAGATTGGTCGCCAGTTTGTGAATTGTCAGGTTTTGAATCCCTGAATTCATGATGATTTCAGCCGCTTTGTCAATTATTTCTGTCTTTGTTGTTTCCATGATTTGGTCAATGTTAATGAACGTTCACTAACTTATTTTATCAAAAAAAACTATTTAAGTTTATCTGCTTTTTTATTTGACATTTGTATAGGTTTGTTTATCAATAAATAAGCAAATAATCCAAAAACTACTGTCAATGTTATCCTGAAGATCATTGCTCCAATGGTTTTGGTTTCGTGCAATCCTCCAGCGTTTATGTGAATAAAAAAGCCGATAAATGCAGCAATCAAAATCACTGAAGAAACCCCTAAAAGTTTAGATGTCCAATTCCTTTTTACAACAAATCCATACGCAGCAAAGAGATACGCTAAGCTGCTGATAAAATTGGCCCATACCACAATCAGCACATAATTGCCTTCCTTTGCCCTGATACCAAACAAATCAAAGATTATAGAAGAGCTAAGAAACAAGGTAACAAATCCAAAAGCTGCCAATAGAGTTGCCAGTAAATAGAGATTCGCTTTTTTCATTTCAAATTACTTTTTAATGAGCGTTAGTAACGATTGTACCATGTTTTCGCCATTTCTTATAATGTCGAATTGGAAATTGGCGATTCTCCATTTATACATCAGAAGTCTGAAAGTTCCCATCACGATTGACATCAGTTCTTCTGCAGTAATTGAATTGGTGTAAATTCCTTTCTGCTGGCCTTCCATAATGACAGGCATCAGATGTTTAACTTTCACAGCCATCAATTTATTGATGATTTCATTGATGTGCTGGCTTTGTTCCATCAATCCGTCGGAAAACACGGCGACTACAAAATGGGGATTAATGTTAAAAAAATTGAACTGGCTTTGAAAAAGGGCCTTAAACTTTGTTTCAGGGTCATCATTAACCAGAAAAGCAGTTCGCAAACGTTGATCAATAATTTCGGCTATGTAATCGAGCATCGCAATAATGATTTCCTCTTTACTTGTAAAGTGCCGATAAATGGCGCTTTCGGAAAATTTCATTTCTTTGGCCAGATTTTTTATAGTTAATCCGCTTACGCCGGAAACGGTAAGTATTTTTCCGGCGGCTTCGATAATTTCTAATTGGCGGGGAGTAGTATCCATATTGATTTTTATTAATTAAAGATGGATATTAAAGTACTTTGGTTGCAGTGGTTGGACGCGGCGCTTTTACTACAAGTATCCTGGCAATTTTTTCAGAATTATTGCTGATATAATGCACAATATGAGCCGGGCTTTCAATCAATGTATCGGCATCACACACAACACTTTCATCACCAATATGTATTGTCGGATGACCTTCCAGCACATAAAAGAAAACATCTACCGGTGTTTTATGAGGCTTTAAACTTTCGCCCGGTTTGAGTGCCATCAGCATTGCCTGGGCCGATTCCTTGTTGTACATTTCCCGCACGTCTATTTTGTGTGGCGTATCTTTTACTGGCTGATCCTGGTATTTTGTGATTTTCATGTTCTTTTATATTAGGTTAGTGAGTATTCACTCTGCAAAGATAGTTTCTTTGATCATGCAAAAGCAAGTTTTTTGTATATTATTTTTGAAAATATTTTTAATGTATTGATAAGCAGGTGATTGTGAGTGGTATTTTCTGATTATAGGCTTGCCCATTCTGCATGAATCATAAATTTTGGGTCTAAAAACGAATTGAAAGAACTATACTTATGATATCGAGGGAGAAATATACCGATATTCTGTTTGGTCGGAGGTAGAGCATCTGACTTTTCTACATTGTATGGCTTTGATTGGAAGCCTCTGGAATCCTAAAAAGCATTCAGATGATTAAGTTTTTATTGACTGAAAAGATGGAATGTAAAAAAGATAATATGGCAGATAGCAGCAAAAGCTTATGGCAATTGTTCAGCTTTGCCGTTAATAGAATTTTTCAATTTTAACAATTTCTTCCTGATTATTGGCGCTAAGAATTAGCATATACATTCCAGTGGCGAGTGAACTCAGATCGAGTGCGTTTTGACGGGCCTTCAGTTCATATGTAAAGATACTCTGTCCATGCATTGTCTTGATTTCGGCTTTCACCGGACTGTTGCCAGGGTTACTCCCTGTTGGCCACTCAATTTCCACGGTTACCTTGTCATGGGTGGGTATAGGATAAACTTTGAAGGTGTAATCATTAACAGGCAGTTCTGTGGACTGAACAATGGAGAATTGGATGATGTCACTACAATCGTTGGCATCAAGAATATGTAACTCATAAGAACCAACACAGAGGCCGGGAATAGTATCATTTTGAATGAATATGGTATCGCTTTGCCATACATAACGGTAGGGTGGGACACCGCCTTCTGTGGATACAACAACCCGGCCATCGCAATCTTCTATGTAAATATTGGCAGGGAACAATGAACTGATGTTTGCCATAAATGGATTTTCCTGAACGCTTATATTTCGGTTGATGCTACATCCGCGGCTATCGAGCAGGCTGCAGGAATAATCTCCGGCTGGCAGGTTAGCAACTTCCGGGGTGGTTTCTCCGGTGCTCCATTGGATATAATAAGGTTCGGTGCCCTCATAAGGCAGAACAGTCGCACTTCCATCGGATTGGTTGCAGGATGCATTTTCGGTTGAAGTATTTGCCGAGAAAGCAACACATTCCCAGCACTGCCTGTCCCATTCAATAACCCCGATCATTGATCCGGCGAAGATGTCGGGTTTACCGTCGAGGTCATAATCGGCTACTTCAAAGTTCACACGATAGTTTTCCGGACCAACGGGGTTTGTAGAAATCATTTGTCCAGCAAAGGTGCTGAAATGAACCCTTCCTCCGAAAGCCAGGATAAGCTCAGGATAGGGACCTCCGGAAATATCGCCTGCCCGGATGCCACTAATATATTTGCCTGTATGAATGGGCAACCAGGCAATCTCATGAGTAACACCATCCAATATTGCTACTTCACCATCCACGTTTCCTGCGATAATCTCCTTAATACCATCGCCGTTGCAGTCATAAGTAGAGATTCGTGTAAACTGGTTATTGGGAGTATCCCATCTTTCATGGGTTAAAGCGTCATACACCATTATTTTATCACCTATTAGGATGATCTCTGGCTGAGCATCTTCATCGATATTATCAGCAAGCATAACTTTGATATTGCTGGAAAGGTTGTCCACAGGCGATTGCCATATGATTGACCAGTCAGTGGGGTTAATAATGTATAGGGTCTGCTTATTGGCTGCAATGATCTCTTTGTTGCCATTGAGATCGGCATCCAATACGCTAAACCCGATAAATGTATTCCATTCATCGGTCATGGTGTAGGATGTCTTAATGCTATGAGCTATAGGATCAATGATCCAAATGGCAGCAGACCCAAAGTCTTCACCGGATATGATAATTTCTGCATTGCCGTCATTATCCATGTCACTGATCTCCATGTGATCCATGCCGAACCAGTTTGAATTGATTATAAAATCAGGTGTACTCTGCCATTCTAATCGTCTTGATAATGCATCATATATGGTGATGATACCGCTACTGCCACTGCCACTCTTTGACGAGAGCGTGATAACTTCGGGCAGGGGGTCGCTATCAACATTGGCCACTTTAACACTAAATGCACCCCAGGTGCTTTGGCTTGTCCACTCATGCTCCAGATCAGGCAGGTTGTATATATGCATATAATCCTCACCTGTGGTACTGCAGTTTACAGCCCAGGCAAGTTCAAGTTGGTCATCATGGTCAGTATCGGCTACACAAAGAAAATTGACACCATGTCCAGGATTATGTAACCGCCACTTTTCGGAACCGTCTAACAGATCCTTTCCAATAATATCACCAAACTGATCCTCACCCACAATCAGTTCCTGTATTCCATCACCATCGGTATCAGTAATTAAAATCGCATCCACTCCACCGGAATCACCTGTCCATTTTGCCTGACGGATATCGGCATCAAATACACCCAACACTGAGTATTGGCCTGAATAGATTATCTCCAAAATTCCATCGGAATCAACATCCTCGAGCAGTAGGAAGCCGTTGGTATTATAATTATGATCAAATTCCCATAGAAAAACCGGCAGATTTTGCTCAAGACGAAACACTTTGCCTGTAGAATATACCAATTCATTAGTCTGATCCCCATCCACATCACCGATACAAAGATCAAATCCGCCCTGATCAATGGTGAGTTTAAGTGTGTATATACCCGCTGAGCGGTTGAAAAGATGGGTTTTAAAATTGGTGCAGATCACCAATTCTGTTTGACCATCGTTATCGGCATCAGCCAATAAAATACGTTTGATATCGGAGTATTCATTGGCAATATTTATAGTGTCTTTCAATGTTCCGGTCGCCGCATCAAAGACAAACACATTACCATAAAAAGTCCCGATGATTACTTCCTGAGAACCGTCATCATCAACATCAAGTAAAGTGAGTGTTTCAATATGATGCTCAATATAGGGACTCATATATCTCAGCACATAGTCCTGCTGATCATCCGACCATTCTAGCACATACCACATGGAACTTGCACCTATAATGAGCTCTGTTTTCCCGTCGCTGTCAATATCTGCCTCAACCACCCCACTCTTCCCAATGCAATCACCCATAATTCCCTGCTGCCAGATGGACGGGCAGTCTGCATGCTGGGCTTTAGTGAAATCGGGAAACAGCAGCACAAGAAACATTGAGAAAAGTAGAAGAGTCTTCATAGGGCAGAAAATTTATCAGGGCTAAATGTAATAAATAATTGGAGACTGTATGGTAGATTGTTTAAACAGGAATTAGTTGTTAATAAAGCGTAGTATTCTCAACTTAAGTTTGTTCTATTTTAGATATTGCAATAGTCAATGCTTGTATTCATCGGATTCTGTTTCAGCATCCTGCACAGCATGGCGAAAAGTTCCGGTTTGTTTTGTTTCAGTGTTTCGGGCACTTCAAAGAAATATTCTACGCTAACCGAGAAAAATTCTTCTTTATTGGCAAAGGCATAATCCCGCAAAATGGATGGCACACCCCGTGAAGCCATCTCCTGCTCATCCAGCGCCAGTTTGTCCATCTCGTTGCTCAGGTGCTGCAACACTACATTCGCCTCTCCGTATTCCATAAGCTCCAGCCTCAGCGCATGAGCCATCTCATGAAGACCAAGATTATACCTGTCGTTAGGAACCAGGTAACCTTCCTGAAAATCGGCCCACGACAAGGTCACAAAACCGAGTCCGGAGGTCAGCCCAAGCAGGTTCCTGTTAAAGAAACGGGAATAAAATGACTTAGGATAAAGAATAAATCTATTAAACCGTTGGAAATGAAAGAGTTCAAGTCCGTAAGTGAGTTGAATCACGGCAAACAGCACACAGATTTTCATCTCCTGCGTAATCTCAAGACCTTCGTAACCAGTAAATTGTACCTTGTTCATCACATAAGTTAAACGGGCAAGGAATTTATTTTTTCCTTCCGGGGAAAGATTTTTGTAATACCGGTATTTTTCATTCAGGGTTGCATCAGTCGCGACCTGTTCGCTTCGATGCTTTTTTCTGATCTTGTAAAGGTCGTTGTAATCGCCTGTGAACTTAAACATGATGAACCCGTAGTATTGGGTTACCAGGGTAATGAACAGGGCAATAGACAGAATTACGAGAAAAGACATACAGCAGGAATATAAGCGGCAATTTAAGTATTTTTCTGACAGCCCGATGTCGGTTATTGTTATTGGTATCAGGAAACTGAAAATGACAATTGTACAAAAAGTTAAATCATCTCAGATTTTTCATGTAGGTTTGTACTGCATTTAAATCCATTTCATCATGCGTAAAATATTCATGCTCATGTCCGTGTCCATCATTCTGGCCAGCAGTGGTTGCGGCACCAAAAAAGAACAACCCGCCGAAGAAACCTCTGCTTTATTTATTGGCAGGCCGGTGGTTGAAAAGGTTATTTCCCAACTCACCGACTCTCTTGGTGCAGCCCATCAATTCCGTATTGAGCGGGGGGTAAGCCAGGTAGCTGATTTATGGCGCGAAAGCGATGGTTCAACTGCCGATTTCGAGCAGTTCTGCAAACAAAACTTTGTGGTCGATGATGCAGCGATTAAAACCCTGTTTGGTAAATTAGAGCGCAATTTCGAAGTGCTGAGGGGCAATTTTCACAAGATTGACCTTCAGTTGAAAGAGCCTATACAGCTTACCGGCCCCGACATTATGCCGGTGGATATGATGTTTGGTAGCTATGATGCTTCCGCCCACCTTGATGATGATCTCTTCAACAATAAAATTGCCTTTCTTACCGCGCTGAACTTCCCTTACTATTCACTAAAGGAAAAAACGGAACAGGGTGATAACTGGAGCCGCCTGCAATGGGCCTATGCCCGTATGGGCGACCGCTTTACCTCCCGCGTTCCGGCCGATATCATCCTTAAAGCCTCGCAAACCCTTACTGAGGCCGATGCCTATATTTCGGATTACAATGTTTACATGGGGAAATTGCAGAATGCCGATGGCAAATTCCTTTTCCCTGCCGATATGAAGCTCATAACTCACTGGGGTCTGCGCGATGAGTTAAAATCGAATTACGCCGGTGAAAATGGACTGGAAAAGCAGCGTATGATTTATAATGTGATGAAGCACATCATTGATCAGAGCATTCCGCAACAGGTGATCAACAAAGATGAATATGCCTGGAATCCGGAAACCAATAAAATTTACAAAGATGGCCAGGAAGTCACCGGTAATCCGGAACCTGACACTCGTTATCAGGTGCTTTTGGATAACTTTAAAGTAATGAAGTCCATTGATGCTTACAGTCCGCACCTGCCCACTTATATTGACCGTGCTTTTGAAGGGGCTATGGAAATTCCTCAGGAAGATGTGGAGCGCTTGTTTATTGAGTTTGTTTCTTCGGCTCAGGTGAAGGAGGTGGCAAAATACATCAGCACCCAACTTGGGCGGGAACTGGAGCCTTTCGACATCTGGTACAATGGGTTTAAATCGCGTGGTGGTGTACCCGAAGAGGAACTCACGGCCATGACCTCCAAAAAGTATCCCAATCCCAAAGCTTTTGAGGCCGATCTGCTAAACATCCTAACGAAACTGGGCTGGAATTTTGACGATGCGGCCCGTATTTCTTCATTGGTAACCGTTGATCCGGCTCGTGGTTCAGGTCATGCCTGGGGCGCCGAAATGCGTAACGACCTGGCACACCTGCGCACCCGCATTGGTGAAAACGGGATGGATTACAAAGGCTACAATATTGCTGTACATGAGTTTGGGCACAACGTGGAGCAAACCATTACCATGAATGATGTGGATTATTATATGCTTCAGGGTGTTCCCAACACCGCCTTTACTGAGGCTGTGGCCTTCCTATTCCAGAATCGCGACCTTGAACTGCTCGGTCTTAAAAATGCTGATCCCGATAAGGAATCTATGATGGCACTGGACAATTTCTGGTCATGTTATGAAATCATGGGTGTTTCACTGGTGGATATGAAAGTGTGGAAATGGATGTATGCCAATCCTGAAGCTACACCCGCCCAACTCAAGGAAGCGGTGATCAGCGCAGCCAAAGAGGTATGGAACAGTTATTATGCCGGTATCCTTGGCGGGAATGACGAACCCATCCTGGCCATCTATTCACACATGATTGACAACCCGCTTTACCTGTCCAATTACCCTATGGGTCACCTGATTGAATTCCAGGTTTCGCAACAGGTAAAAGGCAAACCACTGGCCGCTGAATTTAAACGCATGTATACCCAGGGTCGTCTTATTCCACAAAGTTGGATGAAAGGAGCCGTAGGTAGCGAAATTTCTATTCAGCCTACCCTGAATGCCGCAGAAGAGGCACTGGCGAAGTTGAGTAAATAAGGATCAGAGAAATTTATTCTGAAAAGCCGCCTGTTTGAGAGAATGGGTGGCTTTTTAATGCTTGAGTGATACTTGCCACCATCATTAAACGTTTAATCATTCATTTCTTCTACCCAGTTTCTGTTCCATAATTACTGACAATGGCTGATGCCTGATGAGGCTTTCAATCCATGCGGTGAAGTTGAAAATGCGCAGGATTTGTTGCTCAAAAACATCCTGCCTGATCTCTTCCAGTTCTTTATCTACTTTTGCCCATAGGGATTCGCGATTATTGGCAAAAGCCGGGATTTGCCTGACCAGAAACCTGAGCATAAAGCGTTCAATTTTATAACCCTTTTCCATGCCGGCCAAATCACGTTTTATTGACCTGATTTCAGAATGCATGAGATCAAAATCTTCCATTTTGTATAGAATCATCAGGTTTACCAGGCGAATGGTCCTGTAAAGCGGCAGATAATAGTAATTTTTCCCCCGTACAATGATCGGGCTTAAGAATTTGTGTGCCTTCGGGTAATTCGCATTGCCAAAATATATGAGTGAAGTGTAAAGAGACAACTCCGCTTGTTTGGCCCGGTTGAGTATGTCCATTTTATTGTACAAGGGCTCTTTGTATGATTCCATTATGGATTTTGCCGAAGAAAAATTGCCGGAATCAAGAAATGGGAATATTTCATATAAAAATATGATACAGGTTAAATGAACCCTGAAATCAAGTGAAGGATTGCTTATTTTTCTGATCTGATCAATAAAATAGGGCATGCCTTCATAATTATGAATACTTCTGAGGCTTTCAAGCACCCCTTCCAGGGTGTGCAGATAATAAATAGGAGGTGAACTCCACAAATGCTTGTTTGCCTCAAACAGGTTGTTGAGTTCATAGTATGACCTGAGGGCGGATTTGTAATCCCCCACATTGATCAGGTAATTGGACTGAAACAATTGATGAAGTTTGCTGATTTCAAAATTTTCAGGGCCGAGGGAGGCAACGATACTAAGTTCGCTGAAAATCAGGTCATTGAGTTCGTCTTTTTGTTTTTGTGATCGGGCGTAACCCTTGTAAATAACGCGGTGTTTAAGAATTTCGTAAAGAGAGGCCTGTTCATTTATTTTCCGGATGTTTTTCAGCGTTTCGGTGAGTTTGAATTGCTTGGAAAGCAATTCTTTTTCGTTCAGATTTGGAAAGTTGAGTGTTAGCAGGTATTCTGTTTCAAGGCGAAGTGCGATGAGTAATGCATAATAGTTCTCAAATTTTTCGGCCTGCTTTATGGTATTTCTCAGCATTTCCAGACATTCATCATAAAGTGCCTTTTCAAAAAGTATCCTTGCTTTGAGAATTTTGTTGAAGAGTATAAAAAAACTATCCTGGTTTTTTCGTAAGTCAAGCATAGTATCAAGCAGTAATTCAAGCAGATACTTTACTGTAGTTTCAAATGATACGTGTGGCCTCAGAATTAAAAATTCCTTTCGCAGAGAATTGTAGGGTTCATGCGGGCCTTGCTCAATAATTCCATATAAAAGCAGGTAGTCGGGCGTATTCTTTTTATGAGAAGTCCTGACCCGGAATGCCCTTTTTTCTGAAAGTGTCATGGAATGAATCAATTGTATCAGGGATTCTAGCTTGGTCATAAAGGTGATTTTTTTGTGGAAACAAATAATTCACCACAAAACTAGTGTTAATTACATTATTTATACAAAAATAGTGGTAAAATGACAACATAAATAACTTAAAAACAAAAAGATAAGAATATAGGTTATTGAAAATATGCGATTTTCAATTACAGTTTGACAGTAATAATTGGCATTTATTGCCTATGGATATTTGGATATTTGCTTCCGGACAAACAAAGAAAAAATATACACGTGAAAAAAATAGTTGTAGTTGGAAGTTGCAATACCGACATGGTAATTAAGGCTGATCGCCTGCCCATTCCTGGCGAAACCATACTGGGAGGTACATTTTTTATGAACCCTGGGGGCAAAGGTGCCAATCAGGCGGTAGCTGCGGCTCGCATGGGGGGAAAGGTTTCATTGATTTCAAAAACCGGAAATGATGTTTTTGGGAAACAATCGGTGATGCTTTACAATGCCGAAGACATTAATACAGATTTTATTTTTTCCGATCCCAATCAACCCTCTGGGGTGGCATTGATTACGGTAGATTCTTTTGGTGAAAATTGCATTGTGGTGGCCTCCGGCGCCAATGCTTCGCTAAGTCCGGCTGATATTGAAAAAGCATCTGCTGAGGTAGAAAGTGCTGATCTGGTGCTGATGCAACTCGAAATACCCATCAACACGGTGGAATATGTCGCAGAGAAAGCTTACAGCAAAGGGATTAAAGTTATTTTGAATCCCGCACCCGCCCGTGCACTTTCCGATACATTGCTGAAGCATATTTATATGATCATTCCAAACAGGAGTGAAGCGGAAATCCTTTCGGGGATAAAGGTTAACGATATTGAATCAGCCCGGCAGGCTGCCGAAATTATCAGTGCACGTGGTGTGGCCAATGTGGTGATTACATTGGGTGCACAGGGCGCATTGATCAAAGAGAACGACGAATATCAATTTGTTGAAGCCGTTAAGGTAGATGCATTGGACACCACTGCTGCCGGTGATGTTTTCTGCGGATCGGTTTGTGTAGGCTTATCGGAAGGCAGATCAATTCACGAATCAGTTAAAATGGCAGCCAAAGCATCGGCCATTACGGTTACCCGCATGGGGGCGCAATCTTCCATTCCCAGCCGCATGGAGCTTTCCTCGGTTGACTAACATCAAAAAATCATCTTATGAAAAATATACTGGTATTGAAAAGGATGGGTAAATTAGTCTCTGGCCTATGGTTGCTTGGGATAATTCTGCTGGTTTTGCCTGACGCATTTGCACAGGAACAAAAAACCGTGAAAATTTCGGGAGCCATTTCTGATGTAAACACCGGTGAATTGATTCCGGGGGTGAACATTGTAATAAAAGGTACCCAAACCGGAAGCGTTTCCGATGTCAGCGGTAAATATAGCATTGATGCCTTGAAAGGCGCTGTCTTGCAATTTAGTTTTGTTGGTTACGAAACTGCGGAATTATCGGTGGGTTCGCAAAACACAATGAATGTGCGGCTCAAACCCACCATTGAGTCTCTTGAAGAAGTTGTAGTTATTGGGTATGGTCTTACCACTAAAAAAGAAGTTACCGGGTCCATTGCTTCTGTGAAAGCTGACGATTTCAATAAAGGTGCTTTTAATAGTCCTTTGGGTATGTTACAGGGTAAGGTCGCCGGTTTGTCCATTACCAAACCCGATGGTGCTGATCCGCAAGCTGGTTATCAGATTCTTTTACGAGGAACCAATACCCTTACTTCCGGACAGGGTCCTTTAATTATTGTGGATGGTATTGCAGGTGTTGACTTGAAAAATATAAGTTTCGAGGAGATTGAATCGGTTGATGTACTGAAAGATGGTGCAGCCGCATCCATTTACGGTACACGTGGCTCAAACGGTGTAATTATTATTACCACAAAAAGAGCAAAGACCGGCGTGAGTAAAATTGAATACTCAGGCTATGCATCTATTCAGATTGCGCCCCGTGGTGTGGAGAACCTCAACGCTGATGAGTTTCGAGAAGCCATTCTCACTTATGCACCAGATAAAGCCGGGAGTATTTATGATGCCAATACAGATTGGTTTAAGGAAATTACACGTCCAACACCTTTCAGCCACAGTCACAACCTGGCCATATCGGGCGGGAACGAAAATTTTTCTCACCGTACGGTAATTTTTGTTGACCAGTCAGAAGGGCTTTTGAAAGACAATGAATCGAACAAATATCTGCTGAAAACAAACATTTCACAGTCCGCTCTGGATGGCTTGCTCACCCTGGATTACAATTTAAGCTATGGGATGCGAAACTACAAGCCGGCCAATTACGACCTTTTCTATCAGGCATTTATCCGCAACCCGACGTCACCGGTTTATGATCCGGGAAATTCGTACACGGGTGGCTATACACTGATTTCAGGAATGGATTATTACAATCCGGTAGCTATGCTGAATGAACGTACCATTGATGGGAAAACCAATGACATAGGAGCCAATATGCGGGCAACGCTTAAACTTGCCAATTCGTTGAATTGGGTAAACCTGATTTCAATTGAAAATTCAGATTGGGAAGAACTCTCTTACCGCACCAAATATTATCCTAGTAGGTTGGGCAGTGATGGGGAAGCCGAGATTAGTAATGGTAAAAGTCATGACTTACAGTATGAAAGTACCCTGAATTATACAGACACCTGGGAAAATCATAATCTTCAGGCACTTGCGGGATACTCCTTTGAAGAATTTGAAACAAACAATTCTTACATGATCAACTCGGGTTTCGACACTGATCTATACGGGCCACATAATATTGGCGCTGGTGCTTCGTTAGCTGAAGGAACTGCTTCCATGGGATCATATAAAGGGAAAAGCAGGCTGATTTCTTTTTTCGGGAGGGTAATGTATAATTTTGATGATCGTTATCTCGCGGCTGTATCACTCAGGCGTGAGGGTTCGTCACGTTTTGGCGAAAACCATAAATGGGGTTGGTTCCCTTCGGCTAGTATGGGCTGGAGAATAAACCGTGAAGCCTTTATGGAAGAAGTTTCATGGGTCAATGAGCTAAAGTTGAGGGTTGGTTATGGAACCACGGGTAATCAGGATATTGGCAATTATCGTTCACTTATCCTGATGGGCCGTGCGGGTAAGTTCTTCTATAATGGGGAATGGATCAATACCTATCAGCCGGTGAGTAATCCCAATCCCGATCTTAAATGGGAAAATAAGAAAGAAATTAATGCCGGGATTGATTTTTCGGTATTGGAAAACCGTTTGGGCGGTACCCTTGATTTCTATTACAGAAACAGCACCGACCTGCTTTACACCTACAATGTTTCGGTTCCACCTTATTTGTATAAAGAATTGTTTACCAATGTGGGCACCATCAGCAACCGGGGAATTGAACTTACCCTTAAAGGGGTGCCGGTAAAGAAAACTGACTTTTCCTGGACATCTATCCTTACTTTCGGGAAAAACAAAAACATTCTCGAGAAATTTTCCAATGATGAGTTTATCAACAAATCCTATGACATTGGATGGATTGGCGGGGCTATTGGCGTGAACGCTCAAAAGTTGATTGAGGGTCAAAGCCTGGGTACATTCTATGGACCTGTCTGGATAGGTTTGGATGAACTGGGTCATGACCTGTTTAAAAATGCCAATCCGGTGGGTCAGGTGAGTGCTGATGATTGGGAAGAAATTGGCAATGCCTTTCCTGACTTTACTTTGGGATGGAGCAACTTTTTCACCTATCGTGACTGGGATTTCAGTTTTGCATTGCGGGCAAGCATTGGTGGTGATGTGCTGAATACCTACCGTTTGTATTATGAAAACTGGAATTCTATTGGGTTGAACAATGTACCCCTTACGCAATTTGAGAACCCTGAATTTACCGGAAATGCAAATTATTCATCCAAATATGTGGAGGATGCTACCTTTTTGAAACTTGACAATGTTTCGTTTGGTTACAACTGGCCGATAAAATACAGGTATATTTCAAAACTACGCGTTTTCGCAACCGCCCAGGATGTATTCTGTCTTACAGGATATAAAGGCCTTGACCCGGAGGTGAATCTTGGCGGACTTACACCGGGCATTGAATACCTTTCTTATTATCCGCGCACCACCCTGATTTCGTTGGGCGTAAATGTTTCATTCTAGTAACCCCTTGAGTTATGAAAAAAATATATAGATTTCTGCCTGTTCTGTCAATTGCCTTGTTGGTATTGGGCGCTTGTACCAAACTGGACGAGGAAGTTTTCTCTGATATTCCGATTGATCAGTTCTTTCAATCGGAGGAGGCGGTGTTGATGAATGCCGGGCGGGCTTACACCAAATTACAACGCTATCCCGAAGAACAACGACTTTGGTCACTTACTGAAAATGCTTCAGATGAATTGGTTATTCCTGGGAGGGATGACGGATTGTGGTGGGAGCAGGGCCGCTGGAATGAACTCCAGACCCATGAGTTTAACGCCAACAATAAAATTCTAAGGCAGTCATGGGAGTACGTTTTTGAAGGAATCAGCGCCTGCAATGAGGTGATCTATGAAACTGAGCAGACGGAGATAACTTTTGAGGCTAAAGATCGCATTGTTGCCGAAATTAAGGTTTTGCGCGCATTGTTTTACTACTGGGCAATGGATAACTGGGGAAATATTCCCTACACAATTGACTTTGCCGACAAAAACCTACCTGAACAAAAAGACAGGACATTTATCTTCAACTTTGTTGAGAAAGAGATACTTGATAACATTGAAATGCTTCAGGTTCAACCTACCCCGGAATATTATGGCCGGGTTACACAAGGCGTAGCTTATACTCTATTGGCTAAACTTTACCTGAATGCAGAAGAATGGATTGGCGAGAATAAGTATCAAGAGTCAGTGGATGCCTGCGATAATGTAATTGCTTTGGGTTCCTATTCAATAGAGAATGATTACTTTGCCAACTTCAAAGTGAATAATGAGGGTTCCCTGGAGAATATTTTTGTTATTGTTAACCACTCTATTTACACCAAAGACCGGTTGTATTGGTACACCCTCACACTGAGTGATGCCAGCAGGGCGACTTATGGTTTCAAAGGCGAAATGTGGGATGGTTTTGTGCTTGAACCTGAGTTTTTCAATAAGTATGCTGAAAACGACCTTCGCCGTAATTCTTTCCTTTTTGGACAGCAGTTCGACATGAATGGGAATCCTATTTATTTTGTAGAAAGTGGTGATACGACCTGGTTTGAATATTCACCTACCATCGCAAATTACCGTGCCCGTAAAAAATGGGAAGGCGCCCGTTGCTGCAAGTACGAATATCAGGAGGACCTTGAGTATTACGTAACTGACATGGGAAATGATTTCGTGTTGTTCCGTTATGCCGATGTACTTTACACAAAGCTGGAAGCTTTGCATCGCCTTGGTCGTGCAGGTGAAATGTTGGGTGATGCTGATTTACAGAAAATAAGAACTCGTGCTGGCCTGGAGCCCTATCAGATAGCTGATTTATCTGATGATGAATTACTCGATGAGTTCGGACGTGAATTTGCCTGGGAAGGACGACGTCGGCAGGATCAGATCAGGTTTGGTGACTGGGGCAACACCTGGTGGAACAAACCTGTATCAGGGGCCACAGCCAAGTTATTCCCCATTCCACAAACAGTATTGAGTGCGAATTCAAAACTGGTTCAAAACAATGGTTACTAAAACATACAAGATGTCATTTAAGAAAATAATACTTCCGGCCGTATGCATGCTTATCGCTATGTTCCTGTGGTCTTCTGCTGCATCAGCAGGTAAGCCAAAGCGCATAAAAGTGAGTGAACTGCACGACAAAATTGCCGCTGCCTGGATTGGGCAGATGATTGGGAATATTTATGGCTTACCCCATGAAAACAAGTATATCAATGCACCTGGTGCTGAGAACTGGCCTTATGGTTACACAAAAAACATGGATAAACTTCAGAAGTACGATGGTGCTTTTTCTGACGATGATACCGATGTAGAATACATGTACCTGTTACAAATGCAAAAATTTGGCCCTGAGCCAACCTATGCTGAATTGCGTGATGCATGGATGTATCACATCCGTGACCGGGTTTGGCTGGCCAACCGTGGTGCATTGGGTTTGATGCATTTTGGTTTTACCCCGCCATTCACGGGAAATAAGTTGTTAAATCCACACTGGTATCAGATAGACCCACAGTTGATTAATGAAATATGGGCGGTAACAGCCCCCGGTATGGTTAAATATGCCGCATCCAAATCAGATTGGGCAGCCAGAATTACCAGCGATGACTGGGGCGTGGAACCTACAATATACTACGGCGCAATGTATGCCGCCGCATTTTTTGAAAAGGATATCCGTAAATTGATTGATATTGGATTGAATGCACTTCCGCAGGAAGGCAGATATGCAGCAACGGTGCGTGATATGATTGCCCTGCATAAAAAATTCCCGAATGACTGGAAAGCTGCATGGCAGGAAATGGCCCGGAAATATTACATAGATGAGCCGGATATGACCAAAACCATCTGGAATGCTAATCTTAACGGAGCTTGTGGTGTCTTGGCTATGCTGTATGGTAACGGTGACTTTCAGCGTACACTTGATTTATCCTGTGCCATGGGTTTTGATGCTGACAATCAGGCAGCTACTGTTGCCGGTTTAATGGGCGTGATCAATGGCATGGAAGGCTTACCAAAGAATCTTTACCTGCCCGTGAAAGGCTGGACCAAACCTTTCAACGATAAATACATCAACATTACCCGCTATGATTTACCCGATACAGAGATTTCCAAAATAATTGACGAAACGGTAAAGGCAACCTTAAAACTCGTGGCATTAAACGGGGGTTCCATCAGCGGAAAGCCTGGATATGAAATTCTTACCGTTAACACAGATGCTGTTTTTAATGCACCACTTGAATTTTACATTGGCCCTTCTCCGGTACTTGAGACTGGCAAACCGGTTGATTATACTTTTTATACCACGGCCAATAAAATGTACAATTGGTCCCTGGTGTCGGGTAAAATTCCCGAAGGACTTAGCTTCACCAATGGACTTTTAACCGGAACTCCGGAAAACCCGGGAAATTATCAAATTGAGCTTCAACTGGATAATGGCAGGGATAAAATCACGAGAGAATTTGATTTATTGGTGCGTACCAAAAACATTGCCCCAATCGCTGACACCATTTATGCCAATGTAAGGCAACTGAATGAGAAAGTGTTGGATTCATGCTGGTACACGTTTGGTAAATCGTTATATGCAAAAGATGTTTCTGTGATCAATGATGGGAACACCTCAGGAAAAGGATCTGTATTTTATAGTCTTGCTGCGAAAGCCAGAATACCCAAGGTTGATTACTACGGGTATGGTTGGGATGAACCGCGCCGGATCAGCATGATTGCGTTAAATACAGGAGGAATGGAGGAGTTTGGTGGTTGGTTTACTTCTCTTAGTGTGCAATATCTGAATGAAGCAGGCAGGTGGGTGCCAGCGGAAAATACTTCTTTAAGCCCCGCACTGCCTGCCTCAGATGTTGTGTTTATTCAACCGCATTATGCTGAATATATCCTCACCTTTGACCCTGTTACAACCAAAGGGGTCAGGATAATTGGCGATGCCATGATTCAGGATCATTGGAACAAGTACACCAAAAACGTTTCCGGATTTACCTCAATTACAGAATTGAGTGTATATCCCTAAAACCTAAATTATTATGACAAATTTTAGAAAATCATTTCTTTTTGCCGCCACCGCTGTCTTATTTACCGGTTTGTTGACGTCCTGTACGCAGGAAAAAAAGGTTGATGTAGTCCATGCAGAATCCACCATACTTTCGCATGAATTGCTGAAAGACAAAATCAAGGGAGGCTGGGCCGGACAAACCATTGGCGTTGTTTATGGCGCACCGGTTGAGTTTAAGTATCAGGGATCGATCATTGATGAATATCAGATCATTCCATGGCACGATGGCTATGTAAAATACTGGTGGGATAAGAAACCCGGTTTGTTTGATGACATTTACACTGACCTGAATTTTGTAAACGTTTTTGAATTATATGGATTGGATGTTAGTAGCGATACCATTGCTCATCACTGGGCAAATACAGATTATCATCTGGCACACGCCAATCAGGCATCGCGTTACAATATCCTCAGGGGAATTATGCCGCCTGAGTCAGGATTTTGGAAAAATAATCCTCATGCCGATGATCTTGATTTTCAAATTGAAGCAGACTTTATTGGTTTGATGGCTCCGGCTATGGTAAATAAAGCTACCGAAATTGCTGACAGGGTCGGACATGTTATGAACAGCGGTGATGGCTGGTACGGGGGTGTATTTGTTTCTTCATTGTATTCGTTGGCTTTTGCTTCGGATGATGTAAACTACATTGTTGAACAGGCAAATAAAACCATTCCCGAAGGCACAAAATTTCATGACTGCATTGCTGATGTTATTCAATGGCACACCCAATACCCTGATGACTGGAAAGCTGCCTGGTTTGAGCTTCAGAAGAAATGGAACAAGGATGTGGGTTGTCCCAAAGGTGTTTATCTATCGTTCAATATTGATGCTAAAATCAATTCAGCTTATGTTGCCCTTGGGTTGCTTTATGGACAGGGCAATTTTACCAAATCTGTCGATATTGCCGCTCGTTGCGGGCAGGATGCCGATTGTAACCCGGCAACCGTTGGGGGCGTTTTGGGTGTGATGCTTGGATACAATGCCATTCCTGAATTCTGGCTAAAGCCTTTGCAGGAAATTGAACCCCTTGACTTTGGGGGAACCACCATGTCGCTAAATAAGGCGTATGAGTTGAGTTATAAACATGCCCTGCAGAATATTGAGCGGGAAGGAGGCAAAATATCAGAGAATGAAGTTGTTATTCCTTTCAAAGCGCCTGTGCCTGTTGCTTTTGAACAAAATTTTGAGAATTGTTATCCCATCGCACGAGAGAAAATAGATATTTCCTTTACAGATGAAATTTCATTTGATTTTACCGGTAACGGGTATATTCTGTATGGCAATATGGTGAAACGCTCCAAAGTAGATGCGGCCTATATTGACCGCGTAGCAAAGAAATTTGGTTCAGAGGTATTTGGTCTTGCCGAATTGGATGACCCTTATGTTGCCAATGTGGAGGTATATATTGATGGTAATCTTGACGAATTGGTTGTTCTGCCTATGAAAAACACAGCGCGCCGATTGGAACCAGCCTGGAAGTATCAACTTCCCGAAGGTGAACATAAGGTAGTCCTCAAATGGCTTAATCCCGATCCAGGATATGAAATCAGGATAAATGACTTGATTGTGTATTCCGAAAATCCTCCAAAAAGTTCATTACCCTTATAACTGTAAATAGCTATGAATCGAATAGTGCTGTTTTTATTTTCTGTGATTATCTTGGCCGCTTGTAAACCTCAGGTGGCAGATAAACAGGTAATGCCTGATCAGTTTACCCTGTCGAAGGAAAAGCTTTTTGATAAAATAAAAGGTGGTTGGGCAGGACAAACGATTGGTTGCACCTATGGCGGCCCTACTGAATTTAAGTTTAAGGGCACTATGATACAGGATTACCAGCAAATGGTTTGGTATGACGATTACATCGCGGAAATTTTTGATTTGGATCCGGGTTTGTACGATGATGTTTACCTCGATTTTACTTTTGTTGAAGTGATTGAAAGACTGGGGGCCAGTGCTCCTGCCGATTCTTTCGCCCTGGCTTTTGCCCGCGAAGACTATAAGCTGTGGCATGCCAATCAGGCGGCCAGGTATAACATACTGAATGGAATTATGCCGCCTGAATCAGGGCACTGGATGAATAATCCCCATGCCGACGATATTGATTTTCAGATTGAAGCGGACTTTGCGGGGATGATGTCGCCGGGAATGATCAATACCGCAGCCGAAATATGTGACCGTACCGGACACATTATGAATTATGGCGATGGTTGGTATGGTGGAGTCTTTATGGCAGCCATGTATGCTACTGCTTTTCATTCAGATGATATTGGTTTTATTGTTGAGCAGGGATTGAAACCGATTCCGGAAAAAAGCAAATTTCATCAGGCAATCAGCGACGTGGTTACCTGGCACAAACAATATCCTGACGATTGGAAAAAATGCTGGTTCGAATTTGAGAAGAAACATACTTCGGATGTTGGCTGCCCCGAAGGTGTTTTCAATGCGTTTAATATCGATGCAAGTGTAAATGCAGCCTATGTGGCAATAGGATTGCTTTATGGCGAAAAGGATTTTTATAAAACGATGGATATCGCCACCCGTTGCGGTCAGGATTCAGATTGTAACCCGGCAACGGCCGCCGGCATATTGGGTGTGGTGTTGGGTTATGAAAACATCCCTGCATATTGGAAGCCGGCCATTGAAAAAGTACAGGATATTAAGTTCCCTTATTCTGAACTTACACTGAGTCAGATTTATGATTTGAGCTATAAACATGCCCTGGAACAGATTGCGAAAGAGGGTGGAAGTGTTTCAGAAAATGAAGTTATGGTTCAGGTGCAACAACCTGAAAAACTGCGATTTGAGCAGTCCTTTGAAGGAATGTATCCGGTGAAAGAACTATTGGTTCGGGTGGATCACCTGGAAGAAAGCATCAGGATAGATTTTGAAGGCAATGGCATTGTTGTGCTCGGCAACGTGAAAAGCCGCTGCATTGATGAAACCCGTGATTTTGTGGCTTTGCTGGATGTATATATTGATGGCGTTAAAACTGAACAGGTCAGAATGCCTTTTGACTATATCGTTCGAAAGTATGACATTTTTCATAAGTACATGCTACCCACGGGCAACCATAAACTTGAAATTAAATGGGTGAATCAGGACCCTGATTTCAGGATATATTTCAAGTCATACGTGGTTTACAGTGATAAGCCCAATGCACCTCTGAACCCCAATAAGATTTAAGTAAAATGACAGTAAAACGACTCATACCCATTCTGATTCTGGCCATTTCCTTTGGATTTGTGCTGATGGGTTGTGAGCGCGAGAAACCGGATGATGTAATCGTTACCCCATTCGATCGTTTGCTTAAAGATGAAAATGTGCAAAGTGCCATTTTGAGCAGGACCATTAACTATGCCGTCCTTTTGCCTGAAGGGTATGACAGTACTACAATTTCCTATCCGGTTGTTTACCTGTTGCATGGTTTTGGCGATGATGAAAGAGCATGGTATCAGGGAGGGAACATAAAATATTATGCGGATAAGTACCTTATGGAAACCGGACCGGTAATATTTGTTATGCCTGAAGGTTTTAATACTTATTGGGCGAACAAGTACAATGGAAATTATCCATACATGGACATGCTTTCGCAAGAGTTGGTCCCAGAAATTGATGCAAAATACAGAACGGTGAAAGACCCGGAACATCGTGCTGTGATGGGTTATTCCATGGGTGGATATGGGGCGCTGATCCTTCCGGCCAAAAATCCGGAGCTATTTAAAACCGGGATTGTGCTTAGTATGTCATTCCGCACAGATGAGCAATACATCAATGAACCTCAAGAGGTTTTTGATGGACAGTGGGGACCCATTTTTGGCGGTATTGGGGCAAGTGGTAACCAGCGTTTAACCGATTATTTTCTGCAATACAGTCCTTTTCATTTTTTTGCCCAACCCGGCGATGTTTCTCTGCAGGGACAAAATTACTATTTTGATTGTGGTGATGATGAAGAGAGTCTTTCAGAAACCAATGATGCCCTTCATGTAGAGCTTCGCAAATTGAATATTCCGCATGAGTACCGGGTAAAAAATGGTGCGCATACATGGGATTACTGGCACAATGCTCTGCCCGAGGCTTTTAGCTACCTGGGCTATGCTTTCAGGGGGCAAGCATATCCATCAGAAACCATGCCGGTTGAAACAGGAAGTGCAGTGCCCGATTCCCGGATTTTTACGCATCAACTTCAGAACAGCGGTTACACTTACAAAGTGGTAACTCCCGGCAATTACACTTCCGAATCGAAGAATTATCCGGTTATTTATGTGATGCACCAAAGAGATGAGACCATACAGGAAGATCAGACAAGAGAATTGATTGACTTGTTGAGTAAAAATATTGAAGCTGTGCGGCTTCCCGCTTCCATAATTGTGGAATTACCTTTTCAGGAAACCGGGTTTTCCACGGATTTACTGCTTGCTGTAGTTTCAGAAATGCGGAGTAATTATCGAATTAACGATGAAGGTAAATATGCTGTTTTAATTGGAAATGATGCAGCAGGGGGTAAAGCATTTGAAATGATGCCCATCCTGGCCCCGTATTTCAATGCCTGTCTTTTATTTGATGCAGCGATTTCCTCTGGTGCAGAAATTGAGACTACCGGTGTGGATTATTACCTCGATATTACCGATCAAGGAAATCATTTTGAAGGCTATCATAGTTTGTTTATGAACCTGCGAGCGCAGGATGTAACGCATGAATACAGGGTAAGACAGGGAAGGCCTTCGCATGATAACTTTCTATCAGGATTAGATGACGCCTGTGTATTTATTAAAGATCATTTAAAGGAGTAACTATGAAAAAAACGGCATTACTCTTCTTTTTCGCATTGTTCCTGTTTGCTGCCGCATGGGCCGGAAATGAACTGCGGATGCGGGAAAGTATGTGTATGCACAGTCGAATACTAAATCAGGATGTGCATTTTTCGGTTATTTTGCCCGAAACGTATTTTTCCGGCAATCAAAAATATCCGGTGGTCTATATGCTTCATGGATTGGGTGATGATGAAACTTCCTGGTTGGAGTATGGCTGTGTAAATCAGTTTGCCGATCAGGCCATTCGCGATGGTGAAATTGTGCCCATGATTTTTATTATGCCTGAAGCCTTCCGGACTTATTATGTGAATGATTTTGAAGGTTCATTTCTATACCAGGATATGTTTATTCTGGAATTGGTACCTCATATTGACAGCCTTTTCCGAACGATTGCCGACAAACAGCACCGGGCATTGATGGGCTATTCAATGGGCGGTTTCGGGGCTTTAAATCTTCATCTGAACCATCCGGATGTTTTTGGAACAACTGTTCCGCTTAGTATTTCGGTGCGCACCGATGCCCAATACATGACCGAGGAGGCTTCAGGGTGGGATGAACAATGGGGCCGCTTGTTTGGCGCGTCGGGTAAAATTGGAGAGGCCAGGTTAACTGATTATTACCGGGAGCAAAGTCCGTTTTATCAATTACCTGAGTTTGCTGGAAATAAAGCCGCTGCTTTGAATATTTACATCGTAAATGGTGACGAAGAAAATACCCTTTGTCGTAGCAATGAGGAGCTTCATATTTTGATGAATTCCTGCAAAATTCCTCATGAATACCGGGTTACAGATGGGTGCCATAGCTTCAATGTGTGGCAGGCCGCCATTCCCAATGGCTTGAGGTTTATGAGTGATGCTTTTCTAGGGAATCCCTACCGGGGTGATTTGAATAAAAATCAGAAAATAAACGAGTTGCCTGAAAATCAGTGGATGGAGGTTGCAATACAGCATGAAAATATATCAGTTTTTATTCCTGCTGAATACCTGGTTTCCGACAGGAAATATCCGGCACTTTACCTGAAGGGTGAATTCACACCTGAAGAGAAACACTCGATTGCAGCCACAGTTAACCAACAGATTGAGCAAAATTCAGTCTGTCCGATGATTGTTGTATTTATTCCTCAGGAACTCCCTGACGAATTTGAAGATTTCATTTCTGTTATGGAACAAAACGTAAGGATCAGGCCAGGGTATCGCTTCAGGGCTATGGCTGGTTATCAGCAGGAAGCTAAAGAAGCACTTCTGATATCCACCAGTCAGGTTCAGTTCAGCGCCTGTTATCTTGTTGATGGCCATTTATCCAAGGAAGATGCGAAGCATTTGGTTCCAAAAATTAAAGAGAAAATGCCGGAACGCACCAAAATCATCATTTCGGCTCCTGACAAAAGTAATTTTTATGAAGGGAACGGCTATATCCATATTCTCCTTCGCGAAGGCGAACGGCCTCATGAATACAGGGTTACAGAAGGCGAAGGTGGTTTTGAATGGATGCTGCGGTCGTTACCAGAAGCCTTGACACTTATTTCAGCAAAATTTCACAATTAACAGAGTATTAACAACACCTAAAACAACACAAAATGTTCATCGTAAGTAGTTACACCCTTGCAGTCGGACTCTGCTTCATTACCATGCTATGCTGGGGTTCGTGGGGAAACACTCAGAAACTTGCTGCCAAAACATGGCGATACGAACTCTTTTACTGGGATTATGTTATTGGCATTGTGCTCTTTTCTCTGCTCATGGGATTAACCCTGGGAAGCATAGGTGAGCAGGGCCGTAGTTTTATTCCTGACCTGATGCAGGTAAGCGCCAGTAATTTCGGAAGTGCTTTTCTGGGAGGAATCATTTTTAATGCATCCAACATTCTTTTATCTGCGGCTATTTCGCTTGCTGGTATGGCCGTTGCTTTTCCTGTGGGCGTGGGGCTGGCCCTTGTTCTTGGTGTTTTTATTAACTATTTCGGCGCACCCTATGGCGATCCGATTACACTGTTTGCTGGTGTAGCGTTGATTACTATCGCCTTAATATTCAACGGTGTAGCTTACGGTAAGATGAACAAAGGCAAAGATAAATCGCTTGCAAAAAAAGGACTTTGGATCGCCCTGAGTGCAGGCTTTCTGATGTCGTTCTTTTATAGATTTGTGGCAGCAGCCATGGATCTTAACAATTTTGAGAACCCAACCCCGGGGATGGCAACCCCATACACCGCGGTTTTCATCTTTGCCTTAGGAATGCTTTTTAGCAATTTCTTCTTCAATACCTATCTGATGAAAAAGCCCTTTGTCGGAGCTCCTGTCACCTATAAAGCATATTTCAGTGGTGGATTTTCAACACATGCTGTAGGCATTTTAGGAGGGATCATCTGGGGATTAGGTACCTCACTTAGTTATCTTGCAACGGGCGAAGCCGGAGCGGCTATCTCCTACGCACTTGGACAAGGTGCAACTATGGTGGCTGCATTCTGGGGCGTATTTATCTGGAAGGAATTTAAAGGGGCAACCAAAACCATCAATTTGCTGCTTTTCCTCATGTTTTTGCTGTTTACTTCTGGCCTGGTACTTATTATTGTGGCCGGCAACAATTGAAAATTCCTAAATCTCACATAATTATTAATTCTTAAAACCAAACCAATGAAAAAGTTTTTTTTAGTGCTTACCCTGGCTGCTTTTGCAGCGGTATCTTTCACTTCGTGTGATAATAAAGATGATGATGATGAAAACCCAGTGGTTGTTCCCGCCTCAAAAATTAAAATGCTTGGTGTAAACTACGGCGATGGCGTTGAAGGCTACGAATTTGTTTATGATGCCAATGATCGGGTTTCAAAAATCTACAATTCCTGGGAAGGTGCTGTTGTTGACACAATTACCTACGACTATTCCGTGGCAGGAAAATTAACCATTACCAAGGAAGGCTACGCAACAGTATATGAGATTAATGACAATGGAATGGTAACAAAGGAATTATGGGATGAAACCAGTTGGGCTTCCTATGGTTATGACGCTGATGGTTACCTCACTTCAGTAAAAGAGCATTGGGATGGTGAAGACCACAATAAGTATGATGTGGAAATCACCAACGGTAACATTACCAAGCATACCCGTTATGGTGATGATGGAACTGTAAATCGTTATAAAACTTTTACCTATACCACTGGTGACAATAAAGCCGAATTGCATCAGGCAAATGCTGTGGATTCAAACTGGAAAACCATTGGTGATCTTTTTGGAAAACCAAGCAATAAACTGGTCGACTACCTTGAATATTGGGTTCCGGGAGAAGAAGATGACAAAAAAACAACCACCATATCTTACACTTTTGATACAGAGAACCGCGTTGCTACCATGACCCGTGCTGGTGATGGATGGCAGGAAGTGTATTCGTTTTCCTACTACGAATAAAAAAAATCATTGACATCACCTGCAGTATTTGGTGATGTTGTTGGGGATGGAAAGAGGTGACCGGAATTTCGGTTACCTCTTTTTACATTTATCGGGGAAAGTGGTTCATGCTAAGAAAGGACAATAGGAAACATTTTGTTTCTTCTACTCCTTCACAATCTTAATGTTAAACTTTTTCATCCGGCGGATAAGCGAATCGCGTGAAATGCCCAGCATTTTGGCGGCCATCACCTGGTTGTAACCACATTCATTCAGGGCGGCCAGGATAAGGTTTTGTTCCTGTTCTTCAAGGTTTAAAACCACGGCACTGGTGGTTTTCATGCCTTTTTTATCGGTGAACTGGAAATCGATTGGGCTAAGGGTTTGGGTGTTACAGAAAATCATGGCGCGTTCCACCATATTTCTGAGTTCACGTACATTTCCCGGAAAATCGTAGGTTTTGATGGTCTCGAAAAGCTGGGTGCTGATTTTGGGAATGGTCTTGTTGAGTTTTTGTGCAAAATAGTCCACAAAATAGCGCAGCAGTGGTTCAATATCTTCTGGTCGCTCCCGCAGGGGAGGTATGTTGATGGTGAGGGTATTGAGCCGGTGGAAAAGGTCGAGTCGGAACTGCCTGCTTTCAATCAGGTTTTCCACATTGTGATTGGTGGCGGCAATAATCCTGAATTCAACCTGAATTTCTTCGTTTCCGCCTACCCGTTTTATCTTTTTTTCCTCAATGGCGCGTAGTAATTTGGCCTGCAAGGCAAAGGGCATATCCGCGATTTCATCGAGAAACAAGGTGCCTTCGTTTGCAACTTCAAAGTAACCTTTCTTTTCGTTAATGGCACCGGTGAAAGAGCCTTTTACATGTCCGAAGAACTCACTTTCGAGTAGGGAATCAGAAACGGCACTGCTGTTCACCGCAACGAATGGATGGTTGCGTTGTTCGCTGGCAAAATGAATGATGCGTGCAATAATTTCCTTTCCGGTGCCACTCTCGCCTGTAATTAACACATTTGTGTTGGGGTACTTTGAAGCAGTATTGGCCAGTTCCAGTACCTGACGTATGGGTCGGCTTTCGCCAATAAAATTTCGGTCAATCAGGCGTTCCAATTCCGATGAAATCAAGGAATGCTGATCCTGAATGTCTTTGAATTGCCGGTAGAGTTTAAGGTATTTTTCTGTACGTTCAATAGATAATTGAATGTCGATATGCCGGAAAGGCTTTCGCAGGTAGTCAATGGCGCCATCGCGCATGGCCTGAATCACTGAATCCATATCTCCATGTCCTGAAATGATGATGACTTCCATGGATGGGTATTGTTTGCGTACCTGTTTCAGAATTTCGAGGCCGCTCATTCCAGGCAGGCGGATGTCGAGGATCATCAGGTCGTAAGGCCTTCGCCTGAGACTTTCAAATCCTTCGCCAGGCGTGTTGGCCGTATAAACTTCAAAATCACGAAGCTGCAAAAATTCTTTCAGTTCTTCTGCAAAATCAACTTCATCATCCAGGATGAGTACCCTCAACTTTATTTTGGCCATAATTTGTGCTGTTATTTCCCGGTTGGCTTCCCTTTCTGCTGGAACCTCAAGGTAACCATAGTTTCCTTGCCCGGTGTGCTGGCAAAGCCAATTTCTCCGTTGTGTTCTTTAATAATGCCATACGTTATGGCCAAACCCAAACCGGTGCCCTTGCCCGGTTCTTTGGTGGTGTAAAATGGTGCGAGAATATGCTCCAGGTGTTCAGGAGGAATTCCGTTTCCATTGTCTTTAACCATAATTTCAATATTGTCTGTGTTTTTCAAGCTGTTAACGATAATTTCAGGGGAATAGTTTTCGTTTGACCCTTGCATTTTCTCCTCAATGGCATCCCTTGCATTGGAAAGCAGGTTCAGGATTACCTGTTCCATTTTGTAGGTATTTCCAATCATAGTAACATCCTGGTCTGGCGCCAGATGTGTAACTATTTGAATACCCCGGTTTTTATATTGCTCATTTACCAACGACAATGCATTGGTGATACTTTCGTTCAGGCTGAATGCTGAATTTATATAGTCATCATTGCTTCGTGAAAAGGTACGCACATGGTCAATAATGGTTCTCATGCGGTGAATGCCTTCAAATATCTTTCTGGATTTTTCTTTGATGTATTCTTCGTCAGCTTTTTGGGATGTAATGGCATGCATCAGGTTGTCAATGCCAAAAGAAATGGTATTAAGGGGTTGATTAATTTCATGGGCAATGCCGGTGGCCATTTCACCTATGCCTACCATGCGTTCGGTGTGGATAAGGTGTTTTTCCATCTCGCGGGTCGCAGTAATATCAGCGCAGAAAATCAGAAACCGGCCATCAGGGAGCATTACACTTTCTGCCCTAACAATAATGGAAGAATCGCCTTTTGACACAAAAAATTCCGCCTGGCTTTTCTTTTCTACCAATAAACTTTTGAAGTCAGGGATTTGTGTTGAAAGCTTTTCTTTGTCAAGTAAATCGTTGAGGTTAAGCTTATTCAGCGCTGATGAGTCAAGGCCAAACAGTATGGTGGCTGCGGTATTTGATTCCGAAATGGTGCCATTGGCTTCTGCAACCAGGATTCCATTGGGAGCATTTTCAATATAACTTCGGTATTTAAGTTCACTTTTTTCGAGCTTGAGCTGGGTAAATACCCTTTCAATGGCATTTCCTGTTATGGTGCCAAAAACACCGATCGAGCATATATCCTGTGGTTCAAGAAGGCTGAATTCCAAACAACCTTTTATAAGGATGCCGCCATAAGGTTTATCCGAAAGGTGCACCGGAATGGCAATGGAGGCTTCATCCTGGTTGGTATCCAGCCCTTTTCCGGGACTATACCAGTTGTTGTCTTTGGTTATGTAATGGATCAGTACATTGCAATTGTCCTTCACCGCGAATAGCTCCTGAATAAATGGGGCAGAGGGTTCAGGAATAGCAAAGTTTTTTGTTCCCGAAGTTGAAATGAGTTGTTTTGAATCGATGGTAAAAAAAGACACTTCAGACGCATTTAACAGTTGTGCAAGGTCAATCAGCATAAACTGCAGTGAACTGTCGGGATCAAATCGTCCGGAAAATCTTGCCGAAGCCAGTGAAATAATGCGTTCCATCTTATACCTGAAAAGTAAGGTATCTTCGGCTTTTTGGTATCTTTCAACACTTTCTTTTAATGCCAAACTGGTTTGCTGTATTTCTCGGTTTTGTTGATGTATTTTCAAAAACATCCGCACTTTGCCCAACAGCACTTCATTTTGAAATGGTTTGGTAATGTAATCTACCGCTCCGGCCTGATAGCCTTTTATAATACTAAACTGATCATAAAGAATGGCTGAAACAAAAATTATGGGGGTTAAGGAATTGTTATCCTGATTTCGGATACGCTCGGCAAGTTCAAAACCATTCATTCCCGGCATGGAAACATCTAAAATGATAAGGGCCAGGTCGTTGACTGCTGATATTTCGAGTGCATCAAATCCTGACATTGACTTTAGTACCGTGGCATTTTCCTTACGTAGTACGGTTTCTAAAAGGATAAGGTTAACCTCAATATCATCAACAATAAGTATTTTGGGTTTTTCCTGGCCGGACATTTTAGTTAATTTTTATACGAATTTACGAACATTAAAAATACGACAAGTTTTGAGTTTAAAGTAATATTTAATGTACAATTACTGATTTTGTAATCCCTTTACAAACGAAAACTTGGGATAAACAAAAAGCCCGTCGGTTAAAACGGGCTTTTTGCAGAAAGAATAACGGTTTATTTAATCACCAGTTTTTGAATGGTGATGCCCTGGGCAGATTCAATCCGGATGAAATAAACTCCGCTGCTGAGGTTCAGGTGCAGGTTTTCTTTATGTATGGATTGATTGATTACAATAGCCTTGTTGAACACAACTTCACCCTGTGTATTGAGGATGCTAATGCCGGTTTTCCCGGAAGCTGCATTGTTTAGTTCGAGCGTAAATTCGCCATTGTTTGGATTGGGGAGTATTGAGAATTTGCCGGTTACGGCTGGTTCTTCAATGCCAAGGCAGGCACCCACGGTTACCGTGATGCTGGCGGATCCTTCACAGCCTTGTTCGTTGGTAACGGTTAGGGTATAAGGCAATTCGCCGGTTCCAAGTTCTTCACCAATCAGTTGAATGCTTTGCGTTGTCTCCCCGTTTGACCATAAATAGGAAGCAAATCCATTTTCACCACTTAGGTTAAGCACGTGGGTCAGACAGATACTTGTGTCAGCACCGAGGCTTATCACAGGTGAGTCAATAAGTACATTGTATTCAGCCTGAGCGGAACATTCAGTGTTGCCACTGGTTTCAATCAGCGTGAGCATTCCATTTCCATTGCCACCCCAGTTTACTGAGATTTCATTGGCATTGGCTCCGGCCATAATTTCTCCACCTTCTGCCGTCCATTCATAAATATTGCCTTCAACCATAGGTGAGGTATACGCAATTTGCTCACTATTTGCACATACGATTGCGCTTCCGTCTATTGCTGGTGATGGTGCTGCATTCACCAAAACTTCATAGGTTGTGGTATTTGAACATCCAAATTCATTGGTTTCTGTCATGGTGATTACTCCGGTTCCGGCTTCATCCCAGGTTATGGCAGGACTGGCGGTGGTTTGTCCATTCACAATCGTACCTCCGGTGATTTCCCAAAGGTATTCATTGGTTTCCGTTCCGGCGGTATAAATCAATTCTGACTGATATTGGCAAACCGTATCTGCTCCCATTATCATAGGATCAGGTAATGCATGGATTTGAAGTTCAAGCTGAGCTTCAGTAGTTGCACAATAATCGTTGGATGCTGAAAGGGTCAGCATAACTGAACCGGTAGTAAGATCCTCAACAGAAGGTGAATATACAGGATTAATGGCTGTTGGATCGTCAAATGTACCTGTACCGGAGGTAACCCATCCCATGGTAGTTTGATTTTCAACCGATGCTTCACTCAGGGTGAAATTTTCACCGGCACAAATATTTGAATTTTCGCCTGCTACAACAACCGGAGCAGGGTTAAATGAAAGAACCATGGTGTCGGTAGAGTCGGCAATAGCAGGATTGAAAGCAGTAAGCGATAGCATAACTGAACTCAGTGTGAGGTCCTCGGATGAAGGGGTATAAACAGGGTTTAAAATTGTGGCATCATCAAAAGTCCCTGTACCACTGGTTTCCCATAAAAGTGATTCGTAGTTATATGCAGATCCATTTAGCTGATATTCAGATCCTTCGCAAATCATAACATCTTCACCTGCTGATGCGGAAGTTGCTCTTGGTACAATGTCAAGCCAGTTTTCATACCGGTTCGAATTCTGGCGTGTAATAACGATCTTAACGCGTGTTCCTGCAGCTTGAGGCGGTATTTGAATTTCTATATCCGACATAAATCCTGTAACGCCGGTACCAAGGATTTCACCATTGGCTGTAAGGGCAATTATTGAATTTGGTGTTGCAGTAATGGTAAAAATGGTGTCACCTTCGAAAAGTTCAGGCTCATAGGTGGCCACGATATCCGTTGGTATAAAGGCACAAACCCTGAGGAAAGCATCACCATGGTGGTGAAAAAGGTTATAGGTAACTTCTTTGTTGCTGGTGTTGTAAGGCCAGCTGGATTGTTTCAGGAAGTATTTGCCTGCTGCATTCCCAAAGGCGGGCAAAACGCCTCTTCCTTCAGGAGTTGCACCATATTGGGGCATGAATGCCGGCCACATATTGTCTGTAAGGCCCCATACATAAACATCATTTACAAATGAGTATGAAACTTCAGAAGCTGCAATGAGTCCCAGAGCACCTGCGGGTTGTCCCAGGTAGGAGTGACGGTGGAATTTTTCAGTGAAACACTCTGAACTGTAATTGTATTTTCCGGTAAGGCAGTTTACCGAAAGGATAAAACACAAATCGGTATTGGTTAGTCCATTAATATTTGAGGTTCCATAGGAAGGTTCTCCCCAGCCACCTTCATAGCCATGGTCACGGTGCATCAGCATAAAGGCTCCTTCATTAATGGCACTGTTGATCTGGCTGGCATTGCCGCCGCTCCAGTTGCCCAGTTCGGAAGGTAAAGCCGGAATATAACCAAGTCCATCAGGCCCGAATACGCCAACTACCGTCGATGTATTTTGCGCACTTGACCAGACGCTTCCAGGGCTTCCCTGGTAAACTTCGTTGATACGGACAGGATTTTTTCCCAGACCGTTTTTCCAGAATCCGCCAACTACTTCAGAACAGATCTGGAACCAACGCTCGGTTTGCCATCCAAGAGCAGTAATGGGTTTATCATAAAAAGAGGGGTTGGTTGGTGGATTACGCTCATAATTCATAAAACGGCTAATCATGGATTCCAGTTGATCAGCGTTTTGAGCAGTGATGCGGGCAAATATAATGTCGGGCATAGAGTTTCCACTCACGTCAGCCAGAATGTTATCCGAAACACAGTAGTTGTCCCAGATGGGTGAGATGATTCTGTCATCGTTGTTTGTTCCATAATCACCCAGAATGAGAACGGCTACCGGAGGAATGTCCCAGTTGGCATAAGCATCATTGACATACGCTTCAAGCATGGTGGCATTTACATTGGTTCCGATATCCGAAAGTTTAACTATACCTGTATATATTCCTTCTTCGGTGCGGAATTTTTTGATAGAGTCTGCCCATTGGGTAAAAATATCACTGTTTGGTGTAATGATTACATATTCCCATCCTGTGCTGCGGTTATTTTTTGCCTTAGTGTTATAGTCAATCACTGGCAAGGAGGAATAATTAAAAATAACATCTTCCAGGATTTCATCAAAGTATGGGTTGCGGTATTTTTCGTTGCCGAATTGACGGTTGCCGCCTTCAAACCGGATATTTATCTCCATATCGCGGTAAACGATAAGTTCTTTTGTTGCAGGATTATATTGATAAGGTGTTATACCAAGCATGGCTACATCAACGCCCCTGATCTGTGAAAAATCACCAAGGCTTACTGTTTGGGTCGGATACAATTCATTTTTTGAATAAACCGTTTGATTCTTCTCATAAAATAATGGTCCGTCATCGGTATCAAGTGGTATACGTGGGGCTGGTGCAATTTCAACATTGATAAACCTTTCGGTACGCACATTTACAATTTCAACCACCGGGGTTGCACCTTGCGGAATGGCAATGTACCTCCCAAAACCAGGCAGATCCGGACATCCTTCATCGTTTTGAAGCAGAGATTCCGAAAATTCAATACCAGTCATGGTTGAACCGTTGATATCGCGTTCAACAAAATTAAATTCCTTAATGGAGAAGTTCAGTCCAACACCGTCAGAACTTTGACGTTTAAGGGTTAATCCCTGATTGCCCCAACTGTCGGTATAGCGTTGAACCTGGGCTGAAACAGTAAGAAAAGTAAATGAAAGCAGAACGGTTAATGTTAATGCTGACACGAAACTTTTCGAAAAAAACTTAGGTAAAGGAGTTCTCATGAATTGTGATTTAATGAATGTTTTGAAAAAAGAACATTTTCAGAATGATCAATGTGCTGAAAATGAATCTACCTGCGATAGGAGCAAAAATAATTAAAATATTTAACAAAGTACATATTTTAAAAAAATCAGGGTAAAAATTTTGACCGGAAATATAAAAGGGGACGGATATCCGTCCCCTTTTAAGGTTAATAAAAAATCGATTTTATTTGATGATAAGTCTCAAACTACTGATTTTGTTGTCATCTGTAATTTTAACCATATATATTCCGGCAGCAAGACCAGGAACCCTGACTTTTAGTTCTTTGTTGCCAGGGGTTGCGTTATTGAGCTGATATACTTCATTACCAGCGGCATCGGCTATAGTAAGGTTCACCGTTTTTGACGTTGCTTTGGCAAAGCGGATGGTAAATGCACCGTTTGAAGGGTTTGGATAGATCTCTGCAGCATTGATACCAGGCTCATCAATGCCGGTACAATCGTAGAAATTAACAGTTGAAGTAGCCGAAGAGGTACAGTTATTTTCATCGGTAACCACAACGGTCCAGGAATGTGTGCCACCACCAAAACCGGTAGTGTCCACATTGATGCTTTGTGATGTATAATTGCCCGGGGTCCAAAGATAATTTACTGCTCCTTCGGTTTCGGCCACAAGGGTGATAACGTGGTTGTAACAGCCTGACGTATCCGAAACGAGTGATACAACGGGCAAAGCGTTTACTGTAACTGTGTAGCTTCCTTCAACAATTCCATCGCAGCCATTGGCATCAACAACGGATAAAAGTTGATAGGTTTGGGTTTCAGTAGGTGTGACGATAAATTCTACCGGATTTTCGGTTGCTGTTATCGGGCCATAACCTTCTACCTCGAGATTCCAGGGTGCGGTACCGGTGAGATTGATCATTACAGGTACACTTGCTCCAATACAAATTGAGGTGTCGCCGGATATAGCTGCGGTGGCCCGTGGAAGAATGGTCAACGTAAGTTCACTGCTGACATCCACACATGGGGCAGATGAAGTTGCAGTAATCATCAGCTGAACTGTTCCTGATAGTAAATCCTGTTCACCAGGGGTATAGACAGGGTTCAGGATTGTTGCATCTGAGAAGTTTCCATCGCCTGAAGAAGACCAGCTAATAGAAAGATAGTTTTCGCCGGCGCCTTCAAGTTGAAATTCTTCACCTTCGCAAATTGATGCAGGATTACCAGCAATAGCTGAAGCTTGTTTTCCGATTGTCAGGGTCATGGAATCGGTCATTGAGTTATCGTCAGCACCCAGGGCAGTGAGCGTTAGTTCAACATTGCCTGTTTCCAGATCGGTCATTCCCGGAGTGTAGAAAGTGCTTAGCGCTGATGCATCTTCAAAAGTACCATCGCCCGAAGAGGTCCAAAGAGTGGATTCATAATTTGCGGCAACTCCATCCAGCAGGTAAGCATTCATTCCGCATATACTGTCGTCCATGCCAGCAAATGAGATAATTTGCACAGGGGCGGGGAAAATGATAAAGTCAACCCAGGCTTTGTCGCTTCCGCCAACAACGCCAACATCTTTACTATAGGTCCATTTGAAAGTATGTTCGCCAGCATCAACTGCGTATTTGGCCAGTTGCCAGTTGACCTCGCCAGACCATTGGCCACGCAAGGTATTGTCTACGTAAAATTTAAGGTAATCGTAATCTTCTTCTGACGAAACCTTTAGGTAAAAAGAGATGGTATCATTGCTCATCACTTCGTATGGAACGGTCATTTCCGTGCTTTGGCTGTTTCCAATGGTTCCTGAAACAACGCTGGAATTGCCTTCATAGGCTTGATCGGTAGTGATCGTCCATGGTGCTAAACCGGGGAATTGCCAATCAAAAGACTCCCCACCGGTTTCCCAGTCTTCAACAATCAGGCCTACCTGAACATTGTATGATTTTATCTGAGAAATCAGGGTCGAGGTCAGGGTATAATTTAAAATAGTAGAATAACCAATAGGAGTGAGGGGATCAACGGTAAGCTCAAATTCAGTAGTTATGGCGTTGAGCATTCCTGGAGCCAGATCACCAATTACAACCTGGCTGTTGGATATGCTTATAAACGGACTGGCAGCGCTTAACAGTCCAGTAACTTCATGTGCAATGTAGTCGCCGGGATTGGAGGTTAAAATACTTACGGTAACGGTCTCACCAGGGTCGAGGCGGCCATTGTTGTTGCCCGCTGCATCATTTATCACCAGTGAACCAGCCTGAAGAGCAGGAGCGTGGGCTTCCACATTAAAGTTGTTGACAAAGGTACTGTCGGCAGCATCTATTGAAGTAAGGGTGAAAGTAATGATTTCTCCATCAGGAATGTTTTGGGTCACGTTCAATTCAAAGACTTGTTCGAAAGCTTTGATTTCAGCAACTTCAAAATCACCAAATGATGCTGTGGCATCGGTGATTTCAATGTAGGTTGATTCGGTTGAAAGGGTTGTCATTACTGCTGAAGAAGGCTGATCGCCAATATTTTCTATTGTAATGTTGAATTTCACTGTCTCCCCGAAATCGAGTAGTCCATTATTGTTTCCAGCTTCATCACTCACACTGTGAGATTGATAAACAAGCCAGGGTTGGTTTGGTGGCGGGCCTGACTGGAAAGCAGAAACATAAGTCATGGCTGAACCTGTGCGGTTGTCGGTCCAAATGGGATAAACCCATCGTCCATGGGAATGGATGGCAAGATAATCACCAAAATAATCATCAGCGAGTCCGGAGATTGGTTGAGGGGTAAAGGAAACATCACTGACCTTGATATCTTCCCATGTTTCACCGCCATCGATAGAATTTGAAACATAGACTTCGCATTGGGTGGACGAAACATTGCGGTCGTCATAATAAATCACACTCAGGTTGCCATTGGTTGCATCGCAGGTAATCCAGGGGAAGAAATGCTGTTTACCAAGCCCTGCGGGGTCTTGATTTACCCTGACTGGAGTTCCCCAGCTTACGCCTTGGTCGGTTGATTTGGCCACATATATGTCCATATCGTTTCCGGTATTGATGCCGGGTGTTCCTATATTGGTCCATGCCACGTAGATTGCTCCGCTATTGGAACCATTGCTGATATCAACAGCCATTGTGGGAAATCCATTTACACGCATATTTTTACTGGTGGTTGTGCTACGGATACCCCTGATGTTGTTGATAATACGTTCAGAAGGAAGCCACGTTGCACCTCCATCCAATGATCTGGCCATACCTATGGCCTTTTCATCCTGAGGGAAACCATCGTAAATTGCCCAGATGGCGTATACTTCGCCATTAGGGCCGGTCTGGAGGTTTACACCCTGGTTGTGACTTCCGGCGTTTACCGCGGAACTGATATTTACCGCCGATGACCAGGCCAGCCCCTGATTGGTTGAACGCGATATTTCAATATCTGCGTCGTTGTCACCGCCAAAATTTGTCCATGCATCATAAAGATTTCCTTCGTATGGACTTGTTGGGCTGTTATCGATCCACATATGATTTTTGTCCAGTAAGGAACTAAATCCACCTGGGGAAGGAGCAACCAGCACCGGAGTCCAGGTGTTGCCCTGGTCGGTTGAATAGGAAACACCCTGTCCACCCGAAGAATGAATGTAACCAACATAGTACCATCCATTAAGGCCTATGGCTGTAGCAGGATCTCCACTGTTTTCTCCGCCGGCTCCCTGTACCTCACCGCCCCATGTAGTGCCTGAATCTTCTGACATGAAATCGTTGGCGCCATAAATGCCCGCAACCGGGTTTGGAGTAGAATTGTTTGAGTTGAGTAAGGAAGTTGGTGCATTCGGATTAACAAATACCGAGTTTTCACTTTGTGTTGAATTTACTGTTGTAACAGGTACATCGGGGGAGTCTTCGGTCATAATATTTTTACCGATAAGTTTGCTCCCGTTATATTTTCCCAGAGGTGCAGGATAATCAGGGGCAACAGGCACCAGGCCCAATGATGCCATGCGACGCCAATACGACATATTGTCAATACGCGGGTCAACCTTATATTTCCCAGGGACTGGCGCATTGGGCATGTACATTTGTTTTTTGGGCTTTTGTGCATAAAGTCCCGGAGTGGCAAAAAGTATTGCCAGCAATAGTAGCAGTAGGTTTTTTCTCACGATGTGTTATAAATTGGTAAAACTTTAATGATTAATGCTGATTATTGAATGATTAGTTTAATGGCTTTCCGGGCAGTTTTCCCTGAATTGGATAAGATGTAAATTCCCGGTGCAATGCCCGATACATCCGCTCTTAGATATTGATTCGGGGAGATATCGTGGAATTCAAGAATTGTTCTTCCTGATAAATCCCGGAGTTGAATTACGCTATTATGGTCGCATTTTCCTGTGAAAATGGTTAAGTATTCCATTACCGGATTTGGATAAACCATTAACCCGGGTTGAGACATATCGTTTTCTATAACACCAACTTCTGTTGCAACAGGTGGAAAAACAATGTAATCTATCCAGGCGGCATCTTCTCCGGCATCAAGCGAAACATCTTTGCTATACACCCATTTAAAGGTATGGTTGCCGTTTTGAACAGGGAAACTTGCCCTGGACCAGTCCATGGTGCCCGACCATTCGCCTTTTTCTGTATTGTCAATGTAAAACCGCAGGTAATCGTAGCCTTCTTCCGAAGAAACCTTGAAGTAAAAGGAGATACTGTCCGAAGTAAGAACATTATAAGGCACCAAAAGTTCAGATTGTTGGTTACTTGATATATCGCCAGAACGTGCACTAAATTCCCCTTCAAATGGATTGGCATTAGTTATGGTCCAGTTGGCATTTCCGCCGTTTTGCCATGGATGCATCAGGAAATTGCCGGTTTCAAAGTCTTCAATAATTTGACCGGCTACAAAAGCGTAATCTTTTTGCATTACAATCTGTGGTTGTTCAACGGTTGAAATAGTAAGGCTAAAAATGAGCGGAGTACCAACCAAAATTTCAGGCGAAATGCTGATGTTTTCAAAAACTAGTTGTGACTGATCATCAGGTAAAAGTGCAAATGTGTTGGAAGTACTTTGTGGAATGTTTACTAATGAATTGTTGCAGATAAGGCTTGCATTCATTGGTAAGGCCGAACTTCCGCCATGGTTCATGACGGTGATTTCCATATTTATTGTTTCACCCGGATCAGGCAAACTGTTGTTGTTTCCGGTGAGATCAGAAACTTGTGCATTTCCTGCTTCAATGGCAGGGGCCAGCACTGAAATCTGGAAGGTTGAGTTCCATGTGTCATCACCAGATTGTGCAGTAATACTAAATTCAACCAACTGGTTGTCAGGCGTATCCAGTGCAATGTCGAAGCTAAAACCTGATAAGCTGGAACTTCCGCCACCTGCAATGGTGCCATAATTTTCATGATCATCGGTAAGGGTGATGTAGGGGCTGGTGGTTGCCAGGGTTACTTCCACGTTATTGGCATCTGTTTGTCCGATGTTTTGCATGGTAAGTTCCAGATCAATGGATTCGCCATAATCAGGCATGCCATTGTTGTTTCCGTTGGCATCATTTATCTGACTACTTCCATAAACCACATAAGGGCTATCACCGCTGACAAACGTTATGTTGTAGTAGGTTGGCAAACAGTTGTATCCTGAAATAACCAATTGGGCCTCACCGGGTTCAACAATTACAGGGTCAATGGAAACGATTGCTACACCAGTGTTGTTGGTAATACCTGTGCCAAAAAGTTCACCGTTTCTTAATAATGCAGCCGTAAGGCCTTTGGCAGGAAGGCCATCAGTGGTAACGGTAACCTCAAATTGGGTGGAACCAGTGGATATGCTTGCCGGATATTGTGTAATGATGTCAATAGGTTCATTGGTCCAGGCGGCCATTGCGGGATCGCCAAGTACGTTGCAGTCATAAAAACACCAGCGTAACGCGCCTTCTTCCCATTGTCCGGGGGCATTTACCCAGGGTGCTGTTTCAATTTTCGATTCCATATGCGCTCTTCCAATGCGGTTGAGGCTGTCGGAAAATAAGGCATCCACAAACTCGCGGTGCATATGTGCAGATGGCCCTTCGGTTTGTCCTTCGTTAAACCAGCCATAGCGAGAGTTTCCAATAAAGGCAGAGGCAAAATTATCGATGGCAACCATGCGCTCACCAATACAGTCGCTGGCATCAAAAGCACCGCAAATACAACCATGGGTATATACAATGGGGAAGTTGTGAAGTATGCCGTTTACACCCGAAAAATTGGCATTGGTTATGTCAGAATTATATAGCTTCATGGTGTAATCCGTATTGGCATGACCCACGTGGTGAATGTAGTTTGGCCCTGTATTTATGGTTGCGATCAATGTACTGGGGCTCCAGGTCTGAATTTCGTCGTAAAGCTTTACAATGTTGTGATCCTCAGGAATACCTGTGGTGGTATAACCATTGTCATCATGAGTTCCAATTAACAATTCCAGGTAATCTGACCCCCAGGTGTCGGGACCAGTGTACAAGTTTTCACCAGCCATCAAGGGATTGCGTAGCTCGCCCTGGATGGGGAAGTTTTGATATTTTGTTGTCTTATTCAACATAGCAGCCAGTTCTGTTGCATTGCTGAATGATAAGCGACCAACGGAAATATCGGGTAGCAGATCATCTTCGCCGATTTCTCCCCATAAATCGTTCTGATTGGTATTCCAGTTGCCATCTAAAGCGGAATAATATAAGTCCGAGGGGATATCATCATCGGTGTATACGCTTGAAGACTGAACCATGCAATAAAAACCGCGGTATGGAACCTGTTCCACATCGCCGGCAAGTACTACATGTTCTATACCATATTCCTGATATTGGTATATTATGAAATTACGGATTTTTTCAGGAAGATCAACGCCTGAATTTCCGGTTTGAATGGTTTCAGTACTTACAAATTGCGATTTTAATCCCCTTGGTAAATAAAGAGCCTTTAATGGTTCCAGGGCATTTTCAAACATTTGTGGAGAAATAATCAGGATTTGATAATCGTTTGTTGAAATTTTGGGCGAAGGGTAGGAAATGCCGGCACTAAGATTTTGGGCATTAGCGGTTGCGCGTTTTCTTACCGTTTCGGAAGAGGTTAAGTTTTTGAGGGCGGCTCTTCCACGGTCAGTTTCACGGGTTTCAACGCGAACGGTTACTTTTTGATAATAGCTTACCCGTCCTTCAGTAGGGATATATCTCACCGGAGTGATTACCGTTTGGGCAAAGGCAAAGCCGTTCATGTATTGGGTGCTCAGGTTTCCGTTCAAGCTGGAGGGATACGTTTTGACCGATGAATAGATTTCTTCTTTTTCAATTGAAGGAGAAAACCCCTCTTCTGAAAGTGGCCGGGAATATTGTGCGGGTGTAATTTTGAAAAACCCGTTCAGTTCAACCTCGTCATAACCGGTTACAGTAATATTAACCGCTTCATGTCCCGGGGGAATCAACAGGTTAACGGCCTGATAGGGTAGCAATGGTTCTCCGGGAACTCCCTGTAACAAAGTATTGTTGAACTGAATTTCCTGAGTTGCGCCCTGAATGGTGGTTTTAGGAGCGCTGAAGTAGTAACTGTGTTCAATAACCTGCGCTGGCAGACTGATTGCAGCCAACAGTAACAATAGTAAAAGTGTAGTTGTTTTTTTCATCGGGTGTTCTTGTGTAAAATGCAGATTGTCAATTCCGTGGCTGCAAATGTATTTTTTTTGAACGATAATCTTTTCTTGTACAGGGTTGATTCAGCTGAAAACAAAAAGGAATAAGGTATCCCAGGCAATGTATTTGCTCAAGTTACGGATGGTTTTTGAATCTGTAAACGTATAAAAAATATCAATACAACTTAATAAAAATGTTTAATAAATATTTGTTAAAGGCCTGTAATCAAGAGTTTAGGGCTGGATAAATTTATGTTTAGGGAAAATCACCATGTTCCAGCAAAACATTATTTTTCAGCAATCACCAGCATTTCAAAATCTTCGGTTGTTAATTTGTCATTTCTCGAAAATTTTCCAAGTTTGGCTCCAAATATTTCAACTTTACTGTAACCCAGTGATTTCAACAACCAGGTTATTTCACTGGGCACATAATATCTTTCATTGGATTTAATGACCATTTTGATTCCTGAATCGTCTTCAACCTCAGTGATGTTATGTTCGCGAAATGTCATCAAATCAAATGTATTACTTCTGTAGATTGCTCCGCTTTCATCTGATGTAGAAGCACAAACTTTATCAACAGAATGATATAAAGGGAATAATCCGTTTAGTGTTGTAAATATAAATAGTCCATGTTCTCTCAGCGATTGTGTTACACTTTTCAGAATCCCGTAATTCATTTCATCCGTTTCCATTAAAGGGAATCCGCCTTCACAAAGCATAATTGCAACATCGAATTCTTCTTTAAAAGGTAAACTGCGAGCATCTGCCTTTTGAAAATTAATCTTAAGGTTATTGCTTTCTGCTTTTTCCTTTGCCCTGGCAAGTTGCGACGTTGATAAATCTATCCCTGTGATGTTATATCCTCTTTTCGTCAATTCTATTGAGTGTCGCCCTGTTCCACAACCAACATCCAGAATCTTCTGTGATTTATCCGATTTGAGTTCGTGTTCAATAAAATCACATTCGCCTACGGTTCCCTGGGTGAAACGCTCAGCATCATATTTCTGTGCGTAGTTCTCAAAAAGCGCTTCGTACCATTGTTTTTTATTCATAATCCATTGTTTTAAGTTTTCAAGGATTAAAACACTTTGACACCAAGTTGAAGAGCGTTGTATATCAATGAATATAAACTGATGAATTTTTTTGTTTCGACTGCTTCGATTGGTTTGACAGGAACTTGCTACCCAGTAAACCCAATAAGGTTCAGTGCATGTTGGATAATATTTTTCTTTATGATTTTAATCCTTCAACTCAAAGACAGGATTATAAATAAATCCAATTACATTTCCCCAGGGGTCTTTAACTGTTGCTACCAAAAGCGGCTCACCAACGCTGTGTGGTTTCTCATTTTCAACAGCGCCAGACTCAATAAAGTGAGTATAAACTTTTTCAATTTCCTCCACTCCCCAATACGTTAAAACATTTTCAGATTTTTCAGTTGTTGGGTTCTCCTCTGGAAGAAGTCCAAGTTCATAACCACCAATATTAAATCCAACATAGAAAGGTTCGTCAAAGTAGGGCTCCCTTCCAAATGCTTTGGTGTACCATTTTTTTGCTTCATGTATGTCTCCGACTTTGTAGATTGTCGTTCTTAATCCCAGTATGCTTTGTTTTTCCATATTTTGAGTTCTATCTGTTAGTTCAATGTTCACTTGGGAAAATCCGGCATGAAAAGCTAAAATCAGCAACCCAATAATTGATGTTTTTTTCATTTTTAATTTGTTCTTATTCCCACCAAATGCCTGATTTTTTTACTAAAAGGCAATTTGAACCGCCAGCAAAATTCAGATAAAAGTACGCTTTTATCCTTATTAAGATGCATTTTTAAGTTTATCGATTATGCCATTAAAGAGTTTCTCAATAAAAACAGAATTGCAGAACCGATACTTTCTATTCAGCTTGCTGCAGGTCACATGTCCAGCTCTTTTTTGTCAATTAACCGGATAAGCGTAACTTTGCCAAAAATTACAACCCATGAATTTTGTTGAAGAATTGACCTGGCGTGGCATGGTACATACCATAATGCCCGGTACCGAAGAGCTGTTGCAGAAAGAAATGATATCGGCTTACGTGGGCATTGATCCTACCGCGGACTCCCTTCATATTGGTCATCTTGTTGGTGTGATGATGCTGAAGCATCTTCAGCAGAGCGGGCACAAGCCCATTGTGTTGGTTGGTGGTGCTACCGGTATGATCGGTGACCCTTCGGGAAAATCGGAAGAGCGCAATTTGTTGGATGAAGCCACCCTGCGTCACAACCAGGAAGGCCTGAAAGCCCAGTTGATGAAACTGCTCGATTTTGAAACTGACGCTCCCAACAAAGCTGAGCTGGTAAACAATTACGATTGGATGAAGGAGTTTTCCTTCCTCAGTTTTATCCGCGATGTGGGTAAGCATATCACCGTAAATTATATGATGGCCAAGGATTCGGTGAAAAAACGCCTTACCGGGGAAGCCGGCGATGGCATGTCGTTTACCGAGTTTACCTACCAATTGGTGCAGGGTTATGATTTTCTGCATCTTTATCAGCACAACAACTGCAAGTTACAGATGGGTGGCTCCGATCAGTGGGGCAATATTACCACCGGCACAGAACTGATCCGTCGTAAAACCGGTGGCGAAGCATTTGCGCTTACCTGTCCATTGATTACCAAGGCCGATGGTGGCAAATTCGGCAAAACTGAATCAGGAAATGTGTGGTTAGATCCGGCAAGGACTTCACCTTACAAATTTTACCAGTTCTGGCTAAATACTTCCGATGCTGATGCTGAAAAATACATCCGCATCTTCACCCTTTTAGGGAAGGAAGAGATTGAAGCGATGATTACCGAACATCAAACAGCGCCACATTTGCGGGTGTTGCAGAAAGCCTTGGCTCAGGACCTCACCATCCGGGTACATTCAGAAGCGGATTACCAGTCAGCACTGGAAGCGTCTGAAATTTTATTTGGGAAAGGCACAGCTGAGGCATTACACAAACTGGACGAAGACACATTGCTCTCTGTTTTCGAAGGTGTGCCTCAGTTTGAAATCAGCCGGAGCGAAATTGAACAAGGCATTGGAATTGTTGAGTTGGTTGTTGAAAACACGGCCATTTTCCCATCTAAAGGTGAAGCACGCCGTATGCTGAAAGATGGCGGGATACAGGTGAACAAAGCCAAGGTGGCAGAAAATTTTGTTGCAAACCACACCAACCTGCTTAGTGGCAAATATTTGCTGGTTCAGAAAGGAAAGAAGAATTACTATTTGTTATTAGCGAGATAATACGACTGCAGGATTCAGGATTGTAAAACTCACGCAAGGACGAGAAGATAAAGCAGTTTTTATTGGGTGTTATCGCGAATAGTACTTCTGCCAGTTACCCGGGAACCTAATCTTCTCGGAATATTATTTCTGTGTCTTTGTGTTTTCGTTTGGTTCTTCTTGGTTTACCTAAATTAATATTGGTCCGCAACCGTAAACTATTCTTCCAATAATTTTTTGATCATTTCCGGGTAATGTTCATACTCAAGCGTATGAATTTTTTCAGCTAAGCTTTCAGGCGAATCATCGGGCAAAACCGGGCATTTTGCCTGAAACAGGGTGCGGCCTTTGTCATAAACTTCATCCACCAAATGAATGGTAATTCCTGATTCAGCATCTCCGGCATCAATAACTGCTTCATGCACAGCCATTCCAAACATACCCTTGCCGCCATATTTTGGAAGCAGTGCCGGGTGAATGTTTATAATTCGATTACTGAAGGCACGGGTGAGGTTACCAGGAATGAGCCATAGAAACCCGGCGAGCACAATCAGGTCGATTTTGCGGCTTTGCAAGTCGCGAAGAATGGTTTCGGAACCATAGAATTTTTCACGATCAAATAATATCAGTGGAATATTCAGGTGGGCGGCCCTTTGAATTACGTATGCATTGGGGTTGTTGCAATATATGGCTTCAACCCTGGCCAGGTCATTATTGGAAAAATATTTGGCGATATGCTCCGCATTTGTTCCATTGCCCGAGGCAAAGACGGCAATTCGTTTCATGGTGAAAGTTTTCGCTTGCAAAGTTAAGGAGAATAATGCTCAAAAATAGTCGGTTCATAGCATCCATGAAAATAACTTTCTATGGGAAATTAAAGGGAAACTAAATGATACCTTGTGTCCGGTTTCACTCGCTCAGGAAGCCACAAAGTAAAACAAAATGCTTATTGATTAATTTTTTATCTTAGATGGCCTTAAAAGACGGCAGGCCTTTATTTTCATCTAACGACACGCATGGGCATTGTTATTTTATTTTTTGCTTACTTATTCATATTTCTATGGCTGGGTTCAATCAGCAAATCAGAAAAGTGGATCGGGGACTCTATTGTAAAAAGCACTTTGTTGTTTTGCGTTATACTTTTCTTTATTACCGAATTAGCCGGTGTGTTGAATCAGTTAAACCAGGGTATTATATTTTTATCGTGGGTAGTAATTTCAATTATTTTTTGGACTGCAGGTTTCATAATTAAGCGCAAATCCAAACTGTTTTTAGATCATATCAAGGTAACTTTATTGGCTTTTATCAAAGTTACTAAAGGGAAGTTTGGTTTATACATTCTCACAACTTTATTGCTCTTGTTATTTGTTCAGGGGGTAATAAATCCACCCAACAACTGGGATTCCATGACCTATCATTTGTCGCGTATTGCAGCCTAGATAAGTCAGGAGTCCCTCAATCATTTTCAAACGCATATAACCCGACAGGTGTATCAGCCACCCTTTGCTGAGTTTGTTATTTTGCATGTAAATTTACTTTCCCACAGTGATTATTTTTCAAATGCAGTCCAGTTTTTTTTCCTGTTATTGTGTTTTCCTGCTCTCTTGTCGTTGCTTGACGAGATGGGAATCAGGAAATATCCGCTATGGATTGTGACTGTGCTGCTGTTTACCATCCCTAATGTTGTTTTACAGGCCTCTAGTACACAAAATGATATTGTGGTTTCTTTTTTTATACTTTCAGCTACGGGATTTGCTTTAAAGTCGTTTAGGGAAGGAGGATTCTTGAATTTTCTTTATCTGGGCTTTTCTGTTGGCCTGGCCTTTCTTACCAAGGGAACAGCCTATATTTTTCTTGCCCCGATTTTAATAATCTTTGGTTTGGCCATCCTTGATAAAACGATTACCTCCAGAAAACTTAACTTTATTCACTTATCACTGGTGGCAGCCCTTGTCGCAATGACTTTAAACACGGGTCATTTCTACCGAAACCAGCAGTTGAGCGGGAATATTCTCGGTACATCAGTAAAGGAAAACAACAGGTACGTTAATCAGGTGAAGAGTGCAGATGTTATGACTTCGAACCTCCTCAAAAATATGAGCCTTCAGCTTGGGCCATACCCACTTAGCAGAATCTCGAAATTTTCGGTAGTGAGTTTACACAAATTGTTGGGATTAAACGCTGATGATCCCGGGGCAAACTGGCAGGGTGGACCATTTTTAGGAGCCTCTGATTTTCCATCACATGAAGATTCAGCCGCAAATCCTTTTCACTTTTTGCTGATTTTTATAGCGGTTGGTTTTATAATTATTGCCTGGTTGAAACGCAGTATCAGGGTGAATCATATGATATTGCTGCTTATGTTGATCATTTTTTTTCAGATGCTCTTGTTTTGTTGGTACCTTAGATGGCAGCCCTGGCACTCGCGTTTGCATACAACCGGTTTTATGCTTTCTATTCCGATTATTATCTATGCGTATCAGTTTAAATCGTTATTTATGCGAATGGTCAAAGTTTTCATTCCAATACTGCTTGTTTATGCTTTTTTAGTGATTTTGTTCAATCGCTCAAGTCCGTACCTGTCTGCTTCTTTCACCAGAGATATTTCAGTTTTTGATTCCAGGGCAAAAAAAATTTATGCCAATAAGTTTTTTTTGTTTGATGAATACGAGTCCATTAAAAACGAAATTGAGCGGCTGGATTATAGAAATATTGGACTTATCCTAGATCGTGAGGATTGGGAATATCCACTCTTCAGGGATATTTATACCAGGCCTATACGTCCGGTGCATATAATGGTTGACAATGTAACCCTGGCTGCTCCTTATCCGATTGAAAATGTAAACTGTATTGTAGCCACCACAGTAAATGAAGGTTTTATCGAATATATGGGGCAACGATATTTTAACCAATCGCCTGTTAATAAATATGTTTGGTTTTATCGTGCAGTTAAGTATTAGATCATTTGCACCTTTAGGAATAGGGGTCTTAATCAATCCTTCCACTGGAAGGTTTCCAGCATATGTTGAATGTCGGTTTTTACAAAATCAATCACCGGAGCGAGTGAATCGTTATTGGGAAGTACACTAAAGTATAAGGCACCCCTTACAAAATGTTTGGTACTGTCGGTTAAGAAAAATTGATAGACCGAGGCAGCTCCTGAACCTTTAATGTCATAAATCAGTCCATGTACATTGGCTTCCTGGTTATCAATCCGTATTTCATTAATGGCGCTGGCTTTGGGAATGTGTTTCATTACCAGCTCGTGGGCATCTTCGGTAAACTTTGAAAGATTACCGTTCACTTCTTTATAGCTTAAATGAATACGGCCCTTGAATGTCGGATAATCAATATTTATCCAATAAGGTTCATTGGTTGCGTTGGGATCCGGGACTATACGTGCATAAACCGGATAGTCAAAAAGATAGGGAAAAGTGGAATCGAAACTTCGATAATTCCGTTCCGGTAAATCAATCCTGAAATAGCCACGGGGCTTTGGCATGGGGGTATCTCCGCATCCGGTCAGAAAAAGGACACAGACAAATGCGATCAATGGCAAAAAAAGGAAATATCTGAGAAATATCTTCATCATGAAAAAACTGTTGCCGCTACTAATTATTGTGATCGAGGGTAACTTTCACTCTTTTAATTCTTCTTTTGTCAACGGTTTCAGCTTGAAAGGTAAAGTTTTCAAATTTCAGGGATTCATTCTTTTCGGGAATTTTACCCGCCAGTTCCAGCATTAATCCGGCAAGGGTATCCGATTCCCCTTTGGCTTCCGAGAAGATGCGGTCCTGGATACCAAGGGCTTTGCAAAAATCGTTTAAAAGGGTTTTCCCTTCAAAAATAAAATTATTGTCGTCAATCCTCAGGAAAGGAATATTGTCTGATTCGTTATCAAATTCATCATTTATTTCACCCACAATTTCCTCAAGGATATCTTCCATGGTAACCAGCCCGGAAGTGCCTCCATATTCATCCACTACTATGGCCATGTGAATCTTCCTCAACTGAAACTCGTGCAGCAGATCGCTGATGCGCTTATTTTCAGGCACAAAAAACGCAGGCCTTTGTAATTGCTGCCAGTTGAAGTCCCCGGTTTTATTCAGGTGAGCCAGCAGATCTTTTATGTAGAGAATTCCGGTAACATTATCAAAACTTTCATGAAAAACAGGCACCCTCGAGTAACCGGCTTCCACAATGGTATCCAGAATCCGGTTGAAAGGTGTTTTTTCATCCAGTGCAGTAACATCTATACGTGCACGCATGATCTCCCGTACTGCGATATCGCCAAACTTTACAATGCCTTTGAGTATTTTCTTTTCTTCCTCAGGGGTGTCCGTATCCGAAGTAGTAATGTCAAGGGCTTCTGACAGGTCGTCCATGGTAATTTCATGGCCCTTTCGTGCAATCCGTTTATCGATGAGATTGGTGGATTTGACCAAAAGCATACTCAGCGGCCAAAACAACTTTCGCAGAAAACTCATGGGCAGGGCCATGAGTTTGGCCATTTTCAAAGAATATTGTGTCGCATATATTTTTGGCATGATTTCACCAAACAGCAGGATAAGTGCCGTAATAATAACCACTTGAAACAGAAATCCAAGTATGGGAGATTGGCTGAAATTAAAAAGCATTGTAATAATGAATGATGAAAGCAGGATAATGCCCACATTTACAAAGTTATTGGCAATGAGGATGGTGGCCAGCAGGCGTTTAGGACTTTCAAGCAAATGCCTGACGACCATGCTTTGTTTGCTTTGGTCATTCTTAAGTTCGTCGATATGGGCAGGACTTAGGGAGAAAAAGGCGATTTCGGAACCGCTGATGGCTGCAGAAGCGGCAAGCAGCAACAACATAATGAGCAATCCGGCAGCAATGCCCGGTGTAAATGTTCCGGTATAGATGTTGATTATTATTGACAACACCTGTAAATGAGGGTCAAGATCGGGGTCTTCCAAAGTTGAAAGTGTTTGATAATCCGGGCCATCGGCCCAACGTTACAAAACTACAAAAAAAACTGTCGTTTATGCTTTCCAACAGATTAAACATATTCCATTACATCAATTTCTCCTTTCATTACACCCATGGCGTTTATGGCAAGAGCATCCAGTTCATTTTCATCGGGGTAAACCGAAACCAAACCAATTTTTTCAATTTTCGCACTCAATTTTTGGGTAAAATCATTATTGTGGAACAAGTCTCCGGATAAAATGATGGCATCGGGCTTTCCATCAAGTACAGTGCACATAGATCCAATCTCCTTGGCCAGTTGGTAAGCCATGGCGTTCAGGATGAAAGCTGCTTTTTCATCACCCCCGGTAATGCGTTTTTCTATAGATGAAATGCTACTGGTGCCCAGATAGCCATAAAGCCCACCTTTTGCAGTAATCATTTCCATAATTTCTTCACGCGTGTAATTGCCACTGAAACACAATCTTACCAAATCACCGGCGGGTAAGGTGCCGGTACGTTCCATGGAGAAAGGTCCATCTCCATCAAAAGCCTGGTTTACATCCACTACGCGTCCGTTTTTGTGGGCACCAACGGAAATGCCGCCTCCGCCTGCCTGTACCACCAGTAACTGCAATTCTTCATATTTGCGGCTGTTGGATTTGGCATATTTGCGGGCAACCACTTTCTGGTTCAATGCATGGAAAATTGATTTACGCTCAAACAATGGATGGCCAGAAATTCGGGCTACATCATCCAGTTCGTCCACTACCACCGGATCAGCAATCAGGGCGCGGGCATTGGTCATGGCCGCAATGTCGGCAGCAATTATCCCGCCAAGGTTGGTGGCATGCATGCCCATTATGCCTTTCATCAGGTCTTCGCGCATTTGGGCATTTACTTCATAAACCCCTGATTTTACGGGTTTGATCAAACCACCCCTGGCAATTACAATGCTTATTTTGTTGACATTGATGTCATTTTCCCTGAGTTCTTTTAAAATGGCTGCTTTGCGCATTTCAAGTTGTCCCGGAATGCTGCCACAGGCGGTAAGCTGCTCATCGGTGTATTTGATGGTTTTTAAAAAGCAGATTTTAGAATCCTTGTAAACAGCAATTTTTGAGGAAGTGTTTTTCGGATTGATGACCAGAATGATACCAAGCATCATAATTTGTTATGTTTTAATGGTGATTTAGCAGGTAAAGGTACGGAAGTTTTTATATGATTTTAACACCTCAGTCGATGGTTTGTTTTGACGGCTAGTCTTTCAATAGCGAAACAATTTGTTCAAGGTAGAGGGCATCCACGTCATCAAATGAGGATTTCTGACTGCTGTCCACATCCAGAACAGCTATAATTTCACCTTGTTTATTATAAACCGGCACCACAATTTCGCTGAGGGAACGCGAATCACAGGCAATATGACCGGGGAACGCGTGTACATCATCCACCAATATGGTTTTTCGTTGTTCCACGGCCTTCAGGCAAACTCCACGGCCTTCCAATACCTGGCAAGCCACCGGTCCCTGATATGGACCAACAATTAGCCGATTGCCATCAACCCGGTAAAATCCGCACCAGAAAAAGTATTCCATTTTGTGCGATAATACCGCACAAATGGTGGACATGCGGGCAGTTTGATCGGGGCTTTTTTCAAGCAGGCCGGTAATTTGTGTGAGCAGGCGCTGATAGCGGGCTGATTTTTTATTTGCTTCCATAGTTTTAAAATAATTCAGGGTACAAAGTTAATATACTCTTTAAATTTTTCCCCACGTAAACCAGTCTGCCAGCTGACAGGAGCTTAATGCGATACAATGAGTTAATCGAATTGATATATTGAATCAGGCTAAAAGGATTGGTATCGCCAGTTTTACCTTTATTAACCCCAATAAAACCAATCCATTAAGGATAATTAACTGAAAATTTAAAACAGGAAAGTATTGATGGATTGATTTGGATGACAGCTATATTTTTATTATTGTCCGTTATAATTTACATCCCCCTCCATTCATTTTTGTACTTTTGCACCCTCAAAAATATTCTTCAGGAATGTAACATTAGTATTATCTTTTTAAAGCGGGAGGGCGCATGATTGAAACCAATCAATTGGGAAATCTTAAGTGGCATCAGATCATTGACCCCGCCGATGAGGATTTGCAGTTTTTGAAAGACAATTTCAAGTTTCACCCCCTCGACATTGAAGATTGCCGAAGCCGAACCAACCAACGGCCTAAAATTGATATTTACGATGATTATTATTTCCTGATTCTGCATTTTCCATATTTCGATCGTTGGAACCGCTTTTTGAAGGTGAAGGAGGTGAAGATTTTCTGGGGCAGAGATTACATCATCACCATCGGGAAGTCGCATTGGGTTGTAAAAAGCCTGTTCAACAGTGCCAATGAAGCGGAGGACAATTACCATGTGCGGCAGGTGGGCACCAGCGATGCATTGCTCTATAAAATACTTGAACATTTGATGCTTGAATCCCTCTCGTTGGTAAGTAAGATGGGGGTGGAAGTGGACCTGATCAACCGGGATTTGTTCAATAAAAAGGCCGAGAAAACCATTGAGCGCATCTCGCTTACCCGAAAGAATATTATCCTTGTTAACACTGTATTTAAACCGCAGTTGCGTCTTTTCCATAAGTTTGAATCAGGCGAAATTGAGGGCTATGCAGAGGACATGGAAGATTACTGGGGTAACATCCTTGACTATTACCAGAAAATGTGGGATATGACAGAGGATTACCAGGAAATTGTGGAGGGCTTGTCAAAAACTTTCGATTCGTTGCAAACCAACCGAACCAACGAAATTATGAAGGTGCTTACCCTTATTTCTTCCATTTTGCTGCCACTTACTTTTATTGCCAGCCTTTACGGGATGAATGTTGGGCTTCCATTCCAGAATGCTGCCAATTCTTTTTGGTTGTTGATGTTTACCATGATCATGCTCGCCAGTGCAATGATTTTCTACTTTAAACGGAAGAATTGGATGTAGTTTTGATAAAATAGGTTAACACTAAGTAAAAAATCACCACATCCAAGCCTCACTTTGCTAATTGGTAGGTAGCGTTGTTTTTCAATGTAATTTCATCCGTCATTTCTTTTAGTTGATTAATAATCAGTATTTTAAATATGTACATATATGCACATGCGCTGGTTCTGTACATAGATGGCCGCTATTTAGAATCCTTCTAAATTAATTTCTTTCTTCCTATTCTTTGGACATTAGCAGTAAGCGGTAGTCCATCATGGTTAGGGATATTTAGGCTTTAATCTGTTAAGACCTTGATAAACAGCACTATATAATATATATACAGTATTATAGTTATTAACAATTTTAATAATTCACTTTCTTGCACCTGACAAAAGTTTGCTAATCAAGTAGTTGGATATTATGATATTTAAGGGGTGTTTTGATAAAAGTATAATAATAATACAATAAATGCAAAAAAAGGAAATAAAATATACTAATTTGTTATAGTATAAATAATTTACATAGGACAAGCGTATTTCATTCACTGGTGAAGTAAAAACATGATAAACAGCCAATTAGTGTTTTGCGTATGTCTATTGGCTGAGTAATCAATGAATTTCTTAGAATATGCCTGAAGAATGGATTTATATGTTGTTAACAATATGTTGTGTATAAGTTACAATTTCATAAAAATGACATTAACAACAACTACCATAAATTTATCAAACGGAAAATTCCAGTTATCACGAAGGGGAAATAGTAAAATATTTTTTGAATATGAGAAACTTTTACAATGTCATTATTTTAACATCGTTCCATAGATGCAGTGATAATTGCATGGTAAACTCAATTGTTTTTCTTTTCAAAAAATCCTGGTTAAGCCGGTTTGTAAATTCATGGTGATTTTATAAACAGGCTTTTTTATTTTCAAAACATCGCATTAGGTCGATGTTACAATGCTTACAAATAGGGCAAAAAAAAATAGTTATGAGCAAACTTTTACACTCAGCAACGCAAAACCTGGCCAACCTGGCTTCAGTAAATCGTTTGGCAAAATTTACTGCTATCCTACTCATTTTCGGATTTACTTCGGGGAAAGCTTTTGCCCAGGATTCTTTTATCACCATGGTTGAGGATGCCCCAACCACCATTTGTGCAGGTGAGAGCACCACACTGCAGGTGATTATTAATGCCAGTGTAGGTCCATATACCATCACTTATTCCGATGGTGTTGGTAATTTTACTGTGAATAGCTACAGTAGTGTGGGCGATCCTGAAAGTCCAGAATATGGCGGCGACCCCATTATAATTTCACCAACGGTTACTACCACGTATTCGCTGGTAAGTGTGCTTGACTCTTACAGTATTTCACTGCCGGTAAGTTCCGCAACGGTTACAATCACCGTTAACCCTTTGCCAACCAATATTGTGGTAACGACCAATCCTGCTTCGCCTGTTTGCCCGGGTGTAGACTTTACGGTGTCGGCCACAGCCACCAATGGAAATACCTTTGAACTATGGAACCAGGGGAATACCTCAAAAATAGGCGATATGCCTTATGTAACTTCAATAACTAATAATACCGCTTTTACGGTAAGGGCCATAAGTACTCAAGGATGTACTTCCACCCAAAGCCTTAATGTAAATCTTGAATCCACCCCGCCTGTAATTTCATGCCCGGGAAACCAAACTATTAATCCAGGCCCGGCTACAGGATGTTCTGCAGCGCTGCCTGATTATAGAAGTCTGGTTATTGCCAGTGATAATTGTACGGCTACCGGATCAATCGTTCTCACACAAAGCCCGGCTATAGGAACACTTATATCGGGGCACAACACGTTTCAACAGATAACCATTACTGCAACAGATGCCGCAGGAAATTCAAATTCCTGTAATTTTAATGTCACCCTAATTGATAATATTAACCCACAAATTACCTGTGTTGAAAATCAAACGGTACCGGCCGGTGCCGGATGTACCTATGTTCATTCGGGAACGACGTGGAATGCAGTTGGAACAGATAACTGTACAGTAGGCTCTCTTACATATTCAGCAAACAATGGAGCAAATCCTGCATCCGGAACCAATCTGAATGGGGTTGTATTCCAGCCCGGAACCACCACTGTTACCTGGACGGTTACCGACGGGGCAGGAAATACTGCCACCTGCAGTTTTAACGTTTCAATATCTGATACTCAGAATCCTTCCATCACTTTTTGTCCGGAAAACCAAACCGCCACCACCAACAGCGGAAACTGCTCCTACACCCACAGCGGAACAGCATGGAATGTAACCGCAACCGACAACTGTACAGTTGGTTCTATAGTATATACACTTTCAGGAGCAACCGAAGGAACAATAAATACCACACTGAACGGTGCAGTTTTTAATACCGGAGTTACCACAGTAAACGTGCTCGTTTCTGACGGCGCTTCAACACCCAATACCGTCTCGTGCAGTTTTACTGTTACCGTAACCGACGACGATGCACCAACAGTAACCTGCCCGTCGGATATTACACAATCAACCGACGCATCAGCCTGTACAGCGTCGGTAGTCATTCCTGCCATCACCTTTGGCGACAACTGCAGTAGTCCTTCTTTGGCCTGGAGCACAACAGGAGCTACCGAAATAAGCAGTAATGGTCAACCCGGTGCACAAACCTTCAATATCGGAGTAACCACCGTAACCCTTACGGTAACCGACGGAGCTTCGCTCACCGCCAGCTGTTCATTCACAGTAACGGTAAACGATACTGAATTGCCCACCATTACCTGTCCGGCCAACCTGACAGCCTCAAGCACCAGCGGAATTTGCTCGGCCAGCGTAACCATACCATCAATTACTTTTACTGACAACTGTGCAGGAAGTTCCATCGCATGGATTGCCAATGGGGCTACTGATTTGAGTGGAAACGGTCAGCCGGGTGCGCAGACTTTCAATGTGGGAGTAACTAATGTTACCATAACTGTAACCGACGCTTCGTCGAATACAGCACAGTGTAGTTTTACGGTAACAGTGACCGATGATGAAAACCCGACAATTACCTGTCCGTCGGATATCACTGCTTCAAATACGTCGAATCAGTGTTCGGCCAGTGTAAATGTGCCTGCCATTACCTTTGGTGATAATTGCAGCGGAAGTTCCATTTTATGGACCACCAGCGGAGCGACCATCCTTAGTGGCAGCGGGCAGATTGGCACCAGAACTTTCAATGTAGGGGCTACCCTGGTAACAGTTACCGTTAGGGATGCCGCAAATCATACAGCCCAGTGTTCATTCACGGTTACTGTAAATGATACCCAGGCACCGGTAATCAGTGGCTGCCCTGCTAACATTACCCGAACTGCAGGAGCAGGAAGCTGTACAGCTGTTGTATCATGGACAGAGCCCACGGCAACTGATAACTGTACTGCGTCGAACAACATTTCCTGGATAAAATCGCATACGCCCGGTACTACATTCAGCACCGGAACAACCACGGTTACCTATACAGCTTCCGATGCAGCCGGCAATACATCAACCTGTACATTTACCGTTACAGTAAACGACCTTGTGAAACCGGTGATCAGCGGATGTCCGTCAAATATATCAGTGGGAACCGGACCGGGAGCTACTACTTGCAATAAGGAAGTAACCTGGACAGAGCCTACGGCTACCGATAACTGTACAACGCAAGGAAATCTGGTATGGACAAAATCGCACACCCCTCCTTTTACATTTCCGGTTGGAACTACTACAGTTACCTATACAGTAAAAGATGAGTCAAATAATGTAAGTAATCCATGTTCATTTAATGTGACGGTTTCTGACAATACACCTCCGGTGGCCGCTTGCCAGCCCGTAACGCTTACTCTGAATGCTTCAGGACAGGCCACTTTAACGACTTCTCAGGTAAATAATGGTTCTTCGGATAATTGCACCGCTTCGGGCAGTCTGATTCTTACCCTGAGCAAAACGAGTTTCAACTGTTCGAACCTTGGCGACAATACAGTGGTTTTTACTGTGAAGGATGCTTCGGGCAACCAGAGTACATGTAATGCAACGATAACAGTAGTTGATAATACCGCCCCTGTTATTGCTCCAACAGCTACCACAGTTACCGGAAATGTGAATGCCAGTTCTGGAGTTTGTTACTATGTAGTGAACGGTACAGAATACGATCCGACTGTAACAGATAACTGTTCAGGTGTAACCCTGCATTACGAAGTTACCGGAGCTACTACGCTCAGTGGTAATGGTTCGCTGGCTGGCAAACAATTAGCTAAAGGTGCCAATATCATTACCTGGACAGCTTCTGATGCAGCAGGCAATACAACCGCCACACCGGTTACTTTCACTAAAACTGTTATCGATAATCAGGCTCCGACCATTGCCAGTATTGGAAATCAAAACAGGGGAACAAATCTGGGTAACTGTAGCTATACTATACAGGGAACAGAATTTGATCCTACTTCTATTACGGATAACTGCGGTTCGGGTAATCTGATAATTACTTATAAGATTAACAGTAATGCAGCGGTAACGGCCAGCACACTTGCTGGTATTGTGCTTCCTACAGGCATCAATACCATTACCTGGACAGCCAGTGATGGTACCAACACTGCAACCAGTACATTCAGGGTTACAGTTGCAGATGATGATGCACCTTCGATTACCCCTATAAGCGATATTACAGTAAATATATCAACCGGATGCTCTGCTGAGGTATCCTGGACTGAGCCAACGGCCAGCGATAATTGCGGTGTGACTGTGTTTGGTCAAACTATTGGTTTACCTAGCGGAAGCACTTTTCCTGTCGGAACCACACTCATTCGTTATACTGCAAAAGATGCTGCATTGAATACTACTCTTATGAGCTTTAATGTAATTGTTGTTGATGATACGCCTCCTGTGCTTACCTGTCCGGCAGGTAGTCCTTTTGTCAGAGATATTACTGCGGCCTGTTATTATACGGTATCAGGAACTGAATTTAATCCCACAGTGGATGATGGGGGATGCACTGTAACATTGATCAACTCTTTTGACGGAACAAATACATTGGCCGGAAAACAATTACCCGGCGGGATTAATAACATAGTATGGACTGTTACGGATGCAGCAAACAATACAACCAGTTGTACGATAGTGGTGGATGTGCACGATCATATAAATCCTACTTTTACACAGCCTACCGGAGATCCAGCTGATAGCTACGCTTATACCCGTTATACTGATCCGGGCAAATGTTATTTTACTGTTCCCGGAGTTGAATTTGATTTACGCAATATTGCCGATAACTGCGGGACCCTTGCTCCGACTTATATTATTACTAAAAACGGTGCTCCGGCCGGGGCTTCGGTAACAACACAATCAGGTGTAACAGCAGATGTAGGGTCTGGCTCTCTTGCCAGTTTGCGATTTGCCAAGGATGCTACTTATCCATATGTTGTTACATGGACTCTGAGCGATCTGCAGAATAACATTGTAGTGGCGACACCTTTCACGATTTCGGTTACCGATAATCAACCTCCGCAGTTTACCTGTTATGGCAATGAAATACGGGTAGCTCCCAACGGAAGTTGTAATTATGTTATCAGTGGAACTGAATTTGACCCGACTAATTTGATTGATAATTGCGATGATGCTGCCGATCTGACAATTTCATTTACCATTGATGGCACCACTTATCCGGGTGTAACTACCATGGCCGGAATTACCTTATCAGCCGGAGCCCATACCGTTATTTGGACTATTGTTGATATGGCCGGAAATTCTACCAGCTGTACGTTTACGGTTACCATCCGCGACACAGTATTTCCTACGATTACACAGATTAGCAATCAAAGCAGGAATGCTTCGGCCGGCGATTGTTTTTATACTGCAGTGGGATCAGAATTTGACCCTGTAGCGAACGACAATTGTCCGTCTCCGACCTTGATAAACAACCAAAATGGGGGTAGTAGTCTTGCTGATTTCGAATTTCAGGTTGGTATCACTGTGGTAGTCTGGACTGCCACCGATGCTTCGGGAAATGCCACTACCATGCAGTTTGAGGTTAATGTGCTTGATATAACAGCACCTGATTTTACGCTGCCGGCTTCTGCTTCACGCAATACTTCTATCAGTAATTGTTTATATACAACAGTGGGTACTGAATTTGACCCGCAAGGTATAACGGATAATTGCACATCAGCCAATTACAATATTACCAACGATTACAACCATTACCGCTCATTGGCCTATGCCCAGTTCCCTACCGGAACCACTACAGTAACATGGACCGTGAAGGATTTTTACAACAACACAACGACAAAAACCATTGATATTACCGTAACTGATAATGTTGATCCGGTAATTACCTGTCCTGTTAACGATTATGTAAGGGTAGTAGATGAAGGGCAAAACTATTACACTGTTGGTATCAATGAGTTTAAACCTGCTGCTACGGATAATTGCGGAATACTGTCATACACCAACAGTTATAATGCTGGCGAAAATCTGAATGGAGTTCAGCTTGCTCCGGGAACACATTCTATTACCTGGACTGCTGTTGATGCAGCCGGTAATGACTCAATATGTAGTTTTGATGTAATTGTAGTGACCGAATTATTCCCTCCTGTTAGTTGTGCCGGAGATATCAACGTTAATGCCGGTAGTGCATGTACATATACTATTTCGGGTACTTCGAATGATGCAACTTCTAGTTCTCCTGCGGCTACGCTTACACATAATATTCAAATATCCAACCCTGGTGCAACACCTTACGCACCAAGTGCTACTTCGTTGAACGGCGCTATTTTCCCGCTCGGAAACACGCTGGTTACATGGACAGCTTCGCAAACCATCAATGGCACTTTATATAGCAATACATGTACGCAATATATTTATGTAGAAGACAATCAGGCTCCGTCTATTACTGCACCTGCCGATATTACTACAACCACCAACAGTGGTTGTTATGCCAATCCGGTTAATCTTGGAACACCGGTTACCAGCGACAATTGCGGCGGAACTATTACAGTATGGAACAATACAGACGGATATACCAATTACTGGGGTTTCCCAATCGGAACAACTACCGTTACATGGTATGCCGAAGATCAGTATGGTAATATAGCGTCAGATACGCAAACCGTTACTGTTACCGATGATGATGCTCCTTCAATAAGTTGTCCTGGTTCTATTTGCCGTCAGGTAGATGACGGGCAGAATTATTATACAGTGTATGACCATGAGTTTAATCCTTACGGAGTTTGGGATTGCTCAGGTCCGGTTACCATGACACATAACATTCAGACATCCAACCCCGGTACATTGCCCTATGCACCATCAGCCAGTACATTGGCTGGAGCTAAAATTGATGTGAATACCACTTCAGTTACCTGGACTGTGACAGATGCTGCCAGCAACTCTACCAGCTGTACCATAATACTTGACATAAACACCGACGACCCGCCACCTGTAACCTGCCGTGGAAATCAATACAGAAATACTGACCTGAATGTATGTTCCTATACCGTTCAGGGTGCTGAGTTTGATGTAAGTTCAACTCAATCAACACCGGCAGTAACTTTGACACATAATATTCAGACTTCAAATTCGGGCTCATTGCCTTATGCTCCCAGTTCAACCACCCTTGCCGGTGCTGTTTTTCCGGGTGATGTCGCAACCAGTATTGTTTGGACGGCAACAGACGGCACCAACACCAATATTTGTTGTGAATTTGTGGTTGTCATTGATGATAACCAGGATCCAACAGTAACCTTCCCTGATGATATTACCACCACTGTGGGAGCTGGAAGTTGCACCGCTACTGTTGTTGTTGGCACACCTACAGTTAGTGATAACTGTACGGAAACAGCATCCATCTCAGTAAGCCGTTACCCTTCGGGAAATACATTCCCCATAGGAGTTACCACCGTTTATTGGACCGTACACGACCAGAACGGCAACTACGTAACGCATAATCAAACGATAACTGTAAGTGATAATATAGCTCCGGTTATTGATTGTCCGGCTACAACTTATTACCGCGAATTCACCAACGACGAAGTCAACTATTATGCTATAATCGGCAACGAATTTAAGCCTTCCGTTAGCGACAACTGCGAAGTGGTTTCCTACACCAATAACCTTACCGGAACCGGAAACCTGAATGGTACTCATTTAAGTATTGGAGATCATGCCATAATCTGGACAGCCCTCGACGGCAACCAACCTACGCCCAACACGGCTACATGTACTGTTAATGTTACTGTTGTTGATTCATTTGAACCAATATTGGATTGCCCTGAAGATGTTTCTTACAATACAAATAGTGGAACTTGCGATTATACTATTATCAATACAGCGGCGGATCCCACCTGGCAGAATATTTCAATTATTGCAGGCCGTACACTGACGCATAATATTCAGACAACCGATGAAAATGCCCGGCCATATGCACCATCTTCAACTACCCTGAATGGTGCTGTTTTCTCCAAAGGAATAAATGCAGTTATCTGGACTGCCGCTCAAACCATTGGGGGTACAGAATACACCTCAACCTGCAGTTATAATGTAACAGTGGATGATGTAGAGGCACCGGTAATGGATACTCCATTTCTGGATGTGACCTTTAATATTGACCCGGGAACCTGTATTTCAACACAAATACCAGATGCTCCAACAGCTACCGACAATTGTACTTTATCCGGATCTATTGTAATTACCAACGACCTTGCTCAGGTAATGCCATTTAATATTGGCACCAACAATGTGCGCTGGACATTTACCGACGAGAGTGGTAACTCCAGTGTTCATACTCAGGTAGTAACTGTAGTAGACAACGAAGGACCGGTAATTAACCCCTGTCCGACAGTACCTCAAACTGCAATAGCAACTGGTGAGAATTGTAATGCCCGTGTATCATGGCCGCCGCTGGTGGCAACTGATGCCTGTTCAGGTGTGCTGAGTTTTACATCTGACCATAATTCAGGAGATCTTTTTGATGTGGGAACAACAGTGGTTACCTATACTGCTACCGATAATGCAGGCAATACCTCAACCTGTATATTTAATGTAGTAGTTACTGACACCCCACCTTCCATTACCTGTGTAGCCAATCAAATCCGTAACACCAATGCAGGAACCTGCGCATATCTGGCCTTAGGAAACGAGTTCGATCCAACAGCGTTTACTGATAATTGTTCTACTCCAACCATCACATGGAGTTTTACCGATCCCGAAACCAGCTCCCTGATTTCCGGTACCGGCACACTTTCGGGTATAGCCATACCACGTGGTAGTGATAATGGTGATGAAACCGGCATCATACCCATTACCTGGACAGCCACCGATGCCAGTGGAGGTACAGCTACCTGTACTTTTACTTTGACGATTGAAGATCATGAAGCACCGGTAATCACGGTGCCTGGTAACCAGATTCGAAGCACAGATTTACACCAGAATTATTATACAATTCAGGGAAATGAATTTGACGATGTTGTTGCCATCGACAACTGCGGTATTGTTATCAAGCTGGTGAACGAACTCAATATTGAGTCATTAGACGGTATTCAATTACATATGGGTGAAAATACCATTACCTGGTTTGCCGAAGACGACAATGGTAATCAGAGTCAGGAGGTGTTCTATTGCTATGTTATTGATACAGAGCCGCCACGGGTGCTTACTGAACCTCAGAATACAATTGTTCCTGTTACTGCCGGCTGCAGTGCTGTTGTAAATTATACCCCGCCAGTAATTATAGATAATGTGAGCGGTGAGCTTACTTTTACAGTTACCCCGGATTATGCTGTTCCCGGTTATGAATTTCCGCTGGGAGTTACAGAAGTAACTTATTCAACTGCTGACGAATCGGGTAATGTTTTTGAGTATACGTTTAATATTACTGTGGTTGATGAAATTCCGCCAACCATCACCTGTGCATCGGGAAGTCCATTCAATAAAAACACTGATGAGGGAGAGCCAGACTATATGGCTGTTGGCACTGAATTTGACCCCACCGCATATAACGATAATTGCTCGGTTACCCTTACCAATTCTTTTAACAACACTGCAACGCTTGCAGGTGCACATTTTCCGGTGGGTAACCATACCGTAACCTGGACAGCAACTGATGGTAGTGAAAATACAGTAACTTGTACCATTGAAGTTATAGTAACCGATGCTGAACCGCCTGTAATTGCAAACTGTCCGGATGCTACTGTGGCTAAAAATTCAGAAGCCGGTGAATGTTATTATCTGGTGCCAGGTTCAGAATATGATCCTTATGGTTTTTCTGACAATCAAGGATTGCTGAAACTCACCTATTCAATAGATGGCGCTGATGAGGTTGGTACAGATTTGAACACCACACTTGTCGGGCAACAAATCCCTGTAGGTATTCACACGGTTGTTTGGAGATTGTATGATTTAAGTGGCAATTCAAGTATTATTTGCCAGACAGTGTTTACCATTACTGATCCGGAACCACCTACAGTGGTTACCGTGGGAACGCAAACCCGCAGCACCGATGATGGTGAGAATTATTATACATCAAACATTACAACAGATGCTGCCTGGAATCCTGTTGTTACTGACAATTGCGAGGTAGATGTTGTAACCTATTCTATTGATGGTGGAGACCCGGTTGGTATTGATGAAGCTACATCTATTATAGGGGTTCAATTTGCAATAGGTACTCACACAATCGTATGGAGTGCCACTGATATTCACGGCAATGGACCTACCACCGGAAGCTATCAGGTAATTGTTACCGATGATGATCCGCCAACGGCTGTTTGCAACAATATTGATGTTGATCTGGATGCCACCGGAAGTTATACTTTAACCCAGGCAAATATCAATGCCATTGGTGCCGGCTCATCCGACCCAAGTGGCCCTGTAACCCTTTCGGTTACCCCCGATAGTTTTGAATGTGGTGATGTGGGAACCAATACTGTAACCCTCACTGTAACCGATGGCAGCGGAAACACTGCCACTTGTGATGCTGAAGTTACTGTTCATGATATAACACCGCCTACTGCAGTTTGTGTAGGTGCAACCGTTACCCTTGATGCTTTGGGTCAGGGTGTACTTAATCCGGCCAGTTTGAACGGTGGTTCCAGTGATGCCTGCGGCATTGCTGGTTATTCAGCCAACCAAACGCTATTTGATTGTAACGATGTCGGAACCAATACGGTTACCCTTACTGTAACCGATAATAATGGCAATACTTCCACATGTGATGCAACGGTCACTGTGGTTGACAATACACCGCCCAGTGCAGTTTGTAACCCGATTACAATAGCACTGGATGCCACAGGTAACTGGAGTTTAACTCAGGCTAATCTGGATGCGCTTTCAGCAGGCTCAGCAGATAACTGTGCCACCACCCTTACCACCACTGTTACTCCCAATACATTCAATTGTGCCGATATTGGCGGCAATTCCGTCATCGTAAGAGTAACCGACCCGGGCGAACAATGGGACGAATGTACCACCACCATCACTGTGGTGGACAATCTGCCACCTGTGGCCCGTTGTCAGGATATCACTGTAAACCTCGATGCCACCGGCAATGCAAGCATTGTTGCAGCCGATGTTGACAATGGCTCATCCGATAACTGCGATGCCTCGTTAACGCTTGATATTGATATCAGCAATTTTACCTGTGCCGATATTGGCTCCAATACCGTAACCCTGACTGTAACTGACGATTACGGCAATACTTCAAGTTGTACCTCAACTGTTACAGTGGTTGATGCTGTTAGCCCGGCAGTGACCTGTGCAGTTGGAAACCAAACAGTAAGCACCGACAATAATTTATGTACCTACACTCACTCCGGAAACGGCTGGGATGCCAGTGCAACGGATGGATGTACGACGATTGCCAGCCTGACCTATGCCCTGTCGGGTGCAACTGAGGTTGTATCAAACCCTGCCAATATCAGTCTTGATGGTGTTACCTTCAACAAAGGTGTAACTACTGTTACCTGGACTGCCATCGATGGAGCAGGCAATGCCGGAAACTGTTCGTTTACAGTTACCGTTGAAGATCACCAGAATCCGACTGCGGTTTGCCAGAATGTAACCATCCAGCTGGATGGTTCGGGCAATGCCAGCACCACAGCAGCGGCCGTTGATAACGGATCAACAGATAATTGTGGAAGTGTAAGTCTGGCATTGAATCAGACCGCTTTTAATTGTACAGATTTAGGAACAAATGCGGTTACTTTAACCGTAACTGATGGTAGTGGAAATACTGCAACGTGTGAGGCTACTGTTACTGTTCAGGATTTGATTGATCCTGTGGCCGCTTGTAAAAATATTACCGTTCAATTGGATGCATCTGGTAATGCAAGCATTGTTGGATTGGATGTGGACAATGGTTCAAGCGACAATTGCAGCATAATCAGTCGCTCTGTTATACCCAATACCTTTAACTGTTCTAATATTGGTGCAAATACTGTAACGCTTACCGTTACCGATGCAGCAGGAAATACAGATGATTGTACTGCTACAGTAACAGTAGAAGATAATGTCGATCCGACAGCAATTTGCCGTAATATCACCGTTCAGCTTGATGCAACAGGCAATGTTAGCATTGATGCTTCACAGGTTGACAATGGTTCGAGCGATGCTTGCGGCATTCAGAATCTGGCTGTTAATCCTTCAGCCTTTACATGTGCTAATATTGGCCCCAATACGGTGACCTTAACCGTTACCGATAACAATGGCAATACATCAACCTGCGATGCCACGGTTACCGTTCAGGATATTATTGCCCCTTCGTTTGGTGCTACCTGCCCCGGCAATCAAACACACACAGCCGATGCCGGTGTTTGTACCTATACCCATTCAGATGACTTATGGAACCCGACAGCTACTGACAATTGCGCTGTAGCTTCAAAAACCTATACCGTTTCGACACCTTCAACATTAACAGCACCAAATACTACCTTAAATGGTCAGGTATTTGCAAAAGGAACCACCACAGTTACGTGGACGGCAACCGATGCGTCGGGCAACAGCCAGACGTGTGTCTTCACAGTAACGGTTACCGACGATGAAGATCCTGTTGCTTTGTGCCAGACTTACACCGCAGCCCTGCAGCGAAACGGCCAGGCTGTTGTAGTTCCTGCCAATATTGACAATGCTTCCAATGATAATTGTGGTATTGTATTGTTTGAAATTTCGAAAACCGGAGTGGACGGAACCTGGGCGCCTTCAGTAATCTATGATTGTTCAGAAATAGGGACACCAACAGCTTATTTGCAAGTAACCGATGCTGCCGGAAATTCGACAACATGCTATTCTACAATTACCGTGGAAGATACCGAAGGACCAACTCTGGATCCAATTCCATTCCCGAATCAAACTGTTACAACAACGTTGAATTGTACTTATGTGCACTCTTCCGGTTGGGATCCAACTGATAATTGTGGAACGGTAAATTCCAAAACATATGTATTGACTGGTGCAACCGAGGGAACTGGTTCAACACTTGATAATGTTGTATTCAATACAGGTACTACACATGTTAGCTGGACTGCTACGGATAACCATGGCAACACAAGAGTCACTGAATTTGATGTTGAAGTAAATGACATAATTGATCCAACCGTAACCTGTCCGGGAAATATTACGCAAAGTGTTACTACAGCTGGAGATTTGAGTGCGGGTGTTGCCGGAATTTCGGTTCCTGATCGTGCAGACAATTGCGCTGTAACCATGCTAACTTATGAACTATCTGGGGCCACAATTGCTGCGGCTCAGGGATCAGGAATCAATGATTTAGTAAGTGGCACTTTCAATGTAGGAACCACTACCGTAACCTACACGGCTTACGATGCAGCCGGTAATTCAAGCACATGTACGTTTACCATTACCATCAATGCATTGCCTACCGGTGCTGTTATCGTAAGCGGTGGTCCTGTTGAAACCTATGAAGATCAGAATCTGGGTCCGGATACATTTACCGTTGTTTTACCCACTGCTCCAACCGGCAATGTTTGTATTGATGTTGAGAGCAATGATATTACCGAAGGTAAAGTAAATACGGTCAACAACAGGGCAGGAGCAGTTGAAACTACGCAAATCTGTTTCAACGAAACCAACTGGAATGTTGCTCAAACCATTTATGTGTTTGGACAGGACGAGTTTGTAGATGACGATGATATTCCATATACGATCGTTTTGACAATTGATCAAGACAACACCGATGAACTCTCAGGATATTACAATGTAAATCCCGATGATGTGGCTGCTACCAATATCGACAACGATGTAGCCGGTGTGACCGTTAACCCGATAGACACCCAGACTTCTGAAGGTGGCGATACCGGTACTTTTACGGTTGTTTTGGATACTGAACCAACACAGGATGTTACCATTACCCTTTCGAGTGATGACCTTACCGAAGGCGATGTAACAAATCCTGTTACCCAAACGCTGACTTTTACCCCGCTTAACTGGAATACCCCACAAACGGTTACTGTTACTGGTGCCGATGAGTTGATTGTTGACGGAACTGTTGAGTATCATATTAATACAAGTACAACATCTTCTACTGATCCAAAATATAGCGGATTGCCCGTTGATGATGTAACCATGAACAACCTTGACAACGATGTAGCAGGGATTACGGTTACGCCAACATCGCTTACCGTAAGTGAGAATGTTACCAGTGCAACATTTAGTGTAGTACTTACCAGCAAGCCCGCTACCGATCTGGTTGATTATGATGTTTATGTTGACATTGCCAGCAACGACCTTACCGAAGGAACAGTTGACAAATCGCAGCTTCATTTTACAGCTGCCAACTGGAATATTCCGCAGATTGTTACCGTTACCGGAGTTGATGATCCTGTGGTTGATGGCACTATAGCCTTTACCATTGTGAATACAGTCAACACAACGGCAACCACCGATCCCAATTATGATCCGTTAGATCCGGCCGATGTAACTGTTAACAATGCCGACAACGATGCAGCCACCCTTTCCATAAACAGTGTTGCACAATTAGAAACGAATAGTGGAACTACCAATTTTGTATTTACGGTTACCCATGCAGGAGCTGAAGTTGTTGGGGGCTATAGTGTTTCATTTTATACTATGAATGGCACCGCCAAATCGCCTACCGATTTTGGTGGGACCGGAGGAAGTATAAATTTCACTACCGGGGCAATTGGCGAAACGCAAACCATTACCATTACAGTTAATGGGGATCAGATGGTTGAGCGAGATGAGACCTTTAGTGTGGTGCTGAATTCTGTAAGCGCATCTGGCAGAAATATTACCATACCTGCAAGTGGAAAAACAGGTACGGGAACCATTACCAATGATGATAATGCAAGGCTTGCCATTAATGATGTTTCTATAACTGAAGGAAATTCAGGTACCAAAACACTTAACTTCACGGTAACGTTAAATATGGCCGTGGAAGATGGACTTTCATTAAGCTATGCAACTGCGGATCAAACGGCCACCACCGCCAATAACGATTATATTTCGCGCAATGGTATCGTTACCTTTGCTGGAAATGGAGGAGAAACCCAAACTATTGGCATCACCATCAATGGTGATGAGGTGGTTGAGCTGGACGAAACATTCCTCGTTAATCTAAGCAACATTGTTCCGGTTAGTGCACCTGCTGCATTCATTGATTTCAGTGATGATCAGGGCGTTGGTACCATTCTCAACGATGATGTCGCTACTTTGGCAGTCTCCGGCTTTACAGTGAACGAAAGTGCGGGAACGGCTAACTTTACCGTTACCCTTAGCGGGGATGTTCAAACCCCGTTTACAGTTGACTTTGCCACCAGCAACAATACTGCTTTGGCAGGAAGTGACTATACTACTGTTGCCTCTACCCTGACCTTTGGAGGGGCTAATGCTTTAGTTCAGACCATTTCTATACCAATCCTTGACGATATTTACGATGAACCAACTGAGGAACTAGTAGGAACCATCAGCAACCTGAATGCAGGTGGACAGAGCGTTACCATCGATATACCTACAGCTACAGGAACCATTACTGACAACGACAATGCCAGCCTGGCCATCAACGATGTAACGGTGAATGAATCAGATGGCACTGCTACCTTTACGGTAACGCTGACCGGAAACACGCAGGATCAGTTGACGGTGAACTATGCCACGGCCAACAATACGGCTCTTTCAACGAGCGACTACACCAGTAAAACAGGCACCGTAACTTTTGCAGCCGGTTCAACTAACGGTTCAACGCAAACCATTACCATCGATATTACCAGTGATGCTATTTGCGAGCCCACCGAAACGTTCTATGTAAATCTGAGTGGTATCGTAACCACCGGAAATGCAATAATATCTGACAATCGGGGCATTGGTACCATTCTCGATGACGATCAGGCAACACTTGCCATCAGCGGATTTACGGTAACTGAAACCAACGGAACCCAAACCGCCAACTTTGTGGTCACCATGACTGCAGAAGCGCAGGAAAATGTGGTGCTGAGTTTTGGCACAGCCGATGTAACAGCCACTGCCGGCAGCGATTACACAGCACAAACAGGCACAGTAGTTACCCTTACCGGTGGTTCCACCACCGTGAATGTTCCCGTAAGTGTGTTGGGCGATCTGATTGCCGAACCTACCGAAACCTTAACCGGAAACATTGCGATAACCAATGTAAATGGTCAGCAGATTACTATCAACACGGGAACTGCTAACTCTACCATACTTGACAATGATGTAATTACCATTGACCTGGCTGGCTTTACTGTTACTGAAACCGAATCAACACAGGTACGCAATTTCAGGGCAAGTATGAATACCACCGCTCAGTATGACATCGTACTTGAGTTCTCAACTGCTGATGGAACAGCCCTTGATGGCAGCGATTATACTGCCCGTACAGCCATAAGTGTGACCATTCTGGCCGGCACCTTATTTACTGATATACCAGTAGATATCCTTGGAGATAACATTCTTGAGCCGACAGAGGCATTCACAGGAACGATTACATTAACAGAAGATAATGGTCAGCAGGCAACCGTTGGGGCTCTTACAGGTACTGCCACTGGTACTATTGAAGACAATGACGCTGCCAGTATTTCCATTGACGATGTTACGGTTAATGAAGATGCAGGCACGGCTACCTTTACCGTTACCCTTACCGGTAATATTCAGGATGCCTTTAGTGTAGATTATGCCACCAGCGATAATAGCCCGACAGCCTCAGCCTTGGCCGGAAGCGATTACACTACAGCAACCAATACCCTAACTTTCAGTGCAGGATCAATCACCGGTACCACCCGTACCTTTACAGTTGACATTACCAACGACACCTACACCGAACCAACCGAAACCTATACCGTAACCCTGAGCAACATAACAGGTGGTTTGGTTACCATCGACGATGGTACTGCTGTTGGAACAATTATAGACAACGATGCGGTTACCTTCTCAATTGATGATGTAACGGTTGCCGAAAATACACCGGGCTATGCCACATTTACGGTAACTATGGCCGGCGACAACCTTCAGGATGCTTTGACGATGAGCTTTACCACCAGTGATGGTGCCGTGGGTTACACCACACCGGCAAACCAGCCTTCGGATTATACACTCACCAGTGGCATGCTAACATTTGCTGCAGGTACAATGAGCGGAGCAGTCCAAACCATTACGGTACCGATTATTAACAACAGCATTGCTGAACCAACCTCAGAGTATTATACCGTTACCCTCAGCAGCATTTCAACTACAGGTACTGCAAGCTTTACTGATGATGAAGGTTTGGGAACCATTACGGATGACGACCTCTCCAATACAATCAACCTGGCCGGCTTCACTGTAACTGAAGCCGATGGCAACGTTCTGCACAATTTCGTAGCTTCGCTGGATTATGTGGCACAGGAGCCGGTGATTATCTCTTTCACCACTACCCAGGGAACTGCGCTGCACGGAAGTGATATTACCCAGCAAACAACTGTTGAGTACACCATTCTGCCCAATACCATGTCAGTAAACATACCAGTAAATGTTATCGGTGATTTGGTTACTGAGCCAACGGAAGACTTTACCGGTACCATCGCTCTGGTAAATGCCAATGGACAGCAAATTGTTATTGGAGCAACACCAACCGCTACCGGCACCATCAACGACAACGACCAGGCAACCCTTACCATTACGGGCTTTACAGTAAACGAAGTAGACGGAACAGGCTCATTTACGGTTACATCTGATAAGGTAATACAGAATGCCATTACGGTTGATTTTGCTACTTCAAACGGAACCGCACTTACAGGTTCAGATTACTCAGCATTCTCAACTACCCTCAACTTTGGAAACGGCGCATCGCTTTCACAAACCGTGCCCGTTACCATACTTGAAGACCTCATTGTTGAACCTACCGAAACACTGACCGGCACGCTGAGCAACCTGCAGGCCAACAGTCAGAATGTAATTCTCAGCGGCGGAGGGGCTACAACAACAGCCACTTCGTATATCGAGGATAACGATGCAGCTACGCTTTCTATTAACAATGTTACCAACGCAGAACCCGATGCCGGAGCCACTTCAGAATATGTATTTATTGTGACTCAGAGCGGCCGTAACACAGATGGTCCGTTTACCGTGGCTTTTACCACAACAAATGGCACAGCTGTTTCAACAAGCGATTACGATGCTTCAACCGGTATCCTTACTTTCAGTGGAGCTACTGGCGAAACCCATACCATTACAATTATTGTAAATGGTGATGATGTGGTTGAGCCAACCGAAACCTATACCGTTGATTTGAGCGAAGGCAACTTTGGTGGAAGGAACATTACCTTTACCGATAACAGTGGCCTTGGTACCATTCTCGACAATGACTTTACTACGGTTACTGTTGTTGCCAGTGATCCGGCTGCAGCCGAACCTTCCAACAACGGCGAATTCACCGTAAGTATGGGTAAAGTTTCATCAACCAATACGGTAATCAGTTACACCATTTCGGGTGATGCCACAGCAGGAGGCGATTATACGACTCTTTCGGGTACGGTAACCATTCCGGCAGGCAGCACAAGTGCAACCATAAGTGTACCTGTAATTGACGACGATATTCTTGAAGATGACGAAACCGTAACCATCACCCTTTCATCCATTACATCAGGCAACAGCGGAATTTCTATCGGGGCGCCATACATTGCTACCGTTATTATTAGCGATGACGATGTGGCTACCGTTAGTATTACTGCTTCTGATGCTGTCGCTGGTGAGCCAAATAACAATGGTGAATATACCGTAAGCATGACCAAGGCAGCAGATGTTGCCACAGTTATCACCTACAGTATAACGGGAACAGCTACCCCTGGATCTGATTATACCACACTTACCGGCACGGTAACCATTCCTGCCGGAAGCACTTCGGTAACGATACCGGTTATGGTTATCGACAACCTGATTATGGAATCAACCGAAACAGTGATTGCTACCCTTACAGCGATTACATCGGGTGATGCCAATACATCGATAGATACAGATAACGATGAAGCTACGGTAAACATTACCGATAACGATGCCGCTACTGTAAGTATTACGGCCAATGATCCGTCCGCATCAGAACCATCAAACAACGGCCAGTATACCGTTACCATGACTCATGCCTCGGATACCGATACCGAAATCAGCTATATCGTTTCCGGGACAGCAACAGCAGGCTCAGATTACAATACCCTTTCGGGAACGGTAATCATACCTGCCGGCAGTACATCAGCGACTATTGATGTTATTGTAAATGATGATAATATTCTTGAGTCAAGTGAAACGGTAATTGCTACACTTTCAGCAATCACTTCAGGTAACCCGAATATTACGGTTGGAACACCTGTTGCTGCAACTGTTACCATTACCGATAACGATGCTGCCAGTCTGAGTATCGCTGACGTATCGGTAAGCGAAGCCGACGGCACAGCTACATTTACCGTATTGCTTGCGGGCAATGTACAGGGTGGATTTACCATAGCTTATGCAACAGCCAACAATACCGCTGTTCAGCCGGGTGATTACACCAGTGCATCAGGAACACTTAACTTTACAGGAACAACCGGCGAAAGCCATACCATTACAGTTCCAATTATTAATAATGGTATTTTGGAAATTACCGAAACCTATTTTGTAAACCTTTCGGCCATTTCCAATGCACTCGTTACCTACGATGCGCAGGCCATTGGTACGATTACCGATGATGATGCAGCCACTGTAAGTATCAATAGCGTTAGCCACAATGAAGGCAACAGTAGCACCACAACGTATACCTTTACAGTAACTTTGAGTGCAGCTTCAGATGCAGCGGTTACTGTAAATTATGCCACAGCCAACGGATCCGCCACCACGGCTGATCTTGACTATACAGCCACCAGCGGAGCGCTTACTTTTGCCGCAGGCGAGCTCACAAAAACCTTTGATGTATTGGTTAATGGCGATACGAAGATTGAAGACGATGAAACCTTCACAGCAGTATTAAGCGGCCTGGTTACCAACGGCCGCAGCATAACACTTGGAAACAGCACCGGTGCAGGGACCATCGTAAATGATGACGAGGCCAATATCACCATTGGTGACGTAACCCTTGCCGAGGGCAATTCAGGAACCACCAATTTTAGTTTCACGGTAAGCCTTTCATCGGCAGTAGCCACTACGGTAACAGTGGATTACAGCACAGCCAACGGAACCGCTACAATTACAGATGGTGATTACATTTCCGTAGCTGGTACTTTGGTGTTCAGCCCTGGCCAGACCAGCAAAATCATTGTTGTTCCTATCAATGGAGATAACAAGGTAGAGTCAAACGAAACCTTCTATGTTAATCTGAGCAATTTGTCGAGTGGAGGATTTGATGTAAATCTTACCGATAATCAGGCATTGGGGACTATAAACAATGATGATGCAACCATTATTACCATTGTTGCCAGTGATCCGAATGCATCGGAGCCATCTGACAATGGTCAGTTTACCGTATTTATGAGTAATCCTTCTGATGTTGCAACAGTTATAACGTATAGTATTTCTGGTTCAGCTACTTCAGGTTCGGACTTTACTGCTCTTACGGGAACAGTAACCATCCCTGCCGGAAGCACCAGCGCAACATTGAACGTTGAAGTTATTAACGATGCATTGCTTGAAAGTCCGGAAACCGTAATTGCTACTTTAACCGGAATTTCATCCGGAGGAGCCAATACAACTATTGGTTCACCTGATGCAGCCACCGTAACCATTACGGATAACGATGCAGCCAGTCTTTCTATAGCTGATGTTTCGGTTGATGAATCTGCGGGCACAGCTACTTTTACAGTACTGCTTACAGGTGCCGTTCAGGGAGGTTTCACCATTAATTATGCAACAGCCAACAATACGGCTATTCAGCCCGGTGATTATACCACAACCTCAGGATCACTTTCATTTACCGGCAACACCGGAGAAACCCAAACCATTACGGTGCCCATTGCCAGTGATGCCATTGTTGAATTAACAGAAACTTTTGCTGTTAACCTTTCAGGCATCAGCAATGCATTGGTTACCTACGATGCCCAAGCCATAGGAACCATTATTGATGATGATGCCGCAACAATAAGCATTGATAATGTAACCCATGATGAAGGCAACAGTGGTACAACATCTTATACTTTCACAGTTACCATGAGTGCGGCCAGCGATGCCGCAGTTACGGTCGCTTATGCTTCAGCCGATGGCACAGCTACAGTAGCTGACTCAGACTACACCGCTGTATCCGGTACACTAACCTTTGCCGCTGGTGAAACGAGCAAGACCATTACGGTATTGATAAACGGTGACAACAGGATTGAGCCGAATGAAGCTTTTGCAGTTAACCTGAGCAATCTGGTGGCCAATGGTCGTCCAATAACTCTGGGAACAGCTTCAGGTACAGGTACCATCAACAATGATGATGCTGCTTCTGTTATTGTAAACGATGTAACACTTGCTGAAGGTAATACAGGAACTACTAATTTCACATTTACAGTCACATTGTCAAATCCATCTGCAGCTACTGTTTTTGTTGATTATACAACCAACGATGGAACAGCCAGTGTGCTTGATGGTGATTATTTGGCTACCAATGGTACTTTGGTGTTTGCACCAGGCCAAACGACTCAGGTGGTGATTATTTCTGTAAACGGCGATCTGAAAGTTGAAAACAATGAAACCTTTACGCTTAATCTAAGTAATTTATCAGCCGGTGGGTATGATATTACAATTACTGATTCGCAAGGAGTTGGTACTATAACGAATGACGATGTTGCATCCATCACCTTCAGTGATGTAACTGCCAACGAAGGCAACAGTGGTACCACCAGCTTTACGTTTACGGTAAGCATGAGTGCAGCTTCAGATGCTGCGATAAGCGTTGATTATGCAACAGCTAATGGTACAGCCACCACTGCTGATGTTGACTACACTGCAATTGCTGCCACCACCCTCACTTTTGCCGCCGGAGAAACCAGCAAGACAGTTACTGTTCTTGTCAATGGTGATACTAAAGTAGAAGCTGATGAAACCTTTACGGTTTCGCTGAGCAACCTGGTAAACAATGGCCGTAATGTTTCAGTTACAGATGCAACCGGTTTGGGAACAATTACCAATGATGATGCTTCAACCATCAGCATAAGCGATGTTACCCTGGCCGAAGGCAATTCAGGGACTACCAGCTATACTTTTACCGTAAGCCTGAGTGCTGAATCTGACCAGACGGTTAGTGTTGATTACGCTACGGCTGATGGTACTGCTACGGTTGCTGATCTGGATTACACCGCATTGACGGGCAGTTTAATTTTTGCCCCAGGTGAAACCAGCAAGACCATCACTGTTTTGGTAAACGGCGACAAGAAGACCGAAGCCAACGAAGCCTTTAGTCTTGTTTTAAGTAACCTGCAGACAAATGGCAACAATATCCTTACCGGAAACCTTACGGCAACCGGTAATATAACCAATGATGACAGCACTCCGGTTGTGGTCGACATCACCAAAACCGGTCCTGAGGATAATGATATTCTGTTTGCCGCTGTTGACTTTACTTCTGCCTTTACGGATGTGGATGGTGATGCCTTGACCAGCATTCAGGTGAGCAGCCTGCCGGCAAATGGTGTGCTTTATCTGGATGGTGTGGCCATTAATGCCGGCGATATCATACCATTAGCTCAACTCGGTGACATAAGCTTTACGCCAAACGCTAACTGGAATGGAAGCACCACCTTCAATTATACCGCAACTGACGGGGCCAATTGGGCTGCGGGTGCTGTTGTAACATTAGAAATTACCCCGGTAAACGACGCACCATTAGCAGAGGATGATAATGTTACCACGCCTGAAGATACGCCGGTAAGTGGCTCAGTTATCCTGAACGACACCGATCCGGAAGGTAATGGACTCACGGTTACACAATTTGTAATCAATGGAACTACCTATTTATCAGGAATTACGGCGAATATTCCAAATGTTGGCACGTTGCTGATCAACTCCAATGGTTCCTTCACCTTTACCCCGGTATTGAATTACAATGGTCCTGTACCAGCAGCTACTTATACCATTACAGATGGTAACGGTGGATACGACACAGCCGATCTGAATATTACTGTTACAGCAGTGAATGATCCTCCGGTGCTTGTTGATGATGAATATACATTATGCAGCTCAGGAACATCTGCCGGAAATATTCTTAATAACGGAGATTCCGATCCTGATGGAACAGCATTGACTGTAAACACTACACCGGTAAGCGATGCCACTCATGGTATATTTACTATTGATGAAGATGGTAATTTCACTTACGATCCAATCGATAGTTACAATGGAACAGATGTTATTGTTATTGAGGTTTGTGATAACGGAATACCGCTTCCCGCAGCTTGTGTAAATACAACGATTACCTTTACTGTTAATCTGGCTGTAACGGCGAATGCAGGTCCGGCCCAAAACCTCTGCGCTGTAACCAGTACCACCCTTGAAGGAAACAATCCATCACCGGCCGCCGGCTTATGGACCTTGGTCAGCGGACCGAATGTACCGGCCATTACCTCACCGACAGCATACAACTCGACGGTAACCAGTATGGTACCGGGTGTTTATGTCTTCAAATGGACGATTAGCAGCGGTACCTGTACACCAAGTGAAAGCACGGTAACAGTGACCAATTATGCTACTCCGACCACGGCAACAGCAGGTGCCGATCAGACCATTTGCGGTTTGACCAGCACATCACTTGGTGGTAACACTCCGGTCAATGGAACAGGCGCATGGAGTATCGTAAGCGGTGGAACCGGAACATTCAGCAACAACGTTTCGGGTAGCTCAACCTTTACCGCCAATGCATATGGAACCTATACATTGAGATGGACCATTAGCAACGGTGAATGTACTGCTAGCAGCGATGATATCTCTGTAACCTATTATGAAACCCCAACCACAGCAACAGTAGGTTCAACCCAGAATCTCTGTGGCACACTGATCAGTACTGCCCTTGGTGGCAACTCACCAACCGCTGGTGCAGGTGCATGGAGCATTGTAAGTGGCGGAACGGGTTCATTTGATGATAACACTGATCCCGATGCTATATTTACTGCTAATGCTTACGGTACATACGTATTACGTTGGAGCATCAGCAATGGT
>JAVEVB010000006.1:140502-144344 GCA_034005265.1 Lentimicrobium sp.
TGGTGCAGGTGCATGGAGCATTGTAAGTGGCGGAACGGGTTCATTTGATGATAACACTGATCCCGATGCTATATTTACTGCTAATGCTTACGGTACATACGTATTACGTTGGAGCATCAGCAATGGTTTTTGTACGCCAAGTACTGCGGATGTTACGGTAAATTATTATGCAACACCAACCACAGCTACAGTAGGAGTAACCCAAAATCATTGCGGAACCATAACCAGTACAGGATTGGGAGGCAACACCCCGGCAGTGGGAACAGGATCATGGAGCATAAGCAGTGGAGGAACCGGTACGTTTACCGCGCCAACCGCAGGCAACAGTAACTTTGTAGCCAATGCTTACGGCACCTATGTATTGACCTGGACCATCAGCAACGGAACGTGCACACCAAGTACAGCCAGTATCACGGTTAACTTCTACCAGACGCCGACCACGGCAACGGTAGGGGTAAGCCAAAGTTTGTGCGGAACCTTGACCAGTGCAAGCCTGGGAGGCAACACTCCATCGGCAGGCACCGGTACATGGAGCATAGTAAGTGGCGGAACGGGAACGTTCAGCAACAGCGCTTCCGGCAGTTCAAGCTTTACAGCAGATGCTTATGGCACCTATGTATTACGCTGGACCATCAGCAATGGTACCTGTACAGCCAGTAGCGCTGATGTAACGGTTAACTTTTATCCTGCAACCGTCACCTCAAATGCAGGTGAAAATCAGGAACTCTGTAATCAGGCAAGTACCACCCTTGAAGGAAACAATCCATCACCGGGCACCGGTTTATGGACTTTGGTCAGCGGACCGAATGTACCGGCCATTACCTCACCGACAGCATACAACTCGACGGTAACCAGTATGGTACCGGGTGTTTATGTCTTCAAATGGACGATCAGCAGCGGTACCTGTACACCAAGTGAAAGCACAGTGACAGTGACCAATTATGCTACTCCGACCACGGCAACAGCAGGTGCCGATCAGACCATTTGCGGTTTGACCAGCACATCACTTGGTGGTAACACTCCGGTCAATGGAACAGGCGCATGGAGTATCGTAAGCGGTGGAACCGGAACATTCAGCAACAACGTTTCGGGTAGCTCAACCTTTACCGCCAATGCATATGGAACCTATACATTGAGATGGACCATTAGCAACGGTGAATGTACTGCTAGCAGCGATGATATCTCTGTAACCTATTATGAAACCCCAACCACAGCAACAGTAGGTTCAACCCAGAATCTCTGTGGCACACTGATCAGTACTGCCCTTGGTGGCAACTCACCAACCGCTGGTGCAGGTGCATGGAGCATTGTAAGTGGCGGAACGGGTTCATTTGATGATAACACTGATCCCGATGCTATATTTACTGCTAATGCTTACGGTACATACGTATTACGTTGGAGCATCAGCAATGGTGTTTGTACGCCAAGTACTGCGGATGTTACGGTAAATTATTACCAGTCAATTTCTGCTGATGCAGGTTCTGATCAAAGTCTTTGTGCAGCAACATCGACCGTTTTGATCGGTAATACGCCAACTTCAGGAACAAGTGGATGGTTGTTTGTATCAGGACCGAATACACCGGTTGTTTTACCGGCCAGTGGTTCTATGGCCATCGTGAACGGAATGATTGCCAGTACCACACCTTATGTATTCAGATATACAATCACCAATGGGACCTGTACATCAACAGATGATGTCACAGTAACCAACTACAACAATCCGACACCAGCATTTGCCGGAAATGATCAGACAATCTGTAGTACATTACCAGCAACAGCCACCATGACAGCCAATACTCCGGTTTATGGATCTGGTGCGTGGACCCAGGAAAGCGGAACTGCAGCAACAATTACCAATGGATCAAACCCGACTACAACTATCACCGGGCTCTCTTCCGGAGCATTTACATTCCGCTGGACGATAACCAATGGTGTTTGTGCACCCAGCTCAGATCTTGTTATAATTAACGTTGGCTCTCCTGCCATTGTTGAAGCGGGAGGCAATCAGACAATCTGTGAAGGTACTTCAGCGACAATGGCTGCTTCGGCAAGCAATTATGTTTCTTTGTTATGGACCAGTTCAGGTACAGGAACATTTGCCAATGCAACAATAGAAGACGCAGTTTACTCGCCGAGTGCAAGTGACATTGCCAATGGATCAGCTATTCTGACTTTAACAGCTACAGCCCAAACAGGATGTCCTGCTGTTAGTGATTTCATGACGTTGACCATCAATAAAGCTCCGTTGGCCAATGCGGGCAGCAATGCCCTCATTTGTCAGGGCTCAGCGCACACGTTAAGTGGCGCTACTGCCAGCAATTACGCCAGCATCCTTTGGACATCAGATGGAACAGGTTCATTGACCGACGAAACCACCCTTACCCCGACCTATACCCCGGGTGCCGGTGAAACCGGTATTATTACCTTAACCCTGACCGCTCAACCGAACACCGGTTGTGCCACGGCTGCTGTCTCCACGATGACCATTACCATCAATGGATCGGCAAGTGCAGGTGCAGGAGATGATGCCACGATATGTGAAAGCACAACCCATACCTTAAGTGGTTCTGCCAGCAATTATGCCAGCTATATCTGGACCACCAGTGGATCAGGAACTTTCAGCAATACCACCACAACGCTCACTCCGGTTTACACGCCGAGTGCAGCCGACATTGCCTCAGGAACTGTTACCCTTACTTTGAATGTAACTGCCAATGCACCGTGTGGTAATGTAAGTGATGCAATGATACTGACCATACAACGCCAGCCGGTTGTTGATGCAGGTGCTGATGCAACAATATGTGCCAGTTCACCGACCTATACATTAAGCAGCTCAACAGCTATAAATGCACCCAATTTATTGTGGAGCAGTTCAAGCCTTCCAGCTGACGCTGGTAGTTTTGATGATGCCACCATCCTGCATCCTGTATACACACCTAGTGCTACTGAAATAGCCGCCGGTACAGTCACGTTGACCCTAACTGCCAGTGCCCCATCGGCATGTGCAACAGCAACGAGCAGTATGGTACTGACCATCAATGCCTCGGCTACCGCTAGTATAGGTGTAGCAGCAGCTACTATTTGTGAAGGAAGCAATTATACCTTAAGTGCCGCCACGGTAAGCAACAACAATGGATTGTTGTGGACAACGTCTGGAACGGGTACTTTCAGTAACCCGGCCGCGCTGAATCCTGTTTACACACCAAGTGCAGCCGATGTGAATGCCGGAAGCATAACCTTAACGCTGACTGCCTATGGTAATGCTCCTTGCGGAAATGCGACAAGCACCATGACGTTGACCATCAATAAAGCTCCGTTGGCCAATGCCGGCAGCAATGCCATCATTTGTCAGGGCTCAGCGCACACGGTAAGTGGCGCTACTGCAAGCAATTACGCCAGCATCCTTTGGACATCAGATGGAACAGGTTCATTGACCGACGAAACCACCCTTACCCCGACCTATACCCCGGGTGCCGGTGAAACCGGTATTATTACCTTAACCCTGACCGCTCAACCGAACACCGGTTGTGCCACGGCTGCTGTCTCCACGATGACCATTACCATCAATGGATCGGCAAGTGCAGGTGCAGGAGATGATGCCACGATATGTGAAAGCACAACCCATACCTTAAGTGGTTCTGCCAGCAATTATGCCAGCTATATCTGGACCACCAGTGGAACAGGAACTTTCAGCAATACCACCACAACGCTTACTCCGGTTTACACGCCGAGTGCAGCCGACATTGCCTCAGGAACTGTTACCCTTACTTTGAATGTAACTGCCAATGCACCGTGTGGTAGTGTAAGTGATGCAATGATACTGACCATACAACGCCAGCCGG
>JAVEVB010000036.1:0-42472 GCA_034005265.1 Lentimicrobium sp.
AATTTGAGGTCTCAAACATAAGGATTGATTTTGTAATGCTTTGTATTTCAACACTATAAAGATACAAAACAATCCTTATTGTTTTACTTTTTTCTTAAATTTCTTATGTCGAACTCAGGTTATTACAGTAAACAGTAAGATGTTAGCATTGTCATCTTTCACAGTATGGGATTGAATTTGAATTATTTTTCGGCTAAATGGGAATAAAACTCAAGAAAGTGATTTGTTTTATTTTTATTTTTATCGCATCTTATATTTTAGGGTATAATCATGATCTAAAGGAATGTTTAAACTGTGGCACTATTCCCGGGGATAGTATTTACCGGATATACATTACATTCCTCTGAGTTTGATAGCCTTTCGATATCACAGATTGTCACTGATCTCCCAAATGATGAAAATTATACAAACCGGCTTCCTTCTTCTCATTATTGCAGTTTGTGTTCCAATTGCCGGAGCCCAAAATCATGCGGTAACAGATAGTCTGAATTCACTTTTAAGAACTATTAAAAATCGAAATGATAAAGTCGATGTAATTTTAAAATATCTGGATAAACCGGGAAATCAGTATATGGAAGATACCATTGCAATAGATCTTGCAAACAGAGCTCTTGAAATTGCACAACAAAATAAATATACTCTAGGCAAGGTTAAAGTTATGATAAAGCTAGGAAACTATTATTTTAGAAGAAGTAATTATAAAAAAACAATAGATTTTGCTCAGAAAGCGAAGGAGCTTTCTGAAGATATGGAATATAGTAAAGAGCTGGCCAGTTCATTAAGTCTTATAGGTACTGTATTTAACGAACTGGGAGATTATGATAACAGTGCCCAATATTTCTTTAAAAGTTTAAAAATATATGAAGAACTAAGAGACAAAGAAGGTATATCAAGTTCGTTGGGTGATATAGGAATGGACTTTTACAATCAGCAGGATTATAAAAAAGCTTTTAGTTATTTTAACAATTCCCTGTCAATTGCCAAAGAAATTGGATCGCTTTCTTTGATTAAGAGGCAATATAACAATATTGCAGTTGTATATGGTGACCTTCAAAAATATGATACTGCAATCATATATCTACGTCAAGCTTTGGCGATCAGTATTAGACTTGGAGATAAGCTTGGACAGGGTACCAATGTTATGAATATTGGTTACAGCCAGATGAATACAGGAAATTATAGCGATGCACTTATAAGTTTTCAAGAATCCCTTGATCTCTTTACTGGATTGAATAATCGCATACATATGGCCGAATGCTTCCTGAATTTTGGCTTTTGCTATTATACTGATGATAAGGTCGACGAAAGTATCCCATATTTTAAAAAAGCCTTGCAGGAAGGGCAGACCCATAACTATTATAGAATTATTGCCCCTGCAGCAAAAATGCTCAACCAAATTTATACTGCAAATAAGGATACCCTAAATGCCTACAAATTTGTAATGCTGGAAAACCTGGCAGGAGATAGTCTGTTTGCTTTTCAGAAGCAGAAACTTCTTTCAAAGCTTGAACTACAGTACACCTATGAGAAAAAAGAATTTAAGAGATTAAAAGATCAGCAAGCAAAAAATGCCATTATCCTGTTTATAATTCTATGTTTGATTGCCGGACTTGCTATTTTGGGATTGATATTATCAAAACACAGGCTTAGATCAAAATTCGTACTTCTTGAAAAAGACAAGATAGAGTCAGAACTAGATATCAAAAACAGAGAACTTACTGTCAATTTGATTTCATTGATAAAGAAAAATGAAATGCTATCCGATATTTCCAATAAACTTGTACAACTCGAAAAGGGTGCCAAAGGTATTGAAGCAAAAGAAGCAATAACCCTGATTAGTCAGGAATTGAGAAACAGTACCGATGATAAAATGCTGAATGAGTTCACTCAACGTTTCCAAGAGGTACACGCAGGATTCTATGAAAAATTGTTAAAGACATATCCTGATTTGACTCAAAACGAATTGAAATTATGTGCTTTTCTACGATTAAACATGTCAACAAAAGATATTTCTGAAATAACTGGACAACAATTTACCTCCATTGATCAAGCAAGGTACCGGTTGCGAAAAAAACTAAGACTCTCAAATTCGGAAACTAACCTGGTAACTTTTCTTTCCCAGATATAAAATTTCTTCTAACTAAGAAATCACCCTACTGTCGATCTATCAATCCATGATATATCGCATGGATAACATTTCCATAAACTAAACTGTTTTAAAATATTATATTAGTATGCTCATTATTAAGCATATAATCCTATTTGTATATAAAATGTAGAGATGGTTTTTAGCTTTGGTAGTTATTTTGTCGGGATAGAATATTTTTTTTCACGATAGATACAAGTCAAATTTGCAAACTCAAATACGAAATAATAACCAAAATAATAACTGTTATGAACAAGATTATTTTTAGTTTAATATTTATCCTTTCATTTGCAAAACTACAAGCTCAGGGTTACCTGATCAGTTTTGGGGGCATAGGAGCAGCATTCTTTGTTGATTCGGTCCAGGTGCAAAATCTTACACAGGGCGAAAATATAACGCTAGGCGGCGCAGATGAATTATTCCTTGGGTTAAATGTTGGCATTGATCAATTAACACCAAGTAAAAAGAACAGTCTGTATGTCTACCCCAACCCAATAACGAGCCAGTGTAATATTGAGTTTGAATTGCCAACTTCGGGATTGGCAACCCTTGCAGTTTCAGATGTTGCAGGCAGGAAAATTACATCTATTCAAAGCATTTTACAGGCAGGGACACATTTATTTAATTTAAGCGGATTAAATTCAGGTGTTTATACTATCATCCTTCAATCAGGCAATCTTCTTTATTCCAGTAAAATCATAAGTAATAGTTCCACTTCAGGAAATGCAAAAATTACTTATGTAAGTGATAATTCAAGCCCTGTAACAACGAGTAGTCTTAAAAGTGGTAAATCGCTTGTTTATATGCAATACAATCCTGGAGACCGTTTATTATATAAAGGGTTTTCGGGTATTTACAGCACTGTTATAACGGATATACCAGTAGAAAATAAAATGGTAACATTCAATTTTATTCAGGCAACCGATGGTGATGGCAATAACTATGCTTCAGTAACCATAGGCACACAAATTTGGATGGTTGAAAATCTAAAAACTACCAAGTACAGCGACGGAACATCAATTTCGTTAGTGCCAGGTGCCGCTGCATGGTGGAATGCAACCGGTGGAGCATATTGTTGGTATGACAACGATTATATAAGCAACGGTTCGGTTTATGGAGCGCTGTATAATTGGAAAGCAGTTGATAGTTTAAGCAATGGCGGAAAAAGCATTGCACCCACAGGTTGGCATGTCCCTACACTTAACGAATTGACAATATTAATAAATTATCTTGGCGGCGAAAGCTTAGCAGGAAGTAGTATGAAAGAAACCGGAAAAACGCATTGGAACAGCCCGAACTCGGACGCAACCAATTCAAGTGGCTTTTCAGCTTTGGGAGCCGGAGGTCGATGGGGAGAAGGCAGTATTTTCTATGACATGGGTGATATCTGTGATTTTTGGACTGTTACCTCCGCTTCAGATGGACCCAATTCCTGGGAATGTGAATTGTCCTACGACGGAACCGGATGTTTTATATCAGTTACCGACAAACGAATCGGCATGTCGATACGTTGTTTAAAGGACTGAAATAATATCTAAATCTGCTCTCTATACTTTTCTTTTTTGAAACTGCAAAATATTAATTTACGAAGAACAAAAATAGAAGTAATAACGAAATTCCCTTCCTCGAAATGGAATGAAGTTTCAGAATATTTGGAGATAGATTTGAAGGAGTAGTAATCTTCCTGCTGGTTTTGAAAACCTGGTATCAAGAATTTTTTTAACAAAAAAATAAACTCAAATTAGCCCAACTATGAAAAATTTATTCTTTCTTTTTCTGGCACTCATTTTTTTAACGGGAGTGTCCCAAGCGCAACTTTCTGGTATAAAAACCATTAGATCTTCAGGAGGTGATTATGCTACTTTTACCGATGCTATTAATGATTTAAACACTTCAGGTGTAGGTTCCGGTGGTGTAACATTTAATGTAGATGCAGATTATGTTTCAAACGAAAATTGCCCAATTATTACGGCAGCAGGGACTGAAGCAAACCCCATTATTTTCCAAAAATCGGGAACAGGTGCCAACCCTGTTGTTGAACCCTCAACAGGAGTTGGAATAACGATTAAAGGTGGAGACTACTTAACATTTGATGGTATCGATGTTTCCGCAGGCTCCTCGTCTGTGACCAGCGGTTATTACCTTGTTAATGCAACTAGCACAAATGGAGCTCAATCAAATACAATTAAAAACTGTACAATCACTTTATTTCGCACAAATAAGTCTACAATTGGAATTTATCAACGGGCTACACCTAATCCATCAAACGCTTCTGGTGCTAATTCTTATAATGTATACGATAATATTTTTGTCCAGAATTCATATTTGGGAATTGAATTATATGGATATTTTAATAACCCCGATCTTTCATGTGTTATTAAAAACTGTACTGTAGGAGCTGATGTAGCAAATGACATTGGCAATAATACAACAATCACTTATGGTATTTATAGTTACGGCTCCTCAGATATTGAGATATACAAAAACGAAATACGGAATGTTACGGTCACAGGCAGTGTTAAAGTTTATGGATTATATGTGAATTTCCTCAAAGGAACAAATAATAAAATTTACAATAATACTATCCATGACATAAAAACCACTCATTCTGCATATAGTTCTGTTGTTACTGGTATGGAGGTATTTGGATATCCTGCATCCACAGTTGAAGTCTATAACAATTCAATATATGGGCTCGAACATGGCACAACGATTCCTATGAGCACAACAGTTATTTATGGAATGGTGTTATCCGGAGGCTCCCAGGGTAATTTTTACTTCAATTCTGTAAATATAAATGAGGATGAATTTCCTTCTTCTGTTTGTTTTTATAGCCATCCCACAGGGACCGGTACAGTTGGTCTCATGAATAATGTTTTTGCCAATTTTTCACCTGATGGCAGTATGTCAAAATACTGTATATATATAAGCGGAGGAACAACGAACCTAGATTATAATAACTACTACATATCAACAGGAGTAAATAATTTTGTTGGATATCTTAGTGGCAATTATCAGACTTTGGCTGATTGGCAAACAGGAACAAATTTTGATACACATGCTATAAGTGCGGATCCTTTGTTCACCTCTCCCACTTATCTATTACCATTATCAGGCTCTCCAGAAATTGAAGCGGGAATTCCCATCAGTAGCATCACAACCGATATTATAGGAATAACACGTAGTTTAACTGCGCCAACCATAGGGGCCTATGAGGTAGCTGCGGGACCCACTATATGGACAGGCGCTTTAAACAGTGATTGGGGCACGGCCGACAACTGGAACACCTATGCTGTTCCAACCTTAAACGACAATGCTACCATCCTGTTTGCAGGTATTACAAATTTCCCGTTAGTGCTGGCTGGTCAGTCTGGTAGTTGCAATAATCTGACTATCGAAAACGGTGCGAGTCTTACCATTCAATCTAACAATTCAGGTACCGGTTCATTAATCACAAATGGCACCGTAACAGGTAATATGACCATTGAACGGTATGTTACCGGTAGTAGCAATCTTGAAGCGAATCAGTATCACCTTGTTTCCATTCCTCTGAACTCGTCAAACACTTCATTATCAGGAATTTTCCTTGGTTCTTACTTGTACGAATACTTGCCATCAACCAATTCATGGAACGGATTGAATACACCGACAACTACAGAATTGAGCGAAAATGTGGGGTATATGATTTATTTCCCCAATACCAGTAATACCTACACCTTCACCGGCAACCCTAACACAGGCATGTTTACACCATCTGTAACCTATGAAGGAAACAGCAGTGGCAATAACTTTGCATTGGTTCCTAATCCCTATCCGAGTAATATAGACTGGAATGCCGCTTCTGGATGGACAAAAACCAATATCGGTGCATCTGTCTGGATTTATAACAATGGTAATTATTCCATCTGGGATGGAACCAATAGTACTAATGGTGGATCGCAATATATTGGAGTCGGGCAAGCCTTCTTTGTTCAGACAACTGCAGCCGATCCTATATTGGAGATGGATAATGGAGTACGCACCCATACCAATGCCATCTTTTCCAAAAACGGCACCACTGTTTCAAATCAATTGCGCATTCATGCGACAGCCAATAACATGTCAGATGAAGCCTTGGTTGGCTTTGCTGAAGGTGCGCAAAACGCCTATGATGCCAAAGAGGATGCAGTTAAGTTCTATGGAGCTAATGAAGCACCCCAACTATATACAACAGTGGATGACACAAAGCTGAGCATCAACAACCTGAATCAATTAAATCGCAATGTGGATGTTCCCCTGAATTTCGAAACTGACCTTGCTGGTGAAATTACCCTTACATTCAGCCAGTTGGAGAGTTTCCCATCAGATAAGCAAATTACCTTCGAAGATAAGCTTACCGGGCAACTGATTAATATAAGGCAGCAACAGGTATATGCTTTTACGCATCAGCCGGGCAATACAACTGAACGTTTTGTGGTGCATTTTGGCCTAGTTGCAGGAATTGACAATCAAACTACAAAAATCAGTAGTCTGTGGTTTAATGGCAATACACTCTACTTAAGTGCACCACATCAGGTCGGACAAAAGGCATTGCTGGAGATTTTAAATACCACAGGGCAGGTCCTATTTACCAAAAATTTATCGCTCGATCACCTGAATACAATACAATTGAATTTTAGAGGTCCGATTGTAGCCAGGGTGACAACCTCTGACAATGTGATAACGGCAAAGGCGTTAATGATGAAATAGAACTAAGTCCTAAATCCAATCTCAGACCTCACAAAATAAACATAATTCATAAATTGAAACATCCAAACCTTATGAAAAAGATTATCATTCTCCTCACATTTCTCACGTTCGGAAGTTTAACACTTTTAGCCCAACCGCCGGTACCACCGGCCAAAGCTGATAACGGAAATTCGGGTCCTGTTGGAGGAACGGCACCGGTAGGGAGCGGACTAACATTCCTGTTAACATTAGGTACACTCTATGGTGTTCGCAAGATTTACAAAGAAAATCGAAACTTTTTGTCAAAAAATTGATCGAATTAGGTGTGTAGGCCATGTTTAAATTGCAAGTACTCATTTCTGTTGTACATAAATAAAACAGGAGAATATTTTACCCCAACATTCCATGCAAAAGATTCAAAAAACACTTATAGAGTGTGTAGGGAATAGTCAGGAGATTTCACACAATATCACTGAAAATGTCAAATACATCAAACAACTGGAACTTCAGCGGGTTGTTCTGAAAAAACTTATCGACTGCAATCAGAAGGTACTTCATAATTCCAAAAGCAAAATTGCGACAAATTTTAAATTAAATAATTCACTCATTAAAGAAAAATAACCAAATGAAAAAACATTTACGATTAATCGCATTGATCGGTATTATAATGGGAATTTTCCATTCAGCTAATCCCATACATGCCCAAACATGGGAACCAACCAATGGTCCTTATGGAGGTTCTATTACCTGTTTGGCCAATAATGGGAACATTCTTTTCGCCGGAACGGGTATGGGAATATATGGTAATGGCGTCTTTAAATCTTCGAACAATGGAACTACATGGTCTGTCGTTGATGGGATACCCTCCTTAAATTCACTAGCATCCATTGGATCAACACTGATTGCAAGTACTAACGGGATTTATCAGTCGCCAAATAATGGAGCCACCTGGGTGTCAAGTAACTATTCGCCCCAATTATCTTCTCCCAATGTTATTATAACTGATGGTGTAACAGCCTTTGCAGGAGGTTTTAGCGGCTTTTATGTTTCAGAAGATGCTGGCCTCACATGGACTTCACGGAACAACAATAACTTTCCTGGAATTACTCTTCCTAATTTACCTGATATTAAAGCGATGGCTTTCTGTGGTTCATATTTATATGTTGGTACAGGTCAAAAAGGAATATTCAGGTCCGCCGATAATGGATTAACCTGGGTATCTGTTAATTCAGGCTTAGGTTCTATTTCAAGTCGAACATATGGTAGTTTTGCAGTCATTGGAACGGATCTTTTTGTGGGAACAGATAACCAGGGCGTCTATCGGTTATTAAATAATGGCAATACCTGGACAGCCGAAAATAGCGGATTACCAACGGGAGCTGCACGAAGAATCGGGTCATTGTTAATTAAAGATAATGAAATTTATACAGGTACCAATGCGGGCCTTTATCGCTCAAACAACACGGGAACAATAAGCTGGATTAAATCAGATGGCAATTTGTCGAGCCAACAATTTCGCCGTCTTTTACTGACAGGGAACGATATATTTGCAGGTGTTGCAAATAAAGGTGTTTATGTTTCCTCAGACAACTCAAACACATGGACTTCAGCCAACTATGGAATAACTGGTGTGAGTACGCGACATCTTTCACATGGATTAAATTCGGATATTCTGGCCTCAACTTATGAGGGTGTTATATATAATTCATCAGATGAAGGTACTAACTGGATCACCGGAAACATATCTGCAGATGCTGGTCCATGTTTGCATGGGACATCGCTGTTTGTTGGCACTACCGGAACCTGTTTTCGTTCTACCGATTATGGTATTACATGGAATTCACTACCTGAGTTCAGCAACGTGATTTGGGGTGCAGCTTATACCTTTCTATCGAAAGGAGATACCCTTTTTGCAGGCTGTGGGGCAGAGTATGGAGTTTACTATTCAACTGATAATGGTGATAGTTGGAATGTTACATCAGGTATCTGGAATTTAAATCCATGGGGTGGATATCCTGGTGTACTTTCTCTAATGGCAAAAGGATCTACAATTTATGCTGGTACTGTAAACGGTGTATTTAAGTCCATTGACAATGGGTTGAATTGGGTTACATGTTATCCAGCCATGGTTAATCTTCCGGTCAGTTCCCTGGCAATAAACGGAGATTATATATTTGCAGGTACGGCAAACTATTTTGAAGATCCTACTCTTACGCCACTTGGAATATATCGGTCTGGCGACAACGGTGCTACCTGGGAACAGGTAAACATAGGGTTAGGAAGTATGAATATTTTTTCGCTGACAGTTAGTGGTACCGACATTTTTGCGGGTACTGTTTCAGGAATCTATAAGTCATCAAATAATGGAGAAAGTTGGGTTGCTTTTAACGAAGGCTATCCTAGTCCTCCTTTTGCTAAAACATTGCTTGTGGAAGGCAACTACTTGTATTCAGGTAATTTCCTTTTTGGTCAACCTGTATATCGTCGTGCTTTATCAGGTTCAGTCCCTGATCAACCAAGCGCAATTACAGGTTCAGCAACACCCTGTATTGGCTCATCACAAACCTATAGTGTGACCAATGTGCCTGGTGTAACTTATAATTGGTCGTTTCCTGCAGGTTGGGTTATTACGGCGGGGAATTCAACAAATTCCGTCACCGTCACTGTTGCAAGCACCCCAGGTATTGCACTGGTAACTCCTTCTAATGGTTGGGGTTCCGGTCCGATACAATTTTTAGTTGTAACGCCGGTAATATGTTCCTCCAAAACCCTCAACCTCACCTCCATCCTTCCCGAAGGCCTCTACGCCGGATCCGGCACTTTGAACCAGGCCCACGACGAAAATGGTGTTCACTGGCCGGCCGGAGTAGCCGACCACATTACGGTGGAATTGCACGATGCTGCCAATTATGCGACGGTTGTTTATACGACAACTGATGTTGAACTGAGCACATCGGGAACAGCCACAGTATTGGTGCCATCATCAAACAGCGGCTCCTACTACCTCACCATCAAACACCGCAATAGCATCGAAACAGTCAGTGCTTTACCGATTTCCTTTGCAGGAAGTACCATCACCTATGCCTTTGATGCACCAGAGAAAGCTTATGGCGGCAATCTGTTGCAGATGATTGACGGAACTTATGTAATCTATGGAGGCGATGTTAACCTGGACGGTTACATTGATTCAGGCGACATGACACCACTGGACAACGACAGCAACAACTTTGTGTCGGGTTATGTGAATACCGATGTGAACGGTGATGGACTGGTTGACTCGGGCGATATGACCATAGTTGACAATAACGGAAATGCCTTTATCTCGGCGGTAACGCCTTAGGCGGTTTTCAACTCTTTTTACTGATTTTTTATACCTGGTAATGGATTTTTTAATCCTTACCTACTCAAGTCATGTCATTACAATACTGAAACAAAAACAAAAAACTATGAAAAAACAATTAAGAAACCTAATCAAAGCAGCACTACTGTTGGTACTCGTCGTTCTGATGCTTCCTTCAACTGCACAACGGCGCTATGCACCCAAAGCACCCACCGGGGAATCTGATTTTGAGCTAAGCATCAGCAATATAGTACAGACCTCAGATCGCGAGCTTGAGTTTGATATATTTATACTCGATACCGATGCTTCACAGGATTTTGAATTAGCCACATTCCAGGCTGGTATCCTGTTAAACTCCTCCATATATACCGGAGGAAGTATGAGTGTAGCGCTGGTAGCCTCCAGTTCAAGCCTTCTGGCTTCACAGGTGCCGACAACCACAAGTTTTGCGGCTTCATTGAGCGGTTATCCGGGTGTATCGCTGATCAGAATGGCAGCCCGCACACCTCCTGGTACCGGCAACGGAAGCATCATATCCAAAGTAAGCCCTGGCGACAGGATTATCCGTATGCGTTTAACCAGCACAGTCCCTTTCACTTCAAACTCAACACCCGATTTCTCATTTACCAGCAATACAGTCAGTAACCCTTTTTACGGAACAAAAGTTGCACAGTATATTGCAGGGATTAACACCCAGTTGGTGGTAAGCCCTGGTGTAAATGCACTGGTTACTGAAAACCCGGTACTTAATCCAGGCACTGTTGGAGATCCTCCAATTGCATATAACGTAACCGGAAGCGGTTCCTATTGCCAGGGAACAGGCGGACTTATGGCAGGCCTTGATGGCTCACAACTTGGTGTAAACTATACCATGATGCCAGGAAGTGTTGTTGTTGCCGGAACCGGTTCAGCAATCACTTTTGGTATGCAACTTGCCGGTACTTACACCGTATCGGGTACTGCTGATGGCACAGTACCAACAATAGAGGGTACAACCGCAATGACCGGAAGTGCTGTAATTACCGAAATACAGAGTAGTACAGTTGAAGTAACCGAAACTGCCTGTGATACTTACACATGGGCACTGAATGGAACAACCTATACTGCAAGTGGCGATTACACATTTGTTGACGGATGTGTTACCAACGTTCTTCACCTGACCATCACTGCAAGCAGCACTGTTGAGTTTACCGAAGCAGCTTGTGATACATACACATGGGCACTGAACGGAACAACCTATACTGCAAGTGGCGATTATACATTTGTTGACGGATGTGTTACCAACGTTCTTCACCTGACCATCACTGTATCTGTTACACCTGCTGTAACAATAGTTGAAGATGCAAACAACGTTGTAGCCGGATCCCTTGTAACCTTTACACCAACACCGGTAAACGGTGGAACGCCTGGCTACCAGTGGTATGTTAACGGGATCCTTGCCGGAAACGGAAACACCTACTCGTATGTACCTGAAAACGGCGATCAGGTTTATGTGGTTATGACAACTTCACTTAGTTGTGTAACTTCCACAACAGCAACTTCAAATACCATAAATATGATTGTGAACCCAGTTGTGCCAGCAACAACTAACTGGACAGGTGCTGTTGACAGCGAATGGTTTAACCCGGGCAACTGGGGCAATGGTATTCCGGGGGCTATTTCCCAGGTGATTATACCTGGAGGTCTTCCCAATTATCCTACGCTGTTGTTGCCAACTTCTATTGCCGGAATTACCATCAACAATGGCGGTTCTTTTATTGGTTCTGAATTCCTGACAACCGGCACTGCCTTAGTTAAGCGGGATATTGTGAACGCTGATTTTCATCTGATCTCATCACCGGTTACCACTACCACCTTTGGTGAGGTGTTTCCGCTAAACCAGATGCAGGTATGGGCAAGGGAATACAATGAAACTACCGGTGACTGGGATAACCTCTCCATAGGTGACTTCATGTCTGTTGGTAAAGGGTATTCGGTACAAATGAATCAGCCTCAGACAGCCATGTTTGAAGGCACCTTAAACAGCGAACCTGTAAGCATGACCCTGGCAAAGCAAAACCCGGGAACAGATCCTGACCGTGTTGGCTGGAACCTGCTGGGCAACCCGTTTACTTCGGCCATTGACTGGGACCTGACCGATCACGCGGCTATAGACGGTGCTGTTTATGTATGGAACGGAACACAGTATATCTCCTGGAACGGAACTATCGGAGCTTTATCCGATGGTATTATTCCTGCCGAAAATGCTTTCTTTGCCAAAACAATGACCGATGGTGTAAACGTAAGCATACCTCTTTCTGCAAGGGTACACAGTGCAACTGATTTCTATAAAACGGCAGTCGCCAATATGCTTGAAATTACTGCAGAGGGAAACAGTTTTACCGATAAAACCTTTGTACACTTCAACCAACAGGCCAGCCCGGACTTCGATAGTCAGTTTGATGCTTATAAATTGTTTGGTAACGAAAATGCTCCCCAGCTTTACAGTATGATTACAAACAGCAATCTGAGTATCAACGAACTGCCGATGGCAGGTAATGAAATAGTTGACCTTGGCTTTACATGCAACACCAACGGGATATACACAATTACCGCAAGTGGTACAGAAAACTTCGCTTCCGATGTGCCGGTTATATTGCAGGATGTCAAACTAAACACCTACCAGAACCTGAAACTCAACCCTGTTTACAGCTTCAGTTATGAATCCGGAGAAAATGAAAACCGTTTTAAACTCTGGTTCCAGCTGGTAACAGGCATCAATACTCCGGTTATCAACGACCTGAAAGTTTACAGTTTTGCTAAAACAGTGGTAATTGAAAACCTTAAAGGGCTGAGTGGTGAAGCAGGAATCTATGATATGACCGGCAGAATGATTGCCAGTCGGCAACTGGGAAGCGGATTAAGTCATATCCAACTTAACGTGGTTAGCGGCACTTACATGGTAAGGCTTACTACGAATAGTGGAACGCAAATTAGCAAAGTCTTTATACGTTAACTAGCAGTGAATAGCAAATGGACCCCGGGGCCATTTTCCCCGGGGCCTTTTTACAACACAAAAACAGAAAGCGATGAAAAAAAATATAAGATTTTTAGCTGTTATCCTGATGTTGCTACTTGCAATCTCATCAGTTAATTCATATTCACAACCAGCACCTGCCAACCAGTCAAACGGAGGTGATGTTGGGGGTGCTCCAATAGGGGGTGGCACTGCCCCTATCGGCAGCGGAATGCTACTGCTGATTACCATGGCCGCCGGCTATGGCGTTAAGAAAGTGTATGACATAAAACCAGAAAACAAAGATTAAGTGTAGCAAATCAAGGTAAGTTGTTCCGTCTCCTTAACAAGTCCGGCCTCCAGCTTTACTCTATAGGACATAAACAACTTGCCTTGATTGGTTAATTTGGTATATAATCAATATTGCCCGATCCTTCTTTATTTGAAGGATCGGGCTTTTGTGTTTTTTCATTACGACAATAGGATATGATATTATTAGAACGTTACAACATTACAAAACGATTGGTTTGTTATTAATAATTTTAAGCAAACCTAAATTTTGTCCTTACTTTTGAAAGATTAATCATTCTTTTTTCATCAAAAATTAATGAAAACAAAAATCGCTTTTCTTACAGTATTTGTTATCGCATTAATTGCCAGTGTATTAAATGCACAGCAATTGATTCAAAAAGATAGTTTGGATTCGGTTTTGAGAACGAAAAAGAATCCAAAAGAAAAGGTTGATCTGATTTTAAAATTTCTTGATAAACCCGAAAATCAGAATTTAGAAAACTCAGAAGACATTACTGAAAGAGCATATCAAATTGCTGTTCAAGCAAATTATGCTGAAGGTAAAATACGTGCAATGTTAAAATTGGGTAATTACTACTTCAGAATAAGTGATTATAAAAAGGCTATTGAATACGCGCAGAAAAGTGAGGAAATGGCTGAGGACTTGAATATGGACAAAGAACTTGCAAGTTCATTAAGTCTATATGGCGCAATTTTTACTGACCTCAGTGATTATGATAATAGTTCCCGGTATTTTTTTAAAAGTTTGGAAATATTTGAAAAACTTGACGATAAAGTCGGGATTTCCAGATCTTTAGGAGATATTGGCATGGGCTTTTTTCTTCAAGGGGATTACAAGAAGTCATTGGAGTATTATAACAAAGCATTATTATTAGCTTATAAAATTGACAACAACTCTGCAATTAAAAAAGAACTTAATAATATTGCTGCATTATATAGCACTTTGGGAAAATATGATACAGCGGTCATTTTATTAAAAAAGGCAATTACTATCAACAGAAAGTTAGGCGACAAACTCGGAGAAAGTACAAATATTAGGAATATTGGTTATATTCAGTTGAACAGGAAAGAATATAAGGAAGCCCTAAGTAGTTTCGAACAATCACTCGAATTAGTATCTGATTTAAATAACCTAAGGCACAATGCAGAGTGTTATGCAAATCTTGGATTTAGCTATTATGCTATGAATCAATACGAAGAAAGCATTTACTATTTTAATATGGCTCTTAAAGATGGCCAAGAGATAAAAAATTACAGTATAGTTTCTCCTGTAGCAAAAATGCTTAATGAGATTTATACACAACAAAAGGATACTATAAAAGCATATAAATATCTTTCAATTGAAAAATCTGCTGACGATAGTTTATATTTTTCTCAGAACGAAAAACATCTTTATAAACTAGAGGTAAAATATCTGTATGAAAAAAAAGAATTTGAGAAAAATCAGGAGCAACGAATTAAAAATATCATTTATATAAGTTTGATTCTTAGCCTCTTGGGTGGGGTTGTATTCTTGATACAGATTCTCTCAAAAAACAAGTTAAAATCGAAATTGATAAATTCGGAAAAAGAAAAAATTGAACTGGAATTGATTAATAAAGACAAGGAACTTACAATAAACATGCTTTCGCTTTTAAAGAAGAATGAATTATTATCTGAGATTTCTAAAAAACTACACAACATTCAAATAAGCAATAAAAACACAGAGAATAAAGAAGTTATTAACCAGATTAGTAAGCAATTGATAACCAGTACAGATGATAAGATATTAAAAGAGTTTTCACTCAGGTTTCAAGAGGTTCATGCCGGGTTTTATGAAAAATTATTGCTAAAATATCCCGGTCTTACGCAGAGTGAACTCAAACTTTGTGCTTTTTTAAGATTGAATATGTCAACAAAAGATATAGCCGAACTTACAGGACAGGAAATGAATACAATTTTGAAAGCCAGACAACGCTTACGTAATAGACTTGAAATATCAGGAACTGAAACAAACCTTGCAATCTTTTTGTCGCAGTTTTAAGTATTCTCCAATGCATAACATTTGAGAAATTCATTTAAGCAATATTTGACACTAAGGACAATAATTCCTATAAACATTCATTAAAACCAAAATAATCAATATTTACATTATTTTATAATAGATTAAATATCTGAGACATAGAATGAATTGTCTCTATTTTGTACCAGTATACTTTCTACATGATACATACTTTGTACTTGACTTTTATTTGCAATTGAACCATTGTGTATCCTTAATTTGCATTATCAAATCTATATAGCTTTTCAAGCTGTAACATGTGGAAAAATGCAAAAGAAGAAGATCAAGCAAGTGTGTACTATCTCTGAAGATAGAAATTCATCAAAAATGACTGAGCCAATTGAAAAGATGGCAACACTAAAATATATTAAAAAATTAGATATTCAGAAAGCAGTTATTCAAAAACTGCTGCTTTTCAGGGAATCTGATTTTAAGGGAAATCATTTGAAAAAAAAAGATAAATGACTGCTAGGAAGAAATAATCAAATTAATAAATACTCTTAAATTGGGCAGGTCCTGAACACCCAAATAAAACAAGAAAGTAAGGAGCAAAAGCCGAAAAGCTTAAAAGTAGGCGCAAAAACAAAATATAAACACATGAAAAAAATTGTTCTTTTATTATCATTTTTCGTTTGCATTTGGGGATATACAAATGCACAATGGATATCCAGTCAAGGAATGGATGGAGGCGATTTTCGCTGTTTTGTAAAAAATGGAAGCGGCATTTACGCAGGTTCGCAATATGGTGGCGTTTACCGTTCTATAGATAACGGAGATACTTGGATCCAATTCGGGAAAGGATTGCCAGGCGGAATATCGGTAACCGAGATTATTAGTGAAGATGAAACATTATATGTTGCAACTAGTGCTTGGGGGGGGAAAAGAGCCCAAGGTGTCTTCCGATGTAGTGATGGAACGAATTGGGTTGCAATTAACAATAATCTACCAACAAGTGGAAGCTTTTATGATCTTGATGTAACAGGACTTACACTTTGTGGCTCATATGTTTTTACTTCATTCTATAGTGATGGAGTGCATAGAACAGATAACCAAGGCGCGACGTGGGTACCATCTCCCTTTAATCCAACGTTTCAACTTCAGAAAATTACTGACCTCTGTTCAATTGATACGATTTTATTTGCTGGCTCATATTATGGTGGGGCTTATCGTTCAACAGATTATGGGAATACCTGGACGCAGCTCACAAATGGTTTCGGTACAGATAATTTTGTAATGGGTCTCATTTCAAGCGGGACAAAATTATATGCAACTACAAGTAATGGTTTTTATTTATCATCTGACTATGGTGATAGTTGGATGCCGATAAATGGGGGAATTACTAATACACAAAACTGTAAAACAATTTCCGCTTCAGGAAATACAATGTATTGTGCTGTGGGGTCAAACACAACAGACACTAAAACTTATAAGAGTACTAATGGATTTACCTGGACAGAAGTGACATCAATTTCCAGCCAGTACTTCATTATGAAATTTTTCATTGGTAGCAATTTTGTGTTAGCAGGTCATGTTGGCGTTTATGCATTGTCCAGTAATGGTGGTGGGATAATTAAATCCATAGACAATGGTGAAACATGGGCAAATGCGAGCCTTGGGTTAGCTTCTTTGTATGCTACTGCATTAGCTTCAAATGGTGAAAACATCTTTGCAAGTACATCAGGATACGGTGGCATATATTCATCAAATAACAATGGTGCCAGTTGGACAAAATCAATTTTACCCGGTTATGGTGCAGATTGGAAAGTATTATCAATGTTGTGTGATGGCTCAAATGTATATGCAGGGAATAATAATAACACTAACGGAGGTGATGTTTTCATTTCAACGGATAATGGGCAAAGCTGGAGTGCAACTGCACCAATAAGTTCCCCTGTTTATGCATTAGCTAAAAATGATACCTATTTATTTGCTGGTACATCTACCGTTGGAATAAAACGATCATCCAACAATGGAGCCAGCTGGTCAACAATCAATACCGGTCTCCCATTTAGTGCTTTCCAAAGATTCACAAGGGCAATAGCAACAAACGGATCTAAGATATATGCCGGCACAGGTATTGGCGTGTACCGTTCTGTAAATGATGGAACAAACTGGGTTGCAGCCAATGGGGGAACCAGCAGTCCTGGATATACTGTTATAAATGCACTGATAACAAAAGGAGATACTTTGTTTGCCGGAACAGAATATAACGGAGTGATTCGTTCATTTGACAATGGAACAACCTGGACAAGTGTATTTTCAAATAATGGCATGGCAGCGAAAACATTGTTATTGGATGGCACCAAGTTGTATGTAGGTAGTTCGTCTAATGGAGATCCTCTTGTTGAAAATGGAGTTTATTTTTCGGAGGACTGGGGCCAAACCTGGGATAATCTTAATGAAACTTTTCAGTCCATTCCGATGATTAATAGTTTGCTTATTTCGAATAACAGATTATATGCAGCTACATACGGTGAATCGGTCTTGTCCTTTGATTTAACTCCAGTTTCATCAGACAAAACTCTGAACCTCACCTTATATCTTGAAGGTCTGTACAATGGTTCAAACACGATGCGCGAAGCCAGTGGCGACCTTGGCCCCCAGTTTGGCGAAGCCAAATAATACACATATCCTTCCTTTGCGTTGATGTGTTTTAAGTCGATTACATCGTATTCGCCTTTTGTGATAAGAATTTCCGGCTTTCCTTCCAGGGACACCTGGTATAGGTGCCGCCATCCATCTTTTTCTGATGCCCAGATAATGCTATTCGATTCCTCTAAAAAACTAAAATTATTGGTGTAATCTATTGCATAGGGATTGCCCACCTGAAACAGATCTACCCATGCTTCGTCAGATTCTTCCTGAATCATGGTGGTGTTTCCATTTAAAGCTTCTGCAATAAATAGTTTGCTGTGGTTTTGTTTCCTGTTCAATTGTTGAATTAAAAGCTTGTTGGTCCCTGGAATAAATTCCATCCGTACCAAATAATTTTGTGCCGCATCCCCGGGGACATTCATCCAGGTCGTATTGCCATCGGAAATATTTACCACCCCAACTTTACAGGCAGATGGGCTTTCACCAACTTTAGGATATTCTAAAGGAATTAATTGCGAATAGATAGAATCTGTATTGTTTATCATATAAAACTTCCTGATGGTGCTGGCATCAATTTGCCAATAGGCGATAGATTTGCTATCGGGACTCCAGCGAAATCCATCCCTGCAGGCAAATTCTTCCTCATAGGCCCAATCGAAAGTGCCGTTTATCAATGAAATGGTTCCATCGGAAGTTAGTGTCTGAATCGTACCGGTTACGAAATTCTCACTATATATATTGTTGCCGGAAACGTATGCTACCGAATTGCCATCGGGAGAGAATTTTGCAAACATTAATGAGGAGGGAGGCAGGTTTTTCCCAATTTGAGTGAGCACATTTGTTTTAAAATTGAAAACCCAATAGTCCCCTTTTGTGTTGAGTCGCCATACTTTTTTAGTATTGGTAAACAGCAGTATTTTTTGCTGATCTTCTGAAAATGCAAAATATTCAACGCTTATCGGATCTGATTTCCCCACTGGCGTGAGTTGCTCTTTTGAAATGACCGTTTTTGCATCATGTTTAGCCAGGGTGTAAGTGACCAATTGGTTTTCTTCCAATTGAAAATAAGCATCCCCGTCGTTTGTCCAGTTTATCTGGGCTTCCCCATTAAAACTTAACGAGAGAAAACAAATAAAAATCAGAATTTTAAAGGCATTTGAATGGATGGTTGATGCTTTTTTTATCTGTTTCATTGGTTGAAAATTAGGGTTTGTTCTTTTTTAATGCAAAAATTCATTCAATAATTTTGTTTGTTATGCGGCACAACGTTTGGCGCTATGAAGAGTTGATGATTGCGGGCGATTCCCTGTAAAGTTACACAAAAGTTGAAGCGGGCTACAACCATTGAATAACCTACTTCCCCTGCAATTTTTTATACCGCATTTGTGTACCGTACATGAGCTGCAATGCACACTTGTTGTACGCTCTGGAAAACGATCAAAAATACAAATTTTCTTTTCGGAGTAAGCTGACAAGTGTGAATAATTTCCCAGAGGGTGAATGCTCTTTCCTTTGGCAATTCAGCAAAATCTGTGCAGGAATGGCATATGAGGTTGGTAAGGGAGATCATATTGTACAAAAACAAAAGCGGGATAAGTGCTTATTATTAAGCACTTATCCCGCTTTTAGGTATACAAAATATTAGTGGCAGTGTTTGATTTGCCTGTTTTAGATTAGCTTAAAATCTCTTCTAAGGTAATGTAATCACCTACTTTGCCTGTCATTTTTTCAACATCTGTTTGAACGGGTAGCGTCTTTTTCCCGGGTCTCCAACCAGCAGGACAAACTTCTCCCGTTTTACTTGCATGCTGCCAGGCTCTGATTTGCCTGAGAAATTCATTTACATTTCTCCCAACTGAATCAGCTTGTACCTCTTGCGCAACACATACTCCATCAGGATTAAACAAGAATCTGCCTCTAAGTGCAACACCTTCTTCTTCAATTAAAACTCCAAATGCACGGCTAACTTCTTGTGTTGTGTCAGCGCCAATGGTTAATTTTAAACCTTTAAGAATTGGTTCGGTTTCAGCGAATATTTTATGTGAAAATTTTGAATCTACCGAAATAGGCAAAAGTTCAACTCCCAGTTCTTCAAATTCATCATAATGCGCATTCATTGCTGCAATCTCTGTTGGGCATACAAATGTAAAATCAGCAGGATAAAAACAAATTACGGTCCATTTATCCTTGTAATCATTACTTGAGACTGTTTTGTAATGTCCTGTTTTGGCATCGTATGCTTCCATCTCGAATGCTGGCATTTCTTGCCTGACCATTGTTGCGCTCATATGTTTTTTCTCCTCTTTGGTTCCTGTGTTGTTTAATTCTTCTGTATTAATTTTCTTTTTACGCGGTTTAACACCGTTTACACATGCCATGGCGATTATTTTAATTGTGCATTTAACATCCAAATCATTTTTTCTTGTTCTCCGATATACTCCGACAACATACCTACTGTGCCTTCATCTCCATTTTCTGAAGCAAACGAAAGTATTTCCCGTTCAGTTGCCAAAAGTTTTTGAGTTTCTTTAAGCAGATTCTTTACCGTTTCTTCTGCAGAACTTATATTGGTTTGTTCATTTATATCTGAAATTTTAAGGTATTCAGAAAAGGAATGTAAAGGTTTTCCACCAAGGATTAAGATACGTTCAGCAACTTCATCTGCCATTTCATTTAAACTGTTATAAACCTCTTCAAATTTTGCATGGAGAACGAAAAACTGTTTACCCTCTATATTCCAGTGGTATCCTCGCACGTTCATATATGCAATTTGCAGACTGCTTAAATAAGCATTTAATTTTCCTACTACTTCTTCGGAATAATCCATTTTTAATCCAATGTTATTCATAAACATTAATTTTTGTCAAATATTTACGACAAAATTAAGCCTTAGAAGTTTGATATTTTTTTACAAATGTTAAAAAATCATCTCTTTGACCTTAAGCGGCTTAACGAAACTTGTGATATGCCTAAAAAACTTGCCGTGTCACCTAAACTTATGCGCTGTTGCAGATTCCCATATTCAGTAATGAAATTATTATATCGCTCAGTGGCATTTGAATGAAGCATTGTTTTTAAACGTTCGATGGACATAATGGCTATATTCGAAATAACTATACGAATAAAATGTTCAAAAGAGTGGTGTTTTTCGCAAAGTTTTTCCAAATCGTCATATTCCAAATAGATTAAGGTGGTATCTTCTAAAGCAATGGTTGAGTAATCAGCTGGTATATTTCTAAGGAAGCTATCAGAAATGGTTACAAAACACTTATCACAGAAAAATCTTAATATAAATTGATTCCCATTGTGATAGTAATAATGTTTTAACAGTCCGCTCTCAACAAGATAAAGACGACGGGAATTCTTGCCTTTTTGATTAACAATTTCCCCTTTTTCATAAAATTTCCTCTTTAGATTATTCAGCAAATCTAATTTTGTTTCATTTGAAAGAGGAGAAATTGTATCCGCTTGTTTTATAAAATCCTTCATTTTCCCTGAATATAAATATCTGTAAAAAGTGTTGACTGCGTCGATACGTTAGCGCTAATGGTTTGATTAGGTCGCATTGGGCTTTTTGAAACATCAATTTTTCAATTTACCAGGAGGCTTATTTATTGTTACCATCTTCGTATTTAGCGCTATATATCAAATGCACTATATTTTTTGTTTAAAGCTGTGCTTCTTTATTTATTTTCTATTTCAAATGTGACGTTCCAATTTTCAGGAATTTTTGGCACAGTTACCCAGTTATATGCGTAGCCTTCTTTTTTGCAAGTTCCACAACTTTTTACAACTACTTTATAATGATAGTTCTCTTCACTTTCATTACGAGTAACTTCTCTGATATATTTGACTTCACATGAACCTGTTGTAAATAGTCCGAGTAAGGAATTATTATTAAAGTCAATTATCGGTAGTGTGCAGTTTAATTGTCCTGATAATGAATTCGTAAAAACTTGTTCAAAAGTTGAGTCATCAGCAATGATAAATTCTTGTTGTTTTATTGTAAGCTCACAGTCTATCCTTATTGATTCCTCAATAATCCCTTTATTTTGATTTTCTCCCCAACATTTAGGACTCTTTGAACATGAAAAGGAAAATACTAAAACCAAAATTATTGTCAATAATAATCTCATATTTGAATGTCTTTTTAGCATTACCTGTAACGGATGGCGGTATGAAATCGTTGGGGAATGCGGGCTACTTTCCTGTCAAGTTACATCGAACTTGATGCGGTGCAGAACGCTCGAATAACCACTTAAACCCCAATGTTTAATACCGCGTGTTGTGCCCTCGTTGTTTTATTGTTTCATCATAATTAATTCATTTACACCAATTACAATTAATATCGCAAAAACTCCCAAAACGGCAAAATATCCAAGTGATTTCCTGCTTAGTTTCATTATCCGATTGCTTCTCCATAAAATCAAGAATAGTATTGTTAGTACAATCGCTGCAACTAAATACTTATTCCAATCCAGTATCGCCGCAATCCTTGCTTCATCTTGCAGATTAATTCCTCCGAAGACGATTGAGAAAAATCTTGAAAACACAGCAAAAAATATAATGGAATATGTATAAATTGATTTTGTTAACCAAGTAAGCAATAAAAATATTAATCCTTGAAGTATCGTAAAAACTGGACCGCCTATTGCAGACCATAAAGCATCTGAATCAACTATAAAATGTCCATTTTGGGGAGTCGAATTATTTAAACTTAGTGTCATGTCATTCCCTAAAAGCTCTCCAAATGTCCAATGCCCAAATTCATGAAAAAGATAGGTGATAAATGCAATTGGAATAAAAGCAATGATAACTTTCCAGTCAATTTGACTTTCTTTTAAATCATAACTTATTTTATTACTAAAATTCTCTTTCATTTTTAAATCTCTAATTGGTTCGCTGTCTTTGTTACAATGGGGCACAACTTGTTTTTAAAATCCCTTTGTATCTTTTAAATGTACCAAAGCTGATACATTATGTGAATATGCGGTCTTTTTCGGAATTATTTAAAACTAATCATCAACTCTTCCAACAGGTTTCGTGGGCGCTTGATGTTTTTGAGAATTCTTCCCCCTCAGTCCCATCGAAGTACCTCTCCAATCTTTCCCCTCAAATAGAGTCCTTCGAGCATCGCATCAAATATATAGGATAAAATATTATAAAACAATCCTTTATAAAAAGAACTGATAGAAATCAGATGCCTGCCTGGAATCTGCCATAGAGCAACTAAGTTAAAAAGAAGCACTAAGATTTTTATCGGGAAGGTGATGCGAGTCAGGCATCCCTGCTTTTTATGATTCATTCCTGATTCTTTATATCGCTTCGCTCGCTATAGTCGCCCCCTCGCATAGTTCGCTGAAGTCGCTTATATACGTTAAAGTCGTTTCGTTCGCTTAAGTCACTAAAATATTTTACAAATAATTGCATTTTCTGACTTTATCCCTATACATTTGCCACACTATTATCATGCTAATTTTCAACCTTTAACTCATTTTTTATGAAAAGAGTTCTTTTACCACTTGTTGCATTGGGTATTATAAGCATTGCCGGGTGTAACAACAAAAAAACAGTTATGGACACCTCCAATCCATTTTTTGCTGAGTACAACACACCGTTTCAGGTACCGGCTTTTGATCAGATTGATACCTCGCATTACATGCCGGCTTTCATAGAAGGCATTCGTCAGCACGACGAAGAAATTGTCGCCATTGCGGAAAATACAGAAGCTCCAAATTTTGAAAATACCATTCTGGCATTTGATAAATCAGGGAAACTGCTTACGCGTGTTGGCAATGTTTTTTACAACCTCAATGGCGCAAATACCAATGATCAGATGCAGGAAATTGCCCGCAAAATATCACCGCTGGTATCCAAACATCAGGACGATATTTCGATGAATCCTAAATTGTTTGAACGCATCAAGGCGGTTTATGAAAACCGAAACGATGCCGGTCTGGACGATCAGCAGATACGCGTTGTTGAAAAGTACTACAAAGATTTTGAACGTGATGGTGCCAACCTCCCGGCCGATCAACAGGATAAACTGCGCACGATTAATGGCGAATTGGCCATGCTCCAGATTCAGTTTGGCGAAAATCAACTGGCCGAAATCAACAAAAATTTCAAGTTGGTCATCGACAATGAAGCTGACCTGGCCGGGTTGCCCGAAAGTGTAATTGCCGCTGCTGCCGAAACCGCTAAAACCACCGGCGATGAGGGTAAATGGGTTTTTACCCTGGCTAAGCCAAGTCTCATTCCTTTTACTCAGTATGCACAGAACCGTGAGTTGCGCGAGAAAATCTACCGTGGATATTTTATGCGTGGCAACAACGACAATGCCAATGACAATAAACAGGTGGTTAAAGATATGATCAGGCTGAGGGCTGAAAAAGCCAGAATGTTGGGCTTTGATAACTATGCGGCTTACGTTATTGATGAAAATATGGCCAAAACGCCTGAAAACGTTGATAAATTCCTCGTAGATTTGTTTAATGCCGCGCTTCCTGTTACCAAAAGTGATTTGGCTGAAATGCAGAAAATTGCCGATGCCGAAGGCGGAAACTTCCCGCTACAGTCATGGGATTGGTGGTACTATGCCGAGAAATTGCGCAAAGCCAAATATGACCTCGATGAAAATGAACTCAGGCCTTACCTGAAACTGGAAAATGTACGCGATGGAATGTTTGCCGTAGCAAATAAGCTTTATGGAATTACTTTTGAAAAACGTACTGATTTACCGGTTTATGAGAAAGATGTTGAAACCTTTGAAGTAAAAGAAGCCGATGGCAAACATCTTGGTATCCTGTATCTTGATTATTTCCCCCGTGCAGGAAAGAGTGGCGGTGCCTGGTGTACAAGTTTCCAGACGGCTGGTTGGGAAAGTGGTAAAAAAGTGGATCCAATTGTTTCCATCGTTACCAATTTTACGCCTGCTACCGGCGATCAGCCAGCTTTGCTGAGTTGGGATGAAACCACCACCTTGTTCCATGAATTTGGCCATGGTTTGCATGGTCTGTTCACCGAAGGTAAATATACCCGCACTGCTGGTGAAGTTCCCCGCGATTTTGTGGAATTGCCTTCACAGGTTATGGAAAACTGGGCCGGCGAGCCTGAAGTTTTGCGCATGTATGCCAAACATTACCAAACAGGTGAAGTTATTCCTGATGCTTTGATCGACAAACTGACCAACAGTAGTCATTTTAATCAGGGTTTCACCACTGTGGAATACATAGCAGCGTCTATTCTTGACCTGGATTATCATGAACTTGGCGCACCTGCTGAAGTAAAGGACATCAATGCATTTGAAGCAGAAGCCATGGCAAAAATCGGATTGATTCCTGAAATCATCCCACGCTACCGCACCACTTATTTCTCACATATTTTTGATGGTGGATATGCTGCAGGGTACTACGTTTATTTGTGGGCAGCTGTACTTGATAGTGATGCTTTTGATTATTTCAAACAATCTGGCGATATCTTCAATCGTGATATTGCAGCCAAATTCCGTAAATATTGTCTTGCCGAAAATGGCAATGATGATGGTATGGTACAATATGAGAAATTTAGGGGGCAGGAGCCTTCATTGATGCCTCTGCTGAAGAAAAGGGGATTGAATTAGCCGCAATCGCTAAGGGGAACCAGAACAAGTTCTTCTCACATTACCTGACAAGACCAGGCCTTTGGTACCAAAGGATGGCTTGTCAGGTTTTTTTGTTTTAAGGGATAGGAGTGCAAGTCCCCGAACGGGGCGAATGGTTTTTATTCAACCCCTCTGGGGCTGCTGTAAGATAGGCACATGCTTGCCGTGGGTTCCGCTACGGCTCCACCCACGGTTATTGTTATTGAGCACCTTCGGCGCTCCAAATTTGACTTGGGAGGTTTTATCATCCAATGATTGCAAATAATACAAATGCTGAAAGTCCCACCTCATTCAGTGAAATTTATCAGATAGGGAATGTCCCCGAAGGGGGCGAATAGTTTCAGAACCTTTTGCGTATCTATAGATGAAATCAGAACGAAACCAAGCTATTCAGCTATCTCAGGAATCCAGCAATTCCTCTGCCCTGAGCAACGCCAGATTAATATCCTGGCAAACATTGGCCTGCCCGATCAAATCAATAATTCCGTTTTTGGATAGCGCCTCAAGTACTTGTGTTGTGGGCCCTGAAAGGATCACTTTTATTCCGTTTGATTGTGTTTTACGGATAAAGCTTTTGAGGTTACTCAGTCCGGTTGTATCAATAAAAGGAACACGGTACAAGCGGATTACCCTGATTTTGGGCTTTCGGGTAACCTGTTTTTCAGCCTCTTCAAATTTGTTGGCTACACCAAAGAAGAACGGTCCATTCACCTCAAAAACTTCTACCTTGTTGGGAATGTTAAACTTGTTTCCCGGATCGGTATCGCTGGCAGATTCATCTTCAACCACCATGTTGTAAACCTCAACACCCGAAGTGTCAATCACCCTTTTGAGGAAGAGTAGCACGGCAAGCAACAAGCCAAACTGAATGGCTACCGTAAGGTCAATAATAACTGTTAGAAAGAACGTGGTGAGCAGCACAGCCACTTCACTTTTGCTGTTTTTGAAAAGGCCTGCAAAGTTCCTCCATTCACTCATATTATAGGCAACAATTACCAATATACCAGCCAGGCAACTCATAGGAATGAGTTTTGCCAGTTTGCCGAAAAACAGCATAATCAGCAAAAGGACAATGGCATGAATAATACCTGCAACCGGAGTTTTTCCGCCATTGCGGATGTTGGTCATGGTTCGGGCAATGGCACCCGTTGCCGGAATGCCTCCAAAAATCGGAGAAATAATATTGGCAATTCCCTGGCCGATTAGTTCTGTATTTGACCGATGGCGTGTACCGGTTGCCCCATCTGCCACCATGGCTGAAAGCAGGGACTCAATAGCGCCAAGCATTGCTATGGTAAACGCCGGGGCAAGTAACATGCGGAATGTTTCCCAGCTAATGGTAGGAATATGTGGTGCGGGAATGGTGGCTTTAATTTCACCGAAGCGTGAACCAATGGTTTCTACCGGCAGTTGGAAATAGGAGACAGCAAGGGTGGTTATTACCAGGGCAATAAGTGTTCCGGGGATTTTTTTATTGATCCTGGGCCAGAAAATAGAGACCAATACCGTAAACAAACCGATGCTCAACGCATACAAGTTTATACTATCAAAATGGATAAAATAGAATTTCCATTTTTCAATAAAATCAGCCGGAACATTACCAGTAACAATTAATCCGAAGAAATCTTTAATTTGTGATGAGAAAATGACCAGGGCTATACCCGATGTAAAACCAACCACAATGGGATAGGGCATAAACTTGATGATAGATCCCAGCTTGAGTAAACCCATGCCCACAAGCATAAAGCCAGCCAGTAATGTGGCAATGAGCAGTCCTTCAACCCCAAATTTTTCTACAATGCCGTAAATAATTACAATAAATGCTCCGGTTGGTCCTCCAATCTGCACACGGCTTCCTCCGAAGGCCGAAATCAGAAATCCGGCAATTATTGCTGTTATCAGCCCGCGCTCAGGACTTACTCCTGAAGCAATTCCAAAGGCGATGGCTAAGGGAAGGGCAACAATTCCAACAATAACACCGGCGATAAGGTCAGAAGTGAAGGTTTTGAGATTGTAACCCTTTAAGGTTGTGAAGAGCTTGGGGTGGTATATTTCCTTTATTGCTGCAAAAATATTTTCCGACATATAAAACCGGCTTTTAAAAGAGCTGCAAAGGTATAAAACCCTTTTATAATTAAAGTTTTGAATCGGGTATTTCGTCAATATTTTAATTGATCGGGGGTAGTGTTTAATGGTTATATGCTTAATTCAATTTAAGTTTATTTCTGAAAAAGGCTCTAATTAACTGTACCACTGCTCATAGTGCTCTTGTGTATACTACAAAAGTCATGTTGTTTATAAACCTGATGATAAAAATCATTTGAATGGATTATGTTTTTTGAATTAAATGTTCTTGGGTATTACCTTTTTACGTAAATTTAAACACTATTTATTCTGAATTATTTGTAAATGAGCCCTAAAAGCCAGGATATCATGCCGATTGTAACCGTTTATAATGAAACAGGTTCGTTTGACAATGACCTGCCCTTGTCAAATGATTTCCCGGAGAAGCCATTCCCTGATATTATAATGAAATTAACTAGGGATGGTTCAATTAAAGAATTCAGGTCTCACCTGTTTCCCGATCCAACATTTGAAGGCAAGCCCCTTAATTGTTTGTACGATGAAAAACTATCGGCGTTTATTTTCAATGTTGTTACCCTTGCCCTGGAAACGGGAACTATGCAGATTGTTCAATACCCGTTAAAATTCAGTGAAAACCGGAGCCACTGGGTTGAGGGCCGGATACTTCCTTTTGACGGGAATGAAGCAATTGTTGTGATCCGGGATATTGACAGCGAGAAAAACAATAATGAAAAACTCATTTCGATTGTTGAAAATTGTCATGCCATTATGGATGCGTCAAGCAATGGTATAGTTCTCTTAAATAATAAAGGGATAGTTCTTGATGTAAACCATGTAGTGGCTCGTTTTATGGAAACGGATAAGCACCAGATAAATGGTAATTCAATTTTTGATTTACTTCCTGAAACGTACAAAGAAGGACTGCAACGATCATTTAATGATATTTTGGGCCGGGATGATGAGCAAATGGGGGAAGTCAATCTTAAAAACCGGTGGATAAGTTATAAATTTAAATCTTTTGGTGAAAACAAGCCGGGTGCGCCTGCTGCCGTAATCTATGGACGTGATATTACCATGGAAAGGCAGGTAAAGGATGGGCTCCTAAAGGCACTTAAAGCCGATAAAGAGAACCAGGAATTTCTGGAACAACTCATCAATAGCATTCCCGATATCATTGGCATTCAGGATAGAGATCACAGAATTGTTAGATATAATCAGGCTGGATACCTGTTTACAGGACTCACCCCTAAAGAAGTTGAAGGTAGGCATTGTTTCGAATTAATAGGCAGGGAAAGTGAATGTATTCCCTGTGCTTCACGGCAGTGTTATGATTCCGGGGCTCCTGCTTTTCTGGAGCGGTTTTTCCCCGAAAGGGGGACCTGGTTCGATATACGGTCTTATCCGGTGTTTGATAATCAAGGTGAAGTTAAATACATCATCGAACATCTGCGCGATATAACAGCTATAAAAAAGTCTCAGGCTGAGCTGATAAAAAGCAGGCAACGCTACTGGGACCTTTTTAATTCCTCGGCGGCAGGTATTTTATTGGGTTCCCCCGAGGGAAGTATAGTTGAGGTAAACGAGTCTTTCTGTCAGATGACTGGTTTCAAAAGAGATGAGCTTATTGGTATGCATATCAGTCAAAGTTTATTTACCAAGGAAAGTATCATTAAATCCCCTTTTCGCTTCGATTTGTTGAAGCAAGGGAAAGCGGTCAGTTCCAAACGTGATCTCATGGCTTCGGATGGTCGCATTATACCCATTGAAATGTTTACTCAGATTATGCCTGATGGTACGTATCAATCTATATATTACGATCTGACAGAGCGGCATTTAGCAGAAGTAGAAATCAATCGCCAAAATCAGGAATTAAAGATGTTGAATATAGAAAAGGATCGGCTCTTTTCTATTATTGCACATGACCTGCGCAGTCCTTTTACTGCTATTCTAGGCCTCACCGAGATGATCAGCGATGAGTTTGACGCTATGGATCGTAATGAGGTAAAGGAAATTTTAAAAGAATTAAACAAATCGGCAGGGAATTTATATAAACTATTGGATAACCTGCTTGAATGGACAATGGTCAGACGAAATAAGAAACCTTTTAATCCTACAGATATTTCTCTTATTGATCTTATAAAATATTCCATTCAAACATTGACAGAAAATGCCAGAGCTAAATCTATTAATGTTTATATAGATGTGGCTGAAGACCTGAGAGTCTTTGCCGATAGAAACATGCTCGAAGTTATTGTACGCAATTTATTCTCCAACGCCGTAAAGTTTACCTATCATGATGGCCATATTACTATATCAGCCGAGCAATTGTCTGAGAAGGTTGTTGCCGTTCGGGTAAGTGATACCGGTATGGGTATGCCTGTTGAGATGCAAGGGAAAATATTCTCGGTTTCTGAACGTAACAACAGGCGGGGAACCAATGGAGAGCCCAGCGCCGGCCTCGGACTTTTATTGTGTAAAGAGTTTGTTGAAAAAAATGGTGGGGAAATCTCTGTCAATAGTGTTGAAGGCGAGGGAAGTACTTTCAGTTTTACAATTCCTATTTGCGCTGGTGAGCGGCAAAATACTTAAGCATGATGAAGGCTAAGGAAACGGTGCATTTGCATGGTATAAATACCGATATTTTTTCAACACTTAATGAGTTGGTTTGTATAACGGATGCCGAAAACCGGATAAGATATGTTAATCCGGCATTGAAAAACCGTATAAAGCCACAACAATCAAAACGGGGTAATCCAGGATTTTGGGATGTATCCTTCAATAATATCTCAACAAAAAGTACTCCACTTGAACTTAAGAACGTATATTCTCCCCTGCTGAAAGAATGGTTTGATCTTGCCATTCATTATAGTGAAGCAGTAAAGGGAGAATCCTTATACATCTGGATAGCAAAAGAGCTTGTTGCAGAGACAGATACCCGGGGTGCCGAGGCCGTTGTGAATAATTTCGGCACTATCAACGAACTTTACCACACCTTGTTTGAAACTTCCCCTTCCGGAATATTGTTACTAGATGAAAATGGAATCATCATTGATGTCAACCAATCTGCATGTTCATCAACCGGCTATATGTCTGAAGAACTCACCGGCAGGCATGTACGTGTACTTGCTCTTCCTGAAAATCATAAACACATAGATGCCAATATCAAACAGATACTTTCAGGAAAAACGCTTAAACAAGAGGTGACAAGCTTACGAAAGGATGGCTCCTTTTATTATTCTCTGCTGATTGAATCAGCGGTGAGGTTGCCTGATGGTAATGCAGCTATACTCTCCGTATCCAACGACATTACGGAGCGTAAAAAGGCGGAACTTACCCTCAGGGAAAGAGAAACCTGGTTTAGGGCCATCGCGAATCATACCGCCAACTGGGAATCGCTCTTTAATTTTGAAGGACGGATTATCTGGACCAACCCGGCGGCAGAGCGGTTTACAGGTTATTCGCCGGAAGAAATCATTGCCATGCCCGATTTTATAGAAGAACTTGTCGCATTGCCCGATCGGGTAAAGGCGCGGGAAGTTTTGGCTCTGGCACTAAAGGAAAATGAAGGCTATGAGTACTTTTTTCGATGTATCCGCAAAGATGGAACCTACTTTTGGCTTTCGCTGGCCTGGACTCATTTAAGGGATGAAAACAATAACCTGATCGGCATCCGAACCAGTGGACAGGATGTTACCCTTAGGCTGGAAGCTTTACAGGCTTTAAAGAACAGTGAAAGTCTGTATCGGCACATGATTGAAAATGCACCGTTTGGAATGCATTTTTTTGAAGTTAATGATGACGATGAACTCATATTTACCCACGCTAATCCGGCAGCAGATAAAATCCTTAATCAAGATCATTTGCCTGTCTCGGGTAAGAAAATAGAAGAGGCTTTCCCCTCTCTGGTAGGTTCTGAAGCACCTCAAAAATTTAAAGAAGCTGCACTCGACAATCAAACCTGGATTACCGAAAAATTGCAGTTAAGCGGATTGCCAGGTTCAATGGCTTTTGAAGTAAAAGCTTTTCAAACCGCCAAAGGAAAGATGGTGGCTATTTTTGCTGACATAAGCAAAAGGTTTGAGGCCGAAGAACAACTCAGGGAAAGCCGGCAATTGTTTGAGACCCTTGCGCGTATGGCACCGGTTGGAATATTCCGTACCAATGAGTTGGGTGATACTACCTTTGTTAATCCACGGTGGTCATCACTCACTGGTCTTTCATTTTCCGAGGCCCTGCAAAACAAGTATGTGGAGGCAATTCATCCCAGCGATAGGGAAGAACGTATTAAAGAATGGTATTACGCGGTGAAACATAAAATTCCGGTAATTTCCGAATATCGCTTCGTGCGGCCCGATGGTTCTGTTATTTGGGTCCAGGGCCAGGCCATTCCCGAAACAGTGGATGGTCAGATGAAAGGTTATATCGGGACCATCACCGACATTACCGAGTTGATTGAAATACAGGATGATCTCAGGGCTGCAAAGGAAAAAGCGGAAGCCAGCAATAGCCTGAAAACAACCTTCATGAAGAACTTATCTCATGAAATACGCACTCCTTTGAATGGAATTTTTGGTTTTGCACAACTGATTGGTTCTGGTGATTATTCCACTGAAGAAAATGAAGAATTTATTGGATTGCTCGAAGGAAGTATCACCCGTATGATTAAAACTATTGACAATACCATGGAATTGTCGATGTTGATGACGGGAAACATGCAGCGTAACGATGTTCTGTTCAATCTTGGAAGCCTGATGCATGAAGTATTTCGTTCATTCCGGGCTGAGGCCGATAAGAAAAACCTTGGCTTCTCTCTCCGCTCTCCGGCCGATACCGGATTGATGGTTGTTACTGACAGAATGATGCTTAAGCGCATTGTTGAGGAAATTGCTGATAATGCATTTAAGTTTACCGATAAAGGCAAAGTAACGCTGGACTATAAATTGGAGGATGATATTATTCAAATTGTTGTTAAAGATACGGGACAGGGGATTACGCCGGAATATCTGCCGTTGATTTTTGAGCCATTTATGCAGGAGAATGTTTACGCAGCAAGAGCTAACAATAGTCCGGGGCTTGGTTTGTCTATCGTTCATGGGCTGGCGTCATTGCTGGGCGGGTACATTAAGGCCGATTCCCTCATAGGAAAAGGCACAACCATTTCGCTTCGTTTGCCTGTGCGCACAACTTCAAAATCGACAGATGTTTCAACCGCGGAGCTTGCTGAAAATCAACAACGTGAAAAAGAGCCTGTAATCCTGATTGTTGAAGATGAACAAATCAATATGATGTTTATCAAGCGTTTGCTGGGCAGGTACAAATGTAATTTGATTGAAGCAAACAATGGTAAAGAGGCCGTGGCCAGAGTTAAAAAACATCCTCATATTGATATTGTATTAATGGATATACGAATGCCGGGAATGGATGGCTTTCAGGCTATTGAGCTGATTAAAGATTTAAATCCATCGATAAAGATTGCTGCCGTAACGGCATATGGCAGTGCCAGCGACCGCGAAGCATGCCTGGCCTCAGGATGTGTCGAGTATATTGCGAAACCCTTCAACAGCAAAGATTTGTTGTCAATGCTGCGAAGGGTTATGCAATGGCCTCCTGAGAACTAATTCAATGATTCGGATAGAATCCTGTCGTCATAAGGTGAATTTAGCTTCGCTGAACTTACCACTGATGCCTGTTAAGCGGAATTTGTAATTCTGCTGGCATCATTAATTCAAATTCAGATTTCATCATCCTAATTGAAATTTTTAATGGAGCGGGAATGATGGAGAAAGCGTTTGGGCGGAATTATAAATTCCGCCCAGCACTGGTTTTGATTATTTTATCGGATCAAAATGCGTGAAGAGGCAAATTTGTTCCCTTGAATTGCCCTTAAAAGATACAGGCCCGGAGGGAGCATGGCTGTTCCAATTTCAAGTCGGGCTGAATTATTATTTAAAATAGTTTGGTATACCAGTCTGCCATCAGCATTATACAGCCCAATCTCTATTTGTTTGCCTGCATCAAAAGCAGAAAGATTGGCAAAGGCAGTAACCGATACCGGGTTTGGATAAACCAGAACGGGGACCTTTTCCTTGATTTTGCTGATGCCGAATACCTGGCTGCCAAGGCCAATCCAGTTTTCCTGGATTTTGGTGCTGTCCAGGGTGTAATTGTACAATTTCAACAGGCCTACCGAACCCGGAGAGGCTTCATTTGTAACAATCAGGTCATCGTGGAAAAAGTTGAGTACACCATCATCATCAATCAGCGCATGGTTCCCATTGTCGATAAAGTCAATTTTAACTTCTGCATCGGTATAGATAAGCACCTTTTTTGTAGCAGCATCGCGTGTAATGACATAATAGGTGAATTCACCAGCAACCACCGGGGCTTCCTCGCTGTACAGAATGTTGTAAAAGTTTAATTCACCATTGTAAACATAAGCGCCCCAGTCTGTTTTGCGGTTTTTCCAGTCAACCACGCGTTTCCAACTACTGAGTTCATCAAATTCAAAATAGATCTCAATCGTGTAACCTTCTCCAACAAAATTACCTGCGGCCACGTTGTTAAATTGCAGTCCGCTGTTCTTCTCAAAACGATAAACTGTTTTTGTCTTTTGTGCGATCTCATCAAGGGTTACAACTTCAAAGATTCCCTGATTCCCCAAAACGGTGAGTTCCGGCCCATTTCCGGAAGCCTCCTGCAAAGTATTCTCAAAGTTGTAAAAAAGTACCTGCTGAGCTTCGGCATGCCAGCTGAAGACCAAAGATACAAGCAATAGCGTAAATACTTTTCTCATAAATCCTCCTTCTTTAGATGAATAAATATTGATTGTGAACTGAAATAATAAACAAACAAACTAAATTTTAGGTTCAGCAGTTTCCTTGAATAAAAAATTAGAGAAGTTTTGTAACCTGCTAAGCGGAGTTTGCAATTCCGCTTGAAAAACTACTTCACTTCACTACCGTTATGCATAATGTGTATAGAAGCATGCTTGAATAAATAATTCGAGGAGTATTGTAACCAAATAAGATTTAGTTCGTTATACATGTAGCTAAATTATATAAATATGAAACGAATATTGAGCGGTTGCTTAACTGTGTTCATCATTTTTCTGATGACAGGCCAATTGAATGCCCAGAAAACAGATTTCAGGCCCAAACTGGATAGTTTGCTCAACAAGCTGGATGAGCACAATAAATTTATGGGGAATGTTGCCATTCTGGACGAAGGTGCAATTGTCTGTTCCTGTGCGATGGGTTATGCCGATGTGGAATCGGGGATAAAGGCATCAACCTTAACGAAGTATAGGATTGGCTCTATTACCAAAACGTTTACCTCGGTAATGGTTTACCAGTTGTTTGAAGAGAAGGAGCTTACGCCAGAAACTAAATTATCAAACTACTTTCCACAATTACCCAATGCAGAGAAAATCAGTATAAAAGATTTGTTATTGCACCGAAGTGGATTATGGAGCATAACCGATGACAGTTTGTACACCGAATGGAGTGTGATCCCCAAAACACATGAAGAATTGCTTCAACTTATTCAAGGCCATGACCCTTTGTTTCAGCCTGATGAAAAATCTGAATACAGCAATTCCAATTATATACTTCTGGGTTTTATCATTGAAAAAATAACCGGAAAAGATTATGCCACAAACCTGAAAGAGCGCATTACTCAAAAGATAGGGCTGAAATCTACAGGATATGGGGGAAAGATCAATGTTTCAGCAAATGAAGCCATCTCTTATTCCCCACAATCGAATTCATGGACAAAGGAGAACGAAACGGACATGAGTGTCCCGGGCGGGGCAGGGTCCATTGTTTCAACCACCGGGGATTTGCTGCACTTTGCCAAAGCGCTTTTCGAGGGTGAACTCATCAGTGAATCCTCGTTGCAGGATATGATAAAAACGGAAGGTACCTATGGAAAAGGAATCTTTCAGATGCCATTTTATGATATGAAAGGTTTTGGCCATACCGGTGGTATTGATGGTTTCAGGTCGGTGTTGATTTATTTCCCTGAGAAAGAATTGGGGGTTGCTTTGATTTCCAATGGTTTAAATTATGTACAGAACGATATTCTTATCGGGATATTGAGCATTTATCTTGGAAGACCCTATACACTGCCTGATTTCACAGTCGTTCAAGTTAAGGAGGAGGTGCTGAAATCCTATGAAGGAACATATGCTGAAAAAGACTTTCCATTAAAGTTAACCATCAGGTTGGATGGTAACCAGCTTACCGGACAAGCTACCGGTCAAGGCGTTTTTACAATGGAAGCAGTGAGTGAAACTGAATTCAGGTTCGATGCAGCAGGCATTGTAATTACTTTTCCTGGACCGGGAAAGCTTAACTTGAAACAAGGTGGAATGGAATTTTTGATGGAGCGGGAGTGATGGGAAGCTATTGTGACGATTGGGCGGAATTACAAATTCCGCCCAACAACGCACTTTTGCTAAGCGGAATTTGCAATTCCGCTTGATGAAACAGATAGTTTGTAAGTGAATTGTGTCAATTAGGGGGAAGTAGGTCGGAATTATAAAATTCCGCCCAGTATTCCTGTTAAGCGGAATTGCAAATTCCGCTTGAAGAACTACCTCACTTCACTACCGTTATTCATTGCTGAAGCGGGCGATACAAAAGCCAGGCGGCCATCGTGATCCTCTGCCATCAATATCATTCCCTGCGATTCGATACCTTTTAGGTTGCGCGGTGCCAGGTTTACCAGCATGGTTACTTGCTGGCCTATAATATTTTCGGGTTCGTAAAATTCTGCAATGCCTGAAACCACCGTGCGTTTATCGATTCCGGTATCAATGGTAAGCTTAAGCAGCTTTTTCGTTTTAGCAACTTTTTCGGCAGCGATGATGGTGCCAATACGTAAATCAATTTTCCCGAAATCGTCAAATTCAATTACGGCTTTTGCAGGATTGGCGGTAGCATTTTCAGCTTCGTTGGCTTTTTTGGTGTCGAGCAGTTTTTTTACCTGGGCTTCGATGGCGGTATCTTCAATGCGTTCAAAAAGCAATTCAGGTTGATTGAGCTCATGACCCGGTGACAGCAGTTCGGCATTGCCGGCTTGTGGCCAGACCATTGGAAACATGTTCAGCATATGGTTTAGTTTTGCTGAGGTAAAGGGCAGGAAAGGCTCACAAAGAATCGCAAGGTTGGCACATATCTGAAGGGAAAGGTTCAGGTTGGTCTGAACCCGCGAAGGATCGGTTTTGAAGGTTTTCCAGGGTTCGGTTTCAGTAAGGTATTTGTTACCCAGCCGTGCCAGATTCATCAATTCATTCAATGCTTCGCGGAAGCGATACAATTCGATACTTTTTGCAATTTTGGCCGGGAAATCAGCCATTTCGGAAATCACCTCGCGGTCGTAATCATCAACTGGTCCCATGGGTGGGACCTTTCCATCAAAATATTTCTGAGTAAGTACCAGGGTGCGGTTTACGAAATTACCAAAAACCGCGAGTAACTCACTGTTGTTCCGTGCCTGAAAGTCGCGCCAGGTAAAGTCATTATCCTTGGTTTCGGGGGCATTGGCGGTAAGTACGTAGCGTAAAACATCCTGTTTCCCGGGGAATTCTTCAAGATATTCATGCAACCACACGGCCCAATTGCGGGAAGTGGAAATTTTATCACCTTCGAGGTTAAGGAACTCATTGGCCGGCACATTTTCCGGTAGTATGTATGTCCCTTCTGCCTTTAGCATTCCCGGGAACACAATACAATGAAAAACAATATTGTCTTTGCCAATAAAATGGACCAGTTTTGAATCTTTTGATTTCCAGTAAGGTGTCCAGTCTTTTCCAGTTTGTTCTGCCCATTCGCGCGATGCTGAAATGTAACCAATAGGGGCGTCAAACCACACATAAAGCACCTTGCCTTCGGCATCGGGCAGGGGAACTTTTACACCCCAATCCAGGTCGCGGGTTACAGCGCGTGGTTGCAGTCCGTGGTCTAGCCACGATTTGCATTGTCCATAAACATTGGTTTTCCAGTCATCCTTGTGGCTATCAAGAATCCATTCGCGCAGCCAGGGTTCGTATTTATCCAAAGGCAAAAACCAGTGCTTTGTCTCGCGCATCACGGGCAGACTTCCGCTTAAGGCTGATTTGGGGTTGATCAAATCGGTTGCATTCAGGGAAGTGCCACAATTCTCGCATTGATCACCATAGGCTTTTTCAAATCCACAATGCGGGCAGGTGCCGGTAATGTAGCGATCGGCCAGAAACGTCTGATGCTCCTCATCATAGTATTGTTGCGATGACTTTTCGGTAAATTCACCTTTATTGTGAAGCGTGGTGAAGAAATCGGCAGCTGTCTGGTGATGAATCGCATCGGAAGTGCGACTGTAGATATCAAACGAAACACCAAATTCTTCAAATGATTGTTTGATGATGCCATGATATTTATCTACTACTTCCTGAGGTGTTATGTTTTCTTTGCGTGCTTTGATGGTTATCGGTACACCATGTTCGTCAGAACCGCCTATAAACAAGACATCTTCTCCAGTGGAACGCAAATAACGGGCATAGATATCTGCAGGTACATAAACCCCGGCCAGGTGACCAATGTGGATGGGCCCGTTGGCATAGGGCAGGGCAGAGGTTATCGTGTAGCGTTTGTAGGGCTGGATTTTAGGTTCGGACATGTTGAGTTTTTTTTAAGCAAGGTGCAAAGATAAGGATAAGGAAAGAAAATCTTAATTTCTAATTTCTAATTTCTAATTTCCATTTTCTCCACAAAAAATGCGCACCTTACGATGCGCACTTTTATATATGGTGACAATTTATGTGAAGTGACTAATAATTCTCCTGTTTTTGTTCGAAAAATGCTTGTGGATGCTCGCAGGCCGGGCAGTTTTTCAGGGCTTTTTTCCCCTTGTAATGATAACCACAGTGGCGGCATACCCAGATGACTTCTTCTTCTTTCTCAAAAACCTGGCTCTTGTTTAAATTCTCCAGAAGTTTCAAATAGCGCTTTTCATGTTCAACTTCCACACTGGCTACCAATTTGAAAGTGTTGGATATCCTTTTAAACCCTTCTTCTTCTGCGATTTTGGCAAATTCAGGGTAAAGAAGGGTCCATTCTTCGTTTTCGCCTTCTGCAGATGCTTCAAGGTTTTCGGCTGTTGACCCTACTTGTCCGGCAGGATAGGAAGCTGTGATTTCCAACATGCCTCCTTCAAGATATTTAAAAAACATGCGTGAGTGTGAGTCTTCCTGATTGGCAGTTTCCTCGAAAAATGCAGCAATCTGTTCATAACCATCTTCACGTGCCTTTGCAGCAAATAAACGATAGCGTCGCGCAGCCTGGGATTCACCGGCAAATGCTTTCAACAGATTTTTTTCGGTTTGTGTTCCTTTGATGGTTTTTTCCATGATATTTAGGATGGTTTTAGATTTAAAGATTCCAAAATTCAAAGATTCAATTATTTGAGGTTGAGGTTAATAATTTGTTGATAAAATTTTCAAATCAGGGTTTAGAGTTTAGAAACCTGCCAGCCGGCAGGCTGGTTAGAAATTGGATTTTTTCTCCTTCCCTTGTCCTTACTCCCATGCGTCCCTTTTCCCACGTTTAAGGCAGTACAAAAATAGCGAACTCAGCCCAGTTTATGGTGGACAGGGAGTATAGAATGATTCTAAATTCAAGTCGTTTACTCCAGTGAAAATATGTTACCTTTGATTATCTAAACTTTTTAAATGATTACACCTGAATTTTTGAAACCTGGTGATAAGGTGGCCATTGTTGCTACTGCCCGGAAAATATCTCCTGCCGAAGTTGAGTCAGCCGTAAAAACGATGGAATCATGGGGCCTGGAAGTGGTTATTGGTGATTCATTATTTGCGGAGGACCGTCAGTTTGCTGGTAATGATATGCAGAGAACCAATGATTTTCAGGCAATGCTTGATCATCCTGAAATCAGGGCCATTATTTGTGCACGGGGTGGTTATGGTACGGTGAGAATTATTGATGGGCTTGATTTTTCTTCTTTCATCAAGCATCCTAAATGGATAGTGGGGTACAGCGATATTACCGTATTACATAACCATATCAATAATTTATACGGTATAGAAACGCTTCATGCAACTATGCCGGTGAATTTTCCGGTTACTGGCGAATTGCCTGCTGTGGAAGCGCTCAAATATGCACTTTTTGGTGAGTCTCCCGATTACAAGATTAAAACAGGAATGCTTTCCCGCTCCGGCCATGCTCGTGGGGAGGTGGTTGGAGGTAATCTTTCAATACTTTATAGTTTGAGTGGAACGCCTTCTTCATTGGATACTCAGGGTAAAATACTTTTTATAGAAGACCTGGATGAGTACCTTTATCACATCGATCGTATGATGATGAACCTTAAGCGTTCGGGTAAGCTCGAAAACCTTGCCGGCCTGGTGGTTGGAGGATTGACCGATATGCGCGACAATTCAGTTCCCTATGGTATGACTGCCGAAGAAATCGTGGCAGATGCGGTAAAACCATATAAATTCCCCGTTTTATTTGGTATTCCTGCGGGACATATCAAGGAAAACATGCCCTTGATTATGGGACGGGAAGCGGTACTTGATGTCAATGCGGAATGTAGCGCACTTACTTTTACCAGTAAGGCCAACTCCTCAAAAACGGGAAAATTTAAAAGTCAGGTCAAACCACTCGTTTTTATACTGGGATTTTTTGCATTGTTGTATATTCTATATGCATTGCTTCTCGGTAAGATGTAATTAAGTTAGTTTATAAACATATCCTCCTATTCCTATGGCTGAACATAATGATTTAGGGTCTTTAGGCGAAGAAATTGCCGCCAAACATCTTCATGATAACGGATACACCATTCTGGCCACCAATTGGCGTTTCGGGAAAGACGAAATTGATATTATTGCCGAGAAGTGTGATTTCTTGATTATTGTGGAGGTTAAAACCAGACGTTCCTCAGGTTTTGGTGAGCCTGAAGTATTCGTAAACCAGACCAAACAGCGATTTCTTGTGCGGGCAGCGCAGGCTTACCTGGAGAAAAATGAAGTGGAAAAGGAAACACGGTTTGATGTAATTTCCATAGTGCTAAACAATACTACACGAAAAATTAATCACATCGAAGATGCGTTTTACCCGGTGCTATAATTCCAGGAGGTAATATTATTCGGCAGATTTAAAAACAAGTAAGGGCTTATTCACCCTCGAGAGCAACATTTTTGTGATACTTGGTGTGAAAAAGCGCGCCAATACACTGCGGTTATGGTTGGTTAACGCAATGGCGTCAATGGCATTGTTTCGCATATACATTTCCAGCCCATTGATCAAATCGTCACTTACAATAATATCGTATTGCACTTTTTCATTTTTAAATTCTTTGCTGATGGTTTGTTTCAGACCATCCATTTTAACTTTTTGCCATGGTTTTTTAATTCCAATGCTGATGTGGGCAACAAACAAGTTAACATCAAATGGATGAAGCATATTGATTAGCTTACTCAGGGCCAGGTGGTCTGTACTGTCAAAATCGGTGGCGTATAGGATGTTTTTCAGGTTGTCGAAGCCGGTAAATTTGCTGTTTTCGGGAATAGCTAGCATTGGTGCGCTGGTTTTGCCGATAATTTTTGCGGTCACACTGCCCAGTAAGCTCCCCGATTGGTGGCCAATTCCCTGGCTACCGAGGATGATTAGTCCTGGTTTGAACTTTTTGCTTGCTTCTATTATTTCATCGGCAGCGATGCCATTGGCCAGCGAATAGGTAATTTTAATGTTTGATTTGTTCTTTTTAACCGTATTTTTCAACTCCTTGCTCAACTGAACCAGTTGGTGGCGCGCATGTTGCTCGGCTTCATGCAGGTAATTGATCAGGTTAATCTGATAGGCGTGGCTGGTATCGAAAGGTGCCATATCTATAACCGGATTGTAATAAACATGGAGTAGTTTAATTTCGGCTTTGAGTTTTCCCGCCAGGCCAATTGCGTAGGTGCATGATTTCATTGAGGCTTCAGAAAAATCAACCGGTACCAGAATTTTTCTGATACTGCGCAGGACTTTGAGTGACTGTTCTTTTTGGCTGCCGGATTCCGATTTGTAGCTTTCGATGATCCTCAGTGCCTTTTCAACGTCCGATTTTTTTACCTTGAGTTCCACGCCCGAAGAAAAAGCCCCCTGTAAAAGGTTTTCGTGAGCCAGGAAACATTCAATACCTTCGGCCATAAGCCGCGATTGTAATAGCAACGCCCTGGAATTTGTATAGCGTGCAATAATGATGATTTTTTCGTCCTGATTTTCCATGATTCTGTCCTTTCAAAGTTGGGCAACAGTTAATAAAATCTGTTGTTTTGCTAATGTTACGAATATACGAAAAAAAACTTCTGATGCGACATTTTATTTAAAAAGATGTTTGCCTGGCGATGGGACAATTTAAGGGGCGACTGGGCGACTGGGCGAGGGGTGACTGGGCGAGGGGCGAATGGATGGCCTAACCGACTATCTGACAAACGACTATGTCTTGTCCTGAAATAGGTTTACAGAAAAAGTAAACTAAAACCAGGACTATGAGAGTACAAGTAAAGCAATTCACGGACGATTTCAAATTGAAAGTTGTTCAAGAATACTTAGAAACATCGATAA
>JAVEVB010000037.1:0-41903 GCA_034005265.1 Lentimicrobium sp.
TGGTGGGAGCCTATCTGGACGAAAAAAATGTAGGGACCAATGCCATGGGAACTGCCATTAGTGAAGATATGCCCATACAAATATCGGCAACCGAACATTTCATTACTGCCTACCAAAAATGGACCTGCTCGGCAGCACCAGTGCATGATGAAAATGGCAATATTATTGGAACCATTAACCTTACAGGAAGTTACGAACTGGCACACCCTCATACACTTTCGCTGGTTGTAGCGGCAGTGGTGGCCATTGAAAACCAGTTACAAAATCGTTTGAACGAACAACGGTTGCAGGAATCCGTGCGCTTTGTAAACCAGGTGATGGATTCCATGCTTTTCGCAGTAATTTCAATAAGTGACAGAGGCATTATCCGTTCGGCCAATAAAATGGCCTATAAACTCTTAAAATATCCCAATGAGCAGTTGTTGGGCAAACACATCACCGAAATTCTGCCGGAATGGACCAGGCTTTTTGATGAAATGAAGAACAATCGTATTATTCTGGATGAAGACCAAAATCTGAATACCTCGCATGGAAAAGAACCATTCAGCATAAATGCCTATCCCATTACCCTGAATGATGGCTACATTGATGGTATGGTGATTGGTTTCAGGGAGATGAAGCGGGTATATCGTATCGTGAACAAATACACAGGGATGAATGCCCGTTATACTTTCGAAGACCTGATTGGCGAAAGTGATGAGATGAAACGCGTTGTAGAATACGCCCGCGCTGTGGCCAACAGTCCTTCCACCATTTTGATTACCGGTGAAAGTGGTACGGGCAAAGAAGTCGTTGCCCAGGCGATGCACAATACCAGCAATCGCATGGAAAATGGATTTGTTGCCTTAAACTGCGGAGCCATATCCCCGGGACTAATTGAAAGTGAGCTATTCGGCTATGAAGAAGGCTCTTTTACCGGCGCCGGGAAAGGTGGCCGACCCGGTAAGTTCGAGCTGGCCCATGGAGGTACGCTTTTTCTGGATGAAATTGGCGAAATGCCGCTGGATATGCAGGTAAAACTTTTGCGGGCCCTGCAGGAAAGTGCTATAACCCGGGTTGGCAGTAACAAGCTTATCCCGGTGGATGTGCGCATCATCGCAGCCACCAACAAAAATCTGAAAGATGAAATTGCCAAAGGTAATTTCCGCAGTGATTTGTTTTATCGGCTAAGCGTTATCCCTATTCATATTCCCGCTTTACGCGAAAGACGGGAAGACATTCCTATTCTTATCCAATATTTTCTTAATCTGAAGGCCATTAAGTTGAACAAAATGGTACCAGAAATCAGCAAACCATTGTTTACCGAACTTATACAATATGAATGGCCCGGAAACATCAGGGAACTGGAAAACTTTATTGAGAAATACGTTAACCTTGATGGTGATCTTTCTTTTGAAACAGAATCTTATTCCGTCTCGTCCCAACCCCTGGCCGAAGCAGTAAATGCTTCAAACAATACTGTGCGCAGCCTGGCTGCCACCGAAAAAGAAGCCATTCGCACCGCATTGAATGCTTTTTCTGACAACATCAGCCAAACAGCAAAGGCCCTGGGCATAAGCCGGAATGCGTTGTATGAAAAAATAAAGAGACATGGGATTTGATTGCGGATTTCAGATTTCGGATTGCAGATTGCGGATTGCAGAGGGCTCGCAACGACGCAGAGACGCAATGAAACGCAAAGAAATATATTTTTGTCTTAAAATTTAACATTCAATCGGTGCCCGGACTTTCCCACCATAACGCAGTCTGGATTTGGTTGGTAAACTCTTTTTGATGGCAGGATAAATCAGTTTTTTTTGATAAAACTTCGTGCATCTTTGAGCCATAGTGCCACTTCGAGAGCCTCAGTGCATCGCTTTGTGGCAACCCTATTAAAAAAAACGGATATAAAAAAGAGGCCGGAATCATCCAGCCTCTCTTATCATCAGCTATTAACATAGCCTCAGGAACACAAAAATATACTATGCCTGTGGTTCAACCACGAAAAGTATATCGTTTTTAGCAACGGCATCGCCCGATTTAAAATTAATTTCGCTGATTACGCCATCAACCGGAGCTTTGAAGTTGTTCATCATCTTCATGGCTTCAATAACTACCACAGTTTCACCGGCCTTCACGGAGTCGCCGTTCTTTTTGCGGTACTCAACCAACATGCCCGGAATTGGAGCCAACAGCGCACCTGAAGAAACCTCTTTCTTTTTGATGGTCGTTTCCTTTTTCACCCTTTTTGATCGGGCGCCACTGCCGGCCAGTTTGATATCAGGAATGGCAACGTTGAATTTCTCACCGTCAACAAATACTTCCAACTCACGCATGCTACCATCACCGTTATCTTTCTTAGTGGTAAGTTCACCCGATAATGCTTTTGCGATCAGTTCCTCTTCTTTTTTAACATCTTCCAGCGTTTTAGGCTTAGCGTCGGCCGGCACCTCTTCCAGTCCATATTTCCACTTCAGGAAGCGCTTTCCGGTGACAGGATAAAGTGCATAAATCAGTTCATCATCAATGTCCTTGGCCAGATCTTTTACATCTTCATGCACCTGAGGCATTTCAGGCTCCAACACACTTCCTGGACGCACTTCGATATGCTGCTCGCCACGGGGATAGTTTTTCAGTGCTTTTTTGCGAAGCTCTTCATCGATGGGCAAAGGTGTTTTTCCATACAAACCATAACAAAGATCTTTAACCTGTTCAGTAATGTTGGCATATTCACCTTCATAGGTATCGAACAACACATTGTTAACTGTTTGAACGCCTACAATCTGGCTGGTTGGAGTAACCAGAGGTAACTGTCCCAGGTCTTTCCTTACTTTAGGCAGCAAACGGAATACTTCATCCAGTTTATCCAAAGCACCCATCGCTTTAAGCTGATTCACCAGGTTACTGAGCATTCCACCCGGAGTCTGATGCAGGATAACATCCGTATCAATAATCGAATATTTCGGATTGTTGGCCAGATGCTTGTATTTGGGTATAATGGTTTCCATGATGGCATTGATTTCCGACAATTTGCGGATATCAAAACCGGTATCCCTGTTGGTGCCCAGCAATGAAATAACCAGTGGCTCAACGGCAGGGTGCGAAGTGCGGTATGCGTATGGGGACATACAGGTATCAACAATATCCACACCGGCTTCAATGGCTTTAAAAATGGCCAGGTCGCCCATGCCAGAGGTAAAGTGCGTGTGAAGGTTGATGGGAACATCCGTCATTTTTTTCAGTTCCACAATCAGGTTATAGATATCATAAGGCGCAATGAGGCCCGCCATATCCTTAATACAGATAGAATCTACGCCAAATTCGAGAAGTTCTTTTGCCTTATTCAGGTAATAATCAATATTGTAGGTCTCACCGCCCATACGAGGTTCGGTAAGTGTATAACAAATGGTACCCTGGAAATGCTTTTTATTTTGCTTCACTACTTTGGCTGCCGTTTCAAAATTGCGGTAGTCGTTAAGCGCATCAAAGCAGCGGAAAATATCCATTCCATTGTCGCAGGCGCGCTGCACAAATTGCTCAACCACGTCGTCGGCATAGTTCCTGTATCCAACCACATTCTGGCCACGAAGCAGCATAAAGAACGGGGTTTTGGGCATGTGTTTTTTCAATGTACGGAGCCTTTCCCAGGGATCTTCGTTCAGGTAGCGATGCATGGTATCAAAGGTTGCTCCGCCCCATGTTTCAATGGCATGAAAGCCCACTTCGTCCAGCAGTCTGGCAACCGGAATCATGTCCTCGGTACGACCACGGGTGGCAAAAAGTGACTGGTGGCCGTCGCGCAGACTCAGGTCCTGGATTTTAACCGGATTTGAAGCTGCCGGCCGGTTAACATCATAGTTAATGGGGGTCATTTGCAGTACCCCGTGTTTATCAAATGTTCTCATTTTTATGTTCCTTTTATTTTTGTTAATACTATTTTGGAATCCACAAGCCCTTACCTTTGCGCTGAATAAACTCACGTTTACTCATTGCCATTTTCTGGCCCATCCTGCCCCATTCGGAGCTCTTGGATGAATTGCTTTCTCCATTCCCCTCCTGTAATAAATAGCTGACTGCAATAGCAGCGGCTTTCATTTTCTTTTCATGTGAGTTCATAACACAATTTATTGAGGAATGTTACCATGTTTTTTGGGAGGAAGGGTCTCACTTTTCGAAGCAAGCACTTCCAGTGCATCTATCAAACGCATGCGGGTTTCACTCGGCAGGATAACGTCATCCACATAACCACGCTGTGCTGCCAGATAAGGCACACTGAAAGCCTCTTCGTATTGTGCAATTTTCTCTTTGGTCTTGGCTTCTTTGTCTTCAGCTTCCTTAATCTCTTTGCGATAGCCGGAAAGCACTTCAACAGCACCTTTGGCTCCCATAACGGCTATTTCAGCGGTTGGCCATGCAAATACCATATCGGCACCCAGATGTTGTGAACTCATGGCCACATAAGAACCACCGTAATTTTTACGTACAACAACAGTGAATTTTGGGATGGTGGCTTCAGAATAGCTCCACAACAATTTAGCACCATGGCGGATAATGCCTCCCCATTCCTGATTTACACCGGGCAGATAGCCGGGCACATCCACAAACGTGATGATGGGAATATTAAAAGCATCGCAGGTGCGGATAAAGCGACTGATTTTATCAGAAGCATCAATATCAAGACACCCGGCAGAAACCATGGGCTGATTTCCGATAATACCAACGGAACGGTCATTCAACCGGGCAAAGCCTACAATACAGTTTTCAGCAAAATGTTCGTGGATTTCAAAAAATTCACCATTGTCAACCACCTCTTTAACCACGATTTTCATGTCATAAGGTGTTCTTGGATCATCGGGAACTATGGTATCCAGTTCAGGACACAAACGTTGAGGATCATCACCCATATCAACTTTTGGCGTAATCTCCATATTGTTGTCAGGAAGGTATTCGAGCAATTCGCGAATGTTTTCGATGGTTTCTTCATCATTTTCACAGGCAAAATGGGCATTTCCACTCTTTGTATTGTGCACCATAGCTCCGCCCAATTCTTCGAAACTGGTTTCTTCACCGGTTACGGTTTTAATAACGTATGGGCTGGTGATGAACATATGACTGGTTTTCTTCACCATAAAAACAAAATCGGTGAGCGCAGGTGAATAAACAGCACCGCCGGCACAGGGACCCATAATGGCCGAAATCTGGGGAATTACACCCGAAGCCCTTGCATTCCTGAAAAACACATCGCCGTAGCCTTTCAATGCATCCACACCTTCTTCCACGCGGGCTCCGCCCGAATCATTCAGGCCTACGACCGGCGCACCTGATTTTATGGCCAGATCCATAATTTTGCAAATCTTGGCAGCATGCATTTCGCCCAATGAACCTCCAATAGAGGTAAAATCCTGAGAGAATGCAAATACCGCCCGTCCATTTACCAAACCATGTCCGGTGATTACTCCATCAGAGGCAATATTTATTTTTTCCATCCCAAAATTGGTGGAGCGATGAGATACAAAAGTATCGAGTTCACGGAAAGTTCCTTCATCAAAAAGCAGGTCAATCCGCTCACGGGCAGTTAACTTGCCTTTCTCATGTTGTTTCTCCACCCGGTCTTTACCGCCCATTTCAAGCACTTGCGCTCTTTTCGCCTTTAACAAGGCCAGTTTCTCAGCAACAGTCATTTCTATTTTATTGTTTTTGGTTTATATCAGTTTAATTTTCAATACATTTTTCAAGGTCATAAAGGAGGCTGCCCCACAATCAGCCCGGATTGGGCATTGAAAAGTTTTCGAGCCACTTCAGGTGAACTAATACCAGCCGGGCCGGACAAGCAACCACCTTCACAGGCCATTACCTCAATCATATTCCAATCATGCTTTCCAGTGGCAATACGCCTCAGAGATGCAATATTCTTCTTATTCAACCCACTAATAACCAATGGATTTAATGTGGGGCCTTTGTAATAAGCCGCTACTGAATCCAGCACACCATTGCTTGCGGCAAAACGCCTCTCAGAAAGTGGCTCTTCCTCTGCAGCAATCTCAAATGATTGCAAATCAACATTCATGGCAATCATCATGGCACCCAACTCCTCAAAAGTCATTACATAATCAATTCCCGGATATCTTCGGGCTTCGGATTGTTTGGCTACGCATGGACCGATAAATACAACAGACGCGTTCGGATATTGTTGCTTCACAAGTTCAGCAGTATATCGCATGGGCGAAGGGGTATGTGAAACAAAAGGCATAATGGCAGGCAGTTGCTTCTCCGCCAGCTCAACAAAAGCAGGGCAGCAGGAGGTGGTTAAAAATTGTTGACCATTCTCCAAAACCGCTTCCAGTTCCCGGGCTTCCTCCTTTGCGGTAAGCACAGCACCCGCTGCAACTTCAAAAACATCAGCAAACCCAAGTTTTTTTACCGCTGTGGCCACCTGCCTGTACGAAGCCTTAAACTGACCACAAATTGCCGGAGCAAGCATGGCAACTACCTGATGCCGGGGCTTTGAAATATCATGTAAAACATTGATTATCTGCGACCTGTACATAACTGCACCAAACGGGCAGGCAACCATACAACGCCCACAATGGATACATTTTTTATAATCAATCTCTTCAACCCCTTCAGCATTCCGGTAAATGGCCTTAACAGGGCAAGATTCCTCACAGGGAATGGGGACATAAATGATGGCATGATAAGGACAGGCATCCTTACAGAGTCCGCAACCCACGCATTTAAGCGGGTCAATTTTTGCCTGACCGTTTTCCATGGTTATGGCATTTTTTGGACAAGTAACCATGCAATGACTTGCCAAACATCCCCGGCAAAGGTTTGAAACCACGTAATTGCTTTTTACGCAGGAGGTGCATGCCTCATCCACAACAGTAAGCACACCTTTTTCAGGCTCCTTATTGCTCAGGGCCCGGAGGGCATAGCTGTAGAGGCTTTCCAACTCATCGGTTTCATCAGACACATTAAAACCGAGCAAAGCCATAATCCTGTATTTAATGATGGCCCGCGATTTATGAATACAACAGCGACTTCCACCCGCCTGACTCCCATTTCGGGGGGCCATTTCCAGGGCTATGCGATCAATATCTTCGAGCTTGTTCTGAACGTAAAGCTTGCACAGACGGGTGATGATTTCGCGGCGAATAAGTGTGGCATTATTTGTTTGCGCCATGAAGAATCTCCTTTCTGATGAATTCAATTACCTTATTAAGATTGGCCTCTGCAATCAATTTATTATTCACCATCACAAATGGCGGGCGGCCGTTTTCCGGGGAGTTGCAATATCCAGGACAATTCATCCCCTTGATGGTAACCTTATTCTTCAAATCTTCAGGCAACTTTTCACCGATCAATTCAAAGGCAGCTCCACCCATTATGAAACAAAGGGTACCGTAACAAATGCTCACTTCAATCATGCTGTTCATCATTCCGCTGTTTAAATTTCCTATATAAAATCGAGAGCAACCTCTTTCAAATATTTATCCTCGAGCAATCGTTTTATTTTCTTCACCACATTACGCCGTATTTCCAGTTCAACAGGCAGTGAAGGATCCTGATGGGCCTCATTGATGCGTGTCCCGGAAAGCAAAAATATCTGATCGTTGTTCAGAAGCAGATTAAGTAAAGTAGAAGCTGCATCCTTTCCCCTTACCGGAAGTTGAACTCCGGCTTCGAGCATGGCCGAAACCCGCCCCAGGGTGAGTACACCTTCTGTCACCAGGTCAATCCCAGGCATAGTGGATATAGGTGGAATATCTTTGGAAAAAGATTCAAGACTCACTTCAATTGGCCTTCCAAGTTCCCGGGAAACGATTTCAGCCGTAGTCCCTCCGGAGAGAACCTTCTGTCCCCCGAAAGATTCAATGGTCATTGCCAGGCGGTGATCATCCTCCTGATGATATGGTGGTCCGGAGCAAAGCAATAATTTACGGGGATGCCTGAAATAAATCACTATGCACGAAATGTCGTCTTTTGCAGTATAGATATCATTGGCCAAAGCGCGTTGAACTATTTTGCCGGCCAGATCGGGCGCTGATATATCTTTGTTATTGCTCAGCAATTGACAAATCCATTCACTTACCTCGGCCTCATCCCAGCCAAACGGGCAAGAAACTGTGCCAATACCCGACTGACTAACACCATCAGAAATCAAAATCACCCTGTCGCCAAGTCTGGCCTGGAATGAACTGTAGGCAAGCTCTCTGGCCACGTCTTCTATGGAAGCAAGCGATTTACGATTGATATCCGTTGCAATCCTTTCTCCCTCCCTGAGGATGATGGGCGCGGGGTTATCAAAGTTTACAATGTGCGTTTCACCATCTGCATCAATATCCACAATAGTAAAAGTGGCATAACTGATTTTACGCACCTGGTCTACTGGGAGTGTTTCGAGTATGGCTTTGGCTGTTTGCTCCGGGGGAAAATGCTCAATGGTGAAATTCAAGCCCATAGTAGCCGTTAAGGTAGCAAGTACATTGGCTTTTATACCACTTCCCAAACCATCACTCAACACGGTAATGATACGGTTTTCTTCCTTAATTTTCCTTGAAAGATACACATCACCGCAAACCATCTCATGGTTTTTGCTCTGTTGAATGGCTCCTATCTCGATATAAAACTCATCCTTCTTCATCAGCCTTTGCAATTACCGGGTTATTGACTACCGTATTGAGCATGGCTTCGGTACGGGCCGCATTCTCACCAAGCAGAAATGCCACTTTCTGAACGGTGGTCATATTCTCATGTACCACCTGTTTTATTCTTCGCATTACATCTTCCTGCATCAAGCCAGGATGATGTAAATCCTGTATGATACCGCAAATAATCCGGTGACGTTGGATGGTAAATACCGAGAGATTAAACAAGTGCCCATGTTCTTCAATATTCCGGTCAATCAAATCATTGCCCGAAGAAAGAACATTCGAAAAAACTTTATGGAATGCCACCATTTTCTTCATATCAGCACCTTGCAGTCCGGGTTTGGCATCCCAAAGCATAGAAGAGTCATTTCCAATCAGTTCAGCAAACAAGCGGTTACTTTCAATAATCTGCATACGGTCATCAACCAGCACCACTCCATAAGGCATACGCTGCAACAACACACTGGCTTTATCGGCTGCCACACGACGCATATATGAAACACACATCTGCCTTTCGGCCATGTCATTAAGCATTGCTATGGCAAAATCGCGGCAGCTGTTGTATCCACAGCCTCCGCAGTTCAGTTCATCTTCTTTGGAGGCTTTACCGGCAGTCTTCAGTGCTTCAATTATATCCTCTTCTGACCATTGCTTCACCGGACGATCTTGCTTTACAAAGCAATACTGCGTGTGTATGTCTGGCAAATTTGCAGACCAATCCGTGCCAGCTGAGTCGATCTGTGGCGTATTCCTATATTGGTCAACCTTAAGGTTTTTTACAATGGTTCCGGTTTTTGAGGAAGTACCGGGACCATTGATGCATCCCCCTTCGCACACCAGCAACTCAATAAATACCTTAGAATTATCAGATACTTCATTCAGGCCATTGAGTGCATTCTTGATGTTTTCAATTCCACTAATGTGCATAAAGTGCACCTGTGATTTTATAACCGCATTTTTAATGGTACCCACCATACCGCCATCAAGCGGATACAAAGCGCCATCGGTGGCCCGGGTTGGAATAAAACTGTCGGTATGTGCAGGAACCACCAGTTCGGGAATAAAACCTTCTTCTTCAAACCAGCGCCTTAAATCGTTAAAAGTTAATGAAGCATCAATCAATGATGGAAAATCATCGGATTCGGTTTTCTTGGCGACACATGGGCCAATAAAAACCACGCGGATGTCTTCACCAAACCACCTCCGCAACATGGAAGCATGCGCCATTAAAGGCGATTGCAGTCCGACCAGACATTTTGTAAGCTCAGGCTGATATTTCCGGATGTAATCTACTGCCGAAGGACAGGCTGTACTAATGTATATTCCCGGGCCGGCATCGTTTAAAAATTGTGCAGTATTGGCTGTTACCACTTCTGCACCCAGGGCGGTTTCGGAAACACCGGCAAATCCCAGTTTTTTGATGGCAGCAACCAGAGCGGCAGCAGAATACTCGGGAAACTCCGATACAAATGAAGGTGCAAGTGAAATATAAACAGGGGTATTCCTACGCAACATGCGTTTGACTTTAGACACATCGTCGCGCACTTTTTTAGCACCAGAAGGACAAATTAATGTACATCGGCCACAAAAAATACATAACTCCCGGATGATAGAAGCCCGGTTCGATTCAATCTTTATTGCTTTCACCGGACACTCACGGATGCATTTGTAGCAGTCCTGGCAATTGTTCACTTCGGTGTAAACCGGTTGCATACTGTCCATGTGGTAATTATTGGTTGTTAGCGAAAGTCTGAATGAGTAGCATTGAAGAAATTAATGGCGCAGGTCGTATCCGGCAGTTTATACCTGCATTTCTGAAAGTGCAGATTTTAAGATGCTGATAACGTTGGCCGGTTGAACATCCTGGTAAACATGGCCATTGATAATCAACACCGGCCCCTTGTTGCACAATCCTGAACAAAGTTGTCCCTTAAAACCCACCTCTGCCTCAATTTTTCGTTCACTGAGCCAGGCTTTAATCAGCTCCAGGTTTACCCGGTTGCCTCTCGAGAAGCATGAACTTCCCATGCAAATGATAATCTGGTTTTTTGAGTTCATTTTATTGGGTTTTTAAGTTTACCACAAAGACACTGAGGTTCACAAAGTTTAAGTATGACGCGGCTCACCGTTTTTTGAGCTGTTCAATCAAATGAAGGTAACCCTGATTCAGATCCTGCCCTATCCGGGTATTTTCAACAATAATACCCGATTCAACCTCAATTTCATCGGAAGTAAAATTCCAGAGGGCTTTAATTCCGGCACCACAGAACACATCGGCAATATGTTGGGCTTCGCCCGGAGGTGTGGCAATCAATCCCAGGCAAATGTGCATCCGCTCAGCCAGTGGAATAATCTTGTCGGGCGACATTACCCGAACCGAACCAATTATACTTCCGATTTTGGTGTAGTCGTTGTCAAAAGCTGCCACAATTTTTAAATCGGTTTGACCCAGATTTTCCTTTAAAAGTAAAGAAGTGCCCAACTTTCCAGCACCTACCAAAAAAGCTTCGGTATCATTCCTGTAACCCAATATTTCCTCAAGCTGCGAAGTCAGTTTACTAATGTTGTAGGTATGCTGTCCAGCAAGGCTAAGCCCACATTCCTGCAGATCAACTTCCACTGTATCGCCAGAAAACCCAAGTTCCTCTGTGATGGTGCTAAGTGAAACATCGGTTCGGCCCCTCAGTTTCAGAAGTTTCAGCAATGAAATGTATCTTTCCATCCGTTTAAACTCATCGAGTGAGATGGATAAATTTTCGGGGCTCATTTTATTGGGGTTTTTAGAATTGATTATAAAAGTCTGAAGTATTCGACAAAACGTCGTTTAAGCCTGTTTTTTAGAGAATCGTTTGTCGGATTTATCTGACATACTTAATATCCTGGCATCTTCCTTATCCAATGCTGCTTCCTCTGCAGAAACATGCAAATTCATCCGCAAAGCGCTGAGGGCTTGCTCAAAATCCAGGGAAAGTGCAGGAAATTCAGGACCTTCAGAAGCCACACTTTTCATGACACCATCAACACTTATCCTGAAAGTACCCTGGTCAAACCCGTTTTCGAACAATTCTGTTGTGAGATTGGCAGTTACAGGAATTCCATGTCCTTGGGCAGCAGTAGAAACCGCTTTCATCATAGGTAGCGGCCCGGCAGCAATAATCAGATCATAAGGCTTTTCATCCTTATCAAGCAGCATTTCGAGTAATTGTGCCTCAGATCCATGGAATCCCAAACTACCATCTTTAGTGGCAATATATATATGGTCGCAAACCCTTTCGAGTTCACTGGTAAAAAGCATTTCATTTTTTATTTGTGCGGAAACCAGCACATCGGCCCTGCAACCAATAGTTGCAAGCCATTTCATCTGCGAAAGTGCAATGGCAACGCCTACGCCATCAGCCACAAACAATAACCGTGAGTTAATCAGTTCGCGATCGTTACATAAAGTAAGTTCACTTGGTTGACCAAGCGGTCCGTTCAGTTCATTCAAAATGAAAATTTCTGCATTATTAGCAAGATCCCGGGTGTGTATATCCACAATTTCCACCAACAGCGTGATGCTACCTTTTTCAGCATCCCAATCAATCACGGGAAGCATTAGCAAGGGGCTCTTTACCGTAGCCCGTGCACTTACATATTGACCAGGCAGCATATCACCAGCGATACGAGGAGTAAAAACTTCAAGAGTAGTTACGTTAGCAGTGATTTTTTTTCGTTGGATTATGGTAAACATAGTTTAATGTCTTTTTTGTTTTGTTATGAAAACCGGCGGAAAAAGCCTTACGGTCTTAACCGCCGGTTAATCAACACACACTTCTTAATTTCACCTTAAAAGTTAACCGGAGTACCATAATAGGCCGATGCATACAGCTTTTTGAATTCAACAGCGCCTGTTTCACGGGGATTACATCCTGTGCAGGCATCCAGTACAGCGTTTTCCGACATACGGTCAACATTCCGGGTGAACATATCTTCGGTTATTCCGTAGTCTTTCAAAGTCATGGGAATATTCAGTTTTTTACTCATTTCAATAGAGAAATCGCGGTAAGCATCCACCAACTCATCGGTAGTGTTGCCTTTGAGGCCAATGCATTGTGCAATTTCAGCATAGCGTTCGCCACAAACTTTACGGTTGTAATCAATTACGAATGGCATGTAAATGGCATTCAGACAACCGTGAGGAATATGGAATACGGCTCCGGATTTATGCGCCATACTGTGTACAATACCGAGTAATGCATTCGAGAAAGCCATTCCGGCCAGGCATTGGGCAATGTGCATCTTGTCGCGGGCATCTTTATCCCCGTGATACGATTTCTCCAGGTTTTCCTTAATCATTTGAATGGCTTTGATGGCCAGGGGATCTGAAAAATCGGAACGGTTGGCAGCTACATAGGCTTCGGTGGCGTGCGCCAACGCATCCATTCCCGTGTATGCGGTAAGCTCAGCAGGCATGGTATAAGCCAGCTCAGGATCAACAATGGCGATATCCGGGGTAATCTCAAAATCGGCCAAAGGATATTTTATCTGGGTGTTGTAATCGCAAATCACAGAAAATGCGGTAACTTCAGTTGCTGTGCCACTGGTTGAAGGGATGGCAATAAAACGTGCCTTGTTGCGCAGGGTAGGAATGTTGAAAGGCTTGGCAATTTCCTCGAAGGTTGCTTCGGGATGCTCGTAAAACACCCACATAGCTTTTGCAGCATCAATTGGCGAACCTCCACCGATGGAGACAATCCAATCGGGCTGAAATTGTCGCATGGCTTCGGCACCTCGCATAACTGTTTCAACAGAAGGATCGGGTTCAACGCCTTCGAATACCAGGGTTTCAATACCGGCTTCATGAAGGTAGCCTTCAACTTTGGCCAGAAATCCAAATTTTTTCATTGATTGACCACCAATTACTATGATGGCTTTTTTACCTTTTATGTTTTTTAGTTCTGCAAGGGAATCTTTTCCAAAGTAAAGATCGCGGGGAAGTGTGAATCGTGCCATGAGTTTAGTTTTTTGGTTATTTTAGTTGTTCCCCATATACCAAACTGTGTGCCACGGTTTGTATTGCATTGATTATCTTTGTTTTATAACGTTATTGCATTCACAGTTCTGTTAATTGGCTAACAAGTGTCCTTATTTTGAGCACCATTGGTGTAATTATTCAGGACAGTGTATCTTTTCAGGACAAGGGAAGGTTAACATATTTCGGCAGCTATATATGTTAGTAGTAAAAATGCCATACTGTGCCCCATCAGGGTGTCAGATTAAATGTTTTTTATGAATTTGTTATAAGGGGAATAGTTCAACCCCTCCGGGGTTGAATGTTTCCTGAAGCTTTCATACCCTCAATTCCACTTCGCTACATTGGGGGTTATTCATTGTTAAACCCCTCCGGGGTTCTGATATTCTTATGCCGTTTTAACCACAATTTTACTTCTTCCATTGGAGGGTAACCATTGTCAAACCCCTCAGGGGTTCTCGGTTTCAGGAGACCTTCAGACCCTTAATTCCACTTCGCTACATTGGGGGTTATTCATTGTTAAACCCCTCCGGGGTTCTGATATTCTTATGCCGTTTTAACCACAATTTCACTTCTTCCATTGGAGGGCAACCATTGTCAAACCCCTCAGGGGTTCTCGGTTTCAGGAGGCCTTCAGACCCTCAATTCCGCTTCGCTGCATTTGGGGTTATTCATTGCTCAACTCCTTCGGGTTAACTATAGATAGAAAGTACATTTAAACGCCAATGATTTTATAACAGTTTGCACCATAGCGAGCTGGCAACCATACTAATAAGAAATTAACCAAATACGAACCCCAGCGGGGTTCAACTATGAATACCCCCCGGTCGGGGCAAATGCCGAAGTTATTTGCCCTCTACCGGGGGGTAAGCACGCTGGCTTAATGCCAACCCCGGAGGGGTTGAACTAAAAGCATTACAAAATGATCACTAATGTTTTCATTATAGGAGCATAAGTTAACTATTCACCAACGATATTTAATAAATTACTGATGTCAATTAAAAAATGCGTAAAAATCAGGTACATTTGCACACCAATCGTTTTGCTTACCGCCTTTTGAAAAAAACCATCGTTTCTGTAACCAATGATTTAAGCACCGACCAGCGCGTTGACAAGGTTTGCCGCACTTTATCGGGTATGGGTTTTGAGGTGTTATTGGTTGGCAGATGGTTACCGGGATGCCTCCCACTGAAAGACAGGCCTTACCAAACGCACCGCATGAGATTACTTTTCAGACGTGGCCCGCTTTTTTATGCTGAATATAACCTAAGGCTACTCTTGTTCCTGCTGTTTCATCGGAGTAAATTATTGATTTCCAACGACCTTGACACCCTTCCCGCTAATTTTATTGCACACAAACTAAGGCATGTGCCTCTGGTTTACGACTCACATGAATACTATACTGAAACCCCCGAGTTGGTTAATCGCCCCTCGGTTCAGGGATTTTGGGAACGTATTGAAGAAGCCATTTTTCCAAAACTTAAAGAGATCATTACCGTAAACCAATCCATAGCTGATTTATATCAGCAGAAATACAACAAAGTTTTACACGTGGTAAGGAATGTACCCCGAACACCTGACATTGCTGAAATTGCCAGCCGTGAAACACTCGGATTGCCCATAGACAAAAGAATAATAGTGCTTCAGGGAGCTGGAATAAATATTCAGCGTGGCGCCGAGGAAGCCGTGGAAGCCATGCGATATGTACCCAATGCCTTGCTACTCATTATTGGCGGTGGCGATGTGATTGAATCGCTGAAAAAGCAAGTGGATGAATCTGACCTTACGGATAAAGTAAACTTTATCAAAAGACTACCCTATAAAGAATTGATTCAATATACCCGGCTTGCAAACCTTGGCATTACCCTAGATAAAGATACAAACATCAATTACCGGTACAGTCTGCCGAATAAACTTTTTGACTATATTCACGCCGGAATTCCGGTGCTGGCCTCACGCCTGCCTGAGATTGCCCGCATTGTGGAAGGATACAACCTCGGATGCATTGCCGAAAACCATAATCCGGAGTATATTGCAGAATTAATGAATCAAATGCTGAACGACGAAGCTCAAAATATTATCTGGAAAAACAATCTTTCAGCCGCTGCTAAAGAACTTAACTGGGAGCACGAAGAAAAAATACTGATTGAACTCTATCAAAAATATGCCTGATCACTACCTGCACATAATTTCGTTTGATGTACCCTACCCGCCCAATTATGGCGGCGTTATTGATGTTTTTTATAAAATAAAGGCACTGCACAGCAAAGGAATCAAAATAATTCTTCATAACATTGAATATCCCGGACGTGAAAGAGCTCCCGAACTCGAGGCATACTGCGAAAAAGTATATTACTATACCCGTAAATGTGGATTGAATTCAGCGGTAAGCCTTTTACCCTATATCGTAAAAAGCCGCCGGTCAGATGAATTGATTGCTAACCTTTTATCCGACAATTATCCGATTCTGTTTGAAGGGTTACACTCTTGCTTTTATATTGATGATGCCAGGTTAAAACACCGGATGCTGATATACCGTGAAAGCAACATTGAACATCAGTATTATTTTAATTTATTCAGGGCAGAGCACAACCTTGGCAAAAAACTATATTTCCTCGTTGAAAGCGTCCGCTTATTGCTTTTTCAACGAAAATTGAAAAATGCCTCGTTAATGCTTGTAGTCTCAGAATCGGATACCCGATACCTTTTGCACAAATTTCCTGCAAATGACATCAGGTATCTTCCAAGCTTTCACTCCAACGAAACCATAAATACTACAACGGGCACAGGCGATTATGCACTTTATCATGGCAATATTGAGGTGCCCGAAAATGAAGCTGCGGCAGCCTTCCTTATCAACAGAATTTTTACCAACAGCAAGCACAAACTCATCATTGCCGGCATGAACCCGCCAAAACGCATTACTGATCTGGCAGAGAAGTACGCCAACATTTCAGTGATTGCCAATCCGGATGATGAAACCATGTTTTCACTCATCCGAAACGCACAGGTAAATATACTGGTAACTTTTCAGGCAACAGGCTTGAAACTGAAATTGCTTAATACACTTTACAATGGGAAGCATTGCCTGGTAAATGAAGCCATGCTCAACGGGACCGGCCTGGATAAACTTTGCCACGTTGCAGAAACCCCGGAACAACTCAGTATGAGATTGGATGAATTATTCCTTAAACCATTTCGCGAAGAAGAATCTTCTGGCAGAAAGCATATACTTGAGCGGGATTATTCAAACTCAGTCAATGCTGAGCGGCTCATCGATGCTATTTTCGAAAGTTAAAACCCGGCCTCCTTCGCACTTAAGGGTTCGCGATGGAAACTTCTCCATCAGGGCATAATTGTGTGTGGCCATCAATACTGCACGACCTGATTTGCTGATGTCCACCAGCAGGTTCATGATACCTTCAGAAGTCTCCGGGTCAAGATTCCCGGTAGGTTCATCAGCCAGGATAAGCTCCGGATCGTTCAATAGTGCCCGTGCAATGGAAACGCGCTGCTGCTCGCCTCCTGACAATTGGTGCGGCATCTTAAAACCTTTGGTATTCAATCCCACCTTTTGCAACACCTGTTCAATGCGTTCACTCATGGCAACCTTGTCTTTCCAGCCGGTTGCCTTTAACACGAACAAAAGATTTGACTGCACACTTCGATCAGACATCAGCTGAAAGTCCTGGAAAACAATCCCAAGCTTACGCCGCAGGAAAGGAATTTCTTTTCGCTTTAATGACACAAGATTGTAACCACACACTGAAGCAGCCCCCTGAGTAAGCGGTAATTCAGCGTAAAGTGACTTTAATAAACTACTCTTTCCGCTACCGGTTTTGCCAATCAGGTAAATAAACTCACCCTGTAACACCCTTAAGTTCACATCTGACAAAACCAGGTTCTCGCGTTGAAAAACGCTGATATTTTGAAGTTCAATAATAGTATCGGTATTCATAACTGGCATTTTAAGGGTGTAAAGATAGGAAGGAAAACCGAAAGCCTGTACGATATTGTAAAAGCATCTTACGTTGAGAAAGGCAAATGGATCGGAGGTAAAGGGAAATTAAAATCAACTTCGTTTTGCAATCATCAGGTTATAGCGAGCGGAATTAGCAAACAATTCTACCAGGGCGGGATTGGTTTCTATCTGAAACAATTCATCCTTATGCTCATCCACAAGTTTTGCAGGATTCAAAATACCGGAAAAAGCATCACTCCCAAAACCAGAGAACATACCAATAGGCGCCATTCTCATCAACTCAAGCCCTGCCTCCCCACACATTATTGTGAGCGATTGAACAGTCTGTGCGTTGTAATCAGGATGTTTATCATCAAGGATTAGCCTGGCGGCATTAAAATTCTTTTCTTTGGCATATCTATACAAATAGTACCCCAAACTGCGGTGGGAAGTGATCAATACCCCTCCAGGTTTTAGCAGTTTAGAAAGCTTTTTGATATTTTGCTGTGGATCTGGTAAATTGTACAACAATTCAAGACATAGAATTACATCAAAATAATCAGCAGGCAGATTCTCCAGGCTCTGATCAAGGGTCTCATGCCGAAACTCTACATTCCCTTTACCATTAATCTTTTTACTGATAAAACGAAAATAGCTCTTCTTCAAGTCAGTTGCTGTAACATTCATTCCAGCAGATGCAGCAGGAATCGTAAAACGCCCCATCTGGCAACCAATATCCAGAAGCTTTTGACCTTTAAGCAAATATGGCGAGATATAATGATAGTATTCCTCATAATAAAAATGCTCGGCTTTGTGGGTGAACATATTATGGGGAGGCATGAGGCGATATTTCACAAAATTTATTACCCGTTGTGTAAAGCTAATTCTCATAGAAGTGACGGATTCAATCAATCAAACAAAAAATGTAATTCATACTGAGACAACACAAGCAAAAAAAAGAAATGCGAAAGTACCTTAATTACTCAGCTATGCAAAAAAATATAAGCACGATGAGCATCAAGTCTTAAATTTCGCATGTTTGGCAAGTTTTTGCAATAGCAGTTCCCGGCTAACCGGTTTACTAAGGTAATCAATGCAACCGCTTTCAAGGGCTTTTTCCCGGTCTTCCTTAAGCGCATAAGCGGTAAGGGCAATCACAGGCAATCCAGGGCGGATTTTGTGAATTTCGCGGGTTGCTGTATGTCCATCCATAACAGGCATCTTAATATCCATTAGCACCAATGAAATTGCAGGATTAGCCAAACATTTTTCCACAGCGTCCTGTCCATTAATTGCTCTCAATAACGTAATATTATAGTTCTTAAATAACCTTTTCATCAAAAGGAAACTAATATCGTCATCCTCTGCAATCAAAAACACGAATTCTGAATCGTATAAACCTTGATCAGGTATTTCCGGGTGGTGTTTTACAGGAGGTTCCTGAACACATTCCTTTTCAACAGGAATGATAATCTGAAAATCCGATCCTTTATCTGGCTCCGAATCAACACTTATATGACCGCCCATAAATTCTATATATGCTTTGGAAATTGACAGCCCTAAGCCCGAACCCTCGTAAGCCCGGGAATAAGAGCTCTCAGCCTGCACAAAACGATCAAAAATACGGGAAAGCTTATCTGCATGAATACCACGGCCGGTATCGCGAACATAAAAAATCAGGTTCTTGCCATTCATATTGCATCCAAAAACAATCTGTCCCCGGGATGTAAATTTAATTGCATTTTTAAGAAGATTAGTGAGTACAGACTCCGTTTTGTGAGAATCGAGAAGCAGCAAGCACTCCTTTTGAGTGATGTTGGTTTCAAGGATTAGCTCAAGGTTCTTCCTGCGGGCTTCCGGCTCAAAAAAATGCCCTAGCCTATGCATCATTTTAATTACATCTACATTACCAAGATTTAGTTCTAACTCACCCGACTCAATTTTAGAAATATCAATGATATCGTTAATCGTTTCGAGAAGTCTTTGACCACTTGCATTCACGATTTCAACATATTCATCCCTCATCTCACCAGTCAGATCTGGCTCCTTCAGCAATTCCATGAAGCCAAGTATTCCATTCATAGGTGTTCTGATCTCATGGCTCATGTTGGCCAGGAATGCCGATTTCAACCTATCACTCTCTTCAGCAGCTTCCTTTGCTTCAACAAGGTCTTTAAGCAACTTTTTTTGTCCCGAAATATCTTCCTTAACAATAACAAAGTTCCTGATCTCTCCATACTCATTGATTACTGGTGAAATGGCCACATTTCCCCAATAACGGATTCCATTTTTAGTTATGTATTCATTTTCACCAAACCATTCCTTACCCGATAAAATCACGTCCCAGATATGATCAGCTTTACCACCAGAATCTTTCTGCAGGATTCCAGGTAATGTATCAACCATTTCATCGATGGAATAACCAGTAATCTCAGAGTACTTGGGATTGATGTATTCAATCACACCATCACAATTGGTAATGATAACCCCAACCGGACTTTGTTCCAGAGAACGAATCAGCACATTAAGCCGCTGCTGTACTTCTTTTTTCGCCGTAACATCATGAACAATGGTATGAATAAAGTTTTGATCCTCAATTTGAACAATACTGGAAAAGACCTCAACAACACGCACATCGCCATTTTTGAGCTTGTGCCGGAATTCGAAAGTAACGTTCTGACGTTCCTGAATTTCATCAACATAAGCTTTAAGCTCTCCAATGGACAAGGTATTGATTTGACTCATATTCATAGATGTGAGTTCGCTGATACTCCATCCATAAAAAGCTGCTGCTGCATGATTGGCATCCAAAATATTCAGGGATTCAGGATCAACAATGAGCTTTATAGCTGCATGATTCACAAACAGATTCCTGAATTTTTCTTCACTCCGGACCAATGATTCAGCAGCCTTTTTACGATCGCTAATGTCAGTAGCAATAGCAAAAAATAAGGTATTATTGCTTTGAGGCAGCATTTGAATCCTCACTTCAACCGGATAAAGAGTTGAATTCTTTTTCTTTTGAATTGTTTCGAAAACGATTAAATCTTCTTTTCCATCAATCAAAGGCTGAATTTGGGCCTGAAGTGTTTCTTTGTTGTAGGAAGGCGCAATATCCCATGGGTAAAATTCCATCATCTCTTCGCGGATATAACCAAGATTTTTGAATGCCCACTGATTTATATACTCAAACTTTAACGATTGGGCATTAAAAATAAAAATTTCATTGACAGAGCTTTCAATGATACCAGACAACCTGTTTTTTTCATTTTCAACGAGTTTACGTTCCGTAATATCCCTGAAATTAACAATAATTGCATTAACATCAGGAACATGCAATAAGTTACGGAAGGTACTGGAAATCCACCGCCATGTATGGGTTTTTGTTTCGAATCTGTACTCTAAGGTTTTGATCTTTGTTGGATCTTCCAGAATTTCGCCCAATAGATGCACAACTTTGTCCAAATCATCCGGATGTGTTGCCAAACTGGGCTCGGGCAATATAGCTTCGCTGCTGTTAAAGCCAAATATTCGTCGTGCTGAAGGACTGGCATATTTTATTTTAAAATCTTCACCCAGAAGAACAATACCATCAGGTGCATTTTCAATCAGCGCACGATAATATGCTTCAGCGTGCTTGAGTTCTTTCTCGGCAACCTTTAGATTAGTAATATCGTTTGCCATTACATGGCGGGCATTCTTATTGTTATATACAACCGAATGTGTGGCAATAAAAACATGAATTAGTGTACCATCCTTTTTAAGATGTCTCCATTCGCCAGAGATATCCTGAGGCTCAGAAATTCCGGCCAGATCGAGCATTAGTGCCGGAACATCTTCAGGCGGGCGGATATCTTTAAGCGTCATATCAAGCAACTCGTCCCTGCTATATCCATAGTGCTTCACCATGGCTTCATTTACTTCCAGAAAAGCAAGCGTTTCTACATCAAAAATATACATCGGCTGAGGATTCTCCTCAAACAATCTGCGATAGGTAGCCTGACTTGCCTCAATTTCGCGACGGTAAAAATACTCGTCCGATTGATCCCTGAAAACCAATACCACCCCGGTTATTTCTCCATCTTCATTTCGAATGGGTGCGCCACTGTCGGCAATGGGAATTTTATCACCCTTTTTGGAGATGAGTGCGGTATGATTAGCCAAACCGGCTATGGCACCTTGCTGAATTACTTTGTGAACAGGATTTTCAACTTTCAAAAGCGGATCGCTATAATTAACAATCCTGAATACCTGATCGATTTCCTTATTGAGTGCGTCCTTTTCCTGCCAGCCAGTCAAAAACTCAGCAACCGGATTCATGTTTTTGACCTTACCTTCATTGTCGGTAATGATAACCCCATCCCCAATACTGTATATGGTCGTTTTAAATTCCTCTTTTGCCTGCCACAGGGATTTGTACATGCGTCTTTTCCGATTGACCTGTAAGAAAAAGAATCCGATAAAAATGAGAAATACAAACAATACAACAGACGAAATTAGCAAATACATTTCTTTGTTAAGATCCTTATAAATATCGGAAACATTCATTTTAGCCGATATGGACCATGGCGTGCCATCAACAGCCCTGCTGTATGAAAGAACTTTCACCCCCCTGGTATCCATCCCTTCAAAGAATCCTTTAAAACCATTGGCGGCAATACGGGAAGGATATTTCATCCCATCATCAAAGAAAGTATTGATAGCAGGCTTATAACCTGACAATTGATCTAGATTGAAAACACTTATACTATCACCAACTTTTCGGACAAGTTTAATTTCATGAAAGAATTTACTATCGGGCCAATAAGAAAACAAGGGGAAAACATCGGTAAAAGGGTTTATTCTAAACACCATAAATACTTCTGACTTGCCATTTTCTGGAGAAACCGATGAAACGATATCAATATGAGCAGTTTTATGGCTCTGGCAGGCATATATATCCGAAAACTCCGTCTTTTCTGATACAATTGCTTTGTTAATGGTATTCCTTAAAACAATCGTAAACTCAGGGTATAATTCATTTGCAGAAATCAATAATTTCCCGGTAGATGATGTAATAAATATATCCTCGTATCCATGCTCAGCACGGATAATTCTAAGGTAATTCCTGAGTCTGTCTTTAGTTTCTGAAGAAGTAGAATCGGTTAAAAAATTATTAAAAACTTTAAAACTGCGTATATTCCTGGCAATTAAAGCTGCATCAGCCATTTCATCATTGTACCAATATGATAAGCGTTCCACCTTTAAATCGGTAGTTGTTTTAAGAAACTGTGCCTTTTCGTTTTTCATTTGTCTTGTTTCATGCTTTATAAACTGCAGGGCCAGAAAAGCTGAAAGACAAACAAGGACAATCATTAACAGTAAAACAACACGGGTATTTTGAAATGACTTATAAAGGAATCCTTTAGGATGAATCATTTTAAGAATTATAGGATGGAAATCACGATTAAGAATCAATTCATTTACAAATATACATGGTTACTTTTAGTTTTAAGCGTAAAACAATAACAAATTTTATGGATTCTACTTAAAAGTAGCGATATTTTCTTAATCCCGCAGAAAATAACATATTCCCTGCATCTTGCAGCAACAGGCAGGAGTGGTATGGTTGCCGACCAATTGTAAAAGTTAGTAATGTAAAACGATGCATCCATCAAATCCTGGATTGATCATTTTTAGAGGGATTTAATGCCAATGCGACTTTTTTCAGGTCGAAGCATTGGTATAAATAATTCTATTACTTTTTATTTAAATGCTAAGAGGGATTTAAAGCCTTAATTAACAAAGTATTATATAAATTTAAAATCATATCATCAAAGCAACCAATTCAAATAAACTATTTCATATTAGCTCCACGTGAATAAGGAGCTACAGAATAATCGGAGAATGAGCCTGACAGGTACTTGTAAAAGCCAGCAATGGCGATCATGGCAGCGTTATCGGTGGTGTATTGAAATTCAGGAATAAATGCTTCAAAAAAGCCTTCATCTTCTTTTTGAAGAATGGCCCCCCTCAGTGCGGAATTTGCTGACACCCCGCCAGCAATCGCAACCTGGGATATCCCTGTTTGCTTCACCGCTTTCATCAGTTTATCCATAAGGGCGTCAATAATTGCTTTTTGAATGGATGCGCTTAAGTCAGACTTGTTTTTTTCAATAAAATCAGGATCAGATTTCAACCTGTCGCGCAAAAAGTAGAGAAAGGATGTTTTAAGTCCGCTAAAACTATAGTCCAATTCCGGAATATTGGGTTTTGCAAAAATAAACGCACTTGAATTACCTTCCTTGCCTAATTTATCGATGAGCGGACCACCCGGATAAGGCAAACCCATAATTTTAGCCGCTTTATCAAACGCTTCACCAGCCGCATCATCAATGGTTTTCCCAATGATGGTCATAGAAAAATAATCATCGACCCGAACAATCTGGGTATGACCACCTGAAACCGTGAGGCACAGAAATGGAAAATCCGGCACACGATCGTCAGCCTTACCTTTGGTAATAAAATGGGCGAGAATATGCGCCTGCATATGATCCACTTCAATCAAAGGAATTTTCAATGCCCAGGCAAATGATTTGGCAAAAGAAGTCCCAACAAGCAATGATCCCAGTAAGCCCGGCCCACGGGTAAAGGCAACCGCACTCAACTGACTTTTATCTATCCCTGATTTTTGCAATGCATCATGAATAACAGGAATGATATTTTGCTGGTGTGCCCTTGAAGCCAGTTCAGGCACTACACCTCCAAAAGAAGCATGAACCTGCTGATTTGCAATAACATTCGACAATATCCGGGTATCTTCCAATATGGCAGCCGAAGTATCGTCGCAAGAGGATTCAATTCCTAATATATATCTGGGCATAATTTACTCATAAGATTAAGGATTAGAAAGACGGTCAACAAATCTTACCCATACAGAACACCTCGAAGCATACCATGCATTTGTGAAGGCTGTAAAGCTATTATTGAACAATCGCATTAAAAAACTCGAAAACACAAGTTTCTGCACTATTTTTGTGAACTTTGCAATCAAAGGGCAAAAGACACAAATGAGTTGGATGTTTCCTTGTTAATTTAAGGCCACAAAGTTATCAAAAAGACGCTTTACATAATAGGACTTACATTATTAACTACCTGTATATCTATATTGGTGTTATATGGAATATTCAGAACATCCTACATTCAAACGCGCCTTGCCGGAATCGCCACCAATTATCTTTCGAAAGAACTCGGCACCGAGGTAAGCGTTGGTGGCCTCGACATTTCATGGTTTCTGAACATTGAGCTAAATCAGGTTAACGTAAAAGATCTTAAGAATCAATACTTACTGAAGACCGAAAAAATCAAGATCAGGATTGGAAAAATTAATTTTCAACGTAGATTTTTAGGCATTTATGCGCTTACGCTAGAAAATGCCGAAGTTAACCTTATACGCTACAAGTCAGACAGTTTAATGAATTACAGTTTCATAACCGACTATTTTTCCATTGATGACACCCTTAAAGTAACAACACCTTCAAACCCATGGAAAGTCGGCTTCTCCGGCATCAAACTAAAAAACACATCCTTCACCTACGTCAATGAATTAAAAGACACCATTGAGCAAGGAGTCGATTACAACCATCTTGCCCTGAAACATATTAATTTTGATGTGCGAAAGATCAAGATAGAAGGCGACAGCATAACAGCGTCCATCAGGTCGCTTGATTTTACCGAGAAATCAGGCTTTATGCTGAATAATCTATTTGCCGAAATCAAAATTAAAAGTGACTCTATCGTTGCCCGGGGCCTTCATATAATCACGCCCGACAGTCATGTAAAAATGGATTTAAAATTCGTACATGACAATTACCTGGCCTACAATTATTTTATTGACAGTGTTTATATGGATGCCAAATTCGACCAAACCAGTTTAATGCTTAGTGATATTGGCTATTTTGCACCGGAACTTATGCAAATCAAGGAAGTACTGAAAATTGACGGACAAATAAAAGGTTCAGTAGCCTCATTGAAATCCAGAAATCTGCGGCTTGCCTTCGGCAAAAGCACTTATTTTGAAGGGAATGTTTCTATGGATGGATTACCTGACATAGACGAAACATTCATCCATTTGAAAATCAAAGACCTGCGGACCAATTTTGCCGACATCGGCGCTTTTGAATTTGACGGGAAAAACCCAATAAAGATCCCTGAAATGGCCCAAAATTTAGGCAACATCAGGATTAACGGATTTTTTACAGGATTTTTTTATGACTTTGTATCAGCAGCAACTTTTACTACGGCTACCGGCACCTTAAAAACAGATGTGAGTCTGAAAACCACCTCAAAAAAAACAATCACCTATCAGGGTCATATCAATGTAATAGAGGGGGATTTAGGCAAAGCTTTGGATGCTTCAGAATACCTTGGGAAAATTGACCTTAACAGCGAAATATCCGGCACTTACCGACAGGATTCAGGAGTTTCAGCAACACTTAAAGGAGTAGTGGGTAAATTCGAACTCATGAAAAATGAATTCAATAACATAAAGCTCGACGGAAAGTTTGAAAACAAGCGCTTTAACGGAACCTTAGCCCTTAAAGATGAGCTCATTGACCTGAACTTTGACGGACTGGTGGATTTCAGCGATACCATTCCTTCGTTCAATTTCACCTCAACCGTTCAAAATGCTTATCTGAGGCGATTAAATATCTGGGACCGGGATTCTACCTCCAGACTAAGCACAAATATGGATCTCAATTTTACCGGATCTACTATTGATAACCTACTTGGCTCACTCAGATTTACCAACACACAGTACAGTGAAAATGGCAATAACTACGCGGCCAGAAATATTGCTCTCTTCAGCCGAATAACATCAGACCGATCCAAAGAACTCAGCTTCGAATCAGACTTTGCCGATGTAAATTTTACCGGAAAATTTACTTTTCAGGACTTTTATGCTTCGCTTATTAACATCGTGAATGCCTATCTGCCTTCTTTCCGGCCTCAACCGGCTGAAGAATATGAAGTAAAACAAGAGCATATCTTTGACTACACAATAAATATAAAAGATGCCAGGCCCTTCACTGAGCTTTTCCTCCCTTCCCTGACCATCAATTCAAAAGCCACGTTGTTCGGCAGTTACAATTCTGTAAGCAAGACCATATTACTCAATGGGCAGGCCGACCAGTTTCAACTCGGAGGCATTGAAATCAACAATTGGTACATCAGGGGACAAAACAGCGGAAATTCGCTTCAAATCTCAACGGGATCATCTTCTATTATTTTAGACGAGGCCCAGGATGAGGAAGCATTGCAACTGGGATTGGAAAACTTTGAAGTGAATTTACAAATGCGCGGCGACAGCATTGGATACCAGGTTGATTGGCATGATAATGTATCCGGTAAACGGAATTATGGAGACGTGAATGGAATTTTAACCTTTAATGATAAACCGTTCATTAAGTCAGTACTGCAAAAAATTGAATTTGCCGTTAACGATACAACTTTTACAGTTACCCAAAGTGGCAATATTATCATCGATAGCACCTCAGTTCAAATAGACAATCTGCAGGTGAATGGCATGAACCAAAACATGACCATAAACGGCAAAATCAGTGCGAATCCGGAGGATATACTCTACCTGAACTTTGAGGGATTAAACGTTTCTAACATAGACTTGTTGCTTGTAAGGAACGGACTGGATTTTGATGGATTTTTAAATGGGAATATTTCCTTAAATGATTTATACAATACCCGAAAAATACAAGCCGATCTGACCATTAACGATTTTGCATTCAATAAAGAAAGACTGGGAGATGCAGTCATTTTAACACGTTGGGACAATCAGAAATCAGGCTTAGATATTAAAGCTGATATTATTTACAGTGGCAATGTTGGCACACACAAACCGATTTCAATCCAGGGCTATATCTATCCCGATATTGAACTAAAAGAAAATTTTGACCTGGATATAGGCCTGGCAAACTTAAGCCTTGCCTCGTTCAATCCTTTCCTGAAAGGAGTGATGTCAGGCCTGAAAGGTTATTCCACAGGCAAACTCAGGCTGGAAGGAACTTTTAATGATCCTTCATTCAGCGGAACCCTGAACCTGCTCCGCACCCAATTTAAGGTTGATTATCTCAATGTAATCTATTCGCTTGCCGACAAGGTTGAAGTTTCCCCAAACCTGATTTCGGCCAAAGGTGTTATGGTTTATGATTCACTGGGAAATACAGGATTGTGTGATTTCAGTATAACACACGACTATTTCAGAAATATGGTTATGAATCTGGATGTTCAGGCAAATAACCTTTCGGGACTTCATACCACCCTAAAGCACAATAGCCTGTTTTATGGTAATGCAATAGCAACGGGCAATGTAAATATCTATGGTCCATTCGAAGATTTAAGAATGGTTATCAAGGCACGGTCAGAAAAAGGCACCAGTATTTATGTGCCCATAAATTTAGATGTTGATGCAACTGAAAACCAATACATCAGATTTATGAGTATTGCGGACACACTCGACAGAAAATCAGCTTACGAGCCTGTTACTTCGGGTGTAAATCTAGACATGGAAATTGATGTAACCGAAGATGCTGCTATTCAGCTTTTCCTTCCTGATGATATCGGAAACATAAAAGCCACAGGAACCGGCAGAGTACTTATGGGAATTGATACGCGCGGCGATATTACCACTTTTGGCAATTACTATATTGAAGAGGGGACTTTCCTGTTCACCTTCGAAAATATCATAAACCGACTGTTCTCCATTGAAAAAGGCAGTGTAATTTCCTTCAACGGAAGTCCTTATGAAGCGGATCTTGATGTTAGAGCAGTTTACAAATTAAGGGCATCATTGAGTGGCATTCCTGAACTTGCCTCAAATCCGGATTATGATGGCAGAAGCATCCCCGTTGATTGCATTATTCACCTGAAGAATAATTTGTACAATCCTGACATTGCCTTCAGCATCAGGCTACCCGATGCTGAAGACGAACTCCAGAACCAAATATTTGCCGCCATCGACACAACCAACGATGTGATAATGACTCAGCAAATGGTTTCACTTTTACTTATGAAATCGTTTAGTTTCACAGGAAATTCCGGGATTGCCGGCAGTGTTGGCTCCTCATCCATTGAAATGCTCACCAGCCAGTTGAGCAATATGCTCTCACAAATAAGCAAAGATGTTGATATTGGGCTAAACTACCGCACTGGCGATGCACTTTCATCCGAAGCGATTGAAGTGGCACTTTCAACCCACCTTTTTGAAGACCGGGTAACCATTGACGGGAATTTCGGACTTATAAGCTCTGAATCAACCCAAAATGCAAACAATCTGGTGGGCGACGTTACAGTAGATGTAAAAATAACAAAAGACGGGAGATTCAGGATAAAGGCTTACAACAAATCGAACAATCCATTTGAAATAACCTCCTTCAGTGCCAATTATAAACAGGGTGTCGGTATTTATTACCGTTACGAGTTTGATAAATTCTCTGAATTATTCCGACGACAACGCAAAAAAGCACCGCCGTCCAAGTAAAATACACTTGATATCCAAAAAAATTGAACGTGATGAGAAAAACCTTTTCACTAATGATCATTCTGACATTCATTACTGGTCTGCAAGCTCAGGTTACCATAACCAGCAATGACATGCCGGGCATTCAGGACACCATCAGAATAAGCACAACATCAGTACCAACCTTTCCCGATCCGGCACTTACCGGGCCTGATTACACCTGGGATTATTCAACTCTAATTCCTGATGGTCAGCAAGTTGAAAGCTATGTAGGCATTTCAGCAACGCCATTCTTATATCAAATAGTTTTCAATAACAGTGTAGCCAATCTTGCTTCACCAATTGCAAGCATTGATTTTGTTTCCGGACTGGATGTTTCTGATGCTTACATTTTCTACAAAAACACGCAAAGCACTTTTCAAAGGGCGGGATATGCCGCTACCGTAATGGGAATACCTATCCCCCTGAAGTTCGATAATCCTGAAATCATTTATAAATTCCCCCTTTCGGTCAACTCACCCGCCGACTCAAGCCAGTCCAATTTCAGTTTTTCGATTCCAAACATGGGATATATAAGCATTCAACGCAAGCGCGTTAATCAGGTTGACGGTTGGGGAAGTTTAACAACGCCCTACGGAACATTTGAGGTTTTAAGACTAAAATCAACGGTTTATGAGCACGACAGTGTTTTTATTGATTCCTTACAAACCGGTTTTCCACTCATCAGAAACTACGTTGAATATCAATGGCTGGGAAACGGGCAGGGCATTCCCCTACTCACCATTACGCAGGAAGGAATAATTACCACGGCACAATACCGGGATGTAGCGGCAAACTTTAACCCGATTGTACTTCAGCCAGAGGATAAAACCATTTGCCAGGGTGACTCGGTGAAGATTTCAGTAATTGCAAGTGGAGGACACCCTCCATACCAGTACATATGGAATACTATGGAACAAACGCAGGAAATTGAAGTTGCGCCCAATGACACAACCACCTATTCTGTATTGGTCACCGATAGCCAGATGGGGGCGGTTACAGGAACTATTCAGGTGAATGTTATCTCTTTTAACAGACTGGATTTAGGTGCGGATACCCTGCTGTGTGCAGGACAACAGTTACAACTTAATGCCGGAAACTATTACGATCAGGTTAATTGGTATGTGAATGATCACCTCACAAGTCAATCCCAGAATTTTAGCATTGACACGGCTACTATTCATATGGAAATGGCCACAATTATAGTTGAATACACCAGGAGTGTTTGTTCCGGCAGTGACGATCTATTGGTTGGCTTTTATCTTTGTGAAGGGCTGGCGGAAAATAACAGGATAAGGTTCAATATTTTCCCGAATCCCACCCGGGATATCTTAACCATTGAGGGAGATAAATTTTCAAAAGATGCAGCAATCAGCCTGATTGACCTGAATGGAAAAACAATTGATCTCAACGTTTTATCCAAAGAAAACTCACGTTTTCAGGTGAACACTTCTAAGTTAATTCCAGGAAACTACTTCATTAAAATAGTGGATGGAAATAAAACGGGTATTGCAACTTTTATGCGGCAATAAACAACATATCCAAAAACATAGTTGAATACGAATGCTGACTAACTAAATCAGGAAGAGCATCCTATTGTACTGATTTGTTCGTATTTGCACGAATCCTATCCGAAAACGGACACTATAAGTATCATTTTTATCAAAACTAAAGTTTCAAGAAACTCATGAAACACATTCCTATAATATTCATTTTCTGCATATTACATATTTTTTCTATAATTACTTCTTAACAATAGATTAAACTCCCTCATTTTCAGGAAATAATACTGTTTTCCCAAAACAGCATGCATATTATTGATATAGTGAACATTACAAAACATGGCACAAAATTGGTAATCCTTCCTTTGCCATCAAAAATCAAACACCATGAAAACATTCATTTTAACCATTTTGTTGAGTTTACTCACCATCACTCAGAATTGGGCCCATAACGACATTACGAAAAACAAAAGCACCGAAAGCAAAATAAAAGTGGATACCCTTGCAATTGCTGCAGATGAGGACTTTTTCACACCAAGCCCAGCTGAGGAAGAATACATCAATGACTTCCCTTTGGATACTAAAAGTATCGTTTTTGAATATTTTCAAACTCAGATGCCGAAACCGACAGAAGAAGCCATGTCCTATGATTTTCCCTATGAAACCAAAGTCATTGCAGAAAGGTACATGAATAAAATACTGCCTGAAATTGCACCTGCACCCGAGCCTGAATTCAACGATTTCCCGATGAACACTGCTCCTATCGCGAGACGCTACCTATCCTACAGAAACCAGTCAACTGGTTTTTAAAATTTCTTTATAAAAACCTAAGGACTCCTTTGCATTCCAGAAATTGAAACGGGAAGCATTACAACTTGTACAACACAACAATGGCAGTCTTCGGACTGCCATTGTTTTAATAATTACACTTCAGAAAGACCTTACAGATTCAAATAGAACCAGTCAGGACAAATCCATATACATTATCCCAGAATAACCCCAATCAGGGTAGCGGATAAAAGCGAAGCCAGCGTACCACCCAGCAGAGCACGCATTCCAAACTCTGACAACAATACCCTTTTGCCTGGAGCCAGCGAGCCAATTCCACCAATCTGGATACCAATGGAGGCAAAGTTGGCAAACCCACACAACATATAGGTTGCCATAATAATACTTTTGGGATTTGTAAGACGAGCTGTTTCTTTTAGATCGGCAAGACTAACATAACCAATAAATTCAGTAAGAATAAGCTTTTCTCCCAACAACTGACCAAGCATGATGATATCATGGGTTTCAACACCAATCAGCCACATAAGGGGTGCCAGGATGTAACCAAGTAACACCTGAAGCGACAATTCCTTATATTGTCCTGAAGTTGCTGCTTCTATTACAGGGTTCAGGTTTAGCCAGCCACCAATTTTAATCAGGATAAAATTCGCGAAAGCAATGAAAGCGATAAAAACCAGCAGCATAGCAGCAACATTAACCGCCAGTTTCAAGCCTTCGGTGGTGCCATTTGAGATGGCATCCAACACATTGCTTCCCACCTTTTCCTTTGTAATTTCGATGGTACTGTTTATAGTCTCTGTCTGAGGTACGAGTATTTTTGAAATCACAACTGCACCAGGTGCTGCCATTACCGAAGCAGCGAGTAAATGCTTGGCAAACATCAACTGCTGCACGGGGTCTGATCCCCCCAAAAAGCTAATGTAAGCTGCCAGCACACCCCCGGCAAGGGTGGCCATTCCCCCAATCATCACAAGCAGGATTTCACTTCGGTTCATTTTTTCGAGATATGCCTTAATCATGAGCGGCGACTCTGTCTGACCCAGAAAAATATTTCCGGCGACCGAAAGACTTTCTGCGCCGGAAAGACGCAAAGCTTTGGTCATCAGCCAAGCCAGGCCATAAACAATCTTTTGAATTACCCCCAGATAAAATAGCAGGCTTGTTAGTGCAGAGAAAAAGATAATGGTCGGCAGCACCTGAAAAGCAAATATGAACCCATAATTATCAATGTTCATCAGTCCTCCAAGCAAAAACTCACTTCCGGCTTTGGTAAAATTCAGGATTTCGACAAAAATTTTACCGATAAATTCAAAGGTAGATCGTATAGGCGCTACATGAAGTATTCCAAGTGCAAGAAAGGCTTGAATGAGTAATCCAATACCGACAATTTTCCATGAAATTGCTTTACGGTTGGTACTAAAAATCCACGCAATACCAATTAAAACAATCATCCCCAACAATCCACGAAGCAGCCCGGTGAAAGTGAACCCTGAACCAAGGTCGCTCACTTTATGCAATTCGATTGCAGGTTTTACTGATTCAACAATGGTCAATGTGTCACCGCCAACCGCAGCATCAGGCGCCTGTGCCAGAGCAAAGGCCACAGGTATTAACACAAATGAAATTAAGAGCAGAATAAAATGGGCAGTTCTGGTCATGAGTTAGTGTTATGTTATAAGGTAAATTTTAACGGGAGGGTTTTCGTTTTTTAATGATATCCCTTATTTGAGAGGCCTTTTCGTAATCTTCCTTCTCAATGGCTTCGTTCATCAACTCTTCCAGTTCTTCAACGGTAAATTTATAATAGTCAATCCCTTCGGGCTGCTCCACCATACCCCCGGTAGCCAGATCGTCAATATCGGGTTCTTCATCCACCGATACGCCGGCAGCGCTCATAACTTCCTCGCTGGTGTATATGGGGCAATTAAACCGCACCGCTAGTGCAATGGCATCGGAAGTGCGTGAATCGATCTCCCTTTGTCCGTCACCATCATCACAAAGTAAGGTTGAAAAAAATATACCCTGAGCAAATTTACTGATGACTACTTGTTTAAATTCGATCCCGAATGTATCGGCAAAGTTTTTAAATAAATCATGGGTTAGTGGGCGTGGAATTTTAATCTGCTCAATATGAAAAAGAATCGCCTGAGCTTCAAAACCATTGATCAGTATTGGTAAACGCCTGTTACCTTCTACTTCGCCAAGAATAAGTGTATATGCTCCACTTTGAGATTGGCTATTAATCATTCCGAGAAGTTTTAATGCTATTTTATCCATCCCTGACAGTAAATTCTAAGAATCGATAAAATTAATCAAATTCCTGATTGAACAAGGCCACTTCGCAATAAAAATGCACTTTCATAGGTCCGGGCGTTGGCATTATTGCAACTTTTAAAAAGAAATCCATAGGGATTTCATTATTTTTTAAACAAATATCAGTAGAGAAAATTTTACGCAATCGTTTGCGGAAAATCATGAAAATGAGGACAAAAGGTCTGCATTGTGTTTCAAGAGAGGGGTCAAAACTACTTCTTTTCAAGGGGTTGTCTCAAAAAAATGAATAAAGGACCCATGAATATTTATATTTACTTCTCTATATTTGTAAAGTTAAACCAACCCATTTACCTCAATCTGTTATTTTTATGAAGAGATTTTCCATTTTAATAGCAGCTTCACTCCTTCCTTTTTTAAGCATAGCCAGTGAGGCCGATTTACCAATCCCCGATTTAAGCACCAGCTTTTTCAGTCAGTTTGGCATGAACGGGCACACGCTTTTAACGTGGGGAATCCTGATTATTGCGTTTGGAATGATCTTCGGATTACGGCAATTTATCAAAATCAGGAAATTGCCGGCACACCGCTCCATGCTTGATGTGTCTAATATCATTTACGAAACCTGCAAAACCTATATGTACCAGCAGGGAAAATTTCTCGCTATTTTATTTGCCATCATTGGAACAGCCATATTTTACTATTTCTTTGGCCTTAACAATATGGAAATAAGCAAGGTGATGCTGGTACTTCTGTGGTCGGTACTCGGTATTTTGGGCTCCTACTCGGTTGCCTGGTTTGGTATCAGAATCAACACACTGGCCAATAGCCGAACTTCATTTGCCGCCCTCAAATCAAAACCCTGGAGTATTGTTTCCATTCCTTTGCAGGCCGGTATGAGCGTTGGCGTTTTACTCATCACTGTCGAGTTGCTGATGATGCTCATTATATTATTGTTCATTCCCGGAGATAGCGCGGGAGCTTGTTTTGTAGGTTTTGCTATTGGCGAATCTCTTGGAGCCTCAGCCTTACGTATTGCCGGCGGAATTTTTACTAAAATTGCAGATATTGGCGCCGACCTTATGAAAATCGTTTTTGCCATTGGTGAAGATGACCCCCGAAACCCTGGAGTAATTGCTGACTGTGTTGGTGACAATGCCGGTGACAGCGTTGGTCCTACTGCTGATGGTTTTGAAACCTACGGCGTAACAGGTGTTGCGCTTATTTCATTCATAGTACTTGCTATCGGTATTGACTTTCAAAGCACATTGATTGTATGGATATTTGCCATGAGGCTGTTGATGGTTTTTACCTCAATCTTCTCTTACCAGATAAACCAGTTCATTTCAAAGAGGCGTTTCAGCCTTAAAGATGATTTTGACTTCGAGGCTCCACTCACAAGCCTCGTTTGGATTACTTCTATCGTTTCAATAATTGTAACGTATATCGTTAGCTATATTCTTATTGGTGATCTTTTACCTGGTTCAGGATTTTGGTGGAAATTATCTTCGATTATTAGTCTGGGGACGCTGGCTGCTGCCATAATTCCGGAATTTACCAAAGCATTTACCAGTTCCAAATCACGACATGTGAATGAAATTGTTACCGCATCCCGCGAAGGTGGGGCTTCTCTAACCATACTTTCAGGCATGGTAGCAGGAAATTTCAGTGCGTTTTGGAAAGGAATGGTAATGATGGGCCTGATGGCCGCCGCATTTGCCGTTTCATTGATGGGCATAGATCAGATTATGTCCTATCCCGCCATCTTCGCCTTTGGTCTGGTTGCATTTGGATTCTTAGGAATGGGACCCGTTACCATTGCAGTTGACAGTTATGGTCCTGTAACCGACAATGCCCAATCGGTTTTCGAACTTTCCCAGATAGAACGCCGTGAAAATATATCTGAAGAAATCAAAAAAGATTTTGGTTTTACCCCTGATTTTGCGCGTGGGAAGCATTACCTTGAAGCCAATGATTCAGCCGGAAATACATTTAAAGCAACGGCCAAACCCGTTCTTATAGGTACAGCTGTAATTGGTGCGACCACCATGATTTTTGCCATTATCCTTATGCTTGAACATATGGGATTACTTAAACTGAACCTCACCGATGCACCGGTACTACTTGGGTTTTTAGCAGGCGGCGCGGTAATTTTCTGGTTTTCAGGCGCTTCCATTCAAGCAGTTACCACTGGTGCTTATCGTGCGGTGGAATTCATAAAAAGAAACATCAAACTCGACAAAAGTGAAGCCGACATTGAAGACTCCAAGGCAGTGGTAAGAATTTGCACTCAATATGCGCAAACCGGAATGTGGAACATATTTGGTGTTATCTTTTCCATTACACTTGCTTTTGCCTTCTTCGACCCCAATTTCTTTGTTTCTTACCTGATCTCTATTGCCGTTTTCGGTCTCTTCCAGGCCATGTACATGGCAAACGCTGGCGGTGCCTGGGACAATGCAAAGAAAGTGGTTGAGGTTGACCTGAAAGAAAAAGGCACACCACTGCATGAAGCAACCGTAGTAGGCGACACGGTGGGCGATCCTTACAAGGATACTTCATCCGTAGCACTGAACCCTATCATCAAATTTTCGACCTTGTTTGGGCTGCTGGCCGTTGAAATGGCCGTAAAGATGAGTCAGAAAGCCCAGATTGCCGGCACGCTGGATTACACCAAAATCATTGGAGTCATTATGCTTTCCATTGCCTTATTCTTTGTTTATCGCTCGTTTTATGGCATGAGAATAAAAAAATAAATCCCCGATATTTTCAATAGAAACGGCCGGCAATAACGCTGGCCGTTTTTTATTTTAAAAAAAACACCGGATCAAAGCATGACCCGGTGTTTTAATGTTTTTAAAAAAGGTATTTTATTTTTCTGGAAATTCCAGGTTAAGCGCTGATCGCCACCACGGATAGTACAATTTTTGTAACTCATCGGTTTCAGGGAACTTGTAAAATACAAAACCACTGGCATCTCCGACAAAAAATCCGTTTTTAACGGTGCGGTATAGCACATCACCCTGATAGAAACGATTAACTGTTTTCGTTGGCTTTTCATATCCCATATGCAGCCCAATCAGGCAGTCGCGCAGGTGATCTTTATTGGCATAAGGCAAATTCCCAACCGGTGCAGTCATTGGATCCTCTCCCAAACGATTAAGAATAAGCTCAACAAAAACGATTTTGGGGAAATAAATTGGATTTCCGGTATCGGTAACCCATTTGGTGTAATGCGGCGGATCAAGTTTACTAACTACTCTGGGCGTAACCGGGCAAAGTTGCTGATAAAAATGAAGTGTTGGCTTTTCATCGGCCTTGAATTCCGACTTTGTCAGCTCAAGAACTTTACCATCAGAAGTGGTTAAATAAAGATTTTTAAAGGCTTTAAGTGGAATATTTTCAAGCACCCTATACGTTGAGAGATAAACCGAACGTTTAGGTCTTCCATCAATGTGAGGGACACAGCGACTTTCAATGCTGGCAAGGTTGAAATAATCACTTTTAAAATCAGGATCTATTTCGAAAAAAAGTGCCTGACCCTGGGTTCGTTTGTTAGAACCCACAGCGTAATAAACACCAAAATCTTCGGGAGGTAGCATGGATGAAATCAGCGCCTCGGGAGTCATTGATAAATAAAGGTAGCGTTTTATGCTCATGTTTAAGATGGTTTGATCTTACAAACTTATGATTATTTTTTAAAATAAAAAATGTTTTTATCCGGTGGAATAAAAGTGCTGAAATAATCCCACTGCACAACAATCCGACCAACACGACAGTGAACAAACGATATGGAGCGCCAAATTCAATTTACACATATTTAAATAATTCTATATATCTGCTTTACAGTTACTTATATTAATCAAACTTTCGGCTGTAAATTTCAAAACGAGAATGATAATCTTTATCTTTGCCCCATCTTAATCGGGACCAATCACAACGTTCATAATTTTGAATAAAGTTCCGGTTAACCCCATCATAGATACTGATTAGCTTATAATGCGAGTTACCAATGTATTTTATGGTGCTGTCGGAGACAGGGGAAATTTTCGAATTTTCAGGGAAAAGGACACATTCCTAACACATTATAAAATTATTATTCTATGTCCAAACTCACCAATAACTTCATCAACCGGCACAATGGACCCCGTCAGAACGAGGTTGCTGAAATGCTAAAAACCATTGGTACTCCAAGTCTTGATGCACTCATCGACGAAACTGTCCCATCCTCCATCCGTTTACCCCGGCCCCTCAATTTACCCGAAGGCCTCAACGAGCATGAATACCTTAGCCACCTCAGGCAATTGGGCGCTAAGAACAAACTTTTCAAGTCGTATATTGGCATGGGATATTACAATACCATCGTGCCGGGGGTTATTCAACGCAATATTCTTGAGAACCCGGGTTGGTACACCTCCTATACGCCTTATCAGGCGGAAATTTCACAAGGTCGCCTCGAAGCCCTGCTGGTTTACCAAACCATGATTGCAGATCTGACGGGCATGCCATTGGCAAATGCATCCCTGCTTGATGAAGGTACAGCTGCAGGGGAAGCCATGATTATGATTTACAATTCCCGCTCACGCGAAGCAGTAAAAGCAGGTGCCAAAAGATTTTTCATTTCTGATAAACTCTACCCTCAAACCATTGACGTATTAAAATCGCGTGCTGAACCGCTGGGGATTGAAGTTGAAACCGGCGATTGGCAAAGCATTGAATTTGATAACAGTTGGTTTGGAAGCATCGTTCAGTATCCTGATGAAACGGGTGAAATACACGATTATGCCCAATTTGTGAAGGGTGCCCACGAAAAAGGCATTATGGTAGCTGTAGCTGCTGATTTGATGAGCCTTGCCATTCTTACCCCTCCTGCTGAATGGGGTGCTGATGTAGTTGTTGGCAGCAACCAGCGTTTTGGTTTGCCCATGGGCTACGGTGGACCACATGCAGGATTTTTCGCTACCCGCGAAGAATACAAACGCAACATTCCCGGACGTATAATAGGGGTTAGTATTGATGCACAAGGCAACCGCGCCTTGCGCATGGCCTTACAAACACGCGAACAACACATTAAACGTGAACGCGCCACGTCAAATATCTGCACAGCTCAGGCATTACTTGCCATCATGAGTGGCATGTATGCCGTATATCATGGACCTTCGGGCATCCGACAGATTGCTGAACGCATCAATATACTGGCCGGTGTTCTGGCCACTGAAGTACTTAAATACGGCTATACCCAACTGAACAAAACCTATTTTGACACCGTACGTATTCATATTCCGGATACTGTAAGGATGGCGGAATTCAGAAAACTGGCACTCGAAAATGAAGTTAACTTCAGGTATATCAGCGAACGCATTGTTTCAATCAGTCTGGACGAAACCACCAACCTGGAGGATGTAAATACCCTGGTAAACATCTTTGCTTCAGCAGCACGTAAACCGTTCAACGAATATGTTTGCATCCCTGAAGAATGTTGCCGCATTAAAACCATTCCCGATAACTTTAAGCGTATTTCAACCTATCTTCAGGATGAAGTTTTCAACCGTTATCATTCCGAAACAGCCATGATGCGCTTCCTGAAGAAACTTGAAGGAAAAGACCTTTCACTCAACCGCTCAATGATTCCTTTAGGCTCATGCACCATGAAACTGAATGCAGCGGCGGAACTTTTTGCCCTCAGCTGGCCTGAATTCAACAGCTTGCATCCGTTTGTACCGGCTGAGCAGGTGGAAGGCTATCACATCATGATCAAAGAGTTAGAAAAAGCACTCTGTGAAATTACCGGATTTTCAGCCATGTCGTTTCAGCCAAACTCAGGGGCATCAGGCGAATATACTGGACTCCTGGTAATTCGCGCATATCATCATCATCGTGGCGAACAGCATCGTAACATTTGCCTGATTCCGTCCTCTGCTCATGGCACCAATCCGGCCAGTGCAGTAATGGCAGGCATGACCGTGGTGGTAGTAAAGTCTGATACTAATGGTAACATTGACCTGACTGACCTCAAAGAAAAAGCTGAAAAATACAAAGACACCCTTTCGGCATGTATGGTGACTTATCCATCCACCCATGGAGTTTTTGAGGAAGGGATCAAAGAACTCATACGCATTATTCATGACAATGGCGGGCAAGTATATATGGACGGTGCCAACATGAATGCCCAGGTAGGTTTAACCAGCCCGGGATTTATTGGTGCCGATGTTTGCCACCTGAACCTCCACAAAACTTTTGCTATTCCTCACGGAGGTGGTGGCCCTGGTGTTGGACCTATTGGTGTGGCCAAGCACTTGGCTCCCTTCCTGCCCGGCCATCAACTGGTGGAAACCGGAGGCAAAAATGCTATTGCACCGGTTGCCTCTGCTCCTTTTGGAAGTGCTTCAATTCTTACAATTTCCTATGGCTACATTAAACTACTGGGTGGCGAAGGCTTAACTGAAGCAACCAAATTAGCGATTCTTAACGCCAATTACCTGAAAACAAAACTCGAAGGTCACTACAAAATATTATATACCGGCGCCAAAGGTCGGGTAGCCCATGAAATGATCCTTGACTGCAATGAGTTTAGCAGAGCTGCTGATTTACAGGTGATTGACATTGCCAAGCGATTAATGGATTATGGATTCCATGCACCGACCGTTGCTTTTCCGGTACACGGCACCTTAATGGTTGAGCCCACTGAAAGTGAACCACTTGAGGAACTCAACCGTTTTGTTGAGGCAATGATAGCCATCCGCAAAGAAATTGAAGAAATCGAGCAGAAAAAGGCCGACATCTCCATCAATGTGATTAAAAAAGCACCCCACACATTGTGTATGGTAGCTAATGATAATTGGGACCTCCCCTACTCACGCGAAAAAGCTGCCTTCCCCATGCCATGCGATAAAACGGACAAATACTGGCCTTCGGTAACCCGCATTGATGATGCCTATGGCGACAGGAACCTGGTTTGTTCATACTCGCCTATGCTGCATGCTGACGAGGACAAATAACTCATCCTTTAATGATCCAATACCGTTAAATTCTATTGCGATTAAATAACCGAACTGTCCTGCAAATGCAGGACAGTTTTTTTTTTAAAACTAATTCAAGGTCAATCCTGCACTAACATTTTCACTATCGGATAAAGGTGCCCATAAGCAAGTTTATTCAAACAATAAAATTCCTGCAAATTAATCAATCTCATCTATGGGCCTGGCCCTCCGCAAAAGTCATGGGGAATATCATTAGATTATTTTCAATAAACAATGATTCAGCATGCAAATAACAGTCGTTTCGTGCTTAACTTTGTATTTGGATTCCGAGGGCATAATTCCCTGAATCACAACGACCTGAAAAACATGTTTAACCATTAAAAGCAAAGAAATCATGTCAGTTTCATCCGAAAAAAAAACTACAGATGTTTGTTGCCCCGAGTTTGACCCGACAAAATGGGAAGACAAGGTCTTTAACTGGGAAAATAAAAGGTTTATCAAAGAAAAGGTGAATACCTTTTTCTATATGCCTTTAAATTTTGGAGGTGTAATGAAAAAACTTGATAAAAAGGTAAGTGCTGTTGGCGCCAGTTTAAACGATAGCATTTGTCTATCACACCATACTTCGAAATGGAACATGGATATTTATCTTGAAGTCAATCAACAAATCCCTGAAGCCAAGAATATTGAAATGAGTGGAAAATTTTTCAGCAAGGTATATGAAGGGCCATACAGGGATACCGGCAAATGGAATTCTGATTTCAACCAAACTGTCGCGTCCAAAGGGTTCTCAGTTGATCAGCAATTTATGTGGTACACTACTTGTCCCAAATGTGCTAAAAAATATGGCAAGAATTATGTCGCTTATTTTGGAAGGATAGCGCCCAGATAAGCCACAAATTCACCATTTAAATCCCGGGAATACTTAAGCTTGCCAATACAATTTGGTCTTAGGAAAAGAGGAAGAATTCGCACTGAAAGACGAAAGTTGTTTAATGAATAAAGCTCAGATCCATACCTGTAGGAAAAATCTACTTCCTCCTATCTCCTATTTCCTGTTCCCAAGAACCGTTTACTATACATAGGGTCTGCTGTTAAAGTATAAAAGCCTTGTGCTCTAGCGGATTATAGCTATATTTGGGGTAACTAATGCATGGATTTATGAGTAAGGCCCATAAAAAGCTTGCACCGACACCCAAATATATCAG
>JAVEVB010000096.1:0-8809 GCA_034005265.1 Lentimicrobium sp.
ACATTCAAACATCTTAGCTGAACAAAAAATTAAATGTTTGGTGCCTATTTCGTCCATTTTTTTCAGGGCACAACTTATGCTTGACTGCAAATCGACACATAAAAGATCTGTTTTCTTTATCATGGGTATGAGTTGTGTTTATATGAATATCATTGATAGGTGCCTAAATGGTACCAGCATCAACATGAATATTTTGACCCGTTATCGATTTTGCCTCCTCCGTTAGTAAAAACACAATGGTATTTGCAACAGATTCAACATCAACAGCCTTCTTTAGCGAAGTGCGTTGGTAAATCCTGTTTTTCTGATCTGCTGTTAATGAAGCGCTCATTTCTGTTTCCATGAAACCTGCAACTAAACAATTGCTTCGTATTCCCAATTTACCCCATTCACGGGCTGTATTTTTCGAAAAAGCTTCCAAAGCTCCCTTGGTAGATGCATACATGGCTAATCCTTTATAACCTGTATGTACACTAATTGATGATATGTGTATAATAGATCCTTTTATACCATGTAACAACATTTGACGTATCACGAATTTAGTCAAAAGCATTGGTGAAAACACATTGGCACGATACATCCGTTCAAGAGGTTCTAAATTCAAATTCGTTACAATGTCGTCATATGCAATAGCAGCATTATTTACAAAACCGTGCAAGGGTGTTTCAGAACCAATCCAATCCCTGAATATTTTTGAACGTATATTTTGGTTGTCTTCCAGATCATAGGCCAGCCATTTCATTTGCGTGGGATTGTTCTCAATTAATGATTCAAGTGCTGGATTTTTACTCCTGCTGATACCCCAAACCTGATGGCCCCTGGAAAGTAATATGCTGGTAATTTGAAGACCTAAACCTTTCGAAACTCCGGTTACTAAAATATTCATAATCAATTTCTTTTTAACTTCCCTGTGCGGGTGGTTGTAAGTATATCAACAAAGCGAACCATTCTTGGAATTTTAAATTCCTGAAGCCTGGTCTGCAATTGTTTACGAAGACAACTTTCATCGAGCGAAGGATTACTTCTTACCACTTCACAGCAAATAATATTACCTAATACGGAACTGTTTCTTGCAAAAACCCTAACATCAGCAACTCCTTGTATATCCCGGATTGTTTCTTCCACCTCTGTTGGATTTACTTTGTAGCCACCCACATTAATCATTTCGTTCTTTCGTGATAAGAATTTGAACAGCAAAGGATTTTCAGCAACAATTTCAACTAAATCGCCTGTATGATACCAATCACTATTGATGTTGTCTGATGTGCCCATAAGGCTTTTATGAACAAGTAACTCTCCGTTCTCTATCTTGATGGTATCTGCATATTCTTCTTTTATTAAAAACTCATTCCCCTTTGAAGCTAATAAAGTGCCTGCTTCGGTCGAAGCATACACGTTGGTAATTTTGGCATTTGGAAAAGCCCGGGTCAATTGAGCACTCAGTTTATCATCAAATTTTTCACCACCTGAAGTTATATTCGTAACCTTTTGAAAATGATTATTGGTGGGTAACAACAAACGATAAAAAGTAGGTGTTGCTGAAATGTGGCTGATTGAAAAATAGCTTATTGATTGAAATATTTGATCCTTTGAAAGGCCAAACAGCCGAATGATTGGATTTCCGTTAAGTAACGCTTGAAAGAACACCTGGATACCAGCCATGTGGGTAGGGTTATATGCATAACCCCAAGTATTGAAACTATGACGTGCCGACGTTTTAACAAACCTTGTTACTGATTTATAGGAATGTGAAACATGCTTAGGTAAGCCCGTTGTTCCTGATGTAAAAAGCGTAATTCTCCATGAAGGTCCAACCTGTTTCAATCTTTCCAACAAAACATCTTTAGTAGCAATACCCGCGAACTGATTTCCTATGACTGTTGTATTGTTCGTAAAATCGAAATCCCGGAGCAATCGCTCTGTTTCATCCTGACTAAAATCAGAATCAAACAAAACAATTTCTCGTTCTAGCAGCATTGAAGCAATTAAATGTAAAAAGACCAAATAAAAATCCGACTCCTGGCAATATGGAGTGAAACGGTTCATGTGCTTCAAATCGGCTAACAAATCGCCCCATTTTATTTTTACACCACTGCTGATATCAGCATAAAAAAGCTCCATTCTGTTATTTAATTTTCTCTAATATCTCTCCAACTGTGTTTACAATTCCATCTTCAAAAATATCTACTTCATATTCGGCTTCAATTCGGACTGTTAATTCAGCCAAATCAAGAGAATCAAAACCAATATCCTCGCGAAGACTACTTGATTCGTTAATTATTTTCATCTCATCTTTTCCCCGGTTCTTGAGAACGATATTGATGATTTCGATTATGTTCGTTAATAAAACCATAATTATATATTACTTTTAATGAATTGTTTTAATACTTTATGTGAGTCCATGGCCGGATATCCCAACAATCTTGAATTTTCTTTTACATTATTAATTACAACAGAACCGACACCTATTTCAGTATTATTGCCAATTGTAAGATTTAAAGATATTGTTGATGAGTTTCCGAATTGAATATTATCTCCAACAATACACCTTGCACCTACGGTGACATTAATAGCAAAAAGATTATTATGTCCTACAATCGTTTCATGTCCAATATTGGTACTTGGGTAAAAGATGTTGAAATTACCAATACTTACTTTCGTAGCAATATCTACTCCTTTGTAAATTATATTTCCGTGACCAATGGTTGTATGATTAAGATTTATCGAAGGATGAATTATATTTGGAAAATCAGCTACACCATATCTGTTTTGGAGTCTATCTGATACCAAGCTGTGAATTAATGGCGATTGCATTACATTATTAACTACTGCTACCCCTTTGAGTTTTCCCAGCAATAAATCATCGTTGCCAACAACTGGATAACCCAAAACAACAGTACCCTTCAGATCATCATTTTTATCCAAAAAACCAATTATATTAAATCTTTTATTTTCACTATTGATTTCCTCAATCAGTCTGATAATATCAACATTTCCGGTACCAAGGATTACGATGTCTTTCATTAGTTGATGTAATTTTTTAAGGTATTTGTTATGAATGTAATTTCATCTGTACTTAAAGAAGCATACATTGGCAAAGTAATCTCATTGTCGGTAACATACTCAGTAGTTGGCAAGCTTACATTGCAATCTTTGTATATCGAGAATTTGTGAATGGCAGGGTAATGTACGCTGGTTTGTATGCCTGATGCATGAAGTTTTTCGCGAATCCCGTCTCTTTTTTTTACTGTAGAATCTTTCAATACAATGGGCATAATGTAATTTGAAACGAATTCCTTGTTATCGGCAAAGGGAATAATTATGCCCTCAATTGAAGAAAGTTGTTTTATATATTCGTTTCTAACTTGTACTCTTTTCTCAAGATCAGCTTGTAGTTTTCTCATTTGAACAACACCTATCGAAGCCCTGATGTCATCCAATCGAAAATTGTAACCTAATTCTACAATATCATAGGTGGTTGCATGACCACTTGCACGTTGGTACGACATAGTTGTCATGCCATGCGAGCGAAGCAAACGTGCTTTTTGGGCCATTGCCTGATTATTTGTAATGAGCATGCCTCCTTCGCCTGTACTGATGTTCTTATTGGAGAAAAAGCTAAAACAACCAACATCACCAATAGTGCCTAATTTCTTAGCTTTATATTCCGATAGTGGACCATGGCAGGCGTCTTCAATTACTTTTAAATTGTGCTTTTTTGCAAGGGCCATTATTTCGTCCATTTGAGCTGGAAAACCAGCCATGTGTACCACCATGATGGCCTTTGTTTTTACAGTAATTTTTTTTTCTATCTCTGCAGGTGAAATGTTGAGGTGGTTGAGGCTTTCGATATCGCAAAAGACAGGCGTTGCCCCCACATATTTTATGCTATTTACCGAGGCTGCAAATGTTAACGAAGGGCACAGGACTTCATCACCTGGTTTCACATCACATAAGATACAAGCCAGATGTAAGGCGTCGGTGCAATTGGACATGCTTACAGCGTAATTCACGTTGAACATGTCAATAAACAATTGTTCCAGTTCTTCGCACCTGGGACCCGTTGAAATCCATTTTGAACGGATGGTTTCAGTCACCGCATCAATTTCTTCTTCCCCAAAATTCAGTTTAAATAACGGTATTTTATATTCCATTATAATCTTATTTACATTTTTGCATCCAGATACTTTCCTTTTTCCACATATCCAAAATCAGGAATCATTTCAAAAAACAAATCAACCAATTGCTCTTTGGTCCATTTGCCTTGTTGTTTGAAGCGCTGAATTGTATTGGTGAAATGTTCAATCAACCAGGTGTCGAATACTGCTTCATTCTTAATAACTCCCATATTTTCAAAGCGGTTCATATCCAGCACTTCATTATCGGTAAAGAACTCCTCAAAATCCTTTTCTCCAGTTGTGTCGCTTGGGGTAAATAAGCAAGGCCATTGTCCTTTTTCAGGTAAGGTATATGTCAGTTCCCTTGCTTCGTCCTCCGTTTTACACAAAAAGGGTTCGTAACCGATGGTTTTCAGGTAACGTACAGCTATTTCTGAAAAGGTAATGAGGTGAAGGCTTTCGCTCAGTTTCGGAAAGTAAATGTCGCGGTTTTCTCCAAAGATTGCTGACATCAGGCAAAGTTCGCCCGATTCTTTGGGTATTACAAAGTAACGTTTTACATCGTTAGGTGCAACAAGGGGTTGTCGTTTTTGTATCCGTTGATTGAATCCATGTAATAAGGAACCATCAGAAAAGGCCACATTGGCAAAACGGGCAGTAGAAATGTTGATTTGTTGGCTTAACTGCATCAGATACATCTCCATAATGCGTTTGGAAGCACCCATCATATTCGCAGGATTGGCCGCTTTATCGGTGGAGACACAGAAGTATTTTTTTACGCCCTTTTCGATGGATTGACGTATTGTCTTTTCGGTATTGAAGATGTTGACATCAATCATCCGCATCAGCGTGTAAGGGTCTTTCTCACTCCTCACATGCTTTAAGGCCGAAAGGTTAAGCACGTAATCGTAATTGCCGTCAGCATTCCAAAACGCATCATATTCATTGGAACCACAATCCAATGCAAAGGTTTTGAAATCGCCATCGATATATCCAAATGAACTGCGGATATCGCGCACCAGTTCCACGAGGTTGTTTTCGCTGATGTCAACCACATGCAATTTCTGCGGTTTGCGTTTGAATATCTCTTTGGTAACAGCTTGTCCGATGGATCCTGCACCTCCGATCACAAGAAAACGAGAGGAACCAACAATTTCTGATAATTCCTTTTCACCCTTGTATATATCTTCAGTAAATAGCTCTTTGTCCCGGCCAATTAGAGATAAAATATTCATTGTTAATATTTAAAAAAGCTCAATTAGACATTTGATTGTTAATTCTCAATGAGTTTTCACAGCAAAGCCACGTCAGTCCCAAATCAACCAACGTAAAGCGCGACAAATATACACTTTTTCCTACTAAATCCTTCAACAGTTATTGCTAAACTTCCTCTTGGCTTCATCTTTAAACTCGTAGTTATCCGCGAATGATTCACATAAGTTACACTTATACTGCAAAACAGGACAAAAAGTCGCCGGTCGCTAATCTGCTATCTATAATTTAAACACCTGATCTCCTTTTTCTTTCACCATGTTGCGCAAATCTACTATCAGTTTGGCATGCTTCACGATATTGTCAACATCGAAGGCTTTGTGATTGGTTGTCAACACCACGCAATCTGCTTGCTGTATTGTTTCTGGTGATAGTTCAACCGATTTATATGATAAACCTTTGTGTGTTGTGATTGCCGGGATATGTGGGTCATGATATTGTACCTGTCCTCCTTTGTGGGTAGTTATATCCATAATTTCCAGTGTAGGAGATTCCCGTTCATCGTCGATATCCGGTTTGTATGCTACCCCCAGGAACAAAATTATGCTTCCATTGACTGCCTTTTGCTGGCTATTGAGTGCTGTGGCAATTTTGATGTACATGTAATGCGGCATACGCATGTTGATGTGTCCAGCAGCATGAATCATGCTCAATTCAAAATCGTATTGTTTTGCAATATATTCCAGATAAAATGGGTCTAAAGGAATACAATGTCCACCAACACCAGGTCCCGGATAGAAAGCCTGAAAACCGAAAGGTTTGGTTTTTGCCGCTTCGATTACTTCCCAAATATTGATATCCATTTTGCCTGAGAGCAATGCCAGTTCGTTGATCAGGCTGATATTCACCAATCGATAGGTATTTTCAAGAATCTTTACCATTTCGGCGACTCTTGGAGAGGATACCGGATGTAGTGTGTCAATGGCTTTAGCATATATTTGCAAGCCAATTTCCAACGCATCCGGTGTTAGTCCGCCAATGACCTTGGGAGTGTTGCGGGTGTGGAAATTAGCATTACCCGGATCAACACGCTCGGGAGAATAAGCCATCCAAAAATCAGCACCGGCTTTCATACCGCTTTCCTTCTCGATGATTGGTAACATAAAATCCTCAGTAGTAGTTGGATATGTTGTACTTTCCAAACAAACAAAACTACCCGGTTTCATGTATCTGCCAATCTCTGAACAGGCATCGGCGATATAATGCATATCGGGTTTGCGGAAACGATCAAGCGGTGTTGGGACGCATATCAGCAGCGCATCACATTCCTTGATACGCGAAAAATCGGAGGTCGCTGTAAGGGTTATATCTTCGACAACCTTGCGTAGCACCGCATCGCGGATATCTTTGATGTAGTTGTCACCATGATTAATTTTGTCAACTTTTTGCTGGTTCTTATCAAACCCAATCACTTTGATACCTGCTTCAGCAAAATTCACGGCAAGCGGTAAACCGACATAACCAAGTCCAATGATGCCAACAACTTCCTGGTTGGCTGCGATTTTTGCTAATAATTGGGATTTGTGATTCATCTGTTATTATATTGCGCCCCTTCGGGGCTAATTCGTTTTTTTGTTTTTCTATCACCCCCGGCTAAAACCCGGGGTTAATGATATGTCGCCCTTACAGGGCTGATAATTTTATATATAGACACTGCTTCCTTCAATAAAATAGCCACCAGTTTTTGGGGCTCCTTTAAATTCTATTTTTCCTCCTTCACGCAATTCTTTTAACCATCGTTCCAGCGTTCGATCAGTAACATTAAAATACTGCTGTAATTGTTTCGAGTTCAAACCAGGGTTGTTTTTAATAATCTCATATAAATTATTTACTCCGACATTTACTCCGACATTTACTCCGACATTTACTCCGACATTTTCAGTGACATTATCGGTGTTTATGACAGGGACATTAGCTATCAAAGGTACCTTAGTAATAAAAACGTCTTCTTCTAAAAACTCAACATCACCATTACCGGAATACTCCTTTGAATACTTATACACATTCCGCAATCCGGTACCTAATTCCTCTGAGCGGCCCATTTGGGTAAATATCTGTGCAAGGTGTGGATTCTTAGGGAATGGTTCAAAGCTATCTGGTCTGAGTTGCCCATATAAATGTGGCTTATTGGCATTCTTAGTCTCTACCCGATCGTTGTAAATAATTAATGACGTCGGATATGCATTCATGTATTCTCTGTGAATAAGCATATTGGCTACAATCTCCCGAAATATTTTATCTCTGAGGGATATTCGTTGATCTCCTTCTAAATAGAACTTATCAGATAAATGCTTCGCGATAAAAGCCATCAGTTTATCATAAGCCTCAACTAAATTACAACGTATATTTTCCCTGTCATCATACCTATCCAAATCAACTCTTCTCAACAACGCATCAACTTTAAAATGCGGGATAGCGCATTGTATGACTTCGTCTTTTCCGAAAAGCAGTAAGGCTGCCAAAGTAAACCCTTCTGTTCCTGATGCTAAATTGCGACTATACAATCCTGTTGAAATAAAAAACTCTTTGTCCGAAAGCTCATTCCACGGATGATCAGCGCGGTTTATCTTGATAATACGTCTGACTCTCTCAACTAATCCAGGGACAAAATCTGTTTCATATAAATACGGATATACGGTATTTTCAGTATATAAGGTGTTTTTTCTGATGTACAGTTGTTTTATCTGATCATCTGATTTCAATTCAAAGTCTCCATCAGCACTCCGATCGAACACTTTGCCTTTGCAACGGTGAACCTGTGAAGAAGCCGGCACAAAGATATGAATTATTAACTGGTTTTCGTATTCAATCTTTGTTGATTCAAGCAAAAAGGACGGAGCTAAATACTGCGTGTTATTACTTAAATTAACTAAGTTTCTTATCATCGCATCTGCCGCTTCCGGATCAACACCTTCAATTTTTTTATCATCCGTAACGCCTAACAAAACAACACCGCCATTCCTGTTCAGAAAAGCGCAAATAGTTTCGAAAAGTGATTCCGGGAGTTTGTTCTTTGCTTTCTTGAACTCTACGGAAACACCTTCTCCTTTGGCTAATATTTGTGGGATGTTGATGTTCATTATCATATTACGCCCCTTCGGGGCTAATTTGGATTAAACATTTATTTTCCAATAACCGCCTTTGGCGGGTCCAATTCGCTTTAACAGGTCTTTGGCTTTGAGCTTGGCAATATTTTTTTCTATTGCTCGTGTTGTCATACTTAATACACCAGATAATTCCTCAATAGTTATTTGCGGATTATTTTCTATTGCATTTAAGATTTTCTCCGAACTTTTCTCCGAACTTTTCTCCGAACTTTTCTGTATCGTTTCTACATTGTCTTTATAATCAATTGCATATACAGTAACAGCAAAGCAACCGGAAACAACCTCAAAATCAGGTTTTTTTGATCCATACTC
>JAVEVB010000097.1:0-8778 GCA_034005265.1 Lentimicrobium sp.
ACTCCTGTTTTTTTTCTGAAAAAATACGCTGTATCAGGCATTATGGCAAATACATAGAGGTCGTTTTCGCCAAGTGTATAGGATAAAACGGCTTCATCTGATGCCAAGCTCGATTGCAGTTGGGCCAATGAGGTTGAAGGCAGATCGAATTTCATGGCCTGATAATCAGGAAACCGTTGGTGAATGGCTTGCATAAGGCTATCCTGCCGGTTTTTTAGGTGAATCAGCTCGGTCTGCCATTTGTTAAGTTTATCCGGATCTGGGTTATTGATGCCGCGTTCGTTGCGGATAAAACCTTCCAGGGTATGCATCCGGTGTTTTATACCATTTTCAGCAGTTTGAATTTCTTCGGGCAACTGACTGATTTGTTTTGTCTTCAAATCGTGCAACATGCCAAGCAGTACTATGGCTTTACCCATTTCGGAAATTGTAAAGGCGTTTTGAAGCTGATGATAATCCGGTGTATGGTTAAAATGTTCATAGGCGCAATCCATAGCGTTTGAAAGGATTTCGGAAGTGAGCCTGGTAATATGCAGGCGGTTTTCGTCGCTGCTGTAGGCATTTCGCATTTCGGTGAGTAATGCAATACTCAGTTGGTAGGTTTGGGATGCCGCCTGCAAATGCTTCTCCGATCCGGTTTGGGAGTAAACCATATGAAGCGCCCTTGCTTTGAGGTAAATTGTATTGAGCAAAAAGGGGTCATGTGCCAATTGCACTAAATCCGGATTGCGTAGATAATCACTGCTATCAACCTCAGGAGAAAACACGGCAACAGCCTGTTGCAACACTTTTAATGCCTCTTTTGTATTTCCCTGCTCCAGATAGTTTGAGCCCCAATTAAACAATGCCAGGCCATAATCGCGGTTAGAAGCACCCATCACATCTTTTAAAAACCGGGCTGCCTGATGCAGCAATTCGTGTGCCTGATCAAAATCGCCCATATCGGTTAAATAGCTGCCGTACCTTACAAATGTCACTGCTGTTTGGCGGTGGTTGAGACCATTTAGCTCAATTGCTCCGGTCATTGCTTTCCTGAACCAGGCCGCAGCATCTTCGTTTTGATCCAGCTCATGGTAAAGTATTCCCAAATTGCGGTAGGCCATAATGTTAGTGCTGTTCAGCAGATTGGGGTTTATGCTTTTATGCAAATAAGTAGCAGCCTGCTCATATTTCCCCAAAGCCTTTAGATACACCCCTCCATTATGATAGCTTGTTAAAAGATCATCGTGTTCAAAATCATATTGCTGTTCGAATATACTAATGGCTAAATCGTTATAATGATAGGCCTTATCATAATCAAATAATGCACTAAAGACCACAGCCTGATTTAACAAATTCAAGCCGACCGAAATATGTGTGTAATCATAATTTTGTAATAAGATTGTATGAGCCTTTTTATAGTATTCAAGCGATTCGGTTAAAAACCCTGTTTTTGAATGCATTGAAGCATAACTACTGTAAAGCCCGGCCCATAAAGGGTCATTGGGTTGAAGGAATCCATCATAATGTTCGAATGCTTGGTGTAGCATTTGCCTGGCATTTTCATAATCACCTATTGATGTATAGCAAATTGCAATATTTCGATAACATTTGGCTTTGGTACTTTTACTCTTGATATTACCTAACTTGATAAGCTGAATGGCTTTCTGAAAGTAAATGTGGGCATTTTCGAAGTGGTCCAGAATATAAAAACCATTTACCAGATTGGTATATACATTCACCAGGCTGGTATCAACATTTCCTGCAAGGCTAATCCTCAGCTCAATGGATCGTTTTGTTGCATCAATACCTTCCTGATAATCGCCATGGCTCAAATACGCTGCTCCAAGCCTGTAATAATAATTAGCCCACATCAGATTCGAATCCGGCATACTCTTGCTTAATTCAGCATGTGTTCTCTGTAACAGCTGAAAAGCACTGTCGAAATCACCCCAGCGTCGATGTATCTCAGCCATTAGCAATAGTGCAGAAAAATAGGCTTCTGTTTCATCGATTCCAGCCGTACGGACAATATAGCGCAAGACCATCATGGCACTGTCCTGCTTACCGGCATCAAACAAGGCTTCAGCTCTTTGAAAATGGGCTGTTGCCTGCTCTTCGACCGCTTGCGTTTGCATAGCTTTTGCCGGAGAAACTTTTAAAAGTCCACCATTTTCCGAAACAATTGGTTTATGCATTGTATGGGCCGCGTTAAGGCTTGGGGCAAATGCAAAAACTATCGCCAATAACACGAACAAGCTAACTATCTTGCTTATAGTTTGCGTCATGAACGGCAATACTACAAATGGTTTGTGCAGCGTGTACATGCCAACAAATGTACCGTTTTTAGTTCATGCCAGGCATTATTTTTTTGGTCAATTAGCCACTTCTACAATTTGATTATGGAAAATTATTCTGGTATGAACAACAGGCTTCGCCCAACAGAAGATGGTGTTGAACCATGGATGGATAAATTTAAAATATACATGCCCTGTGGCAATCCATTCCGGTTAAACACTAAACTATGGGATCCAGCCATTTGTTCCTGATCCACCAAGGTGTGGTAAAATCTTCCATCTGACGAAAAGAGGGATAGTGTAACGGGAGCCTCTTCTTTCAGGAAATACTCAATATTGAGCTGCGACTTTACTGGGTTGGGATAAACTGAAAGCAATGCATCATTGTCGGCTCTTGAGCTAATGCTATGGCTTGACACTGATATATGGGGTGAGAACAATGCATAATTTCCATTAACAAAATGACTGTTGTCAGTAAGTACAAAACTATTATTTTCAGTGATTTCAATTTGCGTTTTCGCTTTCAGCTTAATTTGCACCAGGGCATCTCCAGGTTGCAATATGCGTGGTTTTTCACCTTTGGTAGTTGCGCTAAAGACAATACGATCTTTAAAAATACCATACCCAAAATGATGTATGTTACATGAAATTTCAATTATTTCGAAATAGTCGGTTTGAATTTTACAACCTATAAGAAATCCGGCCATTTCAAATGAATCAATCGCATTGATACTGAAGATAAACTCCTGATCATTAAAACTTTTCTTTCTCAGGCTAAGTAAACTTCCAATTGTTGAAGACTTAAGTTCTCCAACCTTATTTTTATCTTTCACATCAGCCGTACTAGACCCTATAACTTCATGTACCATCGAAGAGCCAGATGCTTGATCTATGGTAAACTCAATTTGTTCAAATACCCAGTCGCCAACCGGGAACGGATATCCGTAAACAAGGTGATCGGTTAAAATATAATCGTAGTCGGCCCATGTTATGGCACTATCGCCATCAACATCCGCAGCAAGCAATGCGATACCATCAAGCAGTTTGATTCCTTCGATGTGTTCAGCTACCGTTAAGGCATCAATGATGTTTATTTCGCCGGGAGGCAAATCGCTGCTCCCTGTTAAACTATATTCACCCTGTGGCAAATCAACAAACTCATAATACCCCGCATTGTTTGATTGGGTGGTTGCTACAAGTACATTTTCCACATCATAAAGCAGGAGGGTAATACCTACTAGCGGTTCTCCTCCATTTTTACCATAACTGGCAATTCCGGAAACAGTAGTTTGCGCATGGGTTAGATTATAAGCACATACCATGATGAAGATGGCAATTGGTGTCTGTCCATATTGTCCGATATCTGCGTTGCTATAAAAATTTTAAATCCTCGAATACTTTAGTATACTGCGGTTTAAAATTTTTATGCGCCTTGATCTCGACCATTATGAATCAGCCACAAGAATTTATTGACAGACTTATTAACTTACGGTAATTAACAAAATTTTTCATTTCTTTGGTTTTTGGAATTTTAATTAAAAACATAATTCTTTTTGTTAATCAGAAAAATCCGGAAAAGTAACTGATGAGTTTATGTTTTTTTAAAACTTTATTTTTTTTCATGTAATAAAATATTGTAAATCATATAGATAGCTCAAACACCTCTGATGCAGATTCAAAAATTTGAATATTTTTGTGTTACCTTTTCAAAAAAATCGGATTAAGGAATGAAATCATCAAGCAATGATTCACTAGAAGTGTTGAAGGGAATTGCCGAAGCAAAAACAGAAACACTTGAGATGATTTACAGGAATTGTTATCTTCCAGTGCAAAAACTGGTGATAAACAATTCCGGAACTAATGCTGATGCTGAAGATATTTTTCAGGATACTGTTACGATTGTATTCAGACGCGCCAGGCAAGATGAATTGCATTTATTTCCCAACACGGGCATCTGCACATTGCTCTTTGCTATTGCCCATAAGTTGTGGTTGCAAAAGCTCACCTATAGTAAAAAGGTAAAAGCTGCCGGGCAACAGATTGATGAGGTTATTGCATTGCCCCTGACCATCGAAAATGAAATCAATGGTCTGGAATCGAAAAAACTGAGGATATGCCAAAAGCATTTTATGCAGATGGCCGAAAAATGTCGCCTATTGATGAAACTTTTTATGAAAGGATTGCAAATGAAGGAAATAGCAGAGATCATGGATTTTGATTCGGAGGATCAGGCCAAAACAGCCAAATACAGATGTAAAAAGACCCTTGCCAATCGCATACTGAACGACAAGGAATACAAAGCATTATTGTAATACAAAAAGTCATGGAAGATCTATTTGAAAAGGTAAACCGCTATGTGGAAGGTAAAATGGACCCGGCTGAAAAGCAGGATTTTGAAGCAAAATGCAAACACGATCCCAATACAGCTGCTGCTCTTAAGCTTTGGACTGATTTGGATAACATGGATCAAACCGTTGAAGCTGAACTGAACCTGCGTGAGCAATTAAAGGATATCCATCAGCAGCTTTACAGCGAAAAATCAGCAGATCGTAGTCGTTTTTTTTTCACCAAATCCTATTGGTTTGCTGCGGCATCAATCGCCGCTTTACTTATCCTGATTGCTAGTATTTTAATCCTGATGTTGCCCGGCAAGCCAGCCGGTAACGAAGAGCTTTTTAGTAGGTATTATCATCCCGAACAGCTTGTAGCATATAGCCGGTCGGCCCAACAGCCATTTGCCGCAGCTGTACGACTTTTTCAGCAGGCCGATTATGCCGCTGCAGCAGCTTCGTTCAACCAATTGCTTAAGCAGGATACCGCTAACTATCGCCTCATGCTCTATTCAGGCCTGGCTGAAACAGGAGCCGGTAATTATGAATATGCCATCACAGCCTATCAGGATATATTAAAAGCCGATGCCAACCTCTATAGCGGATATGCCCGGTGGTTTCTTGCATTGGTTCACCTCAGAACCGGGCAAACCGACACGGCCATTGAAGAACTCGGCTATATCGCACGCACTAAAGGCCACCCCTTCAAAAAAGAAGCGACTGAGCTGACTGCCATCCTTAACCGGCGAAAATAAAGTTGTTGCTGTGGCCATCAGTCAAGGCGCGACTCCAAGTCGCAGCCTGACTGCCAACCCAACACGCGAATCAAAGTCGCACCCTGCCTGCCTGAGCTTTTTTTTGATTTTCTTACTATACTTACTTATTGATATATAAGCATATACAAAAAACATAGGGTCTTTTTTCAAAAAAAGTTTCATTTTTTCTGTTACCTTTTGCTTTTTTCGGGATTAAGGGGTAGAAAGTTTATACATGAACCTAAACCCATTTATCATGAAATTTATCGACCGGACCTTGGCCACCACAGCCTGTCCAAACTGCGGACAGCCCTATACAGAGGCAGTTTACAACAAAGCAAACAATCGTATTGAACCGTTTTTCCTCTATCAGGCAGTATGCTGTCAAAGTATTTACTGCACAGCCTGCAACCCATATCCTGTTGAATCCAATGGCATGGTGAGCATGAGTGTGGAATGTTATTTCTGCAAGTCGAAAAACCGTATCAGTGACGCAGCCGGGATGACAGCCAACGGCAGCCAAATACTACAGTTGCTATACAGGGGCAAGCGGTATAGCTTGCCCAATAAGCAGTTGCCACAGTTGTTAGCTACAGAAACCTATTGATGCACACAAGCAGCAGCCTTTACAGCATAATAACAAAATGAAAAGCCATTGAAACAATATAACCACAGCACAAAAGCCTGGCAAAACCATGACGATTTGTTGCCTCAGGGCATGATTAGTGAACCACCTATCAAACTAACCAGTATGTCAGCAATTTATTGTTGGGTTTGCTGGCCGGTGTATCGTATCACAAAATATATTTTTTGGCTGGGGAAGAATAAGTTCGACTGAATTAGGGTCATTCGTGCGTATAAGGCACAATAACAGAATGACCCAGAATTCAAACTGACAATTTAAAAAATTATTCTAAAACCTTAATCTAATTTGAAATATGAAAACTATATGCACAATAAAAAAACTAATTGCTATATCATTATTTTTTTTGATGTCCTTGAACAGCAATAGCCTTTTTTGTCAAATACTTTCGGTTCCAGAAACAAGTAATTTTTTCGAGTATTTAGAACACTTTACTGAGTCAAAGAGATATAGTGACCTGGATACTACTGAAGGAGGCTCAAAGGCTCAAGTAGAAAGACTACTGTCTTATTGGGGAAGTCGATTACATCCCCATGGAGATTTTTCTATAGCCAATAATGCAATCATAGACTATGCTTTGAATTATAACCATGTTAATAGTACTGTTAATCCAAATTGGACTTGTGTTGGCCCTTCTAATACACCTAGCAACAATCAAAATAGAGGGGTTGGTCAAATTCATAGGATTAGCTTTGATCCTTTTTATGGTATAAGTAATAACACGGTTTATGCATCAACAGGGTATGGCGGATTATGGCGGTCACAGGACAATGGGGAAAATTGGGAAAACGTAAATACAGATCTTTTACCTATTGCATCTGTTTCTGACGTTGCTATTTGCCCAACAAACAATCAAGTACTTTTCATTTCCACAGGAAATCCCGATGGAGGCGTTGAACTAGCATATGGACCCAACTGGTCAAACATAAACCCAGTTTTTACCATCGGCATTTATAGGTCTATTGATTATGGAAATACATGGCATACCATTAACAACGGATTGTTAGATGAATTTATAACGAATGGGGGTACAATAAGAAAAATTGAGGTCGATAAGTTGAACCCAAATATTCTTGTTGCAGCTACGTCCAATGGGATTTACATGACAAGCAACGCGCTTGCTACTACCCCCATCTGGACAAATGTATTTAGCGGTTTGACGGGAAGTGATAAAGACTTTAGTACCTTATCTTTAACATTAGTGTATTTTTTGGCATAATATTAATAGCAATATGCCGGAACCATTACCAACTCTTTAATTTGTTGAGCCATAATAATTGTTTCTTTTCCGATTTTAGTGAGGTAATATTTGTATGAACCGGCAGTTTTTTTTATCAGCCCGTGTACCCTTAGTCGTTTGATCAACCTGCTTATTTTCCCACTATTAAATCCAAGCAGTTTTTGCATGTTTTTATTCCTGAACCCATTAATATTAAATTCACCACGGACAATGGCCATTAAAAGAGTTAAATCATCAGCATTAAAGAAGTTAAAACCCTTGTAATTGCGGTTATTCTCACTTTTGGATGATGTAACTTTCTCAAGTCTCTTTCTGCCAACTTCTTTGTTATCGAAAGCTGAGATAAACTCCAAGTATCTTCTGTTGGAGGCTTTCAGGTTGTCTGCCAGGAACGAAAGGCTGTAGATGTTTTTCTTTAATGGAGCCATTTGGTGCGACGTTGTCCCGTCACGGTGTACTACCTCGCGGAAGTGTTTAAAAAAGCTTATGTCGTTTACTGTTGTTTCTATTCTCAATATTTTGCTGAACTTGTCATACATTTTTATCGATACTTTGCCCATTGTATGTTTTATGCGGCTTCCTTCAATGCGTACATTGTAATTATTGCCAGCCTCGCCTTGATATCTGGGGTCAAGTTTTTGACCCAAAAAAGTGGCGATGTTCTCAGGTTTGACTGTGTGTATGGCCGTTGCAACAAGTTCGCTGTAGATTTGCTGCAAACTTTCCTGTTTTTTAAATACAATATCGGTGGCGTATTCAGCTTGCATCACACTCCAATGATATCTCAGGTTAAAATCTTTATATACTGGACAGAATTGCCATGCAAACTCGTCTAATTTGCGGTGAAGTTTCTCAATACTGATCTTGTCCGAAAGTTCTTGTGCTTTAACGGCATCTTCAATGCTATCAAAAGCATTGTCTATCATAGAATATTTAATCCCTGCCTGTTTTAATTCTGAAGCCAGTAAATTATGTCCGTTGATATAAACCTGCAATCGAAAAGGGCACCATGTTGGTACACGTACGTATCCAAGGCCAACTTGCTCGTCAATAAAATAAAAATAGTAATGCAAACATTTGCTGGTGTCAGGTTTTAAAAAAGTTTTGCCTGTTTTTTTGTCGTGCCATGGCTTATAGGTACTGCATGACTCCATCACTGAGAGAATATGCACGATGCCAGGATGAGCTCCACGTTTAGCGATTTTCTCAGAAATGATAGATTCTTTTCTGATACCATTTTTGCGGATGAACTCAATCTCAATGCCATGTTCTTTGGCTATTTGTTCTGCATTGGCTCGAATGGTTTCCTTAAATGGCTCTGCAAATTTTGGGTAGTCAAATATCCTATGCTCATTTTGGTACATATAATTTGTCATCCCTTGGCTATATGATATCTCCGGAAGCGTCCCGCTTAGGATTAACCTGTCGTAACATGAAAGCACACAGGTGATCTCATTTTTGTGTCGTTCTGTTAATAGTTCCATTCAGTAAAATTACAAGTATTCCTGTTTGGTTCTGGCTTGTCCAGGTTAGG
>JAVEVB010000098.1:0-8758 GCA_034005265.1 Lentimicrobium sp.
TCATGATACCAGTCGGGTTGTACAGCTAAATGTGAAAAATAGTCGATTGCTTTGCGAAGTACATTGCCCCCATAATTTACATTGGCAGCAATCTTTGACATGGCAAAGTCAGACTGATTTAGTTTCGCACCCTGACTATTGATTCTAATAAAAATTTCCGTTACTTCATCAATGGTAAGTTCTTTGTCTAAGGTTATAACACCAATTTGGCGGTTTCTAATTCCAATCAGTGTGTCCAAAATATCATGCAGCCGATCAGAATCCATTTCGGAATTGTATTCGCAATATTTAGAAACAAAACTACCCCGTTTAAAATCGGATTTAAAAACTTCAGCGATATCAGTTATCCATTTTTTATCCCTTAAAATGGCATTATCCTGAACTTTAAACACTTCATCTTCATCAATAGCCAAAGGATTGAAAGAGATTTTAATTCTTTTCTTTTCAAAATCAGAGTTTATAACTTCCATACCCATAATTGCCGTCATCAGAGCAGTAACTCTTTGTTGCCCATCGATCATTATTTTCTTTCCTTCGGATAATGTCCCATCTTTCAATTTCATGTTTGGACTTTGGGAAATGATCAAATAACCAGTAGGATAACCGGTATAGAGAGAATCTATCAAATCACGAACTTGGGAAGGTTTCCAGACAAAAGGTCTTTGAATTTCCGGTATAGCAATCTCTCCCGACTTAATAAAATTCAAAATCTGTTCGATTGCGATGTTGGAAGCATTATATTTTTCTGCCATATATTATATTTTTTTAATTCGTTAACTCATTAGCAATCATTATTGCTTGTTTCAATACGGTTTCGGTGGCTAAGAGTTGCATGTCGGGAGGGTAACCGTATTTACGGAGGATCCGTTTTACCGCAACTTTTAACTTGGCCTTGACACTCTCTTTAATGGTCCAGTCGATTGAGGCGTTTTGCCGAATGGTTTCTGTGAGTACTACAGCTAACTCCCTTAATTTCTCTTTTTGCATGAGTTCCTTGGCGCTGTCGTTGTTGGAGACTGCAGTGTAAAAGGCGTACTCAAAATCTGATAGCCCTAACTTTTTGGCTTCATCGTTCATCTCTACAATATCTTTGCTGAGATGGATCAACTCTTCAATTACTTCTGCAGCGGTTAAGATTTTGTTGTGGTATCTTTTAATAGAGTTTTCTAACATCTCTAAGAAACTTTTACTTTTTACCAGATTCTTTTTTGATATGGAACGGATCTCATCATGCAAAAGTTTTTTCAATACTTCCAAAGCTACATTTTTGTGTTCCATCCCTTTGAGTTCTAATAAAAACTCTTCAGAAAGGATTGAAATATCTGGCTTTTTGATTCCTGCTGCATCGAATACATCGATCACTTGTTCTGTAATCAAAGCTTTGTCAATCACCTGTCGGATGGTGGTTTCGATCTCCTCATCGGTTCTCCCCATTCCTGAAAAGTCGAATTTGGCTAACCTTGCTTTTACCGCTTGAAAGAATGAGACTTCATCTGAGACATCCATCGCTTGTTCATGCGGTATCGCTAATGCATAAGATTGGGAAAGTGCGGTCACTTCATTGATGAACCTTTTCTTCCCATCCTCAATACTCAAAATGTGCTCTTCTGCAGCTAATATGATCGATAGTTTCTTAGAAGTATCAGCTTCAAAGTATGTTTCATATTCAAAACCATGAAACATTTGTGAGACAATCTCTAATTTTTCAAGCATTAACTGTACCGCTTTTTCCTGAAGAATGGTTGGATCTCCTTTTCCTCCGGAATCAGAATAGAATGAGAGTGCTTTTTTAAGATCAGCGGCAATACCTAGATAATCCACAATTAAACCACCTGGTTTGTCTAAATAAACACGATTGACACGAGCTATCGCCTGCATGAGGTTGTGCCCTTTCATCGGTTTGTCGATATATAATGTGTGCAAACAAGGGGCATCAAAACCGGTTAACCACATATCCCGAACAATTACGAGTTGCAGCTCATCATTTGGATTCTTCATCCGATCTGCTAACACTCTCCGTTGTTCTTTGGTGGTATGATGTTTCGATATTTTAGGTCCATCGGATGAAGCTGAAGTCATAACAACTTTGACAACCCCTTTGGTTAAATCATCTGAGTGCCATTCAGGTTTTATCGCTATAATCGCATCGTACAATTCTGCTGCAATCCTTCGACTCATGGTTACGATCATCCCTTTCCCTTGAAATACCGTTTGGCGTATTTCAAAATGGTCAATGATATCTTTAGCAATCTTCTCTATTCGGTTTTGACTACCTACTAATGCTTCCAGTTGCGCCCATTTTGCTTTTGCTTTTTGGGTATTGGTGAGATCCTCCTGATCCAGTTCGTCATCTAGTTCATTTACTAGTTTTTTCCCCTCTTCACTAAGGTTCACTTTGGCTAAGCGACTCTCATAATAGATTCTTACAGTAGCGCCATCCTCAACAGCTTGAGCGATATCGTAAATATCGACATAGTTGCCGAAAACAGCAGGAGTATTCACATCCATATTTTCAATGGGTGTGCCAGTAAAGCCCAGATAGGTGGCATTTGGAAGAGCATCACGCATATATTTGGCGAAACCGTAAACAATCTTTTTCCCAATAGTATATCCATACTCATTTTTGGCATCCATTGTTTTCGCTTTGAAACCATATTGAGTTCGGTGTGCTTCATCGGCAATCACAACAATATTCTTTCTTCTAGAAAGTGTTTCGTAAACATTTCCCTCTTCAGGTTGGAATTTATGGATTGTTGTAAAAATAACACCTCCGGAAGCCACTTTTAAGAGTTCTTTCAAATGGTTCCGATCTTCTGCCTGAACAGGTTCTTGTCGTAAAAGCTGTTTTGAAGCAGCAAAGGTGTCAAATAATTGGTCATCTAAGTCGTTACGATCTGTGATTACGAGAATGGTAGGATTATCTAATGCCAAGACAATCTTTCCAGTAAAGAACACCATAGATAACGATTTTCCACTACCTTGTGTATGCCAAACGACCCCCCCTTTTCGGTCACCCACCGGTTGTTTTTTAACATCCGGCAGACCATAACTTTCTGGGGAATTTTCAACCTGACCTTCAATTGTTTGATAACCAGTTGCCCGTAATGTGGATTCAACTGCTCGATTCACTGCAAAATATTGGTGATAGGCGGCTAATTTTTTAACCGTTGTGATGGTTGTTATGGATTTTTGTGACGTACTATCTTTCGTCTCTAGATTATTTTCCGTTTTTAATGATTTCTCAAAAACAATGAAATGTCTGATCAAATCGATCAGTGTATTTTTATTCAACATCCCCAGAATGAGGGTTTCCAGTTGACTTACCAAATGGGAAGCTTCCACTTTGCCATCGGTAGTTTTCCAAGCCATAAAGCGACTAAAAGCGGATGAAATGGTGCCCGCTTTTGCCTCTAAACCATCAGAGATCACTATAAAACCATTATAAGTGAATAGGGTAGGGATGACCGATTTGTAAGTTTCGATCTGTTTGAAAGCAGAGTGCACAGTTGTGTTTTCATCTGCTGCATTTTTTAATTCGATAACGACTAAAGGGATCCCATTCACAAAAAGGATCACATCAGGACGTTTATTGACCCCATTTTCGATGATGGTAAATTGATTAGCCACCACAAACTGGTTGTTGAGTGGATTTTTAAAATCGATTAACCAAACCCGATCCCCCCGATCATCACCCTCAATACGTTTAGAAACAGGTATTCCTTCGGTTAAGTAACGATGAAATGTTTCATTGTTATTCAATAAATCGGGCGAAGAGATCCGTTGAATCTCTTTGATCGCTTCTACTTGAGCATCTATAGGAATGGTAGGATTAATTTTTCTAACAGCAGAAGTAAGACGATTCAACAACAGAACCTGTTCATAACTATTACGTTCCGGAGTTTCCCCATCCGGAGCAATATTGGGCGCATAGATGTATTCATAACCGAGCTTATCCAATAACTCGATGGCGAAAGATTCTATGGTATTTTCAGTTATTCGGGTCATCATATTTTTTTTTAATTCAAAGGGTTAAATGTGTCATTGTCCCATTTCATCGGATTTGTAATAATATATTCGGTAATGTTTTGAAATGATTGATCATTTCGAATAATATGTTCATAATAATTGCGTTGCCATAATTTTTCATTAAACCCCAACACCCCCAATTGTTTTGTAACGGATGATTTATATCCCCGCACAATGGCGCCCACCGTTTGTGATGGTGACCGTAGGGGCGAATTGCATTCGCCCATTAAAAAGGACCGTTGGGGCGAATTGCATTCGCCCCTATTGCATTCGCCCGTTAAATGGGATCGTTGGGGCGAATTGCATTCGCCCTTTTGATATTCGCCCGTAATACCAACGTCTGGTTGGGGCGAATTGCATTCGCCCCTTTGATATTCGCCCGTATTACCAACGCCTGGTTGGGGCGAATTGCATTCGCCCCTTTGATATTCGCCCGTAATACCAACGTCTGGTATGGGCGTTTTGCAAACGCCCGGTATGGGCGAATTGCATTCGCCCTTTTGATATTCGCCCCTATTGCCAACGTCTGGTTGGGGCGTTTTGCAAACGCCTGGTAAGGGCGAATTGCATTCGCCCTTTTGATATTCGCCCGTAATACCAACGTCTGGTATGGGCGTTTTGCAAACGCCCGGTATGGGCGAATTGCATTCGCCCTTTTGATATTCGCCCCTATTGCCAACGTCTGGTTGGGGCGTTTTGCAAACGCCCTTTTTAATATCATCCGAATCCAAAAGGGGCGAATGCATTTGTGATAAATCCAAAAGGGGCGAATGCAATTCGCCCCTACGAATTGGCGGACGATCGGTTATGGCGATGATGCCGTGGATGTGGTTGGGCATGATGATGAATTCCCCCAATTCCACATTGGGGCGGATTTTTGGGGTATTGACCCATTCGTTATGGGCGATGATCCCATATTCATTCAATATCATTTTCCCGTTCTCAATTGTCCCAAATCGGCATATTCTATTCTGGCAACAGATGGTGATGAAATACAATCCTTCCAGTGAATAATCGTATCCTTTCAATCGGATGGATCTTCGATGGTGGAAATCTGGATTGTATCTGTTCATTTTTTATTTTTTTCAAATGTCTAATATTCCACCCTAACCTCTCCACTCATCAATTTGGGCAACAAAGTGTCACGTAAAGCGGTGAGGGTGCGGATTTGAATTGTATTTGTATTTATTTTGTCATCAATTGGTTTGGCTTCGTTTTGAAATTTGTAAATAGATATTTTATCTGGTATAAAAATGTCAATATTCTCAAAATCTGATTTACTAATAGAACCAAACACAGTTCCTGTTTCATTGAACTGTTTAATATCATCCATCAAAGATTTCATTTTATAATAAGTGTATGTATAAAATGAATTGTCAATCTTATATCTGAAAGCTGCAACACCTCTCCCAATACAACATTTTTCATTTGCCATATTTTGCTCGCCAACAGGTGCTCTAACACTTATTAATGTATCATACTTTTCTGCAAATCTCTTTGGATCTGTTGTGAAAACTCTGTTTGTTGGAAATCGAAATCCAAAATCAGCATTTCCTTGATACATTGGAATACCAATTCCTTCTTCATTATAACTTATTCCGGGTGGTGAAGCTCCCATAGTAAAGTCAAATTCATTAGCTAATTTTCCAATCTTCCACTCCTCTTTCGCTTCCTCCACAAACCACTGCCGGAAAAGCGTTTCGGCCATTTTTTCAAGTGTGGCGTTTTGGCGGTGGAGTAAGTCAATCTTGTCGTCTAAACTGCTGAGAATAGAGGCAATGGCGGTTTGTTCGGGGAGAGGGGGAAGGAGAATGTCGATATTTTCTAATGTAAATTTATTTACTGCTCCGAAAACACTACCAGATTCATTATTAACTATAGTTGATTTTAAATAATGCAACAAGAAATATAAAAAATCATTTTTCCCATTTTTTGCATTAAGAGCAGCTAATCCTCTTCCAATACATATTTTTCTATTTGCAATATTAATATCACCAACTGGAGCCCTTACACTAAAAAGGATTTCTCCTTCATTTGCAAATTTTAAAGGTTGAGAACAATAAGTATCATAAGTCGGATATTTTATTCCAAAAGTTCTATTGCCTTGTAAAAATGGAATACCAATTTCCTCATTATTATAATACTCAGATTTGGGAGATTGGCCCATATTAATATTTGAATATTCAACTAATTTACATTTCTTCCACTCACTCATATCTTACCTCTCTTTCGATTATTAATGCTTCAAATCCAAGATCATTTTCTTGAAATTGGCCTTCGTCTATGTAACTTTCAGGAGTGTGTTTTACTTTTACAATAAAAGGATGATAGAAGTTGTCATATCCATCTTTTAAACCGTTTACGAAAACCGGCATCTCCTTCGGAAATTGTTGCAATATCGTAATTAATTCACCTACCTTAAAATTGATTATCGTCGAATCACTCATTGATCTTGATCTTTAAAGGTTGTTTGTCTGATTTTTTCATATCTTTTGTTGAGCTTCTTATCCTATTTTCTTTAATTTTAACAATACTTCGTTTACAAAAGAGTCCATTCGGGAAAAAGCAAACCATTTTTTACCTAAGTCTTTTAAGGATGCTCCAAAATGGTACAACTCATGATCATCAATGATTAAAAAGCGATCGTGAGCACCATTAAATTCTACTATTTTTATTTCGGGATATTGGCTGTTGTGCTTTTTAAGATCGATTCTAAGTTGTTCCGAAATATTTTTAGTATAAATGATAGCAGAAACATTCATACCTCTTTTTGATAATATACCTAAAACAGATTCATCTACATAGTTGTCTATCAAAATGATTTTGGTTTGAGCATTTTTAATTACATCTGAAACAAATAAATAAGCATCAAATATTTGACCATCAAAAAAAATCCCTTTCTCTGGTTTTGGTTGATTAGATTCCAAAATTTTAAAAACTTCTTCTAATTTTTCATCTGTTTTATGTTGTTTATGTTCTAATACATTGATACGTTGAAAAATAATGGCATTTTTAGTTAAAAATTTGCGCATTGCAATAAACGCTTGCATTATTTGAACACTAATCTGTACTGCCTTATTTGTATTCAGAACAGCAGAAAGCATAGCTACTCCTTGTTCGGTAAATACCCATGGTAAGTATTTTCGATGTTGTCCTCTCCCTTTTTGATTTTCTAAGGTGCCAATTTGGAACCTTAAAGTGTTCCATTCGGTTTCATCTAGTTGCAATGCAAAAGTACTTGGAAATCTGTCGGGATTTCTATTTACGGCTCTATTGATGTATTTTGTTTCTGTTTGATATAATTTAGCTAGTTCACTATCAAGCATGACCTGCATTTCTCTAATCGTAAATATTTTATTTTCAATATTATTTATTAGTGGTCCGTTTTGTTGAGTGGCAAAATAGATTTCATTTTCATCAGTTCGTTTGTTTTGTTCAAACGAGTTGTTTTGAGTTAAGGATAGTTCTTTGGACATAATTAGATTTTGATTTTTAAAAGATTGATATTTATGAGTTCGTTTAATCGAGTTTCTTCTTTTAATTGTTCTTCTAACTCTGCTTTGAGTGCAGTGAATCGTTCGTTAAAATCAAAGTCATCTTCATCGTCGGGTAACCCTACATAACGGCCGGGGGTGAGTACATAATCGAGTTCTGCTACTTTGCTGATCGGAACAGAAGCACAAAATCCAGGAATATCTTCATAGGACGAATGCGAGGGCGAATGCAATTCGCCCTTACAGCTACTTCTCCAATTGTGATATGTGGTGGTGATCTGGTCAATATCCTCCTGCGATAATTCACGGGTACGGCGGTTGATGAGGTGTCCCAAATTACGGGCGTCAATAAAGAGGATGTTGGGTTGGTCTGCAGAGACGCCATGCATGGCCTCTCTACCATTCCGTTTTAGGAACCATAAGGCAGCAGGAATTTGGGTGTTTAAAAATAATTTAGCAGGAAGATTTACAATGCAATCGATCAATCCGTTTTCTACCAATGCTTTTCTAATATCCCCTTCACCGGAAGTTTTGGAGGTTAATGCTCCTTTTGCTAATACAACTCCGGCACGTCCGGTGGGAGCTAAATGATAAAGAAAGTGTTGCATCCAGGCAAAGTTTGCATTTCCGGATGGAGGTGTGCCATATTGCCAACGACCATCATTTCGCATCAGTTCGCCACCCCAATCACTTACATTAAACGGTGGATTGGCTATAATAAAATCTGCTTTCAGATCTTTATGGGCATCATTCAAAAAAGATCCTTCGTTATTCCATTTTACCTGAGAACTATCGATTCCTCTAATGGCTAAGTTCATTTTTGCCAAACGCCAGGTGGTTTGGTTACTCTCTTGTCCATAAATGGAGATATCGTTCACTTTCCCCTGGTGTTCGGTCACAAACTTTTCAGAATGAACAAACATTCCACCGGAACCGCAGCATGGGTCAAACACACGACCTTTGTAAGGTTCCAACATCTCCACCAACAATTCCACAACGCTACGAGGGGTATAGAATTGTCCTCCCTTTTTACCTTCAGCCAACGCAAACTCACCCAAGAAATACTCAAACACATGACCGAGCACATCGGCACTTCTCGCTTTCGCACTACCAAGGGCGATATTTCCAACCAGGTCTATCAGTTCACCCAATCCGGTAGGATCCAGATTTTGACGGGCATACACTTTAGGGAGCACCCCTTTAAGGGAGCTATTCTCTTTTTCGATTGCATCCATGGC
>JAVEVB010000099.1:0-8491 GCA_034005265.1 Lentimicrobium sp.
TTGATGATGTGGGTAATCACATCTATATCGTAATACTCAAAATGACAATTGATGCCGAAACGTGCACGCAAAGGAGCTGTCAGCAAGCCACTCCGGGTAGTCGCACCAATCAGCGTAAACGGATTCAATTCAAGTTGAATGGAGCGAGCAGAGGGTCCTTTATCAATCATGATATCGATGCGGTAATCCTCCATAGCAGAGTACAGATACTCCTCCACAATCGGACTGAGCCGGTGTATCTCATCAATAAAAAGTACATCGTTTGTTTCTAAACTGGTTAGCAATCCTGCCAGATCACCGGGCTTATCGAGTACCGGTCCAGAAGTAATTTTGAATCCGACATTCAGCTCGTTGGCAATGATGTTCGACAAGGTCGTCTTGCCTAGTCCCGGGGGACCGTGCAACAACACATGATCCAGCGACTCCGTGCGCATGCGGGCAGCCTGAACGAAAATTTTCAGATTATCCACAATCTTGCTTTGACCCCTGAAATCAGAAAACGTCAAAGGCCGGAGGGAATTCTCAAACTCCTTCTCCCCGTTGCGGTTGTTTCTTATGTCAAATTGTTCTTCCATAAAGTCTCCTTGCACTTTCTCTTAACATAGAATCAGTCTTCTTAAACTATTTGCAAATTATTTTAAAAGTCCGTTTAGCTGGATTGAGATCAGAATTCTATTTGATGCAAAAATACAAAATAGCAGCGGGAATAGAAAATATCTGTTTGACATAACTCAAATTTATCATTTGTCAGGAAAATTAACCTTAAACTATCATATTGCAAACGAGAAGACCACCAATCATTGCATTTTAAAACAACAAACAAACAAAATAAATCTTTTTGACTATATTTTATTTTCAATTAAATCATTTTGATTATTTTTGCACCGAAATAACATCATTCTGTCATCAATTGTCATTTAAATAACTCATACTTATAAATTCAAACTTTAAACAATGAAACAACGAAAAGTTGCCTGGAAGTACCGGATTCCATTTTTACTCTTAGCCATCGTAGCCTTAATCTCTTTAATTCCGGTAAGTTATGAGACTTTATTGCCAGAAGGCATGGAGTCGCTTGAAATTAACCATGCTGACACATCCTGGTTGCTGATGGCATCAGCGCTGGTATTGCTAATGACACCCGGACTGGCATTTTTCTACGGCGGGATGGTTAGGTATAAAAACTTAGTGTCCACGCTTTTACAAAGCTTTATCGCACTGGGAATAATCAGTGTACTTTGGATTGTGGTTGGATTCAGTATGGCTTTTGGCGATAGCATCGGAGGTGTCGTAGGTAATCCTACTACTTTTATGTTCTTTAAAAATGTAGGGTTAACACCTCACCCGGATTTTGGTCGGACCATTCCTTTTGCTCTGTTCGCCATGTTCCAGCTTAAGTTTGCCATCATTACTCCGGCACTTATCACAGGTGGTTTGGCTGAACGGGTTCGCTTTACTTCACTGATGATGTTCCTGATTTTGTTTTCCTTATTTATATATGCCCCGCTGGCTCACTGGACCTGGCATCCGGAAGGATTTCTGCATAAATGGGGCATCCTTGACTTTGCTGGTGGAACTGTAGTTCACATCTCAGCAGGCTTTGCAGCCCTGGGTGGTGCTATCTTTCTGGGTAAAAGAAAGGGTGTCAACGGGGATGCACGTCCGACCAATATCCCCTATATTTTATTGGGTACCGGTTTGCTGTGGTTCGGTTGGTTCGGTTTCAACGCGGGGTCTTCTTTAGCTGCTGATGATTTGGCTGTAAGAGCTTTCGTAAACACGAACATTTCATCTGCAACTGCCATGCTAACCTGGTTACTTGCCGATGGTGCCATGGGTAAAAAACGCTCTGCCGCAGGCGCTGCCATAGGTGCCGTAGTAGGTTTGGTAGCCATCACCCCGGCAGCCGGGTTTGTAACGGTCGGACAAAGTGTGTTCTTTGGTTTTATCGCTTCATTGGTAAGCTATACCGCGGTTCAACTGAAATCAAAAACCAAAATCGATGATACGTTGGATGTATTCCCCTGTCATGGTCTGGGCGGTATCGTGGGCATGATTCTGACCGGTGTATTTGCCGTAAACGGAGGAGAGGGTGTCGGACTGATTCATGGCAACGTGGGACAATTTTTCATGTACCTGCTTGCCTTATTGATTGTCGGAGCATTCACATTCGGAGGTTCTTATCTGTTGTATAAATTTACCAACTACTTCCTGCCGATGCGTGTAACTCCAGAACAGGAAGCGCAAGGCCTTGACCTCACACAACATGGTGAGGAAGCTTTCGACTTATCGACCAAATAAGATATATTAGTTTTTTAGAGGTATATATGATTTGTGTCTCCCCCGGGCTGTGAAGTTCGGGGGAGTTTATTACATTTCTACACCATCCAGCAAACCCACATACACTTCTATTGCCTCCTCAATTTCCTTCAGCAGTACATATTCATTTGCTGTATGAGAACGGGAGGAGTCGCCCGGGCCTATTTTTACACTGGGAAAAGGCAGAAGCGCCTGATCGGACAAGGTAGGTGAGCCAAATAATTTTCGACCCAGTATTTTTCCCTGCTCAACAATAGGATGGTCAAGCGGTGTGGCGGTGGAACTGAGACGGGTAGAGCGGGCAGTAACCGTGCAATTTACCTTTTGCACGATAATTTCGAGCAGTTCCTGGTTGCTGTACATTTCATTGGAACGAACATCCACCACAAACGAACACTGGTCCGGCACCACATTGTGCTGCGTACCGGCATTAATTTGCGTTACAGTCATTTTTACCGGACCGAGAAATGCTGTTTGTTCAGGGAAAACAAATTCTTTGAACCAGCTTATATCTGCTAACGCTTTATAGATAGCGTTATCTCCTTCATCACGGGCGGCATGGCCGGATTTTCCATAGGCTACACAATCGAGAACCATGAGTCCTTTTTCGGCAACAGCCAGGTGCATACCGGTGGGTTCGCCTACAACTGCAAAGTCGATATGCGGTAGCTCCTGTAACAAGCTGCCGATACCTTTTTCTCCGGAAATCTCCTCCTCAGCTACCGCAGCATAAATCAGGTTATAGCTTTGTTTTTTTTGTGATAGAATGAAAAAGACCTGCAACAGAGTCACCACCGAGGATCCGGCATCATTGCTGCCCAAACCATACAATTTACCATTTTCCACCACCGGGAAAAACGGGTCGTACGTCCAACCCGCAACCGGCTTTACCGTATCGATATGCGAACAAAGCAATACTGTCGGTCGCGCAGGATCAAAACCAGGACTCATCAGCCAGATGTTATTATCCTTGCGGGACACTGCATACCCTTGCAACTCGATGTATCGTTCCAGCAAATCTGCCACTTTTTTTTCTTCCTTACTGAAAGAAGGGATGGCGATGACATTTTTCAGCAAAATGGTTGCTTCTTGTTTGTATTCCTGAAACATGGTTTATTGAATCAATTTTTGTTTTTTCATCCAATTTTCCAACATTACCGGCCATTTATCGGCTTCGGGGTTTGTGGGGCGCATACCAATACCATGACCGCCTTCAGGAAAGGTATAAACTTCAACCGGTACTTTTTTTGACTTCAACGCCTCTGCAAACAAATAACTATTCTTTATAGGTACTGACTTATCATCTTCAGCATGAAAAAGAAAAGTCGGAGGAGTTTTTGAAGTTACCTGCAACTCATTTGAATATAAATTCACCAAAGACACATCAGGCGTTTTTCCTAATAAATTCTGCTTAGAACCGCGATGTGTAATTTCGGGTTGCATCGTAATTACGGGATAGGCCAGAATCATGAAATCGGGACGATTATTTTTAGCGGTTAGGCGGGTTCCCGCAGTAGAAGCCAAATGTCCACCAGCCGAAAAGCCCATAATACCTATTCTTGTTTTGTCTATTTTCAATTCTTTCGCACGTTTATGAATAATCTCCAGTGCTGTTTGAGCATCTTTGAGTGGAATTTCATGGTGACCGTTCGGCATGCGATAATAAAGCACGAAAGCGGTTACACCCAGCTTGTTGAACCATTGTGCAATTTCTTCTCCTTCCTTGATGACAGAAACACCGGTATAGCCGCCACCCGGACAAATCAACACAGCTGTACCTGTATTTATTTCAGCAGGAGCAGGATATACGTACATTCGTGGTTCAGATATCTTTACCATAAAATCTTTTCGAAGAAACTGCTCTTCTTCGGTAATTCCGTTCGACTCGGCTGGTCCATCAGTATATAGCAGGATTTTTTCCTGCGCGTGTATCATGTATGTCATGAAAATTAATGTAAATAATAGGTTGATTGTTTTCATAATAATTATTTATTTCCCAAAAAACGTTGCGTTTTAACATAGAGACGTTGCATGCAACGTCTCTACAATATGTTTATATGACATTTAATTTTTACCAATTAAAATTGTTGTTCCTCCATTTTCACCTATCCTATCGGCACGGGTAATTACCACCTTCTTCACACCTGCCTGCAGTGCATCAAAGGCATTTTCAAGTTTTGGTATCATCCCACCCTGAATTACGCCGGCTTGCACATAGCTTTCAAAAAGTTCAGGTGTCAGTTCGGCAATCACGCTGTCATCATCATTTTCATCTTTCAGCACACCCTTTTTCTCAAAACAATACATCAGCGTTACATCAAAATAAGCTGCAAGTGCCTTAGCAGCCTCACCGGCAATGGTGTCGGCATTGGTATTGAGCAGATTGCCGGATTTATTATGGGTTAGCGGTGCCAACACCGGCACTACCTCCTTCGCAATCAAATCAGCTAAGATGGATGCATTTACCTCTTTCACATCGCCCACGAAACCATAATCCACCTCTTTTACAGGACGTTTTACTGAACGCATGTAGTTCAGATCGGCACCGGTTAAACCCAGAGCATTGACACCCAGGGCCTGCAAACCGGCCACAATTTGCTTGTTTACCAATCCGCCATAAACCATCGTAACCACTTTCAGCGTTTCTTCATCGGTAACGCGGCGACCGTTCACCATTTTACTTTCAATTCCGAGCCGGGCTGCCATGGCTGTAGCCGAGCGACCGCCACCATGCACGAGGATTTTATGCCCTTCTATCTTCGCGAAATCTGTCAGGAGTTGTTTCAATGAAGCTGGCTCCTCAACAATTTTTCCTCCTACCTTAATCAGTATCAGTTTTTCCATCAGAATTTAATCATTGAATGGATATCCGTGGCGTTTTCGAGTTTTTCTTTTCCTTTCAGGAATTCAAGTTCGATCAGAAAACTCACGTAAACTGCTTTCATATCAAAATTGGCAAGTAGTTTCAAAGCTGCTCCCGCACTACCACCCGTCGCCAGCAAATCATCGTGTAACAGAACTACATCTCCTGAGGCAATTGAATCTTTGTGAATTTCCAGCGCATCCTGACCGTATTCCAAATCATAAGCCAACCGGTAGGTATCAGCAGGTAATTTCCCGGGTTTACGCAACAACACGAAACCGGCACCCAGCTTGTACGCCAGGATACTTCCCAACACGAAACCGCGGCTTTCCACGCCCACAACCTTCGTAATCCCTTTGTCCTTGTAGTATTCATACAATTCATCCACGATGAAACGCAACACTTCCGGCTCTTTCATTGCCGTGGTAATATCTTTAAATAAAATTCCCTGCTTGGGAAAGTCCGGTACATTTCTGATGGATGCAATAACCTTTTCTATATTCATAATTTTGTTACTTTACCATATAAGTCATATAAGTGACATATAAGCTCTTAATATTCTAAATTGAAAATTTTTCAAAAGGTAAATATAACTTATATGCCGCTTCTATGACTTATATGGTTATATGGTTATATTTTAATATTTTTAGTTTGTTACAGTCTATTCTCTAGTAGTCTTTTAATAACAACCTGTGCAGATATCTCACGGTTGGCGGCTTCGGGTATCACGATCGACTGCGGACTTTCAATCACTTCATCGGTCACAATCATGTTACGGCGCACCGGCAGGCAATGCATGAAATACGCGTTGTTGGTCACGGCCATCTGACGTTCACTTACCGTCCAGCTGCGGTCGGCGCTGAGTATTTTACCATAATTCGGGTACTGATAAGCCGCCCAGTTCTTGGCATAAATAAAATCAGCACCTTCGAAAGCCTTCATTTGGTTGTACTCCACTTTCGCACCACGTACAAATTCTTCCGCGAGTTCATATCCTTCAGGATGGGTTATCACAAAATCAACCTCCGCTTCGTTCATAAAATCGGCAAAAGAATTGGGCACCGCCTGCGGCAACGCTTTAGGGTGTGGCGCCCAGGTAAGCACCACTTTCGGACGAGCCGTTTTTTTATACTCCTCGATGGTAATCAGGTCGGCAAAAGCCTGCAAGGGATGTGCAGTAGCTGCTTCCATGCTGAAAACCGGTTTACCTGAGTATTTGATAAACTGATTGATGATGGTCTCACTGTAATCGAAAGCTTTGTCTTCGAACTGCGCAAAAGCCCTCACCCCGATGACATCACAATAGGCGCCCATCACCGGAATCGCTTCGAGGATGTGTTCCGGCTTGTCGCCATCCATCACCACGCCCCGTTCTGTTTCCAATTTCCAGGCTCCCTGATTGATGTCGAGCACCATGGTGTTCATGCCCAGGTTCATTCCTGCCTTTTGGGTACTCAGGCGCGTGCGCAAACTCGAGTTGAAGAATACCATCAGCAGGGTTTTATTCTCTCCGATGTGCTTGTAAGCGTATCGATTCTGCTTGATTTCCAATGCCTCCTGCACAGCTTGTTGCAAATTACCGAGGTCTTTGACGTTGGTGTATGTATTCATTTTTATTATATATTTTAACGTTGAATTGTTGAATCGTTTAAATAATAATTATTCTGCCTTCTCCGTTATTCTCTATTCACTATTAGCTATTCGCTATTAACTATTTCGGTTGCATCACAATCAGCGGAATCAGCATTTCTTCTAACGAAATACCGCCATGCTGAAATGTATTTTTATAATAACTCACGTAATGGTTGTAATTATTCGGATACGCGAAAAAATCTTCATTGCCGGCAAAAATATAGGTTGAACTTACATTCGGACTGGGCAAGCCGATTTGCTTGGGATCGGATATCTCATAAACTTCCTTGCGGTTATAACTCAGATTTTTACCTACTTTATAGCGCAAATTCACATTGGTATTTTTATCTCCTATGACCTTAATCGGATTTTTAACCTGAATAGTTCCGTGATCGGTAGTCAGGATCACCTTGTACCCCCTGCGGGCAATGGCTTTCAACAATTCAAGTGTGCCCGAGTGTTTGAACCACGACACCGTCAGTGAGCGGTAAGCGTTTTCGTCATTGGCTAACTCACGCATCATTCTGGATTCCGTACGTGAATGGGAAAGCATATCGATGAAATTCAACACACAAACATTCAATTGGTTATTTTCCAACTGGGGCAATCTTTCAATCAGTTTTTCACAATAAGACGATTCATTTACCTTATTGTATGAAAAAGCATAATTTTTTCTGAAACGTTGCAATTGAGTTTGAATCAAATCTTTCTCATTCAGATTTTTTCCTTCCTCTTCCTCTTCATCCACCCATAAATCCGGGAACATCTGCTGAATCTGAACAGGCATCAGACCGGAGAAAATTGCATTTCGTGCATACTGCGTAGCAGTTGGTAAAATACTCGAATACAGTCCTTCTTCCGTGAAACTGTAATATTCATTCAACATTTCACGGATTATTTTCCATTGGTCGAAGCGGAAGTTATCAATCAGCACAAAGAACACTTTCTCACCTTCATCCAACAGAGGAAAAACCTTGGTTTTAAAAATATCCGGACTTAACAAGGGTCTGTTAGTCTGATTTTTAAACCAGTCTACATAATTTTTCTTGATGAATTTATTGAAAGTACTGTTGGCTTCTGTTTTCTGCATGCGCAACATTTCGTCCATGCCGCTATCTGTTTCCGACAATTCAAGTTCCCAGTAAACCAGCTTTTTATAGACTTCCACCCAGTCATCATAAGTTAACGAATCATTGATTTGCATCCCGATTCGTCCAAACTCAGAGCGATAAGTCGAAGTAGTATGTTCAGTCTGAATTTCTTTCTTATGAATATTTTTCTTCAAGGTCAGCAAAATCTGACTGGGATTTACCGGCTTGGTGAGATAATCGGCAATCTTACTCCCAATAGCCATATTCATGAGATTTTCCTCCTCACTTTTGGTAATCATGACCAACGGCACATTCGGATGAATTTCCTTGATCAACGGAATGGTTTCCAATCCACTCAAACCCGGCATGTTTTCATCCAGGAAGATGATGTCAAAACTTTCTTTTTTACACAAATCCACCGCATCATTGCCATTGGATGCCGTAACCACCTCATATCCCTTTTCTTCCAGAAAAAGCACATAGACTTTCAGCAAGTCAATTTCATCATCAGCCCATAAAATTTTGTCTTTCTTCATCTTATATCTGTTTTTTCTTTATTTGATTCTTTTGCAGATTCCAAAGACGA
>JAVEVB010000038.1:0-39661 GCA_034005265.1 Lentimicrobium sp.
TATTATTATAGTGATATTCCATGGTGGGGCAGGACTTCTTTCACGAAAGTTTGTAATGATATCATTTTTTTATATTTCTTTTGATTGTCAAAGCAAAAACGGAATATCTTTGTTTATATCAAATACTAGAACTTAAATTGTCAATCAGTTTCATCCAGGATGATACATAAGTTTTTTCGTTCACTATCGCATCATTTTATATCGCGTTGGGTAATTTTTGCCAAAGACCTCATCTTATTAGGCATTGCACTAATCGCAGCCTATCTTTTACGCTTCAACTTTACACTTTCTCAGGTGCAGGCGAGCAATATGTGGGACCATTTATTTGTTTCTACTCTTCTGGCTGCTGTTAGTTTCTTGATATTCAGGCCATATGCTGGCATTGTCAGGCATACCAGTCTTGAGGATGTGTTCAGGCTCTTCAAGAGTATGCTTTTTCTGGGGATTATGCTCTTTGTATTGAATAAATTGAATGAATTTCTCGGAGCCTCCCGTTTTCCTGCGCTTCCTTATTCAATTCTTATAATCTATGTCCTCTCTGGTTTATTCCTCCTTACTTTTACCAGGTTCTTGATTAAAGTTATATTTACTACCTTCACCGAAAGTGGCAGTTACAGGAGAAATGTATTAATTTTCGGAGCTGGAAAGGCTGGACAAATAGCCCTTAATGTGATTAACTCTGATAAAGAGTCAGCCATGAAGGTTGTGGGCTTCCTTGATGATAATCCTTTACTTCATGGAAAATTTATGGCTGGGATCAATGTCTTTTCGCCAAAAATAGTGAATCAGGAGTTTCTGAATAAACACAACGTCAGAGATGTTGTTTTTTCGGTTCAGAGTATTCCTGCGAGCGAAAAGCGTAAGTTAATTGAAGACTTGATTTCCCGGGCGGCAGTGGTAGTTAAAGAAATGCCTCCGGTTAGTAAATGGATCAATGGGGAGCTTACCATCAAGCAACTTTCAAAAGTGCGCATTTCCGATTTGTTGCAACGCGATCCGATTCAGCTGGATATGGAGCATGTAATGGCTGATCTCAACGATAAAGTCATACTGGTTACAGGAGCTGCGGGCAGTATTGGTAGTGAAATATCCAGGCAAATTTGTGGTTTTAATCCTGGACGGATTGTGTTTTTTGATCAGGCAGAATCTCCGCTTTACGACCTGCAGCAGGAGCTTTGTAAGGCATATCCCTCCATTTCAGCGCGATTTGATTTCGTGATTGGTGATATCAGTAACCAGGAAACGGTAGAGCGGTTGTTCAGACTTTACCGACCAAAGATGGTTTATCATGCAGCGGCATACAAACATGTTCCCATGATGGAAGCCAATCCATTTGAGGCAGTGCAGGTAAATGTGTTTGGTACCAGGGTCGTCGCTGATGCTGCTTCCCGATATAGGGTAGAGAAATTTGTCATGATTTCCACCGATAAGGCAGTAAATCCCACCAACGTTATGGGTGCGACCAAACGCACGGCTGAAATCTACATACAGAGTCTGAATTTACGTCCCACAAATAGAACAGCTTTCATTACTACCCGATTTGGGAATGTGCTTGGTTCGAATGGTTCGGTAATCCCCTTGTTTGAAAAACAAATAGCCTTAGGTGGGCCGGTAACGGTTACCCATCCTGATATTATCCGCTATTTTATGACCATCCCTGAGGCCTGCCAGCTTGTACTTGAAGCTGGTGCGATGGGATTAGGGGGCGAAATTTTTCTGTTCGATATGGGTAAGCCGGTTAAAATCAGTGATTTGGCCTCTCAAATGATACGTCTCTCGGGCCTGCGACCAGGGGTAGATATTTCCATTGTTTACACCGGTCTGCGGCCTGGTGAAAAACTATATGAAGAGTTGCTTAATGCCGGCGAAAATAACCTTTCCACACACAATCCCAAAATAACCATTGCCCAGGTTTGCCATTATCCTGCTTCCGAGGTTGATGCCATGTTCCTTGATCTGCAGGATTCTTTCAATACCTACGATCGTATGGAGGTAGTGGCGCAATTGAAAAGGATTGTCCCCGAATTTATTTCAAATAATTCTGATTATCAGAGCCTTGATAAAACAGCCTCTTAAATGAAGAAAAGCTTTGTTGGCAGATTTCAGTATCTCATTGACACAGCAATCTTTCATTCATTAAGTAACAACCTTTTCTTATGAAGCAATTGCGTATTTATCTTACCCTATTTTTGTTTGCATCAGCAACTGTTTCTTTATTCTCACAGCCAGTAATGGTAAATTTTGAACAGGGGTTGAGGTTGGCTCACGAAAAGCAATTGCTTGAATCGGGTGGGCTGCACTCCGTTTGGCCGTTGGTGTTGGATTACAAAGCCGATACTATTGAATACAGTGATTTGCAACCGCTCAGGGGAAAATTCTCTTCCACCCTGGTCGGGAGGAAGTTGTTTAGTCATTCGTTGCTTCGGGTGCAAAATCCTGATTTTAACCTGATTGTTGACCCTTTGGTAAACTTTGAAGTGGGCAGGGAAACCTCTACGCAGCGGAATACGTGGGTAAATACACGTGGTGTCAGGGCCGACGGCACCATAGGGCATAATTTTAGTTTTCATACCGCTTTTTATGAAAATCAAGCGGTGTTCCCGGGCTGGATCGACAGCATCACCAATCAGTTGAGTGTGGTTCCCGGGCAAGGATTTATTAAGGATTTTAAGAATAAAGGTTTTGATTTCGCCTTTGCCGAAGGACATTTTGTTTATACTCCGTCCAGGTATTTTACTTTTAGATTTGGTCATGGTAAGAATTTTGTTGGCGATGGTTATCGTTCATTGCTTTTGTCGGATGCCGCCTTCAATTATCCTTATTTAATGATTAACACAAAGGTTTGGAAATTGCAATACACAAATTTATATACCCAGTTTCAGGAGCTTTCAAAGCAAGGGGGGGCATGGTCACCCTGGAATAAAAAATATTCTACCATGCATCACCTGAGTTGGAATGTTACCGATTGGTTTAATGTTGGCCTGTTTGAAGCCATTATCTGGCAGGCCTCCGATAGCACTGGTCAACGCGGATTTGACGTAAATTATCTTAATCCGGTCATTTTCTATCGTCCTGTTGAATTTTCTCTGGGATCGCCCGACAATGCATTGCTTGGTGGCAGTGTCCGGTTCACAATTCGCAAAAAGTACCTGTTGTTCGCTCAGCTTTTGCTCGATGAGTTTAAACTGGAGCATGTGCGTAAGGGCGATGGCTGGTGGGCAAATAAGCATGGATTTCAAATTGGGGGCAAGGCTTTCGATCTGTTCGGGATACCAAATTTCTATGCTCAGGCAGAATATAACCACGTGAGGCCATACACCTATGCCCACAATGTTTCATTACAGAATTACGGCCATTACAGTCAACCATTGGCCCATCCGGCCGGGGCCAATTTCAGGGAAGGGGTTTTTATTGCTTCATATCGATACCAACGCTGGATGTTTGACTATAAAGCTATCTTTCGCACGTATGGTGCAGATACTTCCGGATTGAATTTTGGTTCGGATATCTATAAATCTTATTATACCTATGTGACTGAATTTGGAAATACCATTGGGCAAGGACAAAAAACCCAGCTCAGGCAGCATGATATTCGGGTTTCATGGTTGGTTAATCCGGCAACCAACCTTCAATTAAACGCTGGTGTGACAATGCGTAGCGAAAATGATGATGTGTCTGATAAAAAGACCACGTGGCTATGGTTTGGCTTGCGTTCTGCACTTTTTAACCAGTATTATGATTTTTGAATCTGAAACTTTTATAAAATAAATTATTGTTTCAGAAGGTCACTGATTAATAATATGTTACAGTTTCATCCTGCTATGTTGTGATCAAGGAGGGCAAAATCATTTATACTTTTTTACTGAGACGTACAAAGACATAGGTTGGCTATATATACAATTAAACCTTTAAGGATTGCTGAATAAATGGAAGGATTTGGCAGGGTTATTAAATGCTACAAGTTGAATTTTTGATTTCAACGCTCCAATTATTTTTATTCCCCGTTTAAAATATAAACTTCTGATCGCATTCCCCTTGGCAGTGCATGAATAACAGTGTTGGAGTTAATTTGTATACCCATCGTGCTAAAAGTATTATGCAGGGTTTTCAGCGCAAGCTCTGGAGTGTTATTTTCCGCACTCAAATGTCCCAGCAGAATGTGAGAAATGCCCGGATGATAAAAACCGGCAAGAAATTCCGAAGTATGGGCGTTACACATGTGTCCCATTGAACCGTGTACCCGCTGCTTTAATTGTTCAGGATAATTACCGTTAAGTAGCATATGCTCATCGTAATTTGACTCAATGACCAGAGCATCCGACATGCGGAGGTAATTTGCCGCTTCTTCGCCAATAACACCCAGGTCAGTGGCTATGCTGAGTTTTCTTCCAAAGGCCGAAAAATAGTAACCAACGGCTTCGTGTGCATCGTGTGACACCGGGAAAGCCTGAATTTCAAGGTCGCCAATCGTAAATGGTACTCCTGTTTTTATCTGGTGGTACCTGTTTGGATCGGCATCCAACGTCATGCGGTTGCGCATGATGCCTTTCCAGGTGCCTTCGGTGCAATAAACCGACAGTCCGTATTTTTTGGTGAGCAGGGTGAGAGAACGAATGTGATCAATGTGGTTGTGTGTAATTAAAATTCCACGAATTCCAGCCATTCCCGGCCCTATTTCTTCCAGGGTTCTTCGTATTCTCCGGGCACTGATGCCTGCGTCAACCAGAATGCCTTCGCTGCTGCTCCCAACATAATAGCAATTACCACTGCTTCCGCTGGAAAGGCTGCATAATTGTAAGTTCACTTGGAATAGGGTTGGAGGCATGGCGAAGAGGTATTGTGAGGTGTAGTTGGTTCTTTCAAGGCGACAAAGTTAATCAATTAAGCACTACAGCTTTTTTTGAAGTTTTTTGATTGTAACAAATTTTGTGAATCTGGCTGAATTCATGTAGGTTTGTCCCTTCAAAACACCTGTCTGCTTTTATGTCTGTTGCGGGAAAATTATTAAAAAAAATATTCAGGATTATACGGTTTGCCGTGTTCTTCTTCTTTATTTCAACTATAGTAGTGACCATTGCCTACCGTTTTGTCAGGCCTGTAGTCACACCCCTGCAATTGATAAGGGTGGGCGGACAGATTTTAAATGGAGAAAAAATCAAAATGCAAAGGGATTGGGTTAAATTTGAAGATATTTCACCCAATATGGCACGGGCAGTTATTGCTTCGGAAGACAATAAATTCCTGAAACATCATGGCATTGACTTTGACGCTGTAAAAAAAGCCAGAGAGTTGAATAAAAAGCGCAAACGTAAATTGGGCGCCAGCACCATCAGCCAGCAAACGGCTAAGAACGTATTTTTATGGCCCGATCGTTCCTGGTTGCGTAAAGGCCTGGAGGTTTATTTTACAGGCCTGATTGAAATATTTTGGGGGAAACACCGAATTATGGAGGTGTACCTGAATGTGATCGAAATGGGTGATGGCATTTATGGGGTAGAAGTGGCTTCACAAAAATATTTTCATAAACCCGCTTCGGACTTAAGCCGTGGAGAAGCAGCACTCATCGCGGCCGTATTGCCTAATCCCCGCCGGTGGAATGCGGGCGCTCCAAGTGCTTACATTCAGCGTCGGCAACAAAGTATTCTTCGGGTAATGGGTCAGGTGGGGAAGTTGGAGTTCTGAATATTGGAACCGTAAATTTTTATAAATTCAACCCTGATGCGATACGTGTTTTTATCGGGAATCTTGTGAAAATATAAACCGTTAAATTCTATCTTTGTACTCAGTTTTTATAATCGATTAATCCAAAAAAAATGAAACGATACTTTCTAACCTTTATTTTTGCTTTAAGCCTTTTTTCTGGTGCATTCGCACAGTTGTCAAACCTGATCTTTTTCACGGAAAATGGTGAACGTTTTACGGTAATCCTGAATGGGATCAGGCAAAATCCAAATCCTGAAACAAACGTTAAAGTTACCGACCTTCCTGCACCAAATTACAAGTTAAAAGTGATATTTGAGGATCCGGCATTGGGTCAACTGGATAAAAATTTGCTCTTTAATCAGGGTACTGAAAGTACATTCGTAATAAAGATCAGCAAAAAGAATGAATATGTGGTGCGTTGGATGAATGAAGTTCCTATTGCACAGGCTATTCCTCCGGCACCAAACCAGCAGGTGGTGGTGTATACCACACAAGCACCGCAAACTTCAGTGGTTACGCAAACCACTACCACAGTAACCGATAGCTATGGTCAGCCCGCTCAAGGGAATGTTCAGATGGGCATTAATATCAACGATCCGGAGTTGGGTGTAAATATCAATATGAATGTAAATGGAGGAGGCATAAATAGCGGTTCGCAGGTAACTACTTCTCAAACAACAACTTCGTATTCAACCACCACTACTTCCGGAGGTATGCCAATACCCCCGCCTCCATCGGTGGAGCAGACATATGTTTTGCCTGGCTACAATGGGCCTGTGGGATGTCCTTACCCAATGCACCCTGCTGATTTTCAGCAGGTAAAACAGTCAATTGCCAGCAAAGACTTTGACGATACACGATTGACTATTGCCCGACAGGTGATTTCTTCCAACTGCTTGCTTAGCGATCAGGTGAAAGAAATTATGCTTCTTTTTTCTTTTGAAGATACCCGTCTCGATTTGGCTAAATATGCTTATGGTTATACTTATGATATCGGTAATTACTACCGTCTGAACGACGCTTTTGACTTCGAATCGAGTATTGAGGAACTGGATGAGTATATTTCGGGCCGGTAGTCAAATAGTCGATAGCCGGATAGACCCCAGAATTACTTCGCTCCCGGGATTTCGCTTTGCATAGGTTCGATTATAGAGATCAATCAGATTCTCTTGGTATCGTCCTTTTGTATTTCCTCCTTTGCCCTTGCTCCAAAGTCGCCTTCTCGACTTGTTGTTGATTAAGTTATTTTAAAATAACAGTAGCAGTCACCGGCTGATGGTCCGATTCACTGAATCCGGTGGAAATGGTTTGCACTGAGAATGGCTCAATATTGGGTGAAATCACAAAAAAATCAATTAAAGTTGTGCGTGTAACTCCCTCGGTGTATGGAATATCCACATCCCGGTTTGTGCTGTGCTTCGTATCGTAAACAAATTTCCATCCTTCGGGAAGAAAATCTGCGGGAATGGGCGGGTCAATAAGTTTGGGAAGATAATTGGGCAGCAATAAAGTAGTATCAAAGGTAGTTGGATTCTGGTTCCAATCCCCACCAATCATCACGTAATTTCCTTTTGAATATTCCTTTTCCATCACACTTTTCAATTGCGCCAGTTCGGTTTTGCGGATTTCGGCTGCATCACTGAAGGCGGAATTGTGTGTATTGATCAGCACAAGCTCGTTTCCATGCTGTGTCTTAAACCTTGTAATGAGAAAACATCGTTTAAGCATAAACAAGCTCATGGGCCAGGAGTATCCCGAGTTGAAGGCCATCCTCACCGCCGATTCCGGAACCATCCGGCTTAAGGTCAGCAATCCTGCCCTTACCTTTCCCATGGGATTGGTTACCGGCATGGGCACCCAGGCTTGGTAATTCAGCGCAAACAAGGCTTTATATTCAGGAAAATTCTCAGTAATCAGGTCAAATTGATTGGAATACCAGCTTCGTCGGGAAAATGTGTCCACTTCCTGTAAAAGGATAAAGTCTCTTGATTTAAATTCATGCAGGCGATCAATGACCCCGGCTTCATATTTTTGCAACTGTTCTTCAGTAGGTCTGGCCATGGTGCCGCCTTCGTAAAAGAAGTCCATTTCTGCACCCAGGCCACAGTAGCCAATATTGTAAGTTGTAAGGGTAAGGGTGTCGCCAATTGTGGTTGCTTGGCCCTCGATGGTAAGGTTAACTGTCGCTTCGGGTTTAAACTCTGTTCCAGTTTGCCAGGCAAGAAAGCCCACGACAAATAGAATTACTACAATAAAAAACCATAGTATTCCGCGCCATAGGCTGCTGCTTGTTGAAGTTTTTTTCATACCCATCAATTTTGCACAAACCTACATATAGTTGAAAGATTTTCAAAGGATAATATTTGGGATTATAATAGGTTGTTAATACTTATTAATTTAGCCCATTTCCGAATTTAACTTGCATAAATTAAGTGAAATAAAATTATTAATTGTGCCATTCAGTCTCAAATTGTATTTAATGATTATTTAACCGTCGAGCAGGAAAATCGTGAAATTTTTTAGTTGTCTTTCAATTTCCTGATCCCGATATCTTCCACCTCAAAATTGCATCAAACCAAAAAATGAGTAATTTTACCGTCAAATAACCGATTTTTACTGTAAATTATAGCCACCCATGCCTATTCTTGGATCTATTATCAAAAGTGCCATCGAATTTCCCGGTAAAATCCCATTTACAAAGATAAGGCACCTTTCACCAGAAAAGCAACAAAAGGAAACCCTGAGAAAACTGCTGCGTGAAGCACAATATACTTCGTTTGGTGAAGCCTATGAGTTCAGCAATATGCTCAGGCAAAAGGACTTTGTTTCTGTCTTCCGTGATAAAGTGCCTTTGCATGATTACAATGCCATTCACCAGAAATGGTGGTACCGTACCCTGAATGGCGAGGCGTTTGTCAGTTGGCCGGGTAAGGTAAAATATTTCGCATTAAGCTCTGGTACCAGCGAAGCTTCCAGTAAATATATCCCGGTAACGGCAACTATGTTGAAAGCCATCAAACGGACAAGCATACGTCAGATTTTCTCACTGGCCCGCTATAATTTCCCCCGCGATTTTTATGAACGTGGAATACTGATGTTGGGTGGTAGCACTCACCTTCAATTTAATGGCACCTACTATGAAGGCGATCTTTCAGGGATAACTGCCGGGAATATTCCTTTTTGGTTTCAGCATTTTTATAAACCTGGTAAACGTATCTCAAAAGAGCGCGATTGGTCTACCAAACTGGATGAAATCATTAAAAATGCTAAAGACTGGGACATTGGTGTAATTGTCGGCGTGCCGGCCTGGTTACAGATATTGATGGAGCGCATCATTAAGCATTACAATGTACAAACCATCCACGACATCTGGCCAAACTTGTCTATATATGTGCATGGCGGGGTTTCGTTCTCACCCTATGTCAAAACTTTTGAGAAGCTGCTGGCCAAACCCATCACTTACATCGAAACTTATCTTGCTTCGGAAGGTTTCCTGGCTTACCAAACGCGGCCAAATACCACTTCCATGCAACTGGTGTTGGATAATGGGCTGTTTTTTGAATTTATTCCGTTTAATGAAAAGAACTTTGATGACGAGGGCCATTACTTTCCCGATGCTGAAACCCTCACCATTGAACAGGTGGAAGAGGGTAAAGAATACGCTTTATTGATTTCCTCCTGTGCCGGGGCCTGGCGCTATCTTATTGGCGATACCATTAAGTTTACCTCCAAGGCCTTGTCCGAAATTGTGATCACCGGTCGGACCAAGCATTTCCTTAACCTTTGTGGAGAGCACCTTTCGCAGGAGAATATGAACAGGGCAATTCAACTGGTTGAGGAACAAATGAATATAGCTTTCCCGGAATTTACAGTGGCCGGAATTAAGCACGACAGCATGTTTGCCCACAAATGGTTTCTGGGGACACCCGGTGATTGCAGTGCTTTGGATGTTCAAGCCATTCGCGACCGGATTGACCAGAATCTCAAAGACTTGAACGATGATTACCGTGTTGAGCGGATTGCCGCCATTCGTGATGTTAAGGTGGAGGTTTTACCCCTGGAATTATTCTATGATTTCATGCGAAAATTGGGTAAGGAAGGCGGACAGAACAAGTTCCCAAGGGTGATTAAGAATGAAAAATTAAATGATTGGGAACAGTTTCTGGATGATAATTACAGAAATAAACCATAATACTTTAGCTGCAGTTATGATGTGAAGGCCTGAAGCTAATTTATACTTCTGCTAAATTACTTATTGGTCAGCCATTGATTTCCCTGTACGGATTTTTAAATTTCATTTAACACGAACGATGCACCCTTTATTTGAAGGCATGATTCTTGGAATGACGCTGGCAGTGATGCTCGGCCCGGCCATGTTCACGCTAATTCAAACCAGCATTCACAGGGGTATGTACAGGGGCATTTTGCTCGCTGCAGGGATTTTCCTCAGCGATCTAGCACTGGTTTTTCTCTGCTTTATGGGGGCTGTTCAGGTGTTTGGCAACGACCGTAATTATCTCATGTTTGGTATTATTGGCGGGATTATACTTGTTGTCTTCGGCATTGTAACTTTTTTACGTAAAATAAGCGTTACAGAGGACAATACCCTGGTTGAGGTGAAAATGCCAGGGCCGCTTACTTACATTTTCAAAGGTTTTTTTCTCAATTTTGCCAATCCCTTTGTATGGATTTTCTGGGTTTCGGTAATGGTTACGGTAACCACAAGCCATAGTGCTGACCAGAAAGCAACCATCGCATTTTTTGTGGGCGCATTGTTTACCATATTTTTTACTGACATTATTAAGGTGATTGTTGCCAGTCGTTTAAAACGTTACTTACAGCCCAAAGTTCTCATTAAGGTAAATCATGCGGTTGGTATTCTTTTGGTAGTTTTCGGTATATACCTGGTCGTTCGCACATTCATAAATTTCTAATTGATAGGGCATTACAATAGATGACATCATCGCCTCTTTGATCCTTTATGAATTAATCTGCTGGCTTGAGTCTGACACTAACCCATTATTCAATACCTTTGCCTGAAGCGATAGAAATCCATGAACACAAACCTTGATGCCACATCCGAAAACCTGACCCCTGCCGAAAAGGAGATTGAAAAGGTATTGCGACCCGGTGATTTTGAGGATTTTTCGGGGCAACCCGGTGTAATTGAAAACCTGAAAATATTTGTGCAGGCCGCCAGGCTACGCGGCGAATCACTTGACCATGTGTTGCTCCATGGTCCCCCGGGATTGGGGAAAACTACACTTTCGTACATTATCGCCAACGAACTCGGAGTGAATATCCGCATCACTTCCGGTCCGGTACTCGATAAGCCGGGCGACCTGGCCGGATTGTTAACCAATCTGGAGCCCAACGATGTTCTTTTTATTGATGAAATCCATCGCTTAAGCCCGGTGGTTGAAGAGTATTTGTATTCAGCCATGGAAGACTACCGGATTGATATCATGATAGAAACCGGGCCCAATGCACGTAGCGTTCAGATTACCCTGAATCCGTTTACCCTTGTGGGTGCGACCACACGCTCGGGATTGCTTACTGCCCCATTGCGGTCAAGGTTTGGAATAAACGCACGGCTTTCCTATTATGATGCCGCCACATTGGAGCGTATTATCCACCGCTCCTGCGGAATTTTAAACGTAAAAGTTACTTCTGAAGCGGCTGCTGAAATCGCCCGGCGAAGCCGCGGAACCCCACGTATCGCTAATCTTTTACTGCGCAGGGTAAGGGACTTTGCGCAGATCAAAGGTAATGGTTCCATCGACCTGGCCATTTCCCAGTTTGCACTGGCGGCGCTGCAGGTGGATAAAAACGGGCTGGATGAAATGGACAATAAAATCCTTACCACCATTATTGATAAGTTTCGGGGAGGGCCTGTGGGACTAACTACTATCGCTACAGCAGTAGGGGAGGATCCGGGTACCATCGAAGAGGTATATGAACCTTTCCTTATTCAGGAAGGTTACCTCATGCGCACCCCACGTGGTCGGGAGGTTACTCCAATGGCTTTTACCCACCTGGGCAAAATTAAACCCGGAAGTCAGTCAGAACTGTTCTGAAAAAAATATGAAGCACCAGATTGACCTTACTGCCTTTGTTAAAGAACGGGCTGCAGCGCTTGGTTTCTCCTATTGTGGTATAAGTAAGGCGCGCCGATTGAATGAGGAAGCTCCTAGGCTTGAAAAATATTTGAAGGAAGGTCGTCATGGCAGGATGGCGTATATGGAGAATCATTTTGATAAACGCCTGGACCCCCGTTTATTGGTAGAGGGAGCCAAATCAGTTATTTCTCTGATTGTGAATTACTTTCCCGGTAAGGAGGATGCTTATACTTCTCCATTGAAAGTGTCAAAATATGCCCGTGGCGAAGATTACCATTTCGTCATTAAAGACATGCTCTTTACCCTGGCCGAGGACCTGAAATTAAAGGCTGGTAACATCAATTACCGGGTTTTCACCGATTCAGCGCCGGTGCTCGACCGTGCATGGGCAGTAAATGCCGGGCTGGGCTGGATTGGCCGCAATACCATGATGATTACCCCACGTAACGGATCTTTCTTTTTTATCGCTGAAATCATTACCGATCTGGAACTGGAATATGATCCGCCATTCGGTGGAAATTATTGCGGCGATTGTACCCGCTGCATGGATGCCTGTCCAACGGGCGCCATTACCGGGTTTCGCCAATTGGATGCCTCCCGCTGCATTTCATATCTTACCATTGAATTGAAAGATGAAATTCCCGAAGAATATAGAGGCTCAATGAACTCCTGGGTTTTTGGTTGTGATATCTGCCAGGATGTTTGTCCCTGGAATCGTTTTTCCTTACAACATGCCCAGCCACGGTTTGAGCCGGCCGGCAAATGGATAGAATGGGGAAAGGCTGAATGGGAAGCGCTTGATGAGCCGTTGTTTAAAATGGTTTTCAGTAGATCTCCGTTAAAGCGGGCAGGTTTCCTTAAACTGAAAAACAATATTACCTTTGCAAATCAATCTTATCAAAGGGAATAAAGTTATGGAGCAGATAAAAATTGATGTTAATTCTGAAATAGGAAAACTTGAAGGGGTAATTATTCATACACCCGGTAGTGAGGTGGAAAATATGACCCCTAATATGGTGCAAAAGGCACTTTACAGTGATATTTTAAACCTGAATGTTGCCCGCGCAGAGTACAGCCAGTTTAGTAAAGTACTTGAGAAAGTAACCAGGACTTTTGAAGTCAGGGATTTGCTTCATGGTATTCTTAAGAATGATAAAGTCAAAGAAAGTGTCGTACACCGCATTGTTGACCATGAACGCATGGAAAGTCTGCGTGATGAAATGCTTGAAATGAATCCGGCAAATCTTACCACCGCTCTGATTGAAGGCGTTGAGCTTAAGCGCGATAATCTCTCCCGGTTTCTGAGCAAGGAAAGGTATGAACTTGATCCACTGCACAACTTCTTTTTCACACGCGATTCATCCATGTCAATTGGTAATCAGGTGTTGATCGGCAAAATGGCCAGTCGTGTGCGCGACCGGGAATCCATCATTATGGAATCCATCTTTACTCATCATCCTAATTTTGAAGCACAAACCATTAACCCTTGCAGCAGTCGTCACTTTTGCAAGGATTTTAGTTTTGAAGGAGGCGATTTTCTGGTAGCCCGCGAAGATATATTGCTTATTGGCACAGGTTCGCGCACTACACCCACTTCAATTGATTTTTTAATTGATCATTATAAAAAAGCCCGTAAAACAAAACACATCATTGTTCAGGAATTGCCCTATGAGCCCGAATCATTCATCCATCTCGATATGGTTTTTACTTTCCTCGACAAAGATCAATGCATGATTTATGAGCCACTCATTATGCATTCCAGCCGTTTTTTAACCATTCACATTACGGTGGACAACGGCAAAGTAAAAATTGTAGAAGAACTAAATATTCCGGAGGCTTTGCGTAAGCTGGGCATGAACCTTGAAACCATTAATTGTGGTGGTTCGCGCGATATCGTTTCTCAGGAAAGGGAACAGTGGCACAGTGGAGCCAATTTCTTTGCTGTCGCTCCTGGTAAAGTTTTGGGGTACGGGCGCAACGAAAATACATTGGAGGAACTTAACCTCCATGGCTATGAAATCCTGAAGGCCAAAGATGTCATCAAAGGTAAAATCAATATTGAAGATTATCAAAAATATGTCATTGCCATTGATGGTACCGAACTTTCGCGGGGTGGTGGTGGCTGTCGTTGTATGACCATGCCTGTGCACAGGTCAGCCGTTGTATGGTAAGTTAAACAGGGATTGCGAATGTTGAATTAACAGGATTTCATCCGACACATTTATCTTTAAAAATATTCTATGCAAAATTTATCCGGCATAGCCAGCGGGCCATTGTCCGTTGCAAACAATCAACTTTCAACCGAAACAGGTTTGAAAGTTGACTATGAAAAGTACAAACTTGAGAATGGTTTGGAAATTATCCTGCATCAGGAACACGCCAATCCCATTGTAGCCGTTGCAATTCTTTACCATGTAGGATCAAGTCGTGAAAAGTCCGGGAAGACCGGATTTGCCCATTTTTTTGAACATATGTTGTTTCAGAACTCTGAAAATGTGGGCAAGGGTGAGTTTTTTCGAAAAATTGATGATCTTGGCGGTACTTTCAATGGTGGTACCTGGAACGATGGTACAGTGTATTACGAAGTTGTTCCGAAGGATTCACTGGAGAAAATCCTGTGGATGGAGAGTGACCGTATGGGCTTTCTGATAAACACCGTTACGCAGCAGGCCCTTGAACGCGAAAAAGATATCGTGATCAATGAAAAAAGGCAGCGGGTTGACAATCAGCCTTATGGCCACACAGGAGATGTTATTGATAGCAATCTATATAAAGCCGGTCATCCTTATTCATGGCAGGTGATTGGTTCGATGGACGACATCAGGGCGGCTTCCCTTGAAGATGTGAAGGAATTTTATGATGCCTATTATGGGGTGAACAATGCTACCATGGTGATTGCCGGGGATTTTGATTCAGTTGAGGTTAAGCATTTAATTGATAGGTATTTCGGTGAATTTAAGCCACGTCGTAAACCCAAAAAATTGCAACCTCAGCCGTCCTCCCTTGCTGAAACCAAACTGTTTTTTCATGAAGATGCTTTTGCCCGTTTACCTGAACTGAATATCGTTTTCCCCGCGGTAGAAGTCTATCATCCCGATATGTATCCCCTTGAAATTCTGGCCGATTTGCTTGCCGAAGGGAAAAAGGCGCCACTGTATAAAGAGGTTGTAGAAAAGCGCAAACTGGCACCGGCCATCAATGTGTTTAACCATCCCATGGAATTGGCCGGTAAATTTCAGCTTAATGTGCGGGCGTTTGAAGGAATTGACCTGAACGAGGTATTGGAGGCCATCAATGCAGCATTCATGCAGTTTGAGAACGATGTGTTCAAGGATTCTGACCTTCAGCGGATTAAAAATCTTCGGGAAACATCTTTCTATAACAGTATTTCCAGTATTCTGGGAAAATCGTTTCAATTGTCCCAGGCCAGTGTATTTGGCGGGGAGCCTTCACGCATGATGGAGGATATTCGGCTGCTTAATGAAGTTACGCGTGAGGATGTGATGCGGGTATATGAAAAGTATCTGAAAAATGCGCTTCACCTGGCCACCAGTTTTGTTCCCAAAGGAAGACCGGAGTTGGCGTTGAAAGGTTCGTTGAAGGCTGTAGTGGTTGAAGAAGCCATAGGAGAAGCCCCTCAGGCTGAAGAAATGACGGATTTGGCTGATGAAATTTACGACCGGACGCCAAGCACCTTTGACCGTAGTGTTGAACCCGCTTTTGGTCCGGCTCCACTGCTTAATACCCCCGAAATTTACGTGCATCAGTATAGCAATGGTATGAAGTTATTGGGTATTGAGCACAATTCATTGCCATTGGTTCAATTCAGTATCCGTCTGAAAGGCGGATTGCTTCTCGATCCCATTGAAAAGCCCGGTGTAGCCCGCCTGTTGAGTGGCTTGATGATGGAAGGAACTGCCCGGCGAACGCCCGAAGAACTCGAAGAGGCCATTGGCCAACTGGGCGCCACCATTGATATGCAGGCTACGCCTGAATATATTGAGCTTTCAGCAAACTGCCTGGTAAGAAATTATCATGCTGTAAAGGAACTTGTGGAGGAGATTTTGTTGCAGCCCCGTTGGGACGGCACAGAGTTTGAGCGGCTGAAACAGTCAACCTTAGCCCGTATCTCTGAGCGGCTGGCAAACCCCAATGCCATTGCCCTGAATGTATTTAACCGCTTGATTTATGGGGATGTCCATATTTTCAGCAAACCCGTCTCCGGGGATGAAGATTCAGTGAAAGCCATAACCATGGATGACTTGAAAGATTATTACCGCAGGGCTTTTTCACCCGCGGCAGCTACATGGAATATTGCCGGGGCCATCAAAAAAATGGATGTCATAACCTCATTTGAAAATCTGGGCACAAAATGGCAGGGCAATGCGGTGAATATCCCGGAATATATGCTACCTGGTGAGTATTCATCCACCCGCCTTTATTTTGTGGATGTTCCGGATGCAAAACAATCGGTTGTTCTGGCCGGCTCCCTGTCAATGCCGCGTAACCACCCCGATTACTTTCCGGCTGCATTCGTCAACTATAAACTGGGCGAGGGTTCGGGTTCCCGCCTGTTTAGTGTGTTGCGGCTTGAAAAAGGCTATACTTATGGGGCCTACTCGTTTATTGTGCCGAGGGCGATCAACGGCACTTTTATTGCCAGCTCGAGTGTTCAATCTATGTTTACCCTCGAATCGGTTCAGCTATTTAATGAGATTCTCTCAGATTATTGTCGGACTTATACTGTTACTGACCTTGAAGTAACACGTGGTGCCATAATCCGCTCCAATGCCGGTAAATTTGAAACCCTCCACAGCCTGATGTCCATGCTGGGTGAAATCAACAGTTATAGCCTTCCGGTTGATTATATAAAACAAGAGCAACTTATGGCGGCAACCCTCACCCTTGATAAAGCCAAAGCGGTTTTTGATCAATATGTCAGGGCCGATCAAATGATTTACGTGGTTGTGGGCGATGCACAAACCCAGTTTGAACGCTTAAAAGATGCCGGACTGGGTGAGCCTGTGCTGATCGACAAGCTTGGTAATCGGGTATAATGGTAGAGGCTGTTTTGTGAATAGCAGGCTGGTAATGCAATCATTTAGCCTTTGCCCTTCTTTTTCAGGTCGGTAAACAGCATTAAACCCATTAATGCCAGTATGCTGATCACCGCACGGGCGCTATAAATCAGGGCAAGATTACCTGCTGAAACCGGCAACGCCAATACTGCGGCCAGCAACATTCCGCCCCAGATCAGGTAGCTTTCATGGTTTTCACCAGAGGAAAGCATGCGGTTTACCACCGGGAAGTAGGCTACAACGAGAATACCTTGCACCAAAAGGTTGGTAACAAAGTGATTGTGCGTGAGCAACCCGAACACTACTATACCTGCCACCACCACAAGGCAACCCATATCGAAACGGTTAAAACGGCTGTGGGTGTCCCCAAAAATAACAATAGACAAGGTAACCGATCCCACAAAAAACAAATCTGCGGTATTTAGGATATTGTCCCAGATGCTGAAATTTTCGTTTTGGAGATAGGTAAACAGACTCAGCGCTACCGCCAGAAAAAAGAAAACCCACATGGCAAGGGCTGGGCGGATTTTCTTTCTGGAAATCAGGTAAAAATAATAAACCCCCAGGATCAGATTAAGTAACGAAACAGCGCTGATGAAGAAGATTCTCACGGGATGGGCAATGAGGTAGGATGGAGGAATGAGTCGTTAAGCACTAATTTCTTGAAGTATTTTTTCAACGGCCACTTCCAGTTCACAGATAGATCCATTGTTACCGAATACAAAATCTGCCATGGCAATGCATTTTCTCAGATTCTGATGATTTGGGTCAGAGGAAGTCATTTCACGGGATTCATTTTCTTTGAATGTTTCAAAATCAATCTGGTCGGTTTCTGATTGCCTGGCTTTAATCCGCTGATACCTGACTTTTGCGTCGGCGTCCACCGCGAAAAGATAAAAATTGTCTTTTTTACGAAGTGATTCTACTTCACCAGGGGTTCGGATACTTTCAATGATGCAGTCTTTCCCGCTGATCAATGCTTCCGTATACAACTGATCGGTAATGTAGGAGGGTGAATGGGTGGCCCGTAAATCATTGGCAACTTGCACCATGCTGTCGCGGTTGACCGGCAGGCCCTGTTTGATAATTTCACGGGTAATAAATCCCCGCACCGAAAAGTGGGTAAATCCCCGCTCATTGACCAGAAAATCTACAATTGTGCCTTTGCCTGCGCCCAGGGTTCCGGTTATACCGATGATGATCATGCGATTATTTTTGACAAAAGTAAGCTTAAATCATCTGTTCCTTCCAATTCCCGGTTTCAAAATTCCGAATTGTCTTTAAACCGCAACTTTTCATCACCTCCCGCGCCTCATCAAAGAACATGCTTATTTCCGAAGGATGATGTGCATCGCTGCTCAGGATTACCGGAATGTTTTTTTCGCCCAGCCGGCGAAGTATGTATTCTCCCGGGAACAGGCTGGTGCTGCGGCCTTTGTAAATGCCACGGGTATTTACTTCCACCATCACGTTCTTTTCAGCAATCAGCGCGATGGTTTCATTTACCAGATCAAGGTACCAGGCTTCCTCTTCATGGAACCAACGGTTCTGATTGTGCATTTTAATCTTATCCAGGTGGCCGATGATTTCGAACGGTTCTTCCTCCAACATCTGATTGATCTGGTGCCAGTAAGCGGTAACTCCTTTGCGGATATCGCCGCCAAACAATTCATTCAGGCCGTTGTCGTAAGTTTCGCGTTTGGGACCGTCAATAAACCACAAATTGCCATCGGGGTTTTTCACCAGGTGCACGCTGCCAATGATATAATCGAGTCCGAATGAAATCTTTTGCTCCTGAAATCCGGTACTTATGCCTGGCACAAAATCGGCTTCCAGGGCGAGCAGCACCTGAATCCGGTCTTTATACAATTCGTGGAGACGCAGTATTTCAGCAACATAAGCAAGCTCAGTTCCAGCCTGCAGGGCAAAGGTGTTTTCAAAAGGCAATACCGAATGTTCCGAAAATCCAAGACTGGAAAATCCCTGCCTTAGGGCTTCCTCAATATATTCAACAGGCTCAGCAGCCCCATCGGAAAAGCGGGAGTGGGTGTGGTAGTTGGTTTTAAGGGTCATTAAAGGTTCTTTTTGCATACAAAACGCATCAGAGATGCAGTTGCAAAGATCAGGATTTAATGTTTGACACAATAGCTTTTTTCTATGTAACTTCCTATGTCTTCTATTGTGTTTAACTTTTTTGAACCACTAGGCACAACTTGTCCCGGCTACTTTGACGGGATAGGGCAAATAGACTTTTTCCTATGTGACTTTCTATGTTTTCTAATGTGTCTATGTGTTTAACTTTTTTGAACCACATAGGCACATAGGACACATAGTCAATTTCTACTTTGACGGGATAGGGCACGTAGCCTTTTTCTATGTGACTTCCTATGTCTTCTATTGTGTCTATGTGTTTAACCTTCTATGAACCACATAGGCACATAGGACACATAGTTAATTTCTACTCTGACGGGATAGGGCACGTAGCCTTTTTCTATGTGACTTCCTATGTTTTCTAATGTGTCTATGTGTTTAACTTTTTTGAACCACATAGCACATAGAGCACATAGTCTTTGATAGGAATAGGGTTAATAGGCTTTTTCTGTGTAATCTTCTATGTGTTTACGCAGACAGTGTAGTTTACACCTTTAACTATTGGAATATGAATAAAGGGAATCCGTCGGAGATGAGATAGCTGTTGAGGTTAAATATACTTTAAATTAAATGTTTGCAAAAGATTTAAAACGGCATATCTTCGCTCGGTGGTTGTTACATCCAAGCATACGGTCTCAGTGTCTTAGGCAACGTCAACAACCAGTTCATCGATCGTCAATATCTCCCTTCCCCCTGATCAGAACTTGTCCTTTTGCGTTTGAAACAGCGTATGCCCTGCATCCACCACAAGGTAAACCTTGTCGCCACGCCGGAGGGTTTCCGTTACGGGGATGGAGCAGTTTTCACCTTTCACCGCTTTTTCAACCACCGCGAGGTCAACCCTTATTTCGCTGAGTTGGGCTTCATAAGCGCCGGTGGTGGGCCCGATCACCAGAATATTGTCCCCTGGCTTCATGGAATGGGATTCCATTTTTATTTCGGCCACATTCAGTTTGGTGAAGAAATTAACCACCTTTCCCACATATACTTTCTTTTGGGTGGCTTGTGATCCGTAGCGTTCGGACCATTCTCCGGTTTTCTCGCCAAGGTAATAGCCACCCCAGAAACCCCGGTTGTAAACCTTGTTGAGTTCTGTGGTCCAGTTTTCCACGTTTTCCTGGCTGAATTGCTTGTTTTTCCAGGCTTCCACGGCTTCATGGTAGGTGCGGGTAACGGTTTTAACATATTCAGCCGAGCGCCCACGGCCTTCAATTTTCAGTACGGTAACGCCGGCATCCAGCAAACGGTCGAGTATGGGAATGGTCATCAGGTCTTTGGGCGACATGATGTATTTGTTGTCAATCTCCAGTTCCACCTGATTTTCCATGTCCTTCACCTGGTAGGCACGGCGGCAGGGTTGCTGGCAGGCGCCGCGGTTGGCCGAAGCATTAAAGTTGTCAAGGCTGATGTAACATTTCCCGGAAACGGCCATACACAGCGCCCCGTGCACAAATACCTCAATCTGAACGGGTTTGCCCGATGGCCCGGTGATGTTTTGCTCCCGTATGGCGCGGGTAATGGCTTCCATCTGGCTGATGTTCAGTTCGCGGGCCAGCACCATTACATCGGCATAGCGAGCATAAAAACGGATGGCCTCAATATTGGTGATGTTGCATTGGGTGGAGATGTGAATTTCAACCCCTTGTTCCTTCGCATATTCCAGCACCGATAAATCGGAGGCAATGATGGCACTCACCCCGTTCTCTTTGGCCAGGTGGACCATTTCACGCATCACGGGCAATTCCTCATCGTAAATGATGGTGTTGAGCGTGAGGTATGATTTTACGTTATTTTCACGGCAAATCCGGGTAATTTCACGGATATCGTCGGGCGAAAAATTGCTGGAAGAGCGGGCACGCATATTCAATTGCCCCGCCCCAAAATATACTGATCCTGCCCCGCCCTGTATGGCCGCCATCAGCGCGTCGAACGAACCGGCCGGGGACATGATTTCGATTTCTGGCATCTTTTTAATGTTTTGTGCAAAGGTAGGCAAATCATGTTTATGCAGAATCATTACAAATTGAGGAGAAACATACGGAATGCCCATTTATAAATTTTACCGATGGGTTGGAAAGTAAATTTTAAATGCATAAATTTGCTTTGAACGGGTTGTTTTACTCAGCAAGAGGGTAGAGCGCTTTGAAAAGGTGTTCGATAAAATTGGTCTTTGGTTTATGGAAGGTATTTTCGAGCCTTGGAAAAGGATGGAAAAAATAAGGTTTCAGGACTCTTCATTCTATTGGAAACCTGTTGATTACGCGGACTTTATACTTTGTCATTTAAAAATTACAAATTTGAGGCTTACTTTTTCCGGTTTTAGGCATTAACAAATACGTAACCTGTCCTAGCTAAAAGTGGATCAAACTGTGCTAAAAACCTGGAATGAACGTTAATACTATCAATCACGAAGCTGTTTTTACTGATCATTTTCAAGATGAGCTTGCTCCTCTTGAGAAATTATGCAACGTATTGAATATTTATGGCTTCTGTATAATGCAGGGGGATTATTTTCTACCTCAAAAGGATGGTGGTAAAGTAATACACCGGTACCTACATCCTGATTGTAACCCATCCGATTTGCCATCTGATGAAGTATTGTACAACCATATTCAGCTTGCTCTTGCCGATAAAGGAAAGTCATACACCGGTACTGTGAGTTTTGAGATTAAACAACAATCGCTTTCCCGTCCGCTTCATAGTGTAGTGTTTGTTCCTTCTGTTCAAGCTTTGCCTGGCATTATTGCAGTTTTTTATAAAATGGGCGATCCTTTTTTGCCTGATGAACTCGAAGGAATACAATCGGTATATGAACTTGCCCACACTTCAATGTTACAAAAGAAAACCATTGAAGTTCTTGAACGGGAGAAAATTAAATATCGTCATTTATTTTCCGCCTCATCTGAGGGGATTGTAATGCTGGATAAAAAAAACTGTATCATTGATGTAAATCCTGAGTTTGAACGATTGTTTCAATATCCAAAAGAATACCTGGTTGGTAAGGAAGTTGATGATATTCTCGCGCCTGGTAAGCTATACGAAGAGGCCAAGCATTTATCACAATCGAATTGGAGGGGCATTGAAGTTGCTGTGGAAACAAAACGCCAGCGTCGTGATGGGACCCTTTGTGATGTGTTGGTTATGGGTGTTCCTTTCTATCATTCGGATGGTCAGCTCCGTGTTTTTGGCATTTACCGCGACATCAGTGAACGCGTGAAAGCCACCAGTCAGAAACAGCAGCGACTTGCTTTTATTGAATACATCAGTGGATTGTCTTCCGAACTGATCAATACTGATGTTAATAATATTGATGCATTAATAAGGCAGGCGCTTCAGGATGTCGGAAAATCACATTTTGCAGAGCGGGCATATCTTGCCATGATCAATGAGGATGGCAGTAAGCTGGAAATTACGCACGAATGGGCGGGGGATATGCGCTATGCCTACCTCAATAAATTACCTTACATCATCATTGCTGAAGTAAAAGAATACTTTAAGTTATTGGAGTCAGGGGTTATTTTTAATCTTTCGCGTGAAGAGGTGGGTAAGCTGGAAGGCTCGGCTGATCTGGAATTCTTTTTTGACCTGCAGAATATTGAAACCCTGCTTCATATTCCTTTATTTCTTGAACATTCCTTTCATGGATTTATTGGGTTCGATACCTACAGCCGGCCTGTTAAATGGGAAGATCAAAGTGTTAATTCCCTGCGGCTTACCGGGCAGATTCTGGTGAATGCCCTTGCACGGAAGTCCACCGAAGAAGCACTCAATTCGGCATTGATTCAGGCAAAATCTTCCGATAATCTCAAGTCAGCTTTCCTGGCGGGAATCTCCCATGAAATCAGAACGCCCATGAACCATATCCTGGGCTTTATTGAATTGTTGGCCGAAAGCGACATTACGGAATCTGAGAAAACCGAGTTTATCGGGATTATGAAAAAGAGTGGCATGGATTTGCTTCATCTTATTGATGATGTTATTGAATTGGCGATGATAGATTCAGGCCAGGTGGATATACGAAAAGATCCCTGTGAGCTTAACCGCTTTATGGAGTCGCTGATGGTAGAAGCCGAAGGCCTCAAATCAACCTTGCGCCGGTCCGATGTGCAGATAAAACTTAATGCTGATAATACCCTCCGGAACCAGATTATTCTCACCGATGAATTTCGCCTGAGGCAGATATTGAACAACATGATATCAAATGCCCTTAAATACACCCTGGAAGGCATGGTTGAGATTGGGTTTTTACTGGTGGATGATAACAAAATTGAGTTTTATGTAAGCGATACCGGTATTGGAATTCAAAAAGAGGAACAGGAAGTTATTTTTGAACGATTCAGGCGTCTGGAAAATGGACTTTCGCGCAGTTTTACCGGCGTTGGACTGGGATTGAGCATCAGCCAGGGGCTTGCCAGTTTGTTTAAAAGTAAAATAACCCTCGACTCTCAACCCGGTAAAGGGTCTTCATTCAGGTTTAGTATTCCTTTTCTGGCTTATGAGGCACCTCAGGTGATGTTATCTAAAGTCATCGATGGTTCGCCCATATTCGACTGGACCGGTAAAACGGCCTTAATGGTGGAGGATGATCCTGTAAATATGCGGTTTCTGACCGTTCTTTTGTTAAAAACCAACATCAACCTGCTTTATGCTTCCGATGGTAAGGAAGCTGTAGAAATCGCAAAAACATCCTCGGTGGATGTGGTGTTGATGGACATGAACCTTCCTGTGATGGATGGTTATGAAGCTACCAGGCAGATCAAAATATTTAAGCCGCAATTGCCCATAATTGCGCAAACGGCTCATGCAATGAATGAAGACAGGTCAAATTGTCTGAATGCAGGTTGTGATGAATATATGGCGAAACCTATCGATAAATATCGATTGTATGGTCTGATTGAACAGTTTCTTTCCAGAAAAGAAGCTTGATACTTACAACTGATCAGCTGCATACCATTCAGCATGCGACGATTTTGTTTCCTTAAGTTTTAAACTCAACAACTGAACGTCCTTTGGAAGGACATTCAGCAGCCTTTGTGAAAAATCTATCAGCATGTTTTCACTGGTGGGCGGATAGTCCACCAAAATAAGGCGACCCACAAATTCTCCAAGTTGGTTCATTTGCTCAGGGGCCGTTTCCTTATGAAGAACCAGGGCATGATCAAACTGATCGATAATCTGTGTCTCAACAATGGCTTTTAATTTCTTAAAATCAATAACCATCCCGAATATCGGGGATAACGGATCTTCCGCTGGTTTGCCTGATATAGTTACCAGCAATTCATAAGAATGTCCATGAATATGCCGACAGGGGCCTTCGTACCCTGCCAGCGCATGGGCCATTTCAAATCTAAACTCCTTGGTGAGTCGGATAATTGACATTTCTAAGAATCATGTTATTTAATAACCCTGACAAATGCAGGGGTTTTACCTGATTCACTTAGCGTAACGATGTAATATCCTTTGCCCAATGATTCAGTGTCAATGATTACTGCCGTGGAGGTGGTTGTGTATTTTCCTTTAAATTCACGACCTGAGAGGTCAGAGAACCTGGCAGTTACATCGGTACTATAGAACCCGGAGTGTTCAATGGTGCAACTAGAAACAGCGGGTATTGGAAATACGGAAAACTGATGATTGATGTCCTGATGATCGATGCCTACACTTCCGCCCCAAATGGCAGCAACATATTCGGGATGATCAATAAATGGATTTCGGTTTCCCTGAAAAGTGTATACTGCGTTGTTTCTGCTTGTTTCTTTTTCGCTTACGGGATCATTGTTGTGCCATTCTTTCATCATCGCCAGCGCCCAGGGTTTCAGTTGTGACCCATTGGTCATATCACTGCCCGGCCAGCTATTGTCCTCACCATAATACCTGGTTGACATGTAGAAATAGGTACGTGCAAAATCACCTTTGTATTCATCTATGGGCTCAAAAACGGTGCCTGAATAACCGGGATAGGTATTGCTTCCCACTTTACTTCCATTGCTTGAGGTGTAGGTTGCTGAAGAAACTTCTCCAAAGGGATAATTGCTCCGTCTTCCATTTACATAGCCATCGGTAGGATAAAGATGGAACAAATCGGAATTCATTGGGGCTATGTCGCCAAACCAGCTTTTGGGCCAGGAATGCTCCCGATTGTAGCAATCACACTCGCCACTGTAGTTGCCACATTGGTCCGACGAAAAAGTCCAGGTGCAGGTTGAATACATGTCCCATACCTTGCCATTGGGTAAATCATCGGTGGTCTTGAATGCTGTCCACAGTCCGCTGTAACTGATTACCGTATGATTATCAATAATATTGTGAAGCGCCGATTGCAAGGCAGTGCCTGAAAGCCCGCTGGCTGAATTATAATAGCCTGAAGGAATCTGCGCATATGCCGCAGTGAAAAAAGGCAAAAACAGAAAGAGTAATAATTTTTTCATGATGTTATGAAGTTAGAATTGTAGTATTATTGAACGAATAGCTGCTGCGAGAATAGCAATCCCGGAAATCAGGAACAATGTCCGGATAATTACTTTCAGGCCAATCCGATGTCCGAGAATCAGGCCTGAGGAAATTGCAATGACCTCAGTCGCAAAAAGAATATACAAAAAAATCGGGTTAAACCCGCTGCAAAAGCCCAGGCCAAGTCCAATCAACAGGTAGTTGATTCCTCTGGCCAGTCCCACAAGTACAAGGGAACTGGTATCATCTACCAATACTATTTTCTCTTCCGGGCTAAACCGGATGGCTTCAATGATGAGTTTCAGACCAATGATGAGAACAATAAATTGCCCTGCCAGGCAGGCATACTCAGGCATATATCTGCCTAAAGCCTGAATGGGAAGGTAACCAATGGTAAAAAATAAGGTATTGATGCCCGCGCTTGTGAAAATCATCGCCCAGGGCTGCTTTACATTGACTTTTTTATGCAATGAACCGGTATACCATGCAGGAGCAAAACTCCCCAGAGCCAAAGCAGCAATTAAAAACAGGGTGACGACAGGTTCCAATTGAATTATTTTTTGAGGCAGCAAAAGTAGTTAAAATTAGGAAGGTAGCGATGTAGTAGAAATAAAGTATTGCTTTGGGTAGGTGCTTATCTCTTGCGGAGACTGTAAAAACTCAGGAAGTTTTCGCTAATGGTTGTTTTCGTTGCCGGAATATATCTTCATTGTTCTGCCTTGTAATCGAATCAATCCGGTGTTTTTTACCGGTTTATTGGATTTAACAATGAAGCAATCGTAAAGATGAAGCAAAAAATATTGAGATCAAATGAAAAGCCCCCGCAAGTATTAACTTGTGAGGGCTTTTGCTGTACCCCGGGCCGGAATCGAACCGGCACGAACTCTCGTTCATCGGTTTTTGAGACCGACGCGTCTACCAATTCCGCCACCGGGGCAAAATGGGATTGCAAAGGTAAAATAATTCCCGTGAAATGAAACTGAAATTCTGAGAAAATTTTAATTGGCTTTTGTTTGCTTCATATGCCCTAGTATTCTCCTCGCCCAAGTTGCCTGCTCACTCAAATGGATAAAGTCACCGAAGTCGCTGAAATCCCCGTGTCATTTTTTTCTACCTTTGCAAACCAGATTTTATCTTATAAAATTACCCCGAAAATGTTCAACAACCGCCGTTCAGTAATATATCTTCCCCTCGCTTTTGCTTTGGTCCTTATTGTAGGTTTTTTCCTTGGCGCCACCATCGTTAAAGTATCAACCATCGATAAAGGTATTCTTAAAGAAATGCAATCCAGGAATTACAATCCTGTTGATTATGTTATCGATTACATTCGTCAGGAGTATGTTGATTCGGTGAAAGTGAGTGATCTTCAGGAGTCAGCCATTGAAGGAATTCTTTCAAGTCTTGATCCTCATTCCCAATACATCAGCGCTGCCGAATTCAACGATGTAAATGATCAGTTGTTGGGCAACTTTGAAGGAATTGGCGTGCAATTCAGGCTTGAAGAAGATACGGTATATATTATTAATACCATCCCTGGAGGTCCTTCCGAAAAGGTTGGAATTATGGCCGGAGACCGTATTGTTAACGTTGATGGCGAAGTTATTGCAGGGGTTAAGGCTTCGAACAATGATATTATGAAAAAGCTCAAGGGTGAGCGTGGTACCAAAGTGAAGGTTGGAATATTAAGAAGGGGCGTTGAAGGATTGCTCGATTTTGAAATTACCCGCGATGTAATTCCTACCTATAGTATTGATGTGTCCTTTATCCCTGAACCAGGTATCGGTTATATCAAACTTTCCAAGTTTTCAGCCACCACTTCCGAAGAACTGAGTCAGGCATTAATTTCTTTGAAGCAACAGGGAATGCAAAGCCTTGTTCTGGACCTCAGGGGGAATGCCGGCGGATACCTTCAGACTGCAATAACTGTATCGGATCAATTTCTCCCTGATGGTAAACTTATTGTTTATACCAAGGGGCTCAACCGACCCAAACAGATCGCCAATGCCTCGGTTGAAGGTTTGTTTGAGAAGGGCACCCTGATTTTGCTCATTGATGAGGGTTCCGCATCCTCAAGTGAAATTGTGGCCGGTGCCATTCAGGATAATGATAGGGGTGTAATCATTGGCCGGCGTTCCTTTGGTAAGGGCCTGGTACAGGAACAACTTTCTCTGCCCGATGGGGCTGCGCTGCGGTTGACAGTGGCCCGATATTATACGCCCACCGGAAGGAGTATTCAGAAACCTTACGAAAATGGCCATGCCGATGAGTACAACAGCGAGGTTTATGAACGTATGGTTCATGGAGAAATGGAAGATGTGGATAGCATCAAATTTGTTGACTCACTTAAATATACTACCCCGGCAGGCAGAATGGTTTATGGTGGAGGTGGTATTATGCCCGATATCTTTGTCACGGTGGAGCGTGATCCGAATTATCGTTATTACAATGAATTGCTCAACAAGGGTGTTATTTACCAGTTTGCCTTCCACTATACGGATTTTCATCGTACCGAATTGAAAAGCTATAAAGGAATTGCTGATTTTGATGCCAGGTTCGTCATTACACCTGCCATGCTCCGCGAATTCATTGTCTTCGCCGAATCCAAAGGCGTTAAACATGATGTTGCCGGTATGGCTTTTGTGAAAAATGAACTTGAGAACCTCCTTAAAGCGCTGATTGGCCGAAATATTTATGATGAAAAAGGATTTTACCCCATATACCTGCGCACCGATAAGGTGTATCTGAAGGCACTTGATGAGATTCGTCATCGTACCATTGTGGTTGATAAAATATACCAGCCGTAAAGGAATTTGATGGCACTCGTTTTAGGTACGAAAAAACCTTCTATCAATAAGGTGCGTATCAGGATTTCTATTTGAATGTCGTGTAAACAAAAACATCCCATAACAATTGCTATGGGATGTTTTGTGTATGAATTGCGAATTATTCCACCGTAACACTCTTTGCCAGATTCCTGGGCTGATCCACATTGCAGCCGCGCATCACCGCAATGTGATAGGAAAGCAATTGCAATGGAATGGTTGCAATTAGCGGCACCAACATCTCTTCTGTTTCAGGCACTTCAATGATGTAATCGGCCAGGGCTTTTACATTTTCATCGCCTTCGGTAACAATGGCAATAATTATTCCTTTACGGGCCTTTACTTCCTGAATATTTGAAACCACTTTTTCGTAGGTCCCTTTATTGGTGGCAATCACCACAACGGGCATATGTTCATCAATCAGGGCAATGGGTCCGTGTTTCATTTCGGCAGCAGGATAGCCTTCAGCATGGATGTAAGAGATTTCCTTAAGTTTAAGGGCACCTTCCATCGCTACCGGGTAATTGTAACCTCTGCCCAGGTATAGGGCATTACGCGAATCTTTAAATATTCTGGCAATTTCAATCACCTTTTCGTCACAAAGCAATGCTTTTTCCACTTTTGCAGGAATATCGTCCAGTTCGTGCAACAATTGGTTTAGTTTTGACCTGGAAATAACCCCTTTCTGATCGGCAAGCATCAATGCCATAAGGGTAAGCAGGGTTACCTGCGCAGTAAATGCTTTGGTTGAGGCAACACCGATTTCGGGGCCGGCGTGGGTATATGAGCCTGCATGTGTGGCCCGTGCAATGGACGATCCAACAACATTGCATATGCCGATAATGGTTGCCCCTTTTGATTTGGCAAGTTCTATAGCAGCAAGGGTATCCGCCGTTTCTCCTGACTGGGATATGGCAATTACCACATCATCTTCATAAATCACCGGGTTGCGGTAACGAAATTCCGATGCATATTCAACTTCAACCGGAATGCGGGCGAGCTCTTCAAAGAGATATTCACCCACCAAGCCCGCGTGCCATGAGGTACCACAGGCAATGATGATGATTCGTTTGGCATTGATCAGCTTTTGCTGATATTCGGTAATGCCTCCCAAAAGCACAATATTTTCTTTTACTTTTAACCGTCCACGCATACTATCCCGAATGGAGCGGGGTTGTTCGTAAATTTCTTTCAGCATAAAATGCTCAAAACCTTCTTTTTCAAGCTCACTCAGATTGATTTCGAGGGTTTGAATGTAAGGGGTCTTCTCAATATTGCTGATTGTTTTTATTTTGAGCTCCTTGTCACGGCCCAGAATGGCAATTTCTTCATCATTCAGGTACACCACTTCCCTTGTATATTCCACAATGGGTGTGGCATCGGAGGCAACAAAGAATTCATCTTCACCTATGCCTATTACCAATGGGCTGCCTTTTCGGGCGGCAATAAGGGTGTTGGGGTCGTTTTTGTCAATTACTACTATTGCATAGGCGCCAACCACCTGACTCAAAGCAATCTGAACTGCTTTGTAGAGGGGGACTTTTTCGTTGAGCTGAATGTCTTCGATCAGGTGAATCAATACCTCGGTATCTGTATCGCTTATAAACCTGAATCCTCTCTTCTTTAGCTCATTGCGTAGTGGAGAATAATTCTCTATAATGCCATTGTGAATGATTGCGAGATCCTGAGAATAAGAAAAATGAGGGTGTGCATTGATGTCGTTTGGCTCACCGTGGGTTGCCCATCGTGTGTGTGCAATACCTATATTCCCGCTCAAATCTTTGCCTTTAACGGCTTCCTCCAGGTCAGCAACCTTCCCTTTACTTTTGTAGAGTTTAAGTGTTGAATTTAAAATGGCTATCCCGGCACTGTCGTACCCCCGGTATTCCAGCCGGTGCAGTCCTTTGATCAGTATTGGATAAGCCTGTCTTGGACCAATATAAGCTACTATTCCACACATATTTTATTATATTTAGATCGTAAAAGTTAAGATTGATCGCTTTCAGGAAGGATGCCGAGTAATCGGTATCCGTATCCTGAACATAATCAGCAATACGCGGCCTGGCATCTGCTTTAAAACATTTAAACAGCAAATGGTGAGACCTGTTTTTGAATCAGTATCAAATCATCAGAGTATTGTTATGCAAAACTAATGCTTTTAAAAACATATAATACGTAAAGGGCTGATAAATATTATATCAGCCACTTTTTCGTAAAAAAATATTAAAAATTAATTATTCGATCAGGGTGTAGTAAATCACCAGTTTCATGCGATCGGTAGGGTTATCCGGGCCGTTCAGTACGAGCCTGTTTGCGGAGAGTGAGCCACCTGACGTAATCAGCATCAGGCCATTGTCCTCAACATCAGGATACGTTATTCTGTCCTGAACGTATTTGGTAATCCTGAACCGGTATTCTTTGTTGTTGATATAGCTTCCACCTAGATAAGCTGATCCAATGGTTTCGTCGGGAAGTATAAGATAGGTTGAGCTATCGCTCAATGCGCGAATGGCCAATAGGGCCGGGGCAGCAAAAACACTTTCCGGCTCATTGTTGGTTAATACAAGAATGGCTTCGTTTACAGCAATCTGGGCATTTTGTGAAATATTTCCCAGGTAGGGAATTCTAAGCTTGACTTTTGACCCGGCCATCGCCTGCATAAATACGTGATTGCCACCGGCAGTGGTATCTCCGGCAAATTGTTGAAGCAACTCCGGATTGGCTGAAGTATATTCAAAATGATTGTAAGCATTAAACCTTGCACAGGAAGAATTGATCTGGAACTTAACCGATGCTGTATCTGTGTCGTTGTGGTAATGAAGTGTAATTCTCGACATGTCATCCAGCATGTTAAAATAGATGATAGAACCTGAATTTCCTGCTGAAACGGCATCGGTGGTGATAAACAAGCCTTTAAAAACTTCAAGAAAGTAGCTATTTGCTGAGAGTGTTTCTTCGGTTGAAGTAATCAGTTTATTTGCGAACTCCGCTGAAAGGGTGATTCTTAAATGGGGCTCCACATAGGCTTCGTCAACTGAATCAGCTTCTGTGAGGTTCGGTACAAAAGTGGCTTCACCTATTTGTTGCGATAAATGAGCTACACTGGAGTTTGAGTAATAGCTGTCATCAATACTTAAAGTATCACTAAGTTCGTAGACCCTAACGGTATGTTGGGTAAGGGAATCACCGTAAATGCCACTGTAAACCATTGTAAGTACTATACTATCGGCAACAGGGTTATCACCAAAGGTAAGGTTATTGGTTGGCAGTAAGTATTGTGAATAGATGGAAGCCTGTACGCTGCCAAAAATGGGGTCATTCAGATATCCCAGGAGGTTGTATGACAATTCATCGGTTCTTAGCGAATCTTCCCTGATGGAATAGGCTAAAATAGATGAAGTATCGGTAAAACTCATATTCAACCGGTCGGTTTCCGGCAACAGGTCTAGCCCGATCAGGTCAGGTTCTTTATTACACGATATAATTAGAACAACAGCCACTAGTGCTGTGAGGCTTTTTAAGAGTTTATTTATGAACACGTTAACCTAAATTATGATGAACACGGATTGATAATGCAAGATTACGGCTTAATTTCATTCCGTAGCCCCGCCATTAAGGATTTTATCATAAAAAATGTTATAGGCATCAATAAACCGGTCGAGGGTTTGGAGTGGCAATTGAGGTTTATCAACCTCATTTACATATTCCATAAGCTCCGCATTTACATTTTCGCTGCCTATAATAATGCCGTCAGAAAAATCAATCGCCGCTTTCATCATGTTGATGTAGGAAGGTTTCTTAAAATGTTTCAGGTCTTTGTTGGTGATACCATCCAGTTTGATCTTGTTTGCTGCATCCTTGTTCAGCAGTTCTTCAAAATCATCATCATAAAGTGAAATAACCACTTTGGTATCGCTAAAGAGTGGATTATCGCGGTAGGCGCGTTTTATGTATAATGGCACCAGACTCGTCATCCAGCCATGGCAATGAATGATGTCAGGAGCCCAGCCTAATTTTTTTACGGTTTCAATTACGCCGCGCGAGAAAAAGACGGCACGTTCATCATTGTCTTTGTAAAATTTATTGTTTTTGTCACGAAACATGTATTTACGCTGAAAATAATCATCGTTGTCAATAAAGTAAATCTGCATCCTTGCCGATTGGATGGATGCAACCTTTATAATTAACGGATGATCAGTATCGTCAATAATCAGGTTCATGCCGGAAAGCCGGATAACCTCGTGCAATTGATTGCGGCGCTCGTTTATGTGCCCGAAACGGGGCATAAATGTACGGATTTCACGGCCCCTTTCTTGTATTCCCTGGGGTAAATGCCTCCCGATGTATCCCATCTGACTGTCTTTCAGATATGGAATTATCTCCTGAGATACAAACAGTATCTTCGCTTTTTCCATATTTATTCAATTAAATTGAAACAATGTGCAAAATTAGCAATTATTATCCAATTTTTTTAAATGATTTCCTATTTATTGCATTGTTAATCAGCAACAAGCAGGGAACAATCAGGTAAAACAGCCTTGAGTAGATTTTGTATCAGATTGTATCACAGCGTTATATGAGCTATTACCTCAGCCTTTTGTAAAAATTATTTTATTCAGTTGTTGATCTGATTCTATGCAATCGTTTGCGCTAAATTTTCACTATTTTTATTTAGTCTAAGTTAAATATTTGATTATGACTGTAATGGCACTTTTATTAAATGAAATTTTTATTTGGATTATTTCATGGGTAAAGGACAAATAATTATAAATTTGCCGCGCCCGGGGATGATATGATACCGTTTCCCCCTTATTTGATGATCTGACCTGTTATAACTTAAACACGCTTCCAATGAACAAAATAGATGTTCACCCTATACTTGATATAGCTGTAGCCGAAAAGGTAACATTTACCTATGAAGGCAAAGAGGTTACCGGGGAAAAAGGGTTTACCATTGCTGCGGCCCTGCATCAGGCTGGTTATCCTGTGCATAGCCATAGTTTGCGTAACCGTGAACGAAGCCTCGAATGTGGCATTGGAAAGTGCGGGGCCTGTGAAATGCTCGTTGATGGACAAATCAAACGTATTTGTATCACCACCGTTGATAACGTGAAAGAAGTCAGGGAGATTCCTCATGATTATGCTCCTTTACCCATTGAGCCGCAGAAAGATATTGCACTGAAGGTTTATAAAACCGTTGTCGCCATCATAGGTGCCGGACCGGCAGGGTTGGCAGCACGCGAAGCACTAAACAGGCATGGTGTGGGTAATATCGTTATCGATAACAACGATCATATCGGTGGTCAATTCCTGATGCAGACTCATCAGTTTTTCTTTTTTGAGAAAGAGAAAAAATTCGGGGGCATGAGGGGCTTTGACATTGCTAAAACCCTTGCCGGCGATAATCATGAAGGGATTTTTCTGAATTCCACGGTTTGGGATTTACTTGAAGGGAAACGCATCGCGGTGAAGAACATCAAAACCGATGAAATTTATTACATAGATGCTGAATTTCTGGTAGTGGCCACGGGTGCTGTTCCGTTTATGCCTGCCTTTGAAAATGATGACTTACCCGGTGTTTATACTGCTGCGGTAGTGCAGAAGATGATGAATACGGAGTTGACCTTACTTGGCAGGAATATTCTCACAGTAGGCGCTGGTAACATTGGCTACCTTACTTCCTATCAATTGATGCAGGCAGGGGCAAAAGTCACCGCAATAATTGAAGCCCAGCCATACGAGGGCGGTTTCCCTGTTCAGGCAAACAGGGTGCGTCGTTTGGGCATACCCATCATGTTGTCGCACATTCTGCTTAAAGCCATTCCCAATGAGAACCATGATGGCATTGTAGGTGCAGTAGTAGCTGAATGTGTTGATTTTAAGCCTGTTCTGGGTACTGAAAAAGTAATTACAGGCATTGATGCTATAAATATTTGTACTGGCTTAGTGCCTGACGATCAGCTGCTGATTAAAGGAAATGAAGTTTTTGGCCGGGCCTGTTTTGGTGCCGGGGATGCCATTCGTATTGGTGAAGGTACCAGTGCAGTGCTTAGGGGAAAACAGGTTGCTTTTGAAATTATGGGTGAAATTGGCACCCGTTTCGATTACAATGAATTTTTGAGTATCAGCAAAGAATACATCGACTCTCAGCAGCATCCTTTAAGGGTAATTGAAGCACCTTTCTTACCCTCACCAGAACGTATGATGGCCAAACCTTTTGTGCAGATCGACTGCCTGTACGGATTTGCCTGTAATCCTTGTGAATTTGCCTGTCCACACGGCGCCATCACCAAAACATCCACCAGCACCGTCCCAAATATTGATTATGAAAAGTGTATCGGTTGCATGGATTGTGTGTATCAATGCCCGGGGCTTGCCATATTTGGGTACAATGTGGCCAAAGACTGGCTGTTTTTGCCCATTGAGTATCATGTGGAAACAAATGCTCCGGTTTATCTGGTTGATAACAATGGTATGAAGCTGGGCGAAGGTGTCATTGAAAAAATATTGAAAAAAGCCAATAAGACCAATATTGCCCGTGTAAAATCGCTGGATGTTCATGGTGAAGATCTGGTGAAGGTGCGTGGTTTTATTGTAAAAGAGAACTATCCCGAGCCTGTGGATATGAGCCGGGTGGAATACAGCAGTCAGGAAGATATGTATGTCTGCCATTGTGATGATGTTACGCTTTCCGAAATTCTGGAAACCATTGGTGATCGCAAGTTTATTTCGGTGGACGAAGTTAAACATACCACCCGTTTAGGAATGGGCGCCTGCAGGGGCAAAAGATGCATCAGGCGTCTGAAACAAACCCTGAAAAATTACGATATTTCCATAGTTGGTGAAGCCACACCCCGTGGCCCGCTTTCCAATCAGCTTTCCATGGGCGAGTTATATCCCCATAATGTTCATGAGGAAGTTTTCACAAGTACGGGAGGCAATAAACCATCTGTCATTAAGGTTAAATCTCTTGTAGCCGGAGGCGGTATAGGAGGGTCGGCTTTATTTCGTTACCTTGCCGAAGCAGGGGAGGAACCGGTATTGATAAATTCCGGACGAGGTGCTTCATGGCGGAATATTGCAGGAGGTAGGCCAGCTTTCAGCCTGCCCGAAATTGCTGATATTGCACGGCATAACCTCGAGATATTCAAGGATTTGCAAAAGATAAAGGATGTAAACTTCAGGCAAATCAATTACGTGAACTTCGCTCACGATGAAGCCATGTATAAAGCCCTTGAAGAAAGCCGTTCCTGGTCGGATGCTTATATGGTTTCGCCCAAAGAGTTTTCTACTGAGATTTCCCAATACATCAATCCTAAGCTTAACAATTATCTTGGAGCGTTGATTACACGTGATTGCTGGCAGGCAACACCCGGAAGGGTAATTGATCTCATCCGTCGCATTGGTATTCAGCACGGGGGAAAAGTAAAAGAAGACTGCCGAATTATTGATGTGCGTCGGGATGGCAATAAGTATCATGTATTGGTTCAGGATCACGATAAAAAATTCATCGAGTACGAAACTGAAACCTTCATCAATGCTCTGGGTCCCGAAGCGGCCAAATTTGCCGGAATGTTGGGTATTGAAACGGGCGCGTATCCCGTAAAACATCAGGCATTTATTACCCGAAGGTTGCCAATGATGGGGCTGAATGGAAATCCTCTCGATATGATTATCGACAGGCAGAAATACAAAGGCTTTGTAGCCGTGTATGGTCAGCAACTGGCCGAAACAGGCCAGATTATAGGTTGTGCTTCACCAGCGGTGGAATCCATGGAAACCGATAAAAATTTAAAAATCAATTCACAACATTTTCTTGAAATTGCATCAGAGGTTTTTGTGAATTGGTTTCCAAATTTATCTTCGGTTGGTTTCCAGGCCGTTTGGGCGGGTTATTATGTTGAACCAAGAATGATTATTGATACCGATCTGGGCTTGTTTATTGGCTTGCGCGGACAGGGTTTTATGCTGGGGCAATACCTGGCGAAGCTTTATGTAGACAAGCTGCTTGGTAAGTCTTATCCTTCCTACATGGAACGGTTGGGCATGAGAGGTGATGGTCTTCCTGAAAAGGCGTTTAAATAATCAGTCTCAGCTATACAACCTGAGTTGTTCAGGCATTGGATTGTTTTTAAGGGGAATGGTTCGGAATTATTATTTGTGAATCTTAATAAAAATTTCTAATTTTGCCGCCCCTAAACCTAAAACGATACTGAAGTGCAGAAACATAAGGAATTCAATATCCCTTTTGTGGGTTTAAGCAATGGCAATCACCGGTTTAGCTATTTTATTGACGATAAGTTCTTTGCTGATTACGATAGTTCGGAAATTTCTCGTGCCGGGGTACAAATAGAACTTGACATGGATAAAAGCGACCGTATGTTGGTGCTTAATTTCGATATGTCGGGTTACATCGGGGTAACGTGTAGTCGTTGCCTGGATGATTTTGATTTGGAAGTCTCTGGGCAGGAAGAATTCTTTGTGAAGTTTGGAACCGAATACAAGGAAGAGGACGACGATGTGCTTATAATTCCTGAAGGGGAGTCACACATTGACATCTCTGGCCTTATTTACGACTATCTGCATCTGATGATACCTTACCGGGTTGTACACCCTGAAAATGAGAAAGGAGAGTCAGCTTGTGACCCTGAGGTGATTAAAAAGCTAAATGACTTGTCGCGTAAAGAAGAATCGGGTTCGCCCTGGGAAAAATTGAAAGATATTAATCTGGAATAAACAATAATAAAATTAAAACACAAACGAAATGGCACATCCAAAACATAGGTTTTCGAAAACCAGAACAGCCAAACGCAGGACGCATTACAAGGCTGTAGCCCCAACCATCAGCACCTGCTCAAACTGTGGCGCCTCTGTGCTGTATCACAGGGTTTGCAGCGAATGTGGATATTATAAAGGCAAACTTGCCATTGAAAAAGCAGCAGTAGTTTAATCACTACTCTTGCTGTTTCATTCATTATACGTAATTTAGTCAGATGAAAATCGGACTAGACGCAATGGGCGGTGATTTTGCCCCCAAAGCAACTGTGGCTGGGGCAATCCTGGCCTTAAAGGATTTGTCGGCAGGCGATCGGTTGGTGCTTTTTGGTGATAAAAACATCATCCTTGAAGAACTGGCGAAGCTCAATGCCGATCCATTGTTGTTTGATATTGTTCATGCTTCTGAGGTTATTGGTATGGGCGAGCATCCTACTCATGCAATTGTTCGCAAGCCTGATTCAAGCATTAGTGTTGGTTTTAAGTACCTTAAACATAAAACCATTGATGCTTTTGCCAGTGCCGGAAGCAGTGGCGCTATGCTGGTAGGGGCAATTTACAGCGTTAACAATATTCAGGGCGTTATCCGTCCCTGTACTTCGGCCATGTTGCCGCAGGAAAGTGGCGGGTTAAGTGTGCTACTTGATGTGGGGACTTTGCCCGATGCAAAACCCGATGTTATGTACCAGTTTGCCCTGCTGGGTTCCCTTACGGCTAAAAGTGTTTACAAAATAAATAATCCCAGGGTTGCCTTACTCAACATAGGTCATGAGGAAGGTAAAGGAAACCTGCTTTGCCAGGCGACTTATCAACTGATGAAAGGTTCCAAGGATTTTAATTTTGTTGGCAACATTGAAGGCCGTGATGTATTGCGCAATAAAGCCGATGTTATTGTTTGTGATGGATTTACCGGAAATGTGGTTTTGAAAAATCTGGAAGGGATGTTCCGAATAATGATGAAACGGGGCCTTATGGATGATTATTTTGCCCGTTTCAATTATGAAAATTATGGCGGAACCCCCATTTTAGGGGTCAATTCGACGGTAATCGTCGGCCATGGTATTTCCAATGAAACTGCTGTCAAGAATATGATATTGCTTGCAAGGGATGTTCACGCGGCAAAATTATCTTCAAAAATTAAACGTGCTCTCTCACGTATTCCTGCGACTATAGGGAATTAAACTAACTTACACCTGAATTGCTGATGACAAAAATACGAGCTGCAATAACCGGAGTAGGAGGATATGTTCCAGAATATATCCTGACCAACGATGAACTCAGTAAAATGGTTGATACTTCCGATGAGTGGATAATGACACGGATTGGTATCAAGGAAAGGCGTATCCTCAAGGGAGAGGATAAGGGCACCTCTGAAATGGGCGCTGAAGCCGTTAAACAATTATTGGCCAAAACCAACACCAAACCCGAAGAGGTGGACATGATAATCTGTGGTGTGGTTACCCCTGATATGCTTTTTCCCGCCGTTGCCAATATAATTGCTGATAAGGTAAACATACGTAACGCTTTTGGTTATGACATGAATGCTGGTTGTTCCAGCTTTTTATATGCGCTTACCGCTGCTTCAAAATTTGTGGAGTCGGGTAGTCATAAAAAAGTAATTGTTGTGGGTGCCGATAAGATGTCTTCTATTGTTGACTATACCGATCGTTCAACCAGCCCTATTTTTGGGGATGGTGCCGCAGCCGTTTTACTTGAACCCACCACTGAAGATGTTGGTATTATGGATACCATTTTACAAAGTGATGGCGCCGGCAGGGTGCACCTGCATCAAAAAGCCGGTGGATCGATGCGTCCACCTACATACAACACCATTGATGCCCGTCAGCATTACATTTATCAGGAAGGGCAGGCTGTATTCAAATGGGCTGTTTCAAAAATGGCAGATGTTTCTGTTCAAATGATGAATCGTCATGGAATTACTCCTGAAACGCTTACATGGTTGGTACCTCATCAGGCCAATATGCGCATTATTGAAGCTACAGCTCAACGTATGGGTATAAGCCGTGAACAGGTAATGATCAATATTCAGCGATTTGGGAATACCACCTCTGCCACTTTACCACTCTGCCTTTGGGAATGGGAAAATCAACTGAAAAAAGGTGATAACCTTATTCTGGCTGCATTTGGTGCCGGTTTTACCTGGGGCGCTCTCTACTTAAAGTGGGCATACGACGGGAGTAAGTTATAGTTCAGAGCCGGCTGTTTCTTGTCTGGTTGTTTATGGGCTGCGGCATTTGGGTTTTTGAGTCGGAGGTGAATGCAAGGGATGATAAAAGCGGAATTGCAAATTCCACTTAGAGGGCATACCATAATAAATAAGGTCAACTAATTGAAGCTGAACATATTTCGAGCATATAAGTGTGATGAACTAATAATAAACTTTAGTATCTTTTGAATTAGTTGTTCCTTTTTCTGCTTAATTTACAATACAGATAAAAATTAATTCCTATCCCCACAATTACAAGCGTTGTAAAAATAACCAGTCGTCCAAACGTGGTTTGAACAGCAAGACCGGATAAATTCAATATAATTGCTGCAATTA
>JAVEVB010000039.1:0-39455 GCA_034005265.1 Lentimicrobium sp.
ACCACCAACGGCCAGTCATTCCAAATGAAGCGCAGCGCAATGAGGAATCTTTTATTCGTTCGTATGGACAACAGATGTTGACGCGCGTTGCCTGCCATAAGATCCCTCACTTCGTTCGGGATGACATTGCAGCATAGTTGAAAGGAGGGTTGGGCGGGTAGGAAGGGCGGCTGCGCCGCCCTTCCTACCCGCCCGACCCTAAAAACCACCAACGGCCTGTCATTCCAAATGAAGCGCAGCGGCCTGCCCGCTTTTTGGCGGGAATGAGGAATCTTTAATGGAACCACTCACTCATCTTGAGGAATCATTTTTATAATCCCATCATTGTATAGTTCATTTCTGGCAGGATTCATCGTATCAATCAATAAATCCTTTTTCTTTCTTGAATATCCCTTAATTTGTTTTTCCCTGCTTATAGCCACTTTAATAAAGTCAAAAACTTCGTAATAAACCAATTTATCAACATTGTATTTTTGAGTAAATCCTTTATACAACTTTTTTTTATGTTGATGACACCTTTTAACCAAATCGCTGGTAACTCCCACGTATAAAACCGTATTGTTTTTGTTTGATAAAATATAAACGTGATATATATGTAATTTCATTGTTCTGCAATTATCAAACTTCAAATTAACACTCAAATTTATTGAAATATCCAATATTATTTAAAAAATTCCAGGTTTTTATTTACAATTATGATGATTCCCCTTTCCCCGGTAACCAGCTAAACCCCATCAAATGACCTTTTTAATTCCAATGATCCCTCACTTCGCTCGGGATGACATGATAGTATCGTTGAGAGGAGGGTCGGGCGGGTAGGAAGGGCGGCTGCGCCGCCCTTCCTACCCGCCCGACCCTAAAAACCACCAACGGCCTGTCATTCCAAATGAAGCGCAGCGCAATGAGGAATCTTTAATGGAAATCAGAAATCCTTTTTCTTTTCCCTAACTTTGCCCTCTTCAAACAAACAAAATCAATTAAATGTACCTCACCGAAGTTCTGGATAAAAAATCGGCCAATGCCTTCCTTCAAATAGGTAAAACCATATATAAAGACGATAAAAACTGGATTTGTCCACTGGACAGTATGATTGAGTCCGTCTTTGATCCTTCAAAAAATGTCTTCTTTACCCACGGTGAAGCTACCCGGTGGGTGCTTTATAATGACAATAACGAAGCCATTGGCCGCGTAGCCGCATTTATCAACCGAAAAAAGGCCTTCCATTTTCAGCAACCCACCGGTGGGATGGGATTTTTCGAATGCATCAACGATCAGGAAGCCGCTTACATGCTTTTTGAGAACTGTAGGAGCTGGTTATCAGAAAGAGGGATGGAAGCTATGGATGGCCCTATAAATTTTGGCGAAAACGACAATTTCTGGGGATTACTGGTCGAAGGATATATGCCACAAAGCTTTGGCATGAACTATCACCATCCATACTATAAGGCGTTTTTCGAATCCTGGGGATTCAGGCCTTATTTTGAACAGGTCACCAATCATCTCAGCCTTTTGAAGCCTTTCCCTGAAAGGTTCTGGAAAATTGCCAATTGGGTCAGACAACGGCCGGGTTACGAGTTCAGGCATTTTACCTGGAAGGATAGTGCGAAATTCATGCAGGATTTGAAAACTGTATATGACGACGCATGGCAATTTCATGAAAACTTTACACCTATTATTATGGAAGATCTCAAAAAAACACTCGAAGAGATCAAACCAATATTGGAGGAGGAGTTTGTTTGGTTTGCCTATCACCAGGATCAGCCCATTGCCTTTCTGGTGATGATACCCGATGCCAATCAGATTTTCAGGTATTTCAATGGCAATATCGGGCTCTTTGGTAAAATCAAGTTCTGGTATTTATTGAAAAAAAACATTTTCACCCGCACCCGAATCACTGTAATGGGTGTCAGGCCAAAATTTCAGAAATCTGGCATTGAGTCTGGAATCTTCTGGCATATGGAAAAAGTAATGAAAAAACGGCCTAAATACACAGAGGTAGAACTATCATGGGTAGGTGACTTCAACCCAAAGATGCGCCAGTTGCACGAAGCTGTCGAAGCCGACTTCGCCAAAAGGCACATCACCTATCGCTACCTTTTCAATCATCCCGGACAAGAGCAGAAAGCAACGGTTATTCCAATGGATACGCGCAAATAATCAAAGAGGATAGCAAAACCATCCGCGACCCAAAAGATTTTGGTCAAAACTGCAGCATTTTATTCAAATAACCATTGCCATACGCATTTACAAAGTTAACGAACAGCCAAACAAACTAAAAACCAATACTGTACGTCCAATTTAAAATCCAATGGATTTAATCTATTGCTTTAGTGGAAAGTAGTTATTGGCAATAAAAATTGAAAAAATCTGAAAAACTTTAACAAAGCCTGTATTTTTATTGTTTATAAATTAGAATTTTTATTAGTTTTGCATTGCAAGACGAAATATTGTTTCACTTAACAAAAATAATGCTTATGAAAAAATTGTTACTCGTTGCATGTGCTGTTTGCATCAGCGCCGGACTTTTTGCACAAAAAGCCCTACCAAAAGCTAAAATGAACGTAAAAGCCTACTCAGCACCCATGTATGATGTTGCTGAAGAAGTTCCGGTTCAATCTCCATCAATTGTAAATGCACAAACTGTGAACACAAACCGCAGCACAAGTGACATTACGGTTGTGAATATCGGAGGTTCAGCCAATGCTTATGGTCTTTATAATGGTGGACGTACCGCATTATGGGCAGACCCAAACATCAACAGTGTTGCTTTCTTCCATAGAATGCTTGGTGCACCTGATGGACCTGGTTCAGGGTATATTGCTCATGATTTATCCACCGATGGTGGTGCTACATGGAGCGTCAACAATCAGATTTACGATCCTACTGTTGCTCCCGGAGCCAACGCACGTTACCCACAAGGCGTTTTGGTAAATCCTGTTGGAAATACCGATCCCAACAATGCTTATGCTGTTAACGTTCAACCAATCCTTGATGGAAGCAATGGTACTGCTGCCAGTTGGGGTGGTTTAGGTACAACTTTCAATAAACTGGACGGTTCTGTTTCAGCTCAGTTGAGCTGGCCAACAGTTGGCGCTTTCAGAAACAACGTTCCCGACGCTATGACCGTTAACCCGGTTACCGGTGACGTATTTGTTGTTGAACCTTCACTCATTGGTGGACTTGGTAACCAATACATCGACACCCTCATTATCACCAGAGGCGTTATTGAAGATAATGCCATTGAATGGACCCAATCCTTGCTTTATGCTCCGGTTAATGTTTATGGCACATCTATTGCTGACTGCCGTATCGCTTTTGCTCCTGACGGAATGACCGGATACATCTGCACCTTAAGTGATAATGGAGATGATGAGTTTGCAACTGAAAGTGCCTATTATCCTATTTTGTACAAAACCACTGACGGTGGACTTACCTGGGATGAAAACCCCATCGTAGTTCCCCTTGGCGGACCTGATGGATTACCTGGTATTGTAAATGGTTTAATGGACGATGACCAGTGGCTTGAATTCTGGGGCGATCCTGTTCCTGCAAGGGATGAGATTGTTTTTACAACTGCCTTCACCAGCGACTTTGCCGTTGATTTCAATGGTAACCCTGTAATCAATGTTGTTGTTGGTATTAGTGCCATCCATAGTGCTACTTCAACGCCTTATGCAATTATTACTACTGGTGACATTGGCGAATATATTGCCTCATATAACATTTTTTCAAGAGATGGTGGCATAACCTGGATGGCCCAGAAATTGGGTGACAACCTAATTACCTTCCGTGGTGATTTTGGCGCAGTTGAACCAATCAGCGAGGACAACCGTTCACAACTTACCACCTCACTTGATGGTACCAAAATGTTCTTCTCATGGTTAGATACCGATTTTGAAGGCGTTGTAGACAATATTCAACCTGACATTTTCTGCGTTGGCTGGGATGTTGTTGAAAATACCTATTCTGAAGTTTACAATGTGACTTTCCTATCTGATGCATGGCTGCAGGCTTTCATGGGAACTGCCTCCTATTACGCTTTTGAATCAGGTGATGGTTACATTGTTCCTTTTGCCTATCAGCAAATGGCAGTGGTAAATAATGTTATTGACCCAACCTTACCTGTACAATACAAGTACATCCCTGACTTTATGATCGACAATTTTGACTTCTCTATCGGAGTTAATCCAGTTGCGAATAATGTTACCGCTATTTCTATTTCACAAAACTTCCCTAACCCAGCAAGTGATATTACCAATATAAAAGTTACACTGGCCAAAACAGCTTCAGTTAGCCTGGAAGTTTACAACCTGGTAGGTCAGAAAGTATATGAAGTTCCTGCACGTAACCTTACCGAAGGAACTCATTCATTTGAAATCAATGTTGCTGGCCTGAATGCTGGTGTTTACACTTATTCAGTAATTGCCAACGGCGAGCGCTCAACCCGCAAAATGATGGTTTACTAAAATCACCATCATACCCATTAAAAAAGGCTGCACCTGGTGCGGCCTTTTTTTTGTGGGAGTTGAGATGAGTAAAATACAAAGTAGCCCTGGGAAGCCCCGTCCGTGAGAAACGAGGGGACGGATAGCGAACCCCGGAGGGGTTCACCTATGAATAACCCCCAATGGAGTCTGCCTGCTCGCGCACACGGGCAGGCGAAGCGGAATTGGGGGTACTATGGTGTAGAAGGAAATGGAACCCCGGAGGGGTTCACCTATCACCTTTGCTGTTTTTCGTAAAAAAGAAAGAATAAGTCAACCCCGCTGGGGTTGCGCACAATTCCTTCACCCCGATTCCCCCGGTAGAGTTCGGTTACCTTCGGCAGCCGAACTCTACCGGGGTTATTCATATGGAAACCCCGCTGGGGTTGCGAATAGACTATAACACAATCTCAGCAAGCGAAGCAAAATTATGGTTATGAGAATACGTTATGGATTCAGTGCCCTGAAAGGAATAACCTTCAACGGTTATAATATTGCGAGTTTACTCTTGATACCAGGCGGATGAAGCAAAGTTGAGGATGTGCCAATACAACCTGGACAGCGAACCCCGGAGGGGTTCACCTATGAATAACCCCCAATGAAGCCTGAATGCTCGCGCACGCGGGCAGGCGAAGCGGAATTGGGGGTACGATGGTGTAGAAGGAAATGGAACCCCGGAGGGGTTCACCTATCACCTTTGCTGTTTTTCGTAAAAAAGAAAGAATAAGTCAACCCCGCTGGGGTTGCGCACAATTCCTTCACCCCGATTCCCCCGGTAGAGTTCGGTTACCTTCGGCAGCCGAACTCTACCGGGGTTATTCATATGGAAACCCCGCTGGGGTTGCGAATAGACTATAACACAATCTCAGCAAGCGAAGCAAAATTATGGTTATGAGAATACGTTATGGATTCAGTGCCCTGAAAGGAATAACCTTCAACGGTTATAATATTGCGAGTTTACTCTTGATACCAGGCGGATGAAGCAAAGTTGAGGATGTGCCAATACAACCTGGACAGCGAACCCCGGAGGGGTTCACCTATCACCTCAAATATCCGTCATTAGAAAAGATACTTCTCATCCCACGCAATTCCATGCTCTTCGAGCAACTGACGATACTCATCTTCAAAAATTATTTTTCTATGATGTTCTTTTTGATTTTTGATATAATCAATCAAAACATCTTTTTCACGATAGCCATAAGTGAGTGAACATGATCCTTCAGCCCAGGACTCAAACAATGGGAAATTTCCTGATTTCTTCATCCACAAGTTCGAGGCTGTTTTTATGTCCTTGATGTAGTCAGATAAACACACCGTGGGATGTAAATCCGATAAAATATGAATATGATTTTCTGTGCCCCCTATCCTATAGAGAAACCCTTTTCTGTTTTGAATAATGCCCCAGATGTATTTATAAAGCTCATCATGAAAGGCCAGGGGTAAAGTGTTATTCCGATTATAGGTACAGAATACAATGTGGTACAATATCTGCCTGTAGCTATTCATTTTAGATTGGTTTTAAATTTACACTTATGAAATTACCTTTAGTACAAATTTAATAAATTTTAAAATTGGGAAAAGAGAAGGGTGATCTTCATCTTTTAAATTTTATAGAAGTATAAGTCAACCCCGCTGGGGTTGCGCACAATTTCTTCACCCCCGATACCCCCGGTAGAGTTCGGTTACCTTCGGTAGCCGAACTCTACCGGGGGTTATTCATAGGGAAACCCCGCTGGGGTTGCGAATAGACTATAACACAATCTCAGCAAGCGAAGCGAAATCATGGTTATGAGAATATCTTATGGATTCAGTGCCCTGAAAGAAATAACCTTTAATGGTTATAATTCCGAGTTTACTCTTGATACCAGGCGGATGAAGCAAAGTTGAGGATGTGCCAATACAACCTGGACAGCGAACCCCGGAGGGGTTCACCTATGAATAACCCCCAATGGAGTGAAGCGGAATTGGGGGTACGATGGTGAAGAAGGAAATGGAACCCCGGAGGGGTTCACCTATCAACACTTCTGTTTTTCGTAAAAAAGAAAGAATAAGTCAACCCCGCTGGGGTTGCGCACAATTCCTTCACCCCGATTCCCCCGGTAGAGTTCGGTTACCTTCGGCAGCCGAACTCTACCGGGGGTTATTCATAGGGAAACCCCGCTGGGGTTGCGAATAGACTATAACACAATCTCAGCAAGCGAAGCGAAATCATGGTTATGAGAATATCTTATGGATTCAGTGCCCTGAAAGAAATAACCTTTAATGGTTATAATTCCGAGTCTGCTCTTGATACCAGGCAGATGAAGCAAAGTTGAGAATGTGCCAATACAACCTGGACAGCGAACCCCGGAGGGGTTCACCTATGAATAACCCCCAATGAAGTGAAGCGGAATTGGGGGTACGATGGTGAAGAAGGAAATGAAACCCCAAAGGGGTTCACCTATTCGATAAGGGTTACCATCCCTGCCCAACAAACCAAACGACAGGTATTAAATCTTATCCATAGAGTCGGTCAGGCAGGCTTTCTTTCCCAGGAAATTTAGTCTCTTGCATAGCCATTATTTTCCGACTAACAGACCAACGACTAACCGACCAGCGACCAACCGACTACCCGACTATCGACTATATCGGCATCACCGTTCTATTCTTTGGCATATTCAGTGAATCATGTTCACGGATAAGCTTTCGGCGCAGGATATTAAAATCTACCAGAAGTTCTTTCTTTACGGGCAAAGCTGGAGGAGAATCTACTTTTAACGGATCTACGGGAGTGCCGTTTTTATAAAACCGGAAATCAAGATGCGGCCCTGTTGAAAGTCCTGAACTTCCAACGTAACCAATCACCTGTCCCTGACTTACCCGCACTCCGGATTTAATTCCGGGACCATAACCGCTCAAGTGCAGATAAGCGGTTGTATATGTAGCATTATGCTTAATTTTAACCATTCGGCCTGCACCTCCGGCATAACGCACATCAGTAACTGTGCCACTACCCACTGCGTGCACGGGTGTTCCCTTGGGGGCAGCATAATCCACTCCATGATGCGGTCTGCGGATACGTAAAACCGGATGAAGACGGCTATTGGAAAATCTGGAACTGATTCGTGAAAATTTCAGCGGTGCTTTCAGAAAAGCTTTACGCAGGCTTTGTCCTTTCTCATCAAAGTAATCGGCAACTCCATCCTGAATAAACCGAAAAGCATAATTATCCTTTCCTCCATGATAAAATCTGGCTGACATAATATTTCCAATGCCAATTTTTTCACCTTCAACCGACAATTCCTCATAAAATATAGTAAAATTATCACCTGGTTGAATGGCATAAAAGTCAATGGTCCAGGCATAAATTTCAGAGATTGCCACGGCTAGGTTTGGTGATGCACCAGCATCCATCATTGCGTTCCAAAGGGAAGAAGATATTGTACCTGAAGCTGTTTTTGTTTGAAGTTTCACCTCTTTTTCACCGGTATGAATATGAATTGAATCCCCCGTTTCAAAAACCACGTAACGGGTAGGACTCTGCTCATAAACCATGTACCTGGCCTTTTGAAGACTGTCATTTGAGCACAAAATGGTATAGCTGTTTCCAACACGTATGCTGCGCACATCAAAAATTCCCTGAGAGCGTTGAACCAGTTTCTCAATATCTTGTGAACCGACATGATGCTTAAGCAAAATAGCTGAAAGATTATCTCCGTTTTTTATTTCATCTTTAATGACTATGAGAGAATCAACTGCTATACCAAACTCATATCTTGCTTCGGGTTCATAAGTATTTTCCTCTACAGGTGTTGACTTTAAGCCTGAAACATAATAATCGACAGAAAATAACAGCAATAAAGTAAGTGCAATGAACACAGCAACACCAATCAATCTTTTACGGGTAACAAATCTCATTCTTCAGCATTTTTTAAGTTAACTGACAAAAGAACGTCAGTAAAAACAGCATATTGTAAAGAAGCGGATGAAATCACCCGCTTCTGATAATTTTACAAAATCAATTTGCAAGTTGTATGACTACCAATGTGGTCAATCACCAAAAACTATTTTTTGAGGGCCAATGTACGACCAGCTTCCATAGCATCAAGATTCACCTGGACCACTTCGTCTCCTTTTCGTCCAAAAATGCTTCTTATGGCATCCTGCAATGCAACGTAATCCATATCCAGGTATGGGGAAGCAGCACCCAATATAACCATGTTTGCAGATTTGGGCGAACCCATATCACGAGCAATACTATCGGCATCCAATGCAATGTGCTGGGGTTGCATTTCAATTTCTGCCATCAATGTATCCATCTCAGGATAATTCTTAATATTGATGTAAGGCTTTGTATTGGTAACCAGCCAACCATCCGGAGCAAGCATGGGCAGGTATCGCAGTGACTCCATTGGCTCAACAGAAATAATCATATCCGCTTTGCCCATTGGGATCAGGTCCGAAGCAATTTCTTTGTCAGAAATGCGCAGGTTCGATTGTACATCTCCTCCCCTTTGGCTCATGCCATGAACTTCAGCCTGTTTAAGATTTAGTCCTTTTCCCAGTGCAGCAGTTCCAATAATGGCGGCAATCGACAAAATTCCCTGTCCACCCACGCCAGCAAGTATTATATCTTTTTTCATTATTTATGCCTCCGTCTTTTCAGTTGCTTGTTGCTTTTTAGTTTCCCTCATTCTCCGGGTAAGGGTTTGGATACACTCTCTTCGCGGAATAATAACCGAAACGCCCGTATAGGCAATTTCTTCTTTCATCACCTTCAGATTTTCTTCGTGATGTTTGGGAAGTGGATCCAAAATCCTGATGTGATCCCTCTCAACACCAATAGCCGCGCAGATATCTTCAATTCTACCCTGTGCTGCAGAATCCTGACCTCCAGTCATGGCGGTAGTTCCATTGTCAAGGATCATAACTGTAACCGGAGATTTGGCCACCACTGCATCAAGCAAGCCAGTCATACCGGAATGGGTAAAGGTAGAGTCACCAATTACTGCAATGGCCGGCACAAGGCCAGCATCAGCAGCACCTTTGGCCATGGTAATGGAGGCGCCCATATCAACACATGAATTTATGGCATCAAACGGCTCAAGAGCACCCAGGGTATAACAACCAATATCAGAAAAAACACGGCCTTTGCCAACGCTTGCCAGCGCTTCATTCAGGGCATTATAACTGTATATATGAGGACAACCCTTGCAAAGTGAAGGTGGGCGGTTACTCACAATTTCAGGAATATCACGACCATAAGTATCCGTTAATTTAAGTGCGCGGGCAACAATGTTCGGATTCAATTCGCCATCACGTGGGATGGTCCCATCCAAACGACCCAGAATAGTTTTCCCATTATCCATATATCCACGTATCATCTCCTCAACAATCGGATAGCCATCTTCAAGAATCAACAGGCTTTCACAACTATCATAAAAGGCCCTGATTTGTTTTTCAGGAAGCGGATATTGTCCAATCCTAAGCACAGGATGTGGAACATGATGATCTTTAAAATTCTCAATCAGGTAATTGTAGGCCAGTCCACAAGTAATGATACCTAATTTTTTATCAGTATGGTCCTTCAACACATTAAACGAGGACTTCTCAGACTCCAGAACATACGCAGACTGACTGTTTAACAGTCCCTTGTATTGTCGACGGGCATTGGCTGGGAGCAGAATAAACTGCCTGAGGTTCTCGGGAAGCCTGATTTCGTTCTGGGCACGTACTTCTTTTCGTGCCACACCCGAACGGGAATGTGCCAGACGCGTTGTGATACGCAACATCACAGGAATGCGATATTTTTCGCTTAATTCGAAGCCGTAATGTACCATATCATAGGCTTCCTGCTGGTTTCCCGGTTCAAGAATCGGAATCATGGCAAATTTCCCGTAAAAACGGGAATCCTGCTCGTTTTGCGAGGAGTGCATTGATGGATCATCGGCTGCAACAACAATAAGACCGCCATTTGCACCGGTGATAGCAGAATTTATGAAAGCATCGGCAGCTACATTCAGCCCCACGTGTTTCATACAAACCATAGCCCGCTTACCGGCATAGGACATTCCAAGGGCAGCTTCCATAGCTGTCTTTTCATTTGCGCCCCATGAAGCAACGACTTTCCCTGATTTTGCATCTTTTGAATGCATGACATACTCAGTAATTTCTGTTGACGGAGTACCTGGGTAGGCATAAATCCCGGATAAACCGGCATCAATGGCTCCCTGGGCAATTGCCTCGTCGCCAAGTAACAATAATTTTTGCATCTCTATTTTAAAGTTTTAAGTTGTTTCCATTTTGGCAATATAACTGCTAAAACATTACGGAACAAAACTATAAAAAATTAAGCAGTCCGGGCCTGAACCCGTCTATCTATACTCTTTATAAATAAGTCGCAAAACAACAAATTACAGCGTCAATTCATCGTTATAATAAAGGGTAATCAGCACTTATGATGTTTGTTTGCAGAAAGATTTATTGTGCCTCCACAAAAAGTTCCTACTTCATAAATGGAAAACTCAGAAATACCTGAAAGGAAGAAATATTGCTGGAAGCAAAGGCTTCATCGGCAATTACTTCATTCAAGCCAATACAGTACCTTATTTTTATATTCATATCCTGATTATTAGATATATCATGAATGGAATATCCAATTTCAAGAGGAATTGAAAGATAGAGTCTATTAAATGAGTCGGTAAAATCTTCCAGTATTTTTACATCATTGTGAGGGCTTTCTGCTGTTCCTGCGGTCGATTGCAATGCCTTTGTCAGTAAACTAATCTGTGGGCCGGCCGAAACAAATAACTTTGTAGAAATTCTGTACTGAACCAAAACAGGGACATCAATGTAGTTCAGGATGATATCATACCTGGGATCAGCTACTCCTTCAAAAACCCTTATTGGATTGACTTTCCTTGCTCCCCGTTGAGATAAAGGCTTAAATTCAGGGGTCAATGCCCATTTTTCGTTCATTTTGATAAAGGTACCCAGACCTAAATAAAAGCCATGTTTGTAGGTACCTTTATCCAGGCCCGGAAGTGCAGAAAAATTCATTCCTAAATCAAGGCTTGTATGAAAATTTTCTGTAGCCACCTTGTCACCAAATATCATCGACATTAAAGCAGCCTGGGCTGAACAGTTTTTTGTGATTAAACTACCTGAAATCAATAAGACTATAACCAACAGACTTAGATTTTTACTTATTAATCTGTAGAAAGATAATTTCATTCCCTTGATTTAATATGGTGAGACAAAAGATCAGCTATGTTAACTCTGTTTAGAACATCCAGAATACTTAGCCGATAGATTAACAGCAAAGGTAATCTTTCAACATTCATTTCAAAATGTTTCCCCCTTTTTGCTTACCATTTTCTTAAAGCGGGAAACAGATGCGGCGCATCGTATTATTGACCGGTACTTCCTTCCCGCTAATGAATTGAGTAGCGATATTTTTGCAGGAAGAATGGTCATCGGCTATGGCTGACTTTAAAAACGTGGCAATATTTTTCTTAAGTTTGCGCAAAACACTAAAATCACAATGGCAGACGATAAAAAAATTATTTTTTCGATGGTTGGCGTTGGAAAAGTCATTCCACCGAACCGACAGATATTAAAAGACATTTACCTTTCATTTTATTATGGAGCAAAAATCGGCATCATTGGACTAAATGGCTCCGGAAAATCAACCCTGTTAAAGATTATTGCCGGACTGGACAAATCATACAAGGGCGAAGTTGTTTTTTCGCCAGGTTATTCGGTGGGCATTTTACAACAGGAACCGGAGCTTGACAACTCCAAAACCGTGAAAGAAATTGTGGAAGAAGGGGTTGCAGAAACCGTAGAGTTGTTGAAAGCTTACGAAGCAGTAAACAATCGCTTTGCCGAACCCATGAGCGACGACGAGATGAACACCCTCATTGAGGAGCAAGGTCGCCTCACCGAACTGCTTGATCAGCACGATGCCTGGGAACTTGACACCAAACTGGAACGTGCCATGGATGCCCTGCGCTGTCCTGACCCCGACCAGAATGTAAAAACACTCTCTGGAGGAGAACGCCGCCGCGTGGCTCTGTGCCGTTTACTTTTGCAGGAACCCGATATTCTTTTACTAGATGAACCAACCAACCACCTGGATGCTGAAAGCATTGACTGGCTGGAGCAATACCTTCGCCAATATAAAGGCACCGTAATTGCCGTAACCCACGACCGCTATTTCCTCGACAATGTAGCCGGATGGATACTTGAGCTCGATCGTGGAGAAGGCATTCCCTGGAAAGGAAATTACACCTCATGGCTTGAGCAGAAAAGCAACCGCCTGGCCATGGAAGAAAAAACAGAATCAAAACGGCGTAAAACGCTGGAACGTGAATTGGAATGGGTGCGTATGGCCCCAAAAGCACGCCACGCCAAATCAAAAGCCAGACTTGCTTCTTATGAGCGCCTGATGAGCGAGGATACCAAACAAAAAGAAGAAAAGCTGGAAATCTTCATCCCCAATGGACCCCGCCTTGGCAACAAGGTAATTGAAGCCCATGAAATTTCCAAAGCCTTTGGAGATAAACTGCTGTTTGAGAATTTGAGTTTCAGCCTGCCGCCCGCCGGAATTGTGGGCATTATTGGCCCCAACGGCGCAGGAAAAACCACCCTTTTCCGCTTGATTATGGGTTTGGAACAACCCGACAACGGCACCTTCTCTGTGGGTGAAACCGTTCAGTTAGGTTACGTAGATCAGGCACATACAGACATTGATCCCGGAAAAAATGTATGGGAAGTAATATCTGAAGGCAACGAGAACCTGCAGTTGGGCGGCAAGTTGTTCAATTCGAGAGCTTATGTGGCACGTTTCAATTTTAGCGGTGCCGATCAGGGCAAAAAAGCCGGGGTACTGTCAGGCGGTGAACGCAACCGTATGCACCTGGCGCTGACCCTGCGCTCTGAAGCCAACGTACTGCTGCTTGATGAGCCTACCAACGACATTGACGTAAATACCCTTCGTGCACTGGAAGAAGGGTTAGAGAGCTTCGCCGGCTGTGCCGTCATCATTTCGCACGACCGCTGGTTCCTCGATCGCGTGGCAACACATATTCTAGCCTTCGAGGGAGATTCACAGGTAGTATTTTTTGAGGGCGGCTACACCGAATACGAAGAAAACCGCAAAAAGCGAATGGGGAACGATTCGCCCCACCGTATCCGATATAAAAAACTCAAGGTTTAGCTATGGAAACAACATTGTATGCGGTGCTCACCGGTGATATTGTAAAATCGTCGCGTATGTCAACGGCCGACCTAAAACGCCTGCCCGGGGCACTAACGGCCATTTTTCATTCCATTGATCCCATTTGCCAACCGGCAGATTTCGCCACCCAATTCAGCATTTTCAGAGGGGACAGTTTTCAGGTAATTTGCGAACCGGCCTGTGCCGTCCGGGCATGGCTGATCATCAGGGCAGGATTGCGTAGCGCATATCCAGCAACACTCAGTAAGTCGGTGGATGCCCGCATCGGCATAGCCATCGCAAAGGTGAACCACCTGGCCGATAACATTACCGAAAGCAGCGGGGAAGCTTTCAACCTTTCGGGACGGCTGCTCGAAGAACTTAAAGCACCACGCCTCACAGGATTTACTTCTGAGAACAAGCAAACTGACCGTGGATTGAATGTTGGGTTTATGCTTGCAGATGATATCATCCGCCGCTGGACTTCCAGCCAATGCCAACTGCTGCCATTTTTGTTGCAACCCATGAGTCAGGCCGAAATAGCACTGGCAACCAAAACGCGGCAGCCCACCATAACAGCCAAAATCAATGCAATGGGGTGGAGTGCCATTGAACAGTTGATGTTATATTACAATGAATGGATTGCAGTTTCTTTAAATGCTATAGACCTATAAGTCTGTAAAGTTAAAATATAGCCCTACAAGGCTATAAAGTACAAATATAGCCCCACAAGGCTATAAAGTACGAATATAGCCCTGCAAGGCTATATAATGAAAATATAACCCCACAAGGCTATAATCTGACAACCTTTTCAACACCTAAAATGTAAAAGAGATGGAAACGATTAACTTTTTTGACTCCGAAACAATATCGCTGTTTGTGAGGCTGTTGATAGCCCATGTAGCAGGTGATTTTGTTTTTCAGAAGAGATCGTGGATCGAAAACCGTCAGGCAAAAAAATGGAAATCGCGCTATTTGTACCTGAACGCGGGCATAGTGGCGCTTTTGTCATGGGCCTTGTCCGGCTACCATTATGTTTGGGCCATTCCGTTGTTTATTTTTGCTGCCCATGCCATTACCGATATTTTGAAATCATACGCCCCAGATACCACCGCCATATTTTTCACTGATCAGGCACTGCACCTCGCGGCCACCGCATTAGCGGTTACGCTCTATCTTCCATCGTTAAATACAGGTTATAGTTGTTGCGGATTCCTTTTCGGGAATATTAACCTGTGGATTTATGTCGGCGCCTACCTCGCCGTGCTTTGGCCTATGGGGATTATCATTGCGCAATTCACCAGACAGTGGCAGATAGAAAGCAATCAACCCGAAGGATTAAAGGATGCCGGCCGTTACATTGGCATGCTCGAAAGGTTGCTGATCCTTACGTTTATCTTTGTAAATCAGTTTTCGGCCATTGGTTTCCTGATAGCAGCCAAATCCATACTCCGGTTTGGCGACATCCGCGAAAGTAACAATCGAAAAGGGGCCGAATATATACTGCTCGGCACCATGATCAGCTTTGCAGCCGCCATTTTTATTGGAATTGTGGCGCAATGGCTGATGGGGTTTTAAGAACAAATAAGGTTTTTTCTGTGCCAAAGGGTGTTTATTCATGTATTACCAGAGAAGAGATGAATGATTTTTAAATTCACAGCATATTTTTGCGTCACAGTGCCCCCGCGTGAAATGCAGTACAATCGGTAAATCCTATGATAAAAATTGATCACAATTTACTCAAAACCATTAGCCGGCAGGCGAAGCAATCTCCTCGGCTGCGGATGAATTACAACTTCCATTCAGGATCGGAAGACACACTTCAACGAATGTTAAATGCCATGGAACCGGGAACTTATATCTGTCCGCACAAGCATGAAAATCCTGATAAACGCGAGGTATTTTTTGCCCTGAAAGGAACCATTTGCCTGGTTGAATTTGATGACAAGGGGAACATTCGTGACCATACAATAATAAAGCCGGATGGAGATTGCCCAGGTGTAGAAATTCCGGAGCGCACCTATCATACCGTAATTTCACTGGAGCCTGGTTCTGTGGCCTATGAACTTAAGGATGGACCATACAATCCAACTGAGGACAAAAATTTTGCCACCTGGGCACCACCAGAAGGTTCGCCCGAAGCCACTTACTATTTAACGAAGCTGATTTCAACTTTAAACCTGCCCATAAGCTGAAAAATCCTTACTTTTGCCGCGCTTCAGGCATTGACATTCGCCTGTATTTAAAAAACTAATTGAAGTGCCCATTCCATGAGCAGCAACAAACCCTCCATACCCAAAGGTACGCGCGACTTTTCGCCCACTGAAATGAACCGGCGCAACTACATTTTTGCCACCATCAGAAAGGTTTTCGAACAATTTGGCTATCAACCCATTGAAACGCCGGCTATGGAAAACCTCAGCACCCTACTGGGCAAATATGGAGAAGAAGGCGACAAATTGCTTTTTAAAATATTAAATTCCGGCGATTTCCTTAGCTCAGTAGATCAGGGAGAGTTGCAGGAAGTAAATGCGAATCGGCTGGCCACTCAAATCAGCGAAAAAGGCCTGCGTTATGACCTCACCGTACCATTTGCCCGTTACGTGGTACAGCACCGCAATGATATTACCTTTCCTTTCCGTCGCTACCAGATTCAACCGGTATGGCGTGCTGATCGCCCCCAGAAAGGACGTTACCGCGAATTTTATCAGTGCGATGCCGATGTGATTGGATCAGATTCCCTCATCAATGAAGCCGAATTGCTTCAGATTGCCGATCAGGTTTTCGGTCAGCTTGGTATAGAAGTGATACTGAAACTCAACAATCGCAAAATCTTAGCGGGCATCGCTGAAATTATTGGTCATGCCGATAAAATCACCGATCTCACGGTGGCCATGGATAAACTTGATAAGATTGGCCTTGAAAAGGTAAATGAAGAGTTGGCAGAACGAGGCATTGACAATCAGGCCATCGAGCAGTTACAACCCATCATTCAACTTTCCGGAAGCAATACTGAAAAACTGGAGCAACTGGCAAAGGTACTGGCTACCAGCGCAGAAGGTCAGAAAGGAATTGCTGAAACCGCTGAAGTACTTCGACTTTCGGAAGCAATGGGAATTCAAAGTACGCTTGAACTTGACCTCACTTTAGCCCGTGGACTCAATTACTACACTGGTGCCATCATCGAAGTAAAAGCTGCAAATGTTCCTATGGGAAGTATATGTGGCGGCGGCCGTTACGACAACCTAACCGGAATCTTCGGACTACCTGGTATTTCAGGTGTAGGCATTTCATTTGGTGCAGATCGTATTTATGATGTGATGTTAGAACTGAGCCTTTTCCCGGAAGCCACAGCATCATCCACTCAGGTCCTGCTGGTAAATTTTGGTAGCGAAGAAGAAAAAGTCTGCATCCAGATGGCGGCTAAACTCAGGAAAACCGGCTTAAACACCGAATTGTATCCTGACAATGCCAAAATTAAAAAGCAATTTTCCTATGCCGACAGCAAACAAATTCCCTGGGTCATCATCATAGGTGAAAACGAACGCACCACAGGTGGTTATATTCTAAAAAACATGAAAACCGGCGAACAACATACGTTAAGCCCGGACTTACTCATTACTTACATTACTGAAAATTTATGAACAACTGGAACCTTCGTTTTAAGGTAAAAATAAACCGGGCCGGCCTCACTCAGGTTTGTGCTGCTTTATAATTCTTTATTTTTTTTACCAAAACGATTTAATTTTCATTTGTCATGAATACATTCTCTATTAGCTCAACATCACTTGATTTTAATACCATTGAACAGATCATCGCACAGGACCTTAAACTTGTCCTTTCTGATGAAGCCAAACAAAAGATTCAACATTGCCGGACCTACCTCGACAACAAACTTGAAAGCCACAGTGAACCCATTTACGGTATTACCACCGGCTTCGGATCTCTTTGCAACATCAACGTTTCGGCAAAAGACCTGACCAAACTTCAGGAAAACCTGGTAATGTCACATGCCTGTGGCACCGGTGATGAAGTGGATGGTCAGATTGTAAAACTAATGTTACTGCTTAAAATACACGCTCTTTCTTCAGGAAACTCAGGAGTTCAGGTGCAAACAGTGGAGCGGCTGATCGAATTTTTTAACCACAATTTATTACCCATTGTTTATGAGCAAGGCTCTTTGGGCGCTTCGGGTGATCTCGCCCCTTTGGCTCACTTAAGCCTTCCCTTACTCGGACTGGGCGAAATGCGGGTTGAGGGAAAAGTCGTCCCCACCAAAAAGATAATGAAGCAGAAAGGCTGGGCACCTATCACTTTGCAATCGAAAGAAGGGCTGGCCCTGCTCAACGGCACGCAGTTTATGAGCGCACATGCCGTGCATATTTTATTGAATGCACAAAAGTTATCACAACTCGCCGACATCACCGGTGCCATCTCGCTGGAAGCCTACAACGGACGTATTGACCCGTTTATGCCTCAATTGCATACCATTCGCCCACACCAGGGACAAATTGAGACCGCTCAAAATTTCCGCAACCTGCTTAATGGCAGCCAACACATTCAAAATCCCGATAAAAAAGTCCAGGACCCCTACTCCTTCCGGTGTATTCCACAGGTGCATGGTGCGGTAAAAGATACCATTAATTATGTATCGTCAGTAATTCATACCGAAATCAATTCCGTAACCGATAATCCCACCATCTTCCCGGATGAGGACCTGGTACTTTCGGGAGGGAACTTTCATGGCGAACCCTTGGCTTTTGCCCTCGACTTTCTGGCCATTGCCCTTGCGGAACTTGGAAATATTTCTGAACGCCGGGTTTATCGCCTGATTGCCGGTCAACGCGGCCTGCCTGAATTTTTAGTCGCCCGCCCCGGTCTAAACTCAGGCTTTATGATTCCACAGTACACCGCAGCCAGCATTGTAAGCCAAAACAAGCAATTGGCAACACCCTGCTCTGTAGATTCCATTACTTCATCCAACGAGCAGGAAGACCATGTAAGCATGGGCGCCAATGCCGCCACCAAAACACTGCGTGTGGTTAAAAATCTTGAGCGGCTGTTGGCCATAGAGCTATTCGCCTCAGCTCAGGCACTCGATTTCAGGGATGCATCAAAAACATCACCCTTCCTGAATGCATTTATCTCAGAATACCGAAGCCTGGTACCCTTCATTAAGGATGACAAAGTGATGTACACAGAGATTGAGAAAACAGTAGAATTTATCCAACAAATACAATTTGATTTTCCAGAGTAAGGATAAAATTGAGATCATCAACCCTGACAGTAAATACACCCTGTCAGGATTGATGATTTCCAAAAAAAATTCGCAAAACCCACAGTATACATTTTATAATATATTTATTATCAGAATTATATAATTAATACCCCGATTTACACAACTATCTTATAACAGAACAAGGTTTTGTTTTACCTTTGGTCTTAATATCAATTATTCTAATGTATACTTCCTAAGTGATTTACAATTAATTTAATTATGATGAGTTTCGACCTCAAGCGTAACCTTATTGATAAATTCACTTTTGATTCAGCCACAAAATCAAAAGCCAGGGAAGAGCAGAACGCTAAAAATCTTCTAAGGATTGAATACTTCTTATACATAGGAGTTCCTTTATATATATTCTTATTTGCCATTTTTTATTTTAAAGATGTGCAGAATGAAACGGATGCCTCCCTATGGAAATCATATTTACTTTATGTATTTTCCTTCATAATAATATTTCTTTTCATTTTTGGGTTAACTGCCGTAAAGTTAAAAAACAATAAAAAGCCAGAGACCCTTTTAAGTAAACTTCTCCCCCACTTCGCGTTTTTAATAATTTTAATTTCAGGTGCTGCATTGGCAGGGGTTGATCAAATCATATCAAATGATATTATTTCATTTCTCATAGCCTGTATTCTGGCGGCCCTGTTAATTTATATGTCCCCTTTGTATTCCGCAATTTACTACATTTTTGGCTTTGGCTTTTTAACAGTATCCCTTCACTACTTTTCACCCGAAAATGTTTTACTATTTTCCAATACTACGCACGGGCTGCTCATTATTGTTGTTTCCTGGACACTCTCGCTTATCCTTTGGCAAACCAACCTGGTACACATTAAAAAAGACATTATTATTGAAAATCAAAAAGATGCACTTGCGGCACACATCAAAGATCTTACAAATAAAACAGATGAACTTACCATTAAGACAAAAGCCCTCAGGTCCTCAAATAAAACAAAAGATAAATTATTTTCCGTTATTTCTCATGATCTGCGTGGCCCGTTGGCAAACCTAACAGCCATGGTTCAATTGTTAAAGAACGGTGATGCTACTGAAAGTGAATTTAAAGAGATTCTTCCGGGGCTTACGGGGCAAATCAATCAGACCAACGAATTGCTTGAAAACCTGCTCAACTGGTCGAAAACAAACTTGCAAGAGACCAAAACCAATCCAGAGACCATAAATTTAAGGTCAATTGCAAGTGAGATTACACTTCTTTATAAAGCTCAGACTGACGATAAACAACTAATAATTGAGAACAATATAGAAAGCTCACTGCTAGCCTTTGCTGACAGGAATATGGTGCAGATCATTATCAGAAATATTTTTTCCAATGCAATAAAATTTTCTCACATAAAAGGGAATATTTCGCTGGATTCAAGGGCTGAAAATGATTTCATTTATATCAGCATCAAAGATGAAGGAATTGGAATACCAAAAGATAAAATAAAGTTCCTGTTAACAGACGATTATTCCTCAACCGCTGGCACGATTGGCGAAAAAGGAACTGGGCTTGGGCTAATCCTTTGCAGGCAATTTATTGAGAAAAATGGCGGAGAGCTATGGATTACGAGCATTCAAGACAAAGGTAGCACCTTTAGCTTTAGCTTACCGGTCAGTCGTTAGTTGATCAGGTATTGATCCGATTATTATTATTTTGTTTTAGTTTACTGGAATAACGATCAATACGCCCTCCTTGCCAATTTCACCTCCCCTAACTTATCCCTGTAAAAGTTACTTCACAATTTCAGCTCATCTTCCCATCCCCGCCGCCGTTCCACTCAGGCAGATAAACTTCCCTTATTCCAACATTCCATTAGTCAATAAAGTGATCTCCTTGCCTGAGATTCTAATGCCCCCGGCGTACTTTCTAAATTAAGCTCAAAAATCATCCTTGCCATTTGGTCAACTGGTTTCTTTTCCATTCCTTTGAGGTAACCTTTTAAAACGCAATTCATTATGACACTCATTATCAAAGGAAGCGGCTTAACCATACAGGATGTGGTTGATGTAGCAAGACACGGTAAAAAAGTTGACCTGCACCCCGAAGCAATCCAACGCATCCATGCATGCAGAAATATGCTGGAACAAAAAATTGCTGCCGGCGAAATTATGTATGGCGTAAATACCGGGATTGGAGAATTTTCAGAAGTCGTACTCAATGACGATCAGGTTAAAGAGTTTCAAAAGTACCTGATTTACAATCATGCTGCAGGCATTGGCGATCCTATGCCCCTGGAACACGTCCGCGGAGCAATGCTTGGCCGCATCAATGTTCATGCGCACGGAAATTCGGGCGTGAGACCTGAAATCACCCTTACACTGGTTGAAATGCTCAATAAGGGTGTAACTCCATATGTTTGTGAGAAAGGTTCTGTAGGTGCGAGTGGCGACCTGGCGCCAATGTCGCAAATTGCCCTGCTGATGATGGGCGAAGGAAAGGCATACTACAAAGGCAAATTGCTTGAAGGTCGGGAAGCCATGGACAAAGCCGGCATTCCCATTCCAGGTTTGAAAGCCCGCGATGGCTTAGCAACCATCAATGGCAGCAACGTACTCACTGCCATGAGCGCTATTTTTCTTCACGATGCCAACAACTTCCTGAAACAAGCAGAAATAGCTGCGGCCATGTCACTCGAAGCCTTGAAAGCAAACATGAAACCTTACAACACGCTTCTGCATGAAGTTAGGGGCTTTAAAGGTGCAGTGCGCAGCGCGAAAGCCATCCGCAGCATGGTAGAAGGCGGCGACCTGGCCGAAAACCGCGTTAAATGTAAGGTTCAGGATGCCTACTCCATGCGTTCGACACCACAGGTAATAGGCGCGGCGCATGATGCACTGGCTTATGCGAAATCACAAGTTGAAATTGAATTGAATGGCGTTGGTGACAATCCCATTTTCTTCCCTGATTTAAACCTGCAGATTTCCGGAGCCAATTTTCAGGGAACACCGGTAGCTGTTCCCATGGAAATGGCCGGAACAGTAATCACCATGGTTTGTGTGATGTCGGAACGACGCATGAACCGCCTCAACAATCCCGCACTCAGCGTGGGCTTACCAGCCTTCCTCACCAAAGGAGCCGGTATGTTCTCGGGATTAATGCTCAGTCAATATACCGCAGATATGCAAATAGTGGAACAACGCATCCTTTCGGCACCGGCCTGCATACAATCCATTCCTGCCGCAGCCGACCAGGAAGATTTTGTTTCGATGGGGATGAACACTGCTTTAAAAAACAACCAGATTCTCGATAATGCTTATGGAATCCTTGGCATAGAAATGATGGCAGCAGCCCAGGCACTTGACTTCAGGGAATATGCCTTTGGACAGGGCGTTACCAAGGCCAAAGAGGTGATACGTCGTCATGTAGCATTCCTCGACATTGACCGTCCGCTGTATAATGACCACAATGCCATGAAAGCATTGGTTAAATCATGCGAGATACTCTCCGAAGTTGAAGCTTTATTAGGATCGCTGGAATAATCTTCATAAAAGCCGATTGACCTCATTTTCCTTATCGCAGAAATAACGTGCCGGGATGAAGGCAATATGGACATTTTTCATAATTTCGCAGTCCGCCAAAGGCGGACTGCTATTATCTCTATCTCAAAATACCCATGGAAACTGAACCCATTGAAGATCACAACAATCCTTTATATACAGGAAAACGTCCGCCAGGCCTGACTTTACTTTGCATTCTTACTTTTATTGGCAGCGGAATATCGGTAATTTCATCCATTTTCATTGTTCTTGCCTATGATTTGATTCCACTGGCCGCAGAACAATCGCCCGTTCCAAATATTGAGGAGATGATTCAACTGGTTCTAACAGCCGGCAAAGAATTTTTTATGGTCATGGGTCTGCTTTATGCATTGTCACTGCTTGGCGCGATTTACATGTGGAAACTCAGCAAAAAGGGATTCCATATTTACACTTCAGCCCAATTGGTGATGCTGATAGTTCCTTTATTGATGATCAAAGGTTATCAAACACCATTCACAACCGTGCTTTTAACCGCCTCTTTTATACTCGCTTATGGACTGAATTCGAGAATTATGCGGTAAAAACGGCTCGGAAAGCCCTATTTATTAACATTTTTTATATTTTTTTAACTTATTGTTGACTTTCAATAATATATTTCCATACATTAGCCGTTAAAAACAAGCTTTTTGTCATTGTCCAAAAGAAATGAGAAGTTGGCCTCCGAAAAATCTGAAATCGACAATAACTCCTCGTTAAAAGCAATTTCATTAAAGATTGTTTGTTCTTTGTCAATTATTGCAGGTGGATTCTGGATTTTTATCCTTCTAACTTCATTATTTGGATATGAAATTCACAGGATACCTGTTTTGTACTCAGACCGACATAATTACGGTTCAATACACCTCATATCGCTCATTATACTCCACTTACTCTCAGTTTCAGGGGCATTTATAATGTGGCTCCTGAATAAAAAAGGATTTTATCTTTATTTTATTGCTCAATTTCTACTTTTCAACTACCCCTTACTGTTTGCTGGCTCAGAAAGCTTCGATTTAAATGAACTGTTTTTCACTACCCTGTTTATCCTGTTTTATGGAATAAATCTGGGAATAATGAAAAAATAAACAGGCTGGATTCAGCTACATTTTCAGGAGTACATTTTTCTGTGCATCCTGTTATTGAACAGAACCATCCTGTAAGTAAAGCTGCACAATTCAATTTAATTATAAACATAAAAAAGGAGGTTTTTCCGGGAATAACTAGCACATTTCCTTTTCACCAGTTTTAACAAATAACCGTTAAATTTAAACCAACAAACACACACGCTATGAGAAAATTTACAATGGTACTGGCGCTTCTGATTTTTGCCGGAGCGCAATTAGTACTGGCACAAACCACCATTACGGGTAAGGTAACCAATGCGGAGGATGGGACTGGAATCCCTGGTGCCACGGTACTCGTTAAAGGAACCAATTATGGTTTAGGCTTTTTTAACAATTTTTATCTTTGCTTTAACATTACTGATTACCCAAGCTTCTAAAATATTGTTGTTTCAATTAGTTTTTTATTAAGTTTGCACTTGAAACTGATTAAATAATGCTATAATTGCATAGTTTTTCACTCGATAATAACTATAAGAAGGAGGTCTGGTTAGAAAGTAACAACTAAAAAAACAACCAAAATTGATCACAATTTTTCACTAAACACCTATTGTTTAACAATTTACTCATCAAAAACACACACTATGAGAAAATTTGCAATGATGCTTGCACTACTGATATTTGCAGGAGTGCAGGTTGTTTTGGCACAAACCACCGTTACTGGTACAGTTACCAGTTCCGAGGATAACGCAGGAATTCCCGGAGCTACAGTAATTGTTAAAGGAACTACTGTCGGTATTACTACCGATTTGAGTGGGAAATATTCACTTAGAATTCCAGAAGGAGGAAAAATTCTTCAGGTTTCATTTGTGGGAATGAAAACTAAAGAAGTTACAATTGGTAGCCAGAGTGTAATCAACATAACCCTTGAACCAGATGTAATGAACATCGAAGGGGTAGTTGTTACCGCATTGGGTATCAGCAAGGAGCGCAAGGCCCTTGGATATTCCGCCCAGGAAGTTTCCAGCGAGGACCTCACCCGTTCAGGGTCATCCAACCTCTCATCTGCCCTGCAGGGCAAGTTGTCAGGTGTTGAAATCAAGCCTTCGAGCGGTATGCCCGGTGCTTCATCACAGGTTGTAATCCGTGGTGCACGTTCATTTTCAGGCAACAACACACCTTTGTATGTTATTGATGGAATGCCAATTTCATCAACAGCAGACTTTTCAACCGGAAACAGTGTAACCGGTGCTGACATTGCCAACCGTGCCGTTGATATTGACCCCAGCGATATTGAAAGTATCAATATACTTAAAGGTCAGGCCGCTGCCGCTCTTTACGGCATCAGGGCTTCAAACGGTGTTATCATCATAACCACCAAAAGTGGAAAAGGAAATAAAACCGGCAAACCGGCCATTTCGTTTTCTAACTACACCAGTTTTGAAACCGTTTCCAGAACACCTGATTATCAAACAGAATATGCTCAGGGTAGCTACGGGTTTAACAGCCCAAATACCTCATTCTCATGGGGACCAAAAATTACTGATTTGCCCGACGATCCTAATTACGGCGGCAATTCTCAGGGACATCCCGGCATGTATTTTGTTCCTCAGCGGGAAAAAGCAGGCCTGGATCCATGGGTAACACCTCAGACATATGACAATTTTGGCGATTATTTCGATTTGGGTATGACCACGACCACTTCTTTAAATATCAGCCAGGCCAATGATAAGGGCAACATCGCTTTTGGTATTGGTAATACAACACAGGACGGTATTGTACCTTCAACAGGTATGGACCGCTGGAATGCAAAAGCTGCAGGCGAAACCAAACTCAATGAAAAGTGGAAAATGGGATTCTCTTCAAACTATGCAAGAACTTCCATTGATAAATTACCTGCCGCCAATGATGCATCACTGGCCGGTGTTTATGCCGCTCCTGCAAACTACGACCTGAAAGGCACACCTTACAATTTGCCTTCTGATCCTTATTCACAGATTTATTATCGTTCACTTACCTTCGACAATCCTTACTGGGGAGCTGTAAACAATATATTTACCGAAACAACTGACCGTTTCTTTGGTAATGGATTTGTTGAATATAGCCCATACATTGCCGATAACATGAGTCTGAATACCCGTTACCAGATTGGAACCGATGCTTATACTTCGCATTACCAGGACATTTTTGAGTACGGACATAGGGGTAGTACCGGTGAGATTAACAATTACGGCGTTTCTTCACAAACGATCAACTCACTGCTTACCATGAACTACACCTGGAAAATCACCGAAGATTTGAATTTCAACGCGTTGATTGGTAATGAATTCAATGAGCGTAACCGCAAACTGTATGATGAATACGGAACCGGCTTCAACTTTGGTGGCTGGGCTCACATCGGCAATACCAAAATACAGCAAGCTGACGAAACCCAATTGAAAGATCGCACCGTAGGTTTCTTCGGAAACGTCTCTCTCGATTATAAAGGCATGCTCTATTTGAACATCACCGGTCGTCAGGACTATGTTTCAACCATGCCACGCGACAATAACTTCTTCTTCTATCCATCTGCTTCTCTCGGTTTTGTTATTACCGAACTGGAGAGTCTTCGCGATATGCCCGTACTTTCATTTGCCAAAGTTCGTGTATCCTATGCAGAGGTTGGACAAGCAGGAGAATATCTACAGAACTTTTTTACTTCACCCAATTATGAAGGCGGTTTCTGGGGATCCACCCCGGTGCAGTACCCTGTTAGTGGTATGAGTTCTTACCTATCGAACAACGTACAATATGACCCTGAACTCAAACCACAGAACACCCAATCCTATGAGTTGGGTACAGAGCTGAAATTTTTCAACAATCGCTTAGGTGTTGACTACAGTTACTCACATCAGTTGGTTACCGATCAGATTTTCCAGGTTCCTATTGCAGCTTCAACAGGTGCAGCCGCATTGGTTACCAATGCCGGAGAAATCCAAACCAATGCACATGAAATCGTATTGTATGCTACCCCTGTAATGGTTCAGGAATTTAAATGGGATTTTACCGTTAACTTCTCAAAAATCGACAATCAGGTAAATGAACTTGCTGAAGGTGTTGAGAGTATTTTCCTCGGCGGTTTTGTAACCCCACAGGTCAGGGCTGGTATAGGTAGTACTTTCCCGGTTATTTACGGAAGTTCCTTCCTGCGTGATGACGATGGCAACATTATGGTTGTTGACGATCCAGGCGCATGGAACCACGGTATGCCAATGGACGGAGCTCCTGCAGTTATTGGCGAGGTATCTCCTGATTTTATCCTTGGCTTTTCCAACAGGTTCGCCTATAAAAACTTTGCTTTAACGGCAACCATGGATTGGAAATCTGGTGGAGAAATGTATTCAGGTTCAAACGGATTGCTTGACCTCTATGGTGTTTCAGCGCTTTCAGGTGATCGCGAAGAAACTTTTGTGTTTGAAGGCGTTAAACCCGATGGTACCCCTAACGATATCGTTCGTGGCGGGCCCAATGATCCGGACGCATATCAGGACCTCATTACCAATGTACTTACCAATATCGATGAATATTATATTCACGAAAACTCCTTTGTTAAACTGAGGGAAGTAACCCTGAGCTATCAGTTGCCTAAAAATCTGATGAAGAATGTAAGCCTTGGCCTTTCGGTATATGCACGGAATATCCTGCTGTGGACCGCATTGCCAAACTTCGACCCGGAATCATCACAGGGCAACAACAATATGGGAGGTTCGTTTGAGCGCTTTTCTATGCCTCAGACAACCAGTTATGGTTTTGGTATCAACCTGAATTTCTAACCCTTAAACTGAAAGAAAATGAACAAAATAATAAAACTGTTGACCATTCCGGCGCTTCTACTTATGATGGCCGGATGCTCCCAGGATGCACTGGAAGACATCAACGTGAATAAAAATAATCCATTGGACGTTCCTTCCAAGCTCATCATAACTGACGCAATGACCAAAACTGCGTTTTCCATTACCGGAAGTGATCTTGCTTTTTACGCCTCCGTTTATGTTGAGCACAATGTGGGTATTTACAATCAAATGTACAATGCCGAAATACGCTCTGGTGAGCCTTCACTGGCTACTACCTATAATAACACATGGGGAAGCATCTACGAAACCCTGTATAACCTGAAAATAATCATCAACAAGACCTCCGAAGGTGGTTCAGAAGAAAACAACTATCATACGTTGGGTATTGCACAGGTTCTAACGGCTTATAATCTAGCTATTTTAACTGACGTTATGGGTGATGTTCCTTATTCAGAAGCCCTTCAACCTGGTGTTATTCTCCAGCCTAAACTCGACAAACAGGAAGATATTTACAATGAAGTTTTCCGTTTGCTGGATGCTGGTATTGCCAACCTGGCCAAGGAAACCCTGGCTGCAAGCCTTGCTGGACAAGACTTTATTTATGGTGGTAGCGCAGAAAAATGGACCAAATTTGCTTATGGACTGAAAGCCCGCTATACCGCACGTCTTACTTTCCGTAATGGTGACAAATGGAATGATGTAATTGCGTTTGCCAACCAGTCATTCACCTCTGCAGCTGATGAAGCCAAGTTTGTCTATGATGGTTCGTCAACCAATAGTCCTTTCTATACCTTCTTTAAAGACAGGGATTATTTTGGAGCAAGTACCAGTTTACACAACAAACTTACTCAACGTAATGACCCGCGTGATGGTGTATTTTTTGTCCCCTATCCAGGCGTTGACGATGTTAATTTTGCACCCAATGGTGAACCCAATCAGGTACAGGGATTCTATGGCATTTCAGGCGTAATGAGCTCGACTTCGCCTACTTATCTGCTGAGTTATCATGAAATTGAGTTTCTGAAAGCAGAAGCCTATGCACGCCAGGCAGGAGCATCCTCCGATGCTGAAGCTGCGCTGAAAAGCGGTATTGAAGCTGCCTTCGTAAAAGTAGGAATGACAATGGACTCAACTTATTATGCTGATGAGGTACTTCCGCTTTTCAATGCAAATCCGGTGAAAGAAGTAATGGTACAAAAGTACTTCTCTTTCTTTGAATCAGAAGCCGTGGAAGCTTATAACGACATCCGCCGTTTGAAGGCTATGGGCAATGATTTTATTACCTTGGACAACCCCAACAATGCCACTAAATTCCCCGTAAGGTTCTCCTATGGTGCCGACGATGTAACCACAAACCTGAACATTGCCGACGCTTATGGCAATGGAAGTTATGTTTACGATGAAAAAGTGTGGTGGGCTGGTGGCACACGCTAAGTCTTTAATTTTTTTAAAAATAAAAAAAAGAACATGAAAACATACAAGATTTTAGCCTTTTTGGCAGCAGTGGCCCTAACCTTTTCGGCATGCGAAACCGAGGTTGATGATCCTGCAGGTCTGAGAAACGAAGGCATTGTGCCTTCAATTACTAATCTTAACCCTGCTGCTTTCGACGTAAACGATCCGGAAAACACCTTTGTTAAGTTTGATCTGGATGTTGCCACCGGAGTGAGCGAAGTCATTGTTACGGCCTCTTACAATGGAGTTTTGAGCAGAATTCCTATCAAGAATATTACCACATTCCCTGCAAAAGATATCGTAATCTATATGCGGGATGTAGCAACTGCTCTTGGAATTCAACTCAATGAAATTGAACCTGGTGATGTATTTACACTGGAAGCAACAACCATTCAAGGAGGAAAAACCTACAGATCAAATGCAGTAATTAAAGCTGGTGCGGTTTGTGCGTATGATCCAGATATGGTTACCGGCACGTATAATGCCGCAAGCGCTGATTGGGCTGTTGATGGAAATGTTACCATCACCGTTGATCCTGAAGACGAATACATTATTTATGTTGCTGGATTGGCTGCACTTGACGGTTTAACAGAAGATTTAGGACCACTGAAGATGGTTGTAAATCCATTGAACTTTGAAGTTATTGCTGAGAAAACTACTCTGGCATCTGTTGCTTTTAGTGGTTATACAAACATTGCTTACGAAGGGTTTGGCACGCTTAACACCTGTAATGGAACTTATGAAATGAATTTCACCATCACTGTTGATCAGGGTGGATTTGGACAGTTCCCGTTTACATTTACCAAGCAGTAAGAATACATTCCTTTGAATTAAATCATATAGGCTGCCTCATTCACGAGGCAGCCTATTTTTTAATACCTGCAATTCCCAATGCGTCAAGGGTCTCTTATAAAAGAGGCTTAAAAGAAATGCCATCTTCCAGTAAACTTCCTTCACAAACGGCGAGATTTTTTCAGGCATTCCCGTCAGCAACAAAACTGAAGCAGAAATAATGACCATAATGTTGCAACACAACAGGTTCAGACAACTATCAGTGTAAGAATAGTCGTGAGTTTTTATCCTCTATTGCTTATCTTTGTAGTAAAATAAAACCTATGCTGCCCCTTTCCTTTGATTTTTCCCGGTTCATAGAAACAAACCAACGCTTATTACAATATTTGATTGTAGCCATTGTGATTGCAATCATCGCGGTGATTGTATCACGTATCTTAAGAAAATTGATGCGGGTGTATTTTGAACATTCCAGTCGGGTGCTTAAGGTAGATCCAACCCGCTATAAATTTCTGAGGAATGCGGTGAGTTTTGTAATTTTCATGCTTGCGGTTACCCTGATTTTTTACACCATCCCCGAACTCCGCACCATCGGTATCACCCTTTTTGCGGGCGCCGGAATTTTTGCGGCCATTCTGGGCTTTGCTTCCCAGGAGGCCTTTTCAAACATCATCAGCGGAATCTTTATCGTAATTTTCAAGCCCTTCAGGGTGGGCGATAACATTAAAATCGGTGATCTGCATCAGGGAACGGTGGAGGACATTACGCTCAGGCACACCATCATCAATAATTTTGAAAACCGCAGAATCATCATCCCCAACACGGTAATCAGCGCACAAACCATCATCAATTCAACCATTGAAGATGAAAAAGTATGCACCTTTATTGAGTTGGGTGTGAGTTATGACAGCGACCTGGATAAAGCAATCGCACTATTACGCGATACAGCTTCCAGCCATCCAAATTGTATTGATCATCGAACACCCGAAGAAAAAGCGGATGGAACACCCAAAGTGATTGTCAGGGTGATGGGCTTCGGCGAATCGGCAGTGCAATTACGGGCATATGCCTGGGCTGCCACTTCTGGCGAAGGTTTTGTGATGAAATGTGATGTTTTTGAGCAACTAAAAAGACGCTTCGATAACGAAAACATCGAAATCCCGTATCCACACAGAACCCTGACTTTCAAGAACCATCCCAATGAAAAAGAATAAGACAGCCCCTTCAACGCGGCCAAACATGCGCAACTACCGGAAAAAATCAGGTTTGCCTCCCGGCTCACTGGTTTATACCGGTAATATAGAACATGAAACCGGTTTCGATGCGTTTATTTATGATGCCCAAACCATTGATCGTATAGAATCATCCGATGTTCAAGTGATAATCAACAAACTGGACACGACACTTAACAACTGGATAAATGTAAACGGTCTCACCAACACTCAATTAATCAGCGAATTGGGCGATCATCATACCCTTCACCCTCTGTTACTCGAAGATGTGTTGAATACAGAAGCTATGCCCAAAATAGAAAACTATGGGGATGTACTTTTTGCTAACCTGAAAATGCTGCAGTGGAACGCGGACGTTAAGAAGATTGAGGGGGAACAAATAAGTATGGTACTGGGTAAAAAGTATCTTCTCACTTTTCAGGAAAGAAAAGGCGATGTTTTCGACGCCGTTCGCGAACGTATGCTCAGCGGATTGAGCAAAGCGCGGAACAAAGGCATTGATTTTCTGGCATATACGCTTATTGATAAGATCATCGACAACTATTTCCTGGTACTTGAAGCCATTGAAGACCACATTGAAGACATTGAAAATGAATTAATTAAAGACTCAGGTGAGGTTACTCCGCTTCAGTTGATGCACATTAAAAAACAACTTATACTGCTGCGAAAGTTCGTTTATCCCCTGCGCGATGAAATACGCAAACTCCAACATGACGAAACCCACCTTATTGACCGGAATACCGTTAAATACATCAACGACCTGTATGATCATCTTCAAAACATTATCCAAAATCTTGAAAGTTTCCGCGACACGGTGAGCAACCTGATGGACCTGTATTCGTCCACTGTATCGAATAAGCTAAATGTAGTGATGAAAACCCTGACGGTTGTAGGTGCCATTTTTATCCCGCTCACTTTTATTGCGGGCGTATATGGAATGAACTTCGACTACATGCCCGAACTTCACTATGCATGGGCGTATCCACTGGTGTGGCTGATCATGGCAACGGTGGCCGCGGGCATGGTGCTGTACATGAAATTAAAAAAATGGTTTTAACCCCGTTCGAAAACGAATAAATGATCAGGCGATACAATTACACAAAAAATCATAAATGACGGAACAATTTTTGATGCAGTAGCAGAACATTGATTACTTTTAACCAGTAAAAACGGTATCCTCATGCGACTACACAAACTATTTATAATCTTATTGTTACTATCTGGAGTAACTGCTGAAGCGCAAATCGTTAACGATAGCAGCAGTTCTTACCAGGCCATTAACCCCTCTCTTCAGGTGACTACTGGCCTGAAGCCAATGCAGTTTAGCCTGCAAACAGGCGCGATGTTCAGCTCCGGTTATGGTGGCGGCGGGCTTTTTAACACTTACGTGGCGCCTTCTTTCAGCCAGCCCCTGGGCAAAAAATTTACCCTTTCAGCGGGTGCAGTTATTTCAAATACTACCTTAAATAATGTGCCACTCTTTAATCAGGAAGGCAGTTTCAGTCCGACCTCCGGCAATCTGACCACCTATACTTTATATACTTCTGGAAGCTATCAGGTTAACGACCGGCTTACGGTAAGCGGTTCTGCTTATAAAACCATTAATCCGGCCTTCAACCAACGGTTAAATCCCGAGAATCTGCAAATGGAAGCCCAGGGCATGTCGTTTGGCATTGGATACAAAGTAGGCGAAAACATGCATATTGGCGCTGAATTCAGGATGAACCAGGGAAACAGCAACTTTTACCAGCCATATTATGGATTTCCGGGCAACGGATTGATGCATAATGGGTTTTATGGGTATTAGGTAAAGAAATTGGCAGTTGGCTTTCTGGAGTTGGCAATTGGCAAAAAACGAAACTCACCATTAGTAATTGACAGTTAGCAATCTGAAATCCGCGCCTGATAGCGATCGGGACTGAAATCCGCAATCCAAAATCCCATGCTCATTATCCTATCTCCCAGCAAAACACTCGATTACAAAAATGAAGTAAGCCTTCGCTTTGGTGAAGACCCCGCATTCATTAAAGATTCCAAGAAATTAGTCACCTTATTGCGTAAATTTTCTCCAGACGAATTGTCTAAACTAATGAGTATCAGTCCAAAACTGGCAGAAGAAAATGCGCTCAGATACAGCGAGTGGCATTACCCCTACCCTTCCGGGAAAGCACGTCCGGCACTTTCCGCCTTTAAGGGAGATGTTTATGAAGGGCTGAAAGGCTGGGAACTGGACGAGAATCAGCTCGAATTTGCCGACCGCCACCTGAACATACTCTCAGGATTATACGGTTTACTTAAGCCCACAGACCTTATGTTGCCATACCGGCTTGAAATGGGGACAAAATTAGCAGGCAGGAATTTTCAGAACCTTTATGAATTTTGGGGAAACAAGCTTACAATGGCGATTAAACAGGCAATCAAAGATTCAGGCAACAATACGCTCATCAACCTTGCTTCTGCTGAATATGCTAAAGCTTTGGACTTCAGCGCCTTAAAAACCCGCATAATTACGCCTGTTTTTAAAGAATTCCGTGAAGGCGAATATAAATTCATCACTTTCAATGCCAAGCGTGCCCGTGGTTTGATGACCCGGTTCATCATTGATCATAAATTATCTGATCCTGAACAAATTAAATTGTTCAATTATGAAGGTTATGGCTTTATGGAACAACCATCAAAAAAAGATCAGTGGGTTTTTGTGCGGTAATTCTTAATTGAAAGAATACAGATTACTTAATACAGCATTCAAACGATAGTCCTGCCGGGCTCAAATGTCAGCCTGAAATCAATAGCAATTGTAAAAGAAATTAGCACAAACCTGTACAGTACATGGGCAGGGATTATACTACTAAATAATAGCGCATTACAATAAATATAAAGTTATTATTAACACGATTGTCAACAAAGTCTATTTTTAGACTATCTTTAGCAATCTTGACGCCAAACTATTCCAATGAAGCCAGTTAAGCCATTAAAAGACCAAACAACAACACATTCACACCAGGCAGAGGAAATTCATACTATTGAATTCCCGATTGTTGGGATTGGAGCCTCTGCCGGAGGGCTGGAAGCGCTGGAATTGTTTTTCGGTAATATGCCGGTCCCAAACAATATGGCATTTGTAGTCATTCAGCACCTCGACCCTACTCACGCAGGCATAATGCCCGAATTGCTTCAACGCACCACTACCATGAAAGTATACCAGGCTACTGACAGGCTAAAAGTGAAGACAGACTGTGTGTACGTGATACCGCCGAACAAAACTATTTCAATATTAAATGGTGCATTATATTTATTCAGCCCTGTTGAATCAAGGGGTCTTCGGTTGCCGATTGATATATTCTTTCGTTCGTTGGCCGATGACCAGAAAGAAAAAAGCATTGGCATTATCCTTTCGGGGATGGGCTCAGATGGAAGCCTTGGCATAAGAGCTATAAGAGAAAAAAACGGACTGGTCCTGGTTCAGGAACCTGAAACCGCCAAGTTTGATGGCATGCCACGCAGCGCCACGCAAACAGTAATAGCTGATATAATTGCACCTGCCGAAGACTTACCGGCCAAACTACTGGATTACCTCAAATACACACCGGATCTATCTCGTATTGAGGATATTGAAGTAAAAAACATCAGCAATCTCGAGAAAATTATTCTTCTGCTTCGCAATCAAACCGGACATGACTTTTCTTTCTACAAAAAAAATACACTGTTTCGCAGGATTGAAAGACGCAAAGGTGTCCATCAGATTGATAAAATAAATAATTATGTGCTTTACCTTCAGGAAAACCCGGCAGAAATCGAAATACTTTTCAATGAGCTGCTGATAGGTGTCACCAGTTTTTTCCGTGATATAGCCATGTGGGAGAAGCTTAAAGAGGATATTTTACCCGCATTGATAAGTGAGTTTCCTGATGGTCACACAATCCGGGCCTGGGTACCGGCCTGTTCAACCGGCGAGGAAGCCTATTCGCTCGCGATAATTTTCAAGGAGGTAATTGAGAAACTCAGCAGGCAAAAAAACCTTTCACTTCAAATATTTGCTACAGATATTGATCAGTATGCTATTGAAAAAGCCCGCAAAGGCTATTATTCAAAGAATATAGCCGCCGATGTATCACCCAGGCGGCTCAACCGGTTTTTTACCATCGAAGCTGATGGTTACCGCATAAGCAGTGCAATACGCGAAATGGTCGTTTTTGCTACGCAGAACGTCATTAAAGACCCTCCATTTACCAGGCTTGACGTGCTATCATGCCGCAATATGCTCATCTATATGGAACCCGTATTGCAGGCAAAACTTATTGCCCTTTTCAATTACAGCCTTAACAATAATGGATTATTGGTACTTGGTACCGCAGAATCAATTGGAGTTTCCCATGCCGGCTTTATGGAGCTTGATACCAAGTTAAAAATTTTCAAGCATGCTGCAACAATTGAAATTCCCGAACTCATGGATTTTCCAAGTTCATTTCACCAGCATAAAACTATGTCAGTCAAAAACAACCCTCCGCAAAAAAATATCGAAAATTTACAGTCACTTGCTGACCACATACTCATTCAACGTTTTGCCCCTGCAAGTGTTATAGTAAACGATCAAGGAGATATACTTTACATCACCGGTCGCACCGGTAAATACCTTGAACCGGTGGCAGGCAAAGCCAACTGGAATATTTATGCAATGGCCCGTGAAGGTCTTCAGCAAGTTCTGCCTTCTGCCTTCCGGAAAGCACTTCAATCCTATGAACCCGTGCTGATTCAGAACATCCGCATAGGATCGGAAAAAGGAGATACTATGACTGATGTCACCATACAGAAACTGGAGAAACCAGAATCCATCAGGGGACTCATCATCATTGTATTTGCAGATTTGCCACCTGTCAACGAGGAAAAAACTACGGCTAAAACGTCTGGAACCAGAAAATCCACAGGCCGGATCAAAGCGCTTGAAACGGAGCTTCAACGAAGTTCTGAAGAGCTTCAGACTACGCGCGAAGAAATGCAAACATCACAGGAAGAATTAAAATCCATCAATGAGGAGTTGCAATCAACAAACGAAGAGCTGCAGTCAACCAACGAGGAGCTTACGACGTCAAAAGAAGAAATGCAGAGCCTCAACGAGGAATTACAAACGGTAAATATTGAGCTTCAAAGTAAGGTAAGCGATTTTATGAATGCGAACAACGACATGAAGAATCTGCTCAACAGCACAGAAATCGCAACCCTTTTTCTTGACAAAGGCCTGAATATCCGCAGGTTCACCGACAATTTAACCAGCATTTTCAAGCTTCGAACCACAGATATCGGCAGGCCTTTTACTGATCTGGTTAATGAATTGAACTATCCGGACATAGCAAGTCATGCTCTTCAGGTTTTGAAAACACTCGTCTCGATAGAAACGCCCATTTCAACAAACAATAAAAAATGGTATAAGATACGGATAATGCCCTACCGAACTTTAGATGACCGGATTGATGGACTTGTAATCACTTTTACAGATATTACCGCCTCAAAACAGCTTGAAATAGAATTATCAACTGCCATTGAGTTACTTAAACAAAAAGATAAGATAAACAAAAAAGCATAAGTAAAAAAGAGGGGGGTATATGAAAAGCACCAATTCTGATCCGAGAGCAAGTGTATTAAGGAAGAAAGCACTGGAGCTGTTGAAAGATAAAACAGCTAAAAACAAACCAACCCTTACCCTTTCGGAAACCCTCAAATTAATCCATGAGCTTGAAGTTCATCAGATTGAGCTCGAATTGCAGAACGAAGAACTTGTAATTGCACGGACGGAGGCATTGGAAGCCGGAGCCCGGGCCACACAATTGTACGACTTTGCTCCCATTGGATATTTTACACTTTCCAGAGAAGGCATTATTATTAAAGCCAACCTTCAGGGCGCCAGGCTATTGGGCAAAGAAAGAACCTACCTCAACAAGAGTAAGTTCGGATTTTTTATTTTAAACAGCTATAAAAATATTTTCAATCAATTTCTTGAAAAAGTATTTGAAAGCAAAATCAAAGAAACCTGTGAAATTGAATTGTCAAATGGCAAAGATCCTGTTTGTTACGCGCACTTATCAGGAGTCTGTTCTGAAGATGAAGATCAATGTTTTCTGACGGTTACTGATATTACAGCGCAAAAACAAATGCTGGAATTATTGCGGGAAAGTGAGGAAAAATATCGGATTATATTCGAAAATGTTCAGGATGTATTTTATCAGACAGATATTTCAGGAAAAATACTTGAAGTAAGCCCATCCATTAAATATTTTTCAGGATTTAACAAGAAGGAATTAATTGGATCGCAGGTTTCTGAGCTTTATTATAATCCTGACGACAGAGAAGTCCTGCTTGACTTAATCACGAAAAACAGTGAACTGAAGGATTTTGAGCTCAGATTGAAAAATAAAGAGGGCGAAGTTTTATATACCTCCATCAATGCGCGTTTAATCCTCGACAAGGATGGCAAACCACATCATATAGATGGATCTATAAGGGATATAACAGACCGCAAAAACCATGAAATTGAGATAACTGAAAAAGAGCTTCAGTACCGTAATCTTGCCAATGCAGGCATTGCATTAATCTGGAAATCAGGTACCGATAAACTTTGCAACTATTTTAATGAGCCCTGGTTTAAATTTACCGGGCGAACATTAGAGCAGGAAATAGGAAACGGCTGGGCAGAGGGCGTTCACCCTGAAGATATGGAATATTGCTTAAAGATATTCAACGAGGCTTTCGACAAGCAAGAGTCTTTTGATATGGAATACAGGCTAAAAAAAGCCAACGGTGATTACGCCTGGATAAAAGATATGGGGACGCCCAATTTCAATAGCGAAGGTACTTTTATAGGATATATCGGGCATTGCTTTGACGTTACCAAACGTAAACGCTCAGAGATGGTTCAACAGATACTTTATAATATTGCACTTTCTGTCGTGAAATTAACCTCATGTGAGCAGTTACTTAAAGTCATTCAGCATGAATTAAATCAAATACTCGATACAACTAACTTCTTTGCAGCACTTTATAACCCCGATACTGAAAAACTGAGAAAATTACATTGGGCTGATACAAAAGACGACTTCACAGAATGGGATGCCAGAAACTCCCTTTCGGGACAGATAGTTAAAACAGGAAAGACAATGCTGTTGAACCGAAATGAAATTGAACAGTTTTCTGAAAAAAACATTTTAACCCTCCTTGGAACTCCGGCCGAATGCTGGTTGGGTGTTCCGATAAAATCCGATAAGGAAACTATAGGCGTTATGGTAATACAAAGTTATGAGGATAAAAACGCCTATGATGAGGAAAGCTCCACCATACTTGAACTGGTTGCCAACAATCTGAGCATTTTCCTCAATAAATTAAAAATTTACAGGGACCTTAATGTTGCAAAGGAGAAAGCAGAAGAAAGTGACAGGCTAAAGTCTGCATTTCTGGCCAATATGAGTCACGAAATCAGAACACCGATGAACGGTATCCTTGGATTTACCCAACTATTGAAAGAGCCTCAACTAACCGGCGATGAACAGATTGAATACATTGGACTGATTGAGAAAAGTGGCGACCGGATGCTCAATATAATAAACGACATTGTTGATATCTCAAAAATTGAAGCAGGGCTGATGACCGTCCATTATTCAGAAACAAAAATCAATGATCAGATAAAGTTTTTGTTTCATTTCTTCAAGCCTGAAGTTGAAGAAAAAGAGATACATTTTTCCTACAATACTTCATTAACCGACTTGGAGTCTGTAATCCTGACCGATCGCGAAAAGGTGTATTCAGTCCTTACAAACCTGATAAAAAATGCCATAAAATTCACCCACGAAGGCTTTATTAATATTGGCTGTATCAGAAAGGACAACTTCCTTGAGTTTACAGTTAAGGATTCCGGTGTAGGTGTGGATATCGAAAAGCAGAAGATCATTTTTGAAAGGTTCAGACAAGGAAGTGAACTTCCAACCAGAAATTATGAAGGTGCCGGATTGGGCTTATCAATTTCGAAAGCATTTGTTGAAATGCTGGGCGGTAGAATATGGATTAAAAGCAGTAAAGGCAGTGGCTCAGAATTTACTTTTACCATCCCTTATAAAACTCCGGAAAAGTCAATAAGCGTTGCAGAACCACAAGAAAGTCAGGAAGAACAACTGCTAAGCAATTTAAAAATCCTGATTGCTGATGATGATTCTGTTTCAACGATGCTGCTTACTTTAATATTGGAGGATTTCTGCGACAAAATCTTAGTTGCAAAAACTGGCACTGAAGCAGTTGAAATGGTCAGGAATAACCATGATCTTGATTTGATTCTTATGGATATTAAAATGCCGGAAATGGACGGTTACGAAGCAACGAAAATAATACGTCAATTTAATAATAGCATTATAATCATTGCTCAAACAGCCTATGGGATGATGTATGACAGAGAAAAAGCACTTGAGACCGGGTGCAATGATCATATAAGTAGGGTCTGCTGAAAAACTCAACTGACAGATTTCGACTTTGATCACCGTCAGATGCGTGCAACCTACTCTTAATTTTCATTCTCGCATAAGCATAGATGCTGGCGACTTAGTATTTTCATCCC
>JAVEVB010000100.1:0-8226 GCA_034005265.1 Lentimicrobium sp.
CGTCTGATTCAACCATTGAAGGATATAAAGGATTACCCTGCAACCAAAGCGATTTTGTGGAAATTGTATCCATATCATAATCGTAATCAGGAATCAGGGTAACAGATGGGCCAGATTCGTCGGCATATGCATAGTCGGGATTTAATATTTGAGAAGGTCCGTAATGTATTTCAATATTACCGCTTGCTTCATAAAGCCATAATTGGAAATTTACAAAATCGTTCAATGTATTATTAACAAGGAACTCAAATAGAAAGCCAACGTTTTTCCATTCCATTTTGAATATTCTGTTGCCAATATCGCCGGTAAGTTCGTATGAAAGCGGAGAAAGTGAATGAGCTGTACCATAACCCCGGTCAACAAGTGAAGCGCCAAAAGGAATAATGATTTTATGAAAACCGCCTTCTTCATCGGATGTCGATAGCATTGCCGGTGCAGTTTCGAAAAAAAACAAGGTATCAACGGTAGAATGAAAATACCAGAAATCAAAACCTATTGGAATTATATAATCGGGCATCTCCCATACCTGGCCGTTATTGAGCGATACAGGATTGGCTAAATTGGAATAGGTTTCTGTGGTTGTGATAAGACTATATGTTTGTGCATTTAGTAAACCTGCAGAAAACATAAAGAAAAACGATAATGAGAATAGTTGCTTCATGGTTGTATGTTTTATTGGTTAATTGACAGTTAGAAAATCAGTTATTTGAATTTTAATGAAACTCCAACCTGCAAAATATTGTGACTTATGCCATTATAAATTGCTTTGTTCTCATACCCATATTCTGCAAACAAACCTAAATGATCAAACGGATAAAAAGCTACACCACCTCCAATAAAATATTGCCAGAAGGCTCCTTGAAAATATTCTGTTTCTTTACCTGAACAATAATATCCACCAAATTTTGTAGCTAAGTACAAATCAAACCGGAAATCGACCTTCTTCACCAGAAATGGAAGTAAATGAGCATTAGCATTAATTCCATAAACCGGTGCATAAGCATCTCTTATACCAGTTTGTGGAGGCCGCGAAAACTGAAGGTAATTACTGCCTCCCAAATAGGCACCAATTTCCAAAAAGTTTAAAATACCATAGTTAGCAGAAGCGCGGAACTGATTGGCTTTTGGCGATACGTCTTTTCGCGAATCAGGAATATATCCGGCCTGAAAATTCCATCTGTTTTTAATGTAGGATGTCTGTGAAAATGCACATTGCTGAACCAGCAATAATCCAAAAACAACTATTATTAGTAAAGCATTTTTTTTAGTTTTCATGATACAACCATTTGTTAAGTTTCTTTTTAAAGGTTCTTTTAGTTTCATTTTTTGAGTCGAAATATCGTTTATAGGAAACAACCGGAATCAGAGGGAACAGACTTAACTGATACATGTTATTCGGTTTGTAATCGCCAACGTTTGTTTCAGGATTAATAATTTCGCCTGAAGCAGTTGTATTGTAATAATAATAAACCGGGTTTTTACGGTTATAGGCGTTGTAAACCGAAAATGTCCAACTGGACTTAACTTTGTCATTAGCCCCCATTTTATTGAGTGTAAGGCCAAGGTCAAGGCGGTGGTATGCTTTCATGCGCGCGCTATTTCGTTCGCCATAGATAAAGGTTTCATAATAAACAGGTCCTCCGTCTTCGCCTGGTTCAAGTGAAATGGTGAGTTGTTTACCGCTTACCGGAGTATAAGGCAACCCGCTTTGAAACACCCAGGTAGCATTGAGCGTTAGTTTTTCCGAAAACTTGTGTTGCACAAATATCGATGCTGAATGAGGCCTGTCATAATCGAAAAGAAATCTATTGCCCTGATTTATGGCAGGGAACTGCCTTGTGGCATTGCTCCATCCGTAGCCTAAAAATCCTGTCCATTTACCTTTGGTTTTTCTCATAAGTAATTCAACGCCATAGGCTTCACCTTTGCCACCTGAAACTACTTTGGATTGCCAGTTGTTTACCCCTTTCAGACTTATGTAACCCTCCTTGTAAGTGGTTAGATTTTCCAGTGTTTTATAATACAGATTCATCTCTGCCTGATAACTGCCATCAGCAAAGATTCCTGTCCAACCGATTGTGTATTGATCTGACATGGCTGGCTTTATAATTTCATCAGAAGGTATCCAAATTTCATTCCCCATTATATTGCCTGCTGTATAAAGCAGGTGTGTAAACTGATTTATTCTCATATAGCTCAGGTTGAGCTGGTGGTTTTTATTAAGATCTTTTGAAATAATCAGTCGAGGCTCCAACACAGATGGCTTAAACCCCGAAGCAAAGAATTTTACAAAACGCAGGCCTGCGTCTATTTTAAAGTCATTTCCTAAATCAAAGGAATTATCGAGATAAAGCGCCGATTCTATTGTTTCGGTCCTTTCTTTCTCAACTTGCAGTAACTGACCTGAATTAAATTCATAATATGGTAGGTGAATCATCAATGATGTTTTCATGCCGAAGTTAACAGCCCAATTCTTCACCGGCTGATACTTCCAACCCGATTGAAGAGAAAAGTCCTGAAGCGAAGAAAGATACCGGCTTTTGTATGTGGTGATGTCTTTTTCTGATTTATAGGTAAAGTTTTGTCTTTCGCCAAGTCTGTAACGTGTGTATGAGATGGTCTGTTCCGCGAACAAATTCTTTGAAACCACATGCTTCCAGTTGAGGGAAGCCAGCCAGTTGCCCCATATAGTTACCATTCGGTTTCTATTATCCGGATTTTGTTTGTCTTTCTTCGACCAGTAATTGAGGTAATCATCACCCTGATAAATATTAAAATGGAAGCTGTTTTTTGCATTTGGCCTCCATGAGATTTTGCCATTCAAATCGTGAAAGCCATAACCCAAAATATAAGAATTTCCTTTGCCAAGCGATGAACCCGCGATGGTTAGAATATCGAACAATGTTTTGCGGCCAGTGAATATATAGCTTGCATTCTTTTTGATCGGTCCTTCGAGCAAAAGCGAAAAATCAGTTATTCCAATACTGTAGGAGCCTTTGGGTTCTGAAGAACTTCCTTCTTTTTGTGTGATATCCACAACAGATGAAAGTTTTCCCCCATAACGCGCCGGAAATCCTCCTTTATAAAGATCTATGCTATTTATTATATCAGGATTAAAGACCGACATAAAGCCGCCAAGATGATTGACATAAATGACAGGGACATTATCAAACAGATAAAGATTTTCGCCCGGGTTGCCTCCGCGCACTAATAACAAACTGGAACCTTCGCTCTGCGATTTTATTCCGGGATGTAACTGCAATGCTTTAATTACATCAGGTTTACCGCTTAACGATGGGATAGATAGTAATTCAATAATGCTCATTTTTGCGACATTGGGCTTGATAATGCCTTTTGCCTGTATCACAACTTCCGAAAGTTCTTTGCCAGGAGTTAAAAGTATCTCTATCAACGTGTCCTTCATTGATACAATTAATAAATCCGAAAATGAGTATCCGGTATAAGATATTCTTAAATCGGCAGGTATGTTGATCTGAATATTGAAATATCCGTTGTTGTCGGTAATGCCTCCGTTTAAGGTCCCCTTTTCTGTGATATTTGCACCGATAAGCCGCTCTCCTGAATATGCATCTTTAACAAATCCCGATATACGTATTTGAGTATACCCGTTTAAAGTTAATGCGATTAATATTGAAAGTAAAGAGAGGTATATGATATTTCTCATAGAATTTAGTAGTGAGGATAAATCGTGTCAGATATAACTGAAGAATATCCAATGAAAATACCATAACCGTTTTTAACATTTGAATATAAGGGAAATGCAGTATTTGTGCTTAACCCAAATTCAGGAAACCTGCCTGTATCATATAAAAATTTCTGCCTGGCAAACAGGTAATAGTCCTTACTTACAGAGCGGATTTCAAGAATAAAAGGGAACAGGTTGGCATAATAACTTCCTCCGGTGCTGCTTGATGAACCTGTTGTGTAATTAATTGTCATCGAATAGGTTGTATCCTGAATCAAATCATTACTAAAGACGGTAAGCGGAAGTCCTTCATTCAACAAAACAGGATCAACAAAATTGATTATATCAGCGTTATATTCAGAGTCAAACTGAAAAAGCCGTATGCGTACTTCAAAATACTGGTCTTCATCAGGGATACAATGAAAAGTGAACTTTATTGCGGGATAGGTAACTCCCTCAGTGTCCTTCCCTGCTACAGAAATATGTTCGATTTCAGAGATTGAAGTTTCCGCTGGAATTATGGTTTTGCACACTGCCTCTGAAAAACCGGGAATACTAATCCTGCATTCATATTTCTTTAACGGTTCAGCTGTTGTTTCTGAAACATAGATGCCATTTCCTGATAATGTAAGTTGTTCAATAAACACATCATCAGCATAAAGATCTACCAATGCATTATCAATGCTTGTTATTTCCGTTTCATTAAAATTTGTAGCAATAGATATGTGAACGGTTAATGGTTCTCCGGCTTTTATAATGCTATTGATTACAGGCGCTGTGGTAAAGTTCTGAATTTCAGCTTCAACAAGTTTACGGCAACCATTGAAATTAATGGATGCTATTATAAACAAACCAATTGTTAGGTATCTTTTCACTTTTATGGGTAGAAGCATTTTGATATTATTGTTAACAGAAGGCAGATATTCTGCCTTCTGTTATTCTGAACAATTTAATTAATGCGCCAATGTATAAGATTTCAGGGACATAAAAATGTATTAGCCTGTAGTATTACATTTGGATTTGTTGATGGAGTATCAGCCCAGCAATTATAACCACCAAAATGTCCTGCAGGAGTAGATGTAAAACCAATTGAAATCCATTGCGAACATAATTGGCCAGAAACACTACTAGCATATTTGTTTGTACATGAATATGAGCCATTTACTCTTGTCCATGTCCATGAAGAGCTGCTTGTATAGACCTTATAATCAGCAGCAACTTTAATATTGCAGCTAATATGTCTGGTACACCAATACCATATACCTAAGGTCTTTTTGTATGGACGAACCATATAATTTACATATTGATTCGTGCCATTACCTACATCTGTAGTATGAATTGATATTCTAAGATAAGTACGTTCCCGATTATTCGTAACTCTTTGTTCCTGCCAAGTTCCACAATTGTAGGCCCCATCTTTTAAACTTGAAGCATTATTTGAAAGTGAAGGTGAGAAATAAATATCATTATCACCACTATATGAGAAGTAATTGTTTTCATTTATTTCTTTTAATTTTCCAATATTGCTATAATCTGCAGAGACAATGCCTTCTTCCAATATCAAATATACCTTATCTCCAATTTGAAACATTTTATCCTTGTTTGCAAAATATCTAAAATCCTGCTTAAATAATACCGTTTCAAGATAAAATTCACCGCTACCATCTTCAATTAATTGAAGTTTATCAGAATTTGATATTACGAAATCTTCAACTGTTTCATCGTTGTCAAAGATAGTTTCATCTAATGAAAGATAGAACTCGTCACATGCTCTACCAAAAGAAACAAAATCTATTGCATCTTCCCAACTTCCTCTTTCTGAATTGTCGAAAGAAACGGTTTGTTCATATGTCTCAAGGAAATCCTCTGCATCTTCAAATCTTAGCATTTTTGAAGATGCAACTGTTTTCAAAGTGGGAGAAGAAGGAATAGTATGAGTTAACTCACTATGATCTTTCTTACACCCGGAAATTGAAAATGCAAAAGTAATGAATAGCGCGAAAATCGATTTTTTAATTGTGTTCATTGTTTTGTAATTTTGCGCTCGTTACCGGTTGGCAGGGGAGTGGTTGCTTATTGGCTTCCCAGGGCAAAGGCAGCCAACTCCCCGTGGCCGGTAATAAGCCGGTTTAAATGATTGGGTTAGTTGTTCTTGATTTTTATTGATTTCATTTCCATGCCCTGGCTCGAGGGCATACAGATTCCCTGGCTTTGTTAAACCTCCTTTCTTTAAACTTAGCTCAGATTTTTAACCTTGGTTTTTTCGAAATGATTCTTTATTGCTGTTTTAATTCTTGTTTAATAATTATTCAATACTTGTTTTGTAAATAGAACTGCAATATTCAAACTTACATTTGCCTACGAATTGTTATGCCTGTGTTGTTTGATCATAGAGCAAATCTATAACAAAATGATTTAATTATTACAAGGGGGGGGGGTAAAAAATTGTTATTTTTATCTAATTTATAATAGTTCCAAATAAACTGTTTTGCAACTAATGAAATTTTGGCAGAGAAAGGATATGTACTAAAAATATAATAATCTGAAAGACAGATTAAATATTAATTGTTCCGGTATATTAATGATTTGTTTCACTCCGGATTTACAATCCGTGAATATCTAAAGGGAGCATACTTGCAAACGCGCTTCCCTTTCCGGTTTCAATTATGGCTGTAATGGTTCTGCCACTTATTTCCAGGTATTCGCGGCAAAGGAATGGCTGATGCTGAGGCATTTATTGTTGGCTGGGCCAATGGTGGTAATGGTCTGTTCCAGGTAGTTAAGGAGCCTGACGGAGACTTAGGGCTGAATGCTTCTGTAACCGATATGAAACCCGGATATAAATTGCCCGTTTCTTTTTCAGTATTGGTGCTCTTTCCTTTCTGCTGCCGCTGATATATTGGCAAGCGCAGCTGCCTTCAGGAAGGGTCTTGCGCCGGAGGCGGGTACTTATCAGGATTCAGGGGGAGTGTAAAGCTGAACCTGCTCCCTTTGCCATATTCACTTTCGACCGAAATGGTGCCTCCGTTCCTTTCAACAAACTCCCTGACCAGGATCAGCCCCAGGCCGGTCCCCTTTTCGTTGGCCGTGCCTTTGGCCGAAATCACTTTTTCATCCAGGCTGAACAGTATTCTCAGGGTATCGGCATGAATACCGGTGCCATAGTCAGTAACCGTGATTCTGACCATATCCCCCTCGCGTTTGCTGTCAACCACTATCTGCGCACCCTCATAAGAGTATTTGATCGCATTGGAGAGCAGGTTGCGCATAACCGTTTTGGTCATATTAACATCAGCCTTCACCTCAAATTGATGATTGCTTAACTGTTTGATGCTGATGTTTTTACTTTCCGCCTGGGCGGATGCAAGCTGAACGGTCTCGTTGATCAGCCCTTCAAGCCTGAAAATTTCAGGGTACACGCAGGTGTGGCCCATTTGCGTTTTGGCCCATGCCAGCAGGTTGTCGAGCAACTGAAAAGTATGTTCGGTTGAAATAAGGATCTGTTGCACCATGGTCTTGCGGTCCTCATCGCTGAAGTCATCGTATTCCTCGTTCAGCAACCTCGAAAATCCGAGAATGGACGTGAAGGGGCTGCGCAGGTCGTGGGCAATAATGGAGAAAAATTTGTCCTTGGTAAAGTTGGCTTCCTTCAGTTGCTTTTCAACCAGTTTCTGCTGTGCTTCGGCCTGTTTTCTCGCGCTGATATCGCGCGTTACCGCGATTATTTTTCCGGTTGCTTCACCATGGCTGTTATACTGTGGCTGTATCATGCTTTCGAACCAGATCAGCTTACCTACATGATCTTTAATGCGAAAAGCTGCCAAAACTGGATTGGGGCATTTTTTAAGCCGTTTGCCAAGCGTGGAAATATCGGGCAGGTCCTTTTCGTAAATAAGCGTTCCGGCCTTTGAGCCGGTGATTTCTTCGGCCGTATAGCCAAGGATATTTTTCACTGAAGGCGAAACGTATTCCACCGTCCCGTCGTGCGGGTGGATAGAAATGATGTCATTGGAGTTCTCCGCGATCAGCCGGAACATCTCTTCGCTCCTGCGGAGTGCCTCGCGCGAGGATTCCACTTCGGTGACATCCCTGCCGACAAACTGGTATTCCGAAAGGATATCGCCTTCGGTATATATCGCCCTGAAGGTCCACTGCATCATGGCAGGGCCCGAGCCTGGTTTTTCGAGCTGGTGGTCGAAATTAACCACGGTACTTACCGGCTTTACCAGGTTAAGCAGCCTGCGGATTTTTGCATAATCCTTCGGAATGATGATTTCCCTGAGGGTAAGGGTGAGCAGGGTCGGGACCGGTTTCCCGAAAAACCGGGCAAAGGCCTGGTTTACAAAAGTAAAAGAGCCGTCGGGCCGGATCCTGCAGATGAGTTCAGTCTGGTCTTCGACAATGGCTTTGAAAAAGCGTTGACTGTCGAGCAGCCGGTCGTTGAAATACTTTTCTTCCGAGATATCCGCCATCACCCCGGTGATTCTCTCCCCGTTTTCATGCGATCCGGGCAGGTAATA
>JAVEVB010000101.1:0-8216 GCA_034005265.1 Lentimicrobium sp.
CAATGGGCGTGCCTGTAAAGCCGATGAAAGTTGCATTTTGCAGCGCTTCGCGCAAATGTTGCGAAAAACCGTATTTATAGGCTCCTGTTTTTGTGTCCAACACTGCTTTGTGACCATACTGACTGCGATGTGCCTCATCGCTTATCACCACGATATTATGTCGTTTCGACAACTGCGGATGTTTGCTTTCGCCGGCATAGAGTGAGAATTTCTGAATGGTTGTAAACACGATTCCTCCCGACTGACGTGATTCGAGTATGTCACGCAGATCTTCGCGGCTATTGGCCTGAACCGGTGTTTGTTTCAATAAATCGGCAGATTGTGAGAAAGTTGCGAACAACTGTCCGTCCAAATCCGAACGGTCGGTAACCACCACGATAGTAGGGTTTTGCATTTGGGGTTGTTGAAGCAGTTTGCCGGCATAACATACCATGGAGATACTCTTCCCCGACCCTTGTGTGTGCCAGATTACACCCGCTTTCTTGCAACCAAGCTCTACTTCTTTACCGTAAGTAGCACGTGGTCGCGACACAACTCCTACTTTGGGCACATTGGCAGCAATGATGGTTGCCTTAACAGCCTCACGCACGGCATGAAACTGATGATAGGCTGCAATTTTCTTGATCAATTTTTCGCCATCCTGCTCAAACAGCACAAAGTGGCGGATATAGTCTAAAAACAATTCGGGTTGAAAAAATCCTTTCACTACATTTTCCAGTTCAAATTCAACAAGAGGACGGTCATTCTCGTTGTTGATAGTACGCCACGGCAGGAAACGCTCTTTATTGGCAGTGAGTGAGCCCACCCGGGCAGTAATGCCATCGGACACAACTAAAGCTTCATTGCACAAAAACAAATCTTCGATTTCCTGTTTGTAAGTTTGTAGTTGATTGTAAGCATCCCACACATCGGTATCTTTATCAGCAGGATTTTTTAATTCAATAATGGCTAGCGGTAGTCCGTTGATAAATAAAACTATATCCGGCCTACGGGTATGTTTGGCACCAGAAATGCTAAACTGATTGACTACCAGAAAGCGATTATTGAACGAATTTTTGAAGTCGATAGGCATTACCAACTCCGGTTCTTTCTGTCCGTTTTTATCTACTTCAACCCGAATGCCATCAATCAACAATTGATGAAAGGCTTTATTACGAACCACCATATTTGCTCCCTGTGCATTTTTGAGCACCCGATAAGCCTCTTCCAGCTTTTCAGCAGGAATTGAAGGATTAATCTGTTGCCAGGCAGCTATACACTCACGCATCAACAACACTTCCCGGTAATCGTTGCGGTAAGGATTACTGCTTTCGGGGGCTATGTCTGCTCCGTTCAGGTAATAATAACCGGTATCCTGAAACCAGGAGAGGGCTAATTGTTCGAGTTGGTTTTCTGTAATCATCATTAGGTTATTTATGCTCTTACCGAAGTAATAGTCTTAAGTTTGACACTATAGCCGAATGCTTCAAGTCGTCTTTTGGCATTTTTAAAACTAACTTTACTAAAAAAAGGCAAATGTGGGCGATCACTATGAACATGGCTAATTATTCCATAAATTATTTCATATTTATTCACTTCTGGCTTTTTTTCAGGCTTATTTAATTTCCATTGTTTACTGAGTTCTTTGTTTAAGTTTTTTCTGAATTCAGGATCAGCAACAAATAATTCACCTGAAACAATTCCCTGAAAAAATAAATGACTCAACACACTTGAACCTGCATATTTTTTAATATGAATTATTTTATGGTCTGATGTTAATAGATCGCAAAACTCTATTTTACTGTGTCCGCCACCATAAGAAATGTTATTTGCATCAAGACAAAGAAATAAATCATCATTTTTTGAAACCTCAATATTATATTCTCCTTCCGATTTATGATTATACTTAGGCAATTCGATATCTGATATTGAAGCAGCGTCGTAATAGTCGTTGATTTTAGTTACAAAGTCATTGTTGATTAGGTACCATTTGCCATTATTAATCACATATAAATCATTGCCGTCTACAATTTCTCCATAAATACATTTATAAATTGACCACTGGTCTAATTCATTATCTGTTGATGCCGAATATGACTTTACATATTTTTGCTTAAGCTGGCTAATATCACTCCAAACCTCAGTATTTCTATCCTCTAAAAAATTCCGAAGTAAAATGTCATCAGAGAAATCATTTTGTCTCAGCAGATACTTAAAACCTTTTATATCTGACCAATCCAGTAATTCGGGAACTGCCATCCATATGTTATTTAACTGTCTATCGTTTAGTCTCTGAAGCAGAATTCCGTCTAACTTTTCCACCAAAGCAGGCTTCTTAATCTCCTCGATCTGATCTATCCAGCCAAATTCCTCCTGATAATCTTTCTTTTGATATTGATTGTAACATTTCGCCAAGAATTCTAATATGTTAGAAATGTCGACTTTAGTTGAAAGGCTAAAAGAATCAGCACCACTTACAATTCCTCCAAAACCGCTGATTTTTGTTTTACCAGTAACCGCTCTTACCAAGTCTTGTTCAATATCAATTCCAAATTCAGAGACTTCACTATCTTTACTCATTTGTTCTTTACTGAGCTTTGATAACGCGGCTATATTATTTTTCTCTATCGTACGAATACATCTTGGAGCAATAGTATTTAGTGCGGTAATTAATCCAAACCTTTCTTCGATGGCATCTTTGTTAATCATGTGTCGTCCCATACCAAATGAAAGCACAAATACTTTTTCTTTTCCATCCACATGAATCTTTGAAAGTAGAGCACCCTTAGCGCTTGATGTTTTCAATGTTTTAACATCAATTAGTTTATCTAAAAAGAAATTGTTAACCCAATCAGGTGTAGCACTATGAGAGTTACCATAATAAAAATCACCTACATCCTGAATAGCTATGACTTTATGGTAATTACAAATTATTTCTTTAGGATCAGTTATCCCTTCTTTAATCAGATAGATAGAAAGTTTATTTGTTGTGCTCATAGTACAGTGATTTATATTTGTTACATCATTCCTCTTTGATTAGTATATTAAAAATTTGACTCGCAGCACTTTCTCTTTCTTCATGTGGATATCCGCTTTTTCGTAGAATTACTCTTATAGTATTTCGTAAGCGAGCCTGAATATTATCTCTTGATTCCCAATCAACATATTTGTTTTTCTCAAATTCAATGCTTATTGCTTCTGCTATTTGAGTGAATTTGCCGTGACCGGTAGTTGTAGAGTTTTTTTGTAATGCGTCAATTATTTTACTTACATCATCCTGGTTGACATTAACAGTTTGAACATTTTCAACAATCTTTTCGATTGTTTCTTTATCTGAGTTAAATTTCAGAATTTCAGAAACTTTCACCTGTTCTTGTATGCTTTCGGTAATAATACTATTACAATAATCAGAAGCTCCCATTAAATCCGGGAATAGACTTGCATAATGTACATTCATTCGGCGTAAATGTCGTAAACACTCTGTACGTTCTTCATTCTTGATGTATATTTTACAGATATATTTTGCCAGCACATTGGCTTCATTATCACCATCTGATATTATTAATTCATCATCATTTAGTTCAGGATTACCTAATATGTCCACTAATTTATTTTCGATGGTTGCATCTGAAGGAGGGTAGGTAAACAACCCGGCCTGACTTACCAATCGACCATGATCATCCTTTTTTGGCTCAATTACCCGAATGTCGCCACATAATTCATGTGTGTCAATAAAGGTTTTGTTGAGCACATAAATGGCACGATATGGATTATCGATCTCTTCCTTTTTGTCTTCCTTGCAAAAAGCGAAGAACAGTGCAACATAGGGTGAGTAGGTCCAATCCAATAATGGTGTCATTAATCCATAGTGTTGACCAATAGCCCATAATTCGTCCGATTGACTATCATCTACCAACAATGAATTATCTGTAATTCTTCCTCGTATTGCTTGCCTGTATAATTTTATTTGATTTTCAGCCAGTTCGTCAGTAACAATCCCATTTTTTGTTAGGCGACCTAAAGTAGGCGTTAATCCCCAGTCGTTTCGACGATGACCTCTGAAAATATATTGAGTTCCATTTCGGTTAAAAAAGTCACTTTCTAATAACTCTGAAAAATCTCTCCAACTTTCTATTTTTGTGACAGGTATACGTTCAGATGCAGTGTCTGAAATAAATTCAAAACATTTACCATCATTGAGCCAATTGGGGATATTATCCCAATACTCACTAACAAGTTCTGTTGAAAAATTATCTTGTAACTTAGATTCCATCTTACTAAATATTATACCTTAACATCACCTTTTAATAGTTTTGTCAATAGAGTGTCTCTTAATACCGACAGCCTTTTATTCTGCTCGGACAATGTTTTATACATTGTCATTAATCCACCAATTAGCTTAGTAAAAGATTTATTTACAGCAACCTCAGCAAGGACAAACGGTATTCGATTCATATTGCCTTGATTGAGTTTTAGTTGAACTGCTCCTGTTATAAACTCTGATATGTTTGTTTGAGAAATAAAAATATATAATTGTTCCGTGGAAACACTATTTCTACCTTGAAGAACATGAGCATGATTATTAACCCAGAATTTACCCCATACATACTGGGTAAATGGCAGACCTAAATCATTAATTACCGAGCCATCTTCACCTAGTAAAAGATATGTGCCATCAAATATATATTTATCTATATAATCCATTATTGATGTAGCACCATAATATGGGTAATTCCCTTTAATTTTCAATCTTTCTCTATTAGAAAGTGGTATTCTTTTTGAATCAAAACAAATAGTAACATTTCCGAAATTAGTTGCTTCCCACCCCTTAGGAATCTCCCCCAACTCACTATCCATCATCTCATCAGGAAATAAATCAGCTGTTTCGACCAATTGTTTTCGTTTGTCAGCAGGCATTTGGTTGATTTCGTCTTCCGATTTTCCGCTGATGGCCATCATGGCAGCCAATTGAGGATCATTGCCGTGTTTTTTTGCTGCAATCTTTGCCTTTACGGGGTCAAAATCAACAAACCAGGATTTAAATAGGGTTTGGGAAATGGATTCGAGGGTTTGGTTGATATCATTATTACATTTCAGTTTATAATCGTATTTGGATATCTCATTCCCAATTTTCTCGCGAATTTTCGAATCTTTTGGAATTGTTATGATTCTACTATGTGCGTTTTCTCTATTTAAACCAGGAACGGCAGAATCAGAATTCATTTTATCAAGATTCAATGTTTTTAATTGATAATATATATATCTGAGCTCATTGATAGAATAACCTGAAATATAAAATGCGGTATCTATTACCCAAAAAGGTTCTTCTGATAGATGCAATTCTCCTACAGAACCTTTTCTTCCTATTATAATGCCTGGCCCATTAACTAAATACTCATTGTGAAAACCAACAATTCCATTGCTTCCATATACTGGGATTTTTCCATTTTTTCGATCCTCTGCTTTTAATGCTTTACCATAAACAAATGGACAAAACTCTCCAATTGAAACATCAATCATACTATATGACATATCCAAACCCTCCCAGCTGTTTTTTGATTTCCATTTCAAGTTTGGCACTTTTCTCCAAATATCCTTTTAACTCAGCAGTCAATCGATTCATCTTTTCAGCAAAAGGCTCACTGTCTTCCTCCTGTTCGGTAGTTCCTACATAACGTCCGGGTGTAAGTACAAAATCTTTGCTGGCAATATCTTCCAAATCAGTTGCTTTGCAGAATCCGGCAATATCTTCGTAGCCCTCTGCCAGTCCCTGCCATTTTCGAAAAGTATCGGCTATGTCTTTGATGTCTTGTGTAGTAAAATCGCGCAATACACGGTCTTTCATGTACCCTTTTTCGCGGGCATCAATAAACAGCACCTCACCCGTGCGCTTGCGTTTGCCATTGCGGGCTGTTTTGTCTTTGGTGAGCAACCAGATACAGGCAGGTATTTGAGTGTTGGTGAATAGCTGTCCGGGCAAAGCAACCATGCATTCCACCAAATCGGCTTCGAGAATTGCGCGGCGTATCTCCCCTTCGCTGTTGGTATTGCTACTCATGGAACCGTTGGCCAACAACAAGGCCATGGAGCCCAATGGACTCAGGTGGTGTATCATGTGTTGCAGCCAGGCAAAGTTGGCATTGCCTTCGGGCGGAGTACCATATTTCCAGCGTACGTCTCCCGTCAGTTTCTCGTTCCACCATTCTTTCATATTAAAAGGAGGATTGGCCATGATATAATCGGCACGCAGGTCGGGGTGCAGGTCGTTATTCAACGTGTCCGCCGGCTGTCCGCCAAAATTAAAATCAATGCCCCTGATGGCCATATTCATAGCAGCTAACTGCCAGGTGGTATGGTTGTATTCCTGTCCGTAAACGGATATATCATCTATCTTACCTGCATGTTGCTTGATAAAATTCTCGCTTTGTACAAAGAATCCTCCCGAACCCATGGCCGGGTCGTAAACACGTCCTTTGTAAGGTTGCAGCATTTCCACGATTAAGGTAACGATGGCTTTTGGAGTATAAAACTGTCCGCCTTTCTTGCCTTCGGCACTGGCAAATTGACCGAGAAAATATTCGTAAACATGCCCCAGAATGTCTTTCGACTTCAGGTTCAGATCCTCTCTTTCGAAAGGGATGCTGCCGATATGATCAATCAGTTCACCCAGTTTATCATTATCCAGATTCAGCCGGGTATAGGTTTTATTTAGGATGCCCTTTAGTTTAGGGTTGTCCTTTTCGACAGCCTCCAACGCATCGTCGATCAGGAATGCAACCCCTTTCATCTTTTCAGGCTCCATTTCTCCCTTATTATTCTTTTTCATCCAGGGAAGCGGATTCCCAACAGGGATTTTACAAAGCTCTTTTAATTTATCCCAGCGTGCGCGCTCTGGTACCCAAAATACATTTTTCTCGGTGTAGTAATCTCGGACTTCCAGTTCTGATTTAATTTCCTCTTCATATTCTTCGGGAGTATCAAACTCATCGGGATTTAGGTAATAATCATGCTCAGGCTTTCGTAATGCAGCTTCCAGCTCTTTGCGCCTCGTTTCAAAAGAATCGCTGATGTATTTTAAAAAAATCAGCCCCAATACGGCATGTTTGTATTCTGCTGCCGAAAGCGTTGAGCGAAGTTTATCTGCAGCAGTCCATAGTTTTTTGTCTAACTCGTTGAGGAATTGTTGTTCTTGTTGGTTCATTACTGATTTTCAATTTAGTATAATTTTCAAACTCCTGATTTTTATATTTATTCTTTCTTGTCGTGTGAAACTGTTATTTTTTATCTGATCAATCGTAATAAGTATTGAAAAAAGATGTAAAATGCTCATTAAATATGTTCATACATCACAAAAATGAATAAATCCCCCAAATTTAAAGATTCTTTTTTAAACTTCTCTCAAAATGTTAAAAAAACAATCAAACATAGTTCTAATTTTCGATTCATGACCAAAACAAAAGACCAATCCTCCTTCCGGAGCAAAGCTTTCATAACAAACATTTTTTACCTTTTGCGTGATTTCCTTTACAATTTGCATCCCCCACTCTTTCTTTCAATCTCAGGTAACAATTTCAGTCGATATCTTTTCCAGTTTCAGTCGACACTCTCCCCGATTTCAGTCGATATCCTCCACAATTTCAGCCGATATCTTCCCCAGTTTCAGTCGAAATCTTCCCCAGTTTCAGTCGATACACTCACCAGTTTCAGTCGATACTCTCACCAATTTCAGTCGATACTCTCTCCAGTTTCAGTCGATACTCTCCACAATTTCAGCCGATATCTTCCCCAATTTCAGTCGATACACTCCCCAATTTCAGTCGATACACTCCCCGATTTCAGTCGATACACTCCCCGGTTTCAGTCGATATCTTCCCCGGTTTCAGTCGATACCCTCCCAACTTTGCAAAAAAAATCCCTGGTTTTTACAATAAAACCAGGGAGCAAATCATAATGATATCGCAGAAAAAAAGCTGTCTTATCTTGATTTAGAATTTAAGCCTTAGGAAAATTGATGTTACAAGCCTTGATGTTTGACGTTATAAGCCTTGGACCTTGATGTTACAAGCCTTGATATTTGATGTTAGAAGCTTTGAATTTTGATGCCAGCAGCAGAGCATCGCGCCATCAAGCAATTGCGTTCTGCATCTATGAGCAATAGCGTTCAAAGTGACAGAGCAAGGGCGTTCGATGATGTAGAGCAACATTGCTCTATGCTGCTGAACTATGTTGCTCTCTGT
>JAVEVB010000040.1:0-38286 GCA_034005265.1 Lentimicrobium sp.
GGCAACCCTGACAGGGGAGAGTACCGATGTCTGCGGTAAACTATCAAAACACTGTCTGTGTTTTGTCGCTTTTGGGACTGATTGGGATGTTAGATACACTCTTCCGCCATCACCCCTGTCAGGGTTTTGCCGCTTTTTGGCCAGGTGCCTATGTTAATCCCTTTCTCCGCACCTGGACAGAGTGTGCAACCCTGACAGGGGTGAGTTTCGTTGGCTGCGGTAAACTTTCAAAACTCTGTCAGGGTTTTGTCGCTTTTGGGACTGATGGGGATGTTTGATACCCTCTTCCGCCATCACCCCTGTCAGGGTTTTGCCGCTTTTTGGCCAGGTGCCTATGTTAATCCCTTTCTTCGCACCTGGACAGAGTGTGCAACCCTGACAGGGGTGAGTTCCGATGGCTGCGGTAAACTTTCAAAACTCTGTCAGGGTTTTGTCGCTTTTGGGACTGATGGGGATGTTTGATACCCTCTTCCGCCATCACCCCTGTAAGGTTTTGTCGCTTTTTGGCCAGGTGCGTATGTTAATACCTTTCTTCGCCATCACCCCTGTCAGGGTTTTGCCGTTTTTGGCCAGGTGCGTATGTTAATACCTTTCTTCGCCATCACCCCTGTCAGGGTTTTGCCGTTTTTGGCCAGGTGCGTATGTTAATACCTTTCTCCGCCATCACCCCTGTCAGGGTTTTGCCACTTTTTGGCCAGGTGCCTATGTTAATCCCTTTCTCCGCACCTTTGGCAGAGTGTGCAACCCTGACAGGGGTGTGTTATTGCCAATGTTGGGGCAGGTGCGGATATCAATACCTTCCTTCGCACCTGGACAGAGTGTGCAACCCTGACAGGGGTGTGTTATTGCCAATGTTGGGGCAGGTGCGGATATCAATACCTTCCTCCGTCCTTTGGCAGAGTGTGCAACCCTGACAGGGGTGAGTTCCGTTGGCTGCGGCAAATTTTCAAACCCCTTTCCGGGTTTTGCCGCTTTTTGGCCACAGGACGTTTAATTCCATTCTTCCGCTTAAGCACAGTGTGAAACTCTTGCAGGGGAAAGTTTACGAATAGCGAAGAATTCCGCTCTATAGCGGTTTAAGGTGAAGACTTATCCTGAAAAGAGGCTGCCCTTTGGAGGCAACCTCTTTAAAATTAGTTGACGACATTACCTTTCTTTTTCCCCCATTTTATGAGGACGGTTTGTACATCCTTAAATTTGATGGGTTTGGGCAGATAATCGACCATTCCGGTTTCGAGGTAGCGTTCGCGATCGCCAGGCATTGCGTTGGCAGTGATGGCGATAATTTTCGGGCGTTCTGCTTCAGGATATTTTTCACAGATGGCCCTGGTGGCTTCCATGCCATTCATCACCGGCATTTGAATGTCCATCAGGATGATGTCATATTTCTTTCGCTCCATCATTTCAAGAACTTTCCTGCCGTTTTCTACCGCATCTATTTTGTAACCCATCTTGCTGAGCAGTGTAATTACCAGGTCCTGATTGGTAATATTATCTTCGGCAAGCAGTATCCTCATAGGTAATTTTGAGGAAAGATTTTTGTCAATATTATGATCGGCAAGGTTGCTGCGACGGTTGCGCGCTTCAGCGATTACCCTGAGTACTTCTTCGAAAAGTTCGGCCAGTTTGATGGGTTTTGATAACTGTGCATCAAAAACATCGGTGGGTAGCTTGTTTATTTTACCTAGTGAAGTCAGCATAATCATGGGCACATCGCCTTTGAAAGGCAGTGCTTTGATGGTGCGCCCCAACTCAATTCCATCCATGGCGGGCATTTGCATGTCCACAACGGCGAGGTCAAAAGGTTCTTCGGCCTCTTCGATAACGGCCAAGGCTTCCTGTCCTGACTTTGCAGTAACGGGAATCATACCCCATGATTCAAACTGTAAGGTGAAAATGTGGCGGTTGGTTTCGTTGTCGTCAACGATCAACACCCTGTTGTTTTTGAGTTCAGGAATTTGCCCCCGTACATAAAGTTTGGTTTTGCCAATGCCCGAAGTTCTTAATTTAATGGTGAAGAAGAAAGTAGAACCTTTCCCTACCTGGCTTTCAACCCAAATTTTACCATCCATTAGCTCCACCAGATGTTTGGCAATGGCCAATCCCAATCCGGTTCCGCCATAACGACGGGTGGTGGTGGAGTCTGCCTGTACAAAAGCATCGAACAGTACATCAATTTTTTCTTTTGGAATGCCTATACCACTGTCTTTTACTGAAAACTGAACTTCCTGATACCCTTCTTCGTCCCTGACTTTTTCAATAGAAATAAATACTTCACCTTCTTCGGTAAACTTAATGGCGTTGTTAATGAGGTTAATCAGAATCTGCCTTAGTCGGGTAATGTCGCCGATAAGGAAGGGGGAAACGTCGGGCTGAATGAGATAAAGCAGATCTATTCCACGTTCAATGGCTTTTTGTGCAAAAAGATCAAGTGCATCCTCAATACAGTTCCTCAATTCAAAAGGAGCCTCTTCAAGTGACATTTTGCCGGATTCGATCTTTGAAAAATCAAGAATATCGTTGATGATGGTCATCAGGTTATCGGCACTTACCCGAAGCGTTTCAACATAGTTTTTTTGTTCAACGGTGAGATTGGTGTCCAGCAAAAGACTTGTCATTCCAATCACCCCATTCATTGGGGTGCGGATTTCGTGGCTCATCATTGCCAGAAAATCCGACTTCATACGATTCTCGCGTTCAGCTTCTTCTTTAGCGCTTATTAATTCTTTTTCCTGAAGTTTCAGATATTCCAGGTGTTTAATTGTTTCCCTGAGTTCTTCGATTTCACTCTTGGATTTGGGGTTCAGGGAACCTGAATCATCTTGTAAAGGCTTGTTTTCCATATGGATAAGTTGTAAATTGATGGGTATAGATAACCACCAGTTAACTTTTAAATTACAAAGGACTAAAGTAACAATAAATGCTAAATTATTTCAATTTGACAATTAAATTTGTCATTTATTGCTGTATTCATTGATTTATAGCGAAAAATATGAATTGTAATCTCTTGTTTCATTAATTTAATGGACAAAATAAGATCCGGGAGGTCATTTAATAAAATAGTTGGTCTTTATAGGCAGTTCAAGGTATCACTGATTTTCCTTGAGCATTCATATTCTATTGGTGTTATTGCCGAGCTCCTTCCCAGGCTGATTTTGGGGCAGGCAGTATTTTTTCATCTATTTTTGCCCAACTTAAACGGTCGGTATAACGGTGAGCCTTAGCAATAGTTTACAGCAAATCTATTGTGATTTGCAAAATAAGCTATGATTTCCGGCCTTTTATTTTTTCCGAAAGGTATTTCCCTGTATAGGATTCTGGTGACTCAATCAGGTTTTCAGGGGTTCCTTCAAAAATAAGGTAGCCGCCCTTGTCGCCTCCTTCAGGTCCCAGGTCTATAATCCAGTCGGCACTTTTGATTACATCGGGATTGTGCTCAATAACAATTATGCTGTGTCCTTTGGCAATTAATGCATTGAAGGATGCCATAAGTTTATTGATGTCGTGAAAATGAAGGCCGGTGGTGGGTTCATCAAAAATGAAAAGCGTGGGTTTTTCATTGCCACCTTTTACCAGGAAACTGGCGAGTTTTATTCGCTGGGCCTCACCGCCGCTCAATGTATCGGACGACTGGCCCATGCGCAGGTAACCCAGGCCGGTATCGGAGAGCGGCTGGAGCTTGGTGACTATTTTATTTTCGTTGTTGTTGCTGTTCGCATGCTCACTAAAAAATTGAATGGCTTCGTCAATGGTAAGATCGAGAATATCTGAAATGGATTTTTCATGGTAGGTTACCTCCAATACTTCTTCTTTGAAGCGCTTTCCCTTACAACTATCGCAAACCAGGCGAATATCGGCCATAAACTGCATGCCAATTTCAACAACACCTTCGCCTTCGCATTCTTCACACCTGCCTCCTTCTATATTGAAGGAAAAGAATCCGGGTTTATAGTTGCGGGTTTTGGCAAGTGGTTGATTGGCATACAATGTTCTGATTTCATCATAGGCTTTGACGTATGTGGCAGGGTTTGATCGTGTTGATCGTCCGATTGGATTCTGATCTACCAGTTCAACATCGTTCAGTTTTGAGTAATCGCCCAAAATGCGATCCAACTGACCCGTTTTTTCGCCGTATCCACCATATAGCTTCTTTAGTGAAGGGTATAGCACTCTTTTAATCAGTGAAGTTTTCCCGGAACCACTCACCCCGGTAATGGCCACAAGAATATTTAGTGGAAACTTTACGTTGATATTTTTCAGGTTATTTTCTCTTACGCCATTCAATTCAATATAATCACGCCATTTCCTGCGAATTGAAGGCAGGGGAATTTCTGTCCTGCCTGTGAGGTAATCTGCGGTAAGGCTGTTTTTGGAATCGATCAGTTCATGAAAATTTCCCTGGAAAACGATTTCACCACCATGCTGTCCCGCCAAAGGTCCAATGTCGATGAGATGGTCGGCAGTGCGCATGATTTCCTCATCGTGTTCCACCACTATGACAGTATTACCCAGATTTCTGAGCTTGAGCAGCACTTCTATAAGTTTATGCGTATCGCGTGGATGCAGGCCAATGCTGGGTTCGTCCAGAATATACATAGAACCAACCAGACTGCTGCCAAGGGAGGTAGCAAGGTTAATGCGCTGGGATTCACCTCCCGAAAGACTGGAAGACAATCGGTTAAGGGTTAAATATCCAAGACCAACATCGCAAAGGAAATCAAGCCGGTTGGCAATTTCGGTTATCAGGCGTTTTGATACGGCCTTTTCATAATCAGGTAAGTTCAGGTTTTTGAAGAACTGAAGGGATGCTGATACCGGCAACAGCACGATTTCAGCAATGGATTTGTCCTGAATTTTCACAAAATTTGCATCGCTTCGGAGACGGGTGCCATTACATTCCGGGCAGATTGTTTTTCCGCGGTAACGCGATTGTAATACCCTGTACTGGATTTTATAGGTTTGTTCTTCCACAAACCGGAAGAATGCATTCAGCCCTTCGAAATACTTATTGCCCGTCCATACCAGCTTTTTGTGCTCCTCCGAAAGGTCATACCAGGGTTTGTGTACCGGGAAATCAAACTTCCAGGCATTTTTTATCAATATATCTTTCCATTCACTCAGCTTTTCACCTTTCCAGCAAGCAATGGCATCTTCATACACCGAAAGGCTCTTGTTGGGGATAACCAAATCCTCATCAATGCCAATGATACTGCCGAAACCTTCGCAGGTTTTGCAGGCCCCGTAAGGATTGTTGAAACTGAACAGGTTAACAGTAGGTTCTTCAAAGGTGATCCCGTCGGCTTCGAACTTATTGGAGAATACCCGTTTGGAAATGGTTCCTTCATCATCAATTTCGCAGATGCATTCTCCTTCTCCTTCATAAAAAGCTGTTTGGACAGAATCGGCAACCCTTGATCTTAAATCTTCGTCATCCGGGTTCACAGTTATCCGGTCAACAAGTAAAAAGCAGGTAACTTCAGGGTTGAGCTCGGTTTGCAGCAATTCATCAATCCTTACAACCGTGCCATTGTGTTTAACACGACTAAAACCCTGCTGCATCAGAATGGTCAGTTGTGTTTCGACTGATCGGTTGTGTTTTACCAGCAACCTGCACATAATACTGACCTTTGTTTCTGGTTTAAGGCCCAAAATCGCATCACAAACATCAGTAACCGAATCTCTTTTTACCAATGTTCCACTTTGTGGTGAATAGGTTTTTCCGATTCGTGCAAAAAGTAGTTTGATGTATTCATAAATTTCGGTTGAAGTGCCCACGGTAGAGCGGGGATTCCTGGTGTTGACTTTTTGCTCAATGGCAATGGCCGGAGCAATACCTTTAATGTATTCCACTTCGGGTTTGCCCATACGCCCAAGAAATTGCCGTGCATACGAGCTGAGGCTTTCCACATAACGCCTTTGTCCTTCGGCATATAAGGTATCAAACGCCAGAGATGATTTGCCTGAGCCTGATAAACCCGTAATAACAATGAACCGGTTGCGGGGAATATTTAAACTGATATTCTTAAGGTTATGGACTTTAGCTCCTTTAATAAGAATATGATTTTCGGCGCTAATTACTTCTTTATCTTCGTATTTCATTTGAATTTCATCACTTCGGGCAACAAAATTAGATAAAAAAACGCAGGGGGTTTGCAATTGTCAATCATTATACCGTATATTTGTGCTTTGAAAAGAGTACGTCTTTTCATTTCTGCTCATTTATTGTTCATTTAAAACAAAGGAGAAACTTATCGGATAAACATTTACGCTTTCATTTATTCACTTGAAAAGGAGGCGTTATGTATGCCCAGGAAATTAGCGATCAAGAGCTGATTAACAGGTATTTGTCCGGTAATGAAGCATGTCTCGAGCAGTTGATCCAACGACATAAGAGCAAGGTTTTTTCATATATCCTCATGGTTGTTAAAAATAAACAACATGCTGATGATATATTTCAGGATACTTTTATCAAAGTAATCCACACCCTTAAATCAGGCAGTTACAAGGAAGAAGGGAAGTTCATACAGTGGGTGATGCGCATTGCGCACAACCTGGTGATTGATCATTTTCGTAAAAGCCGTCGCATTCCGCTGGTGGAGTCTGCAAATGGTGAAGTGAGTGTGTTGGATAACCTGCGCATTTATGATGAATCTGTTGAAGACAGGATTATTAACGAACAGATACACAAAGATGTGCGGGCACTTATAGAGTACCTGCCTGCAGAGCAACGCGATGTGCTTATGATGCGGCATTATGCTGATATGAGTTTCAAAGATATTGCAGAGCAAACCGATGTAAGTATCAATACGGCATTGGGGCGTATGCGTTATGCGCTGATTAATATGCGAAAAATGATTGAGAAGAAGGATATAATCCTTTCGGTGTAGCGGGTTTTCAAAAATTTTAAAAAAAATATTCACCGCATAAAATATTCTTCAGTTTCGGGCGTTTTAAATTTGTAAATCATTTTACGAACCCTAAAACTGCCTATGGACAAAAGTTTTACTCCTCAAAATTTTTCCAATGTTACCTTTGATGTTAACCATCAGCCTGAAACAAAAACTAAAGTGAATAGCTCCGGTGAAAAACAACCTTCTGAATCTGTAATTCAGCACCTTTTAAACTATTCACGCGCGCTTGTGGTAATTGAATCGAAGCTAACCGGAACAAAAAGCGTATTACTGCTTAATTAAATTTTAACTTTTTTGGTAAATGAAACCGTTCCTTACCGGGGGACGGTTTTTTTTCTTAGACGTTAGTCCATTTGAAGCTTTGTCAGTAGATTTTTGGCTTTTGAAGTCGTTCCTTGCTTTTTTCGCTTAAATCGTCAGTTTTTTTAGTCCTCAGTAACGATAGCAGCCAGTCTTCTTCTGAATTCATCATAGGTATAGCGCAGGCTGCTAACTTTTGCGGTGCCGTAGTTTAGCGCCACTACCAGGGTTGTTTTGGATTCGGGAAAGTAATGTACTTCGGCGGTTGCAGCAAGGTCATTTCCCCGGTAGCCCCATGAAAATTTATTTGCCGGATTGCTTGCGTCCATAAAATCTCTGAAACAGCCTATACCCATTTGTTTGCCTTTTTCCACATCGGGTTCAAATTGCAGCATTTGTTCCAATGATGAGGATTGTAGTAACGATTTGCTGATGAACAATGCTTCGATAAAAGTATGCATGTCCCACACCGTGCTGAATACGCCATTGTAGCCATTCCCAAAGCCGGTATTCCAATCACTCAGATTGTGTAGTGTATTGTTGCCATAAAGGTCGTAATAGCTTTTGGCTAATGAAGTGGAAGGTGGTTTCTGATAAGGGAAACAATAGGTTTCATTCAGGCTCAATGGAACAACTATCTCATCATTTATTACTTTTGAAGCCGACATGCCGGTTACAGATTCCATAATCATGCTTAGCATAAGATAGTTCGTATTGCTGAATCCCACGGTATCGGCTGGTCTGAAAGCAAACAAGGATGGTTGGTTGTAAACATATTCAAGCAATTGCGCTGCATTTTTTTGCGCCGTGGGATTGTTGATCAAATCAAAGTCGAACTGCTCATTTGAAAAGAGGTCGTAGAAACCTGATGTATGATTCATCAGATTCTTGATCTTCAGGGGACTATCGCCATTACTGATTTTTTTCAGCGTATTTGAAGGAATATATTTGCTCACCAGATCATCAATGGACAATAGTCCTTTTTCCTGAAGCCTGAAAACTGCCACTGCAGTCATCATTTGTGTAACCCCTGCATAGTGCTGCACATGACATGGTTGCATAGGCAGGTTGTTTTCAATATCGGCAGTTCCCGTAGAACCAATAAAATATCCTGTACTGTCGTGAACCAATAAGTTAATCCCCGGAAGGCCTTTGGCTCTGTATTGGTTTATTAGCGACTGGTATTCATTGCTTTTGAGTGATGTTTGATATAGGGGGGATTCCAGGTTGCAGTCCAGCGTTTTGGGCTGATTTGCATCTTTGTTACAGGCCATTATGCCCGCAAGCAACAATAAAAATGGTATAATAATCTTTATTCCGGACATTCGAGGCGATCTTGTTTAATGTTAATTTGCTGGTCGTTGTTTTTGAAAAGGGTAAACTGAATTCCTATGCTTAACAACCCATTGGGCAAATATTTAGCATAGCCATCCGAAAAGGGAAGCTGCACCCTGTAATCGTAATTTATAAATACTCTGCGGATGTTGTAACGATAACCGGCATCGTAGCCCACACCTACACCCACGCCGGTAATCAGGTAAATTCTTCCCAATCCCCTATCAGGTTGCCAGCTTCCATCATTTTGTTGAACACTTCTCTCGGTCAGGGGCAGGGTATGAAGCATTCCGGCATGTATTGCAGCTTCTGCCGAAAATTTGCCAAAATATCGTCGATAACCACCTTTAGTGGTATAAGCAAAAGCGTGGTTTATATTTTGATGATAATAATAAGCCAATCCTACATTCTGAAACCATTTACCGGTAAAAACCTGTTTTCCGCCCAGGGCATAGGTATTAATATTTCGGAAGATCGGGCTTTTAATGGTTTCAAACCAGCCAAATTCATAGTTCAGCTCAATACCAGGATGTATTGGTCCCTTGAAAGCTGCTCCTATCGATTTGGGAAATGAAAGGGTGGCATTGTTGAATACAGCAACGGAGAAGGGCTTGGTTTTCCAGGTTTGGGCAAGCGCAGCGCCTTGTCCGGATAGGATCAGCAGAAGCGTTGTGATAAAGACGAACTTTAATAATTTTGAAATACCTACCATTATTTACAGGACAATAATATGTTTAAGGGTGCTTGTAAGTTTTGGGTAAAATTAGGGAAATATTGAGATTGTAGGGAGTAAAAATGGTTTCTTTTTGAAGAGGTCTATTAGAAAGCAAGGAACCGCTGTATACTGCATGTCCCAATTTTTTATCGGGAAGAACGGAATCTTTGTGATGTGAGACCTGCCTGCCTTAAGGCATTCAGGTAGCCCCCCCCTCAGTTATTGCTGGAGGGGCAGTCTACTCCTAAATCCCAAGTTTAATAATTATCAAAACGATTAATACAGTCGTTATAATCCCATCGATCCTGTTAATAAATTGGTGCCCTGTTAAGTCAAACCAATCGTCTGAGTTTTCAGATCCATTTACATATTCACTAAATTTAAATTTTTTCTTTTTGGTAATAGTCCTCCAAAATGATCCATAAGTCCATCGAATGCAAGCACCAATGAAATTAAAAATTACTCTACCTGTTAGGATACTTAAGATGTCCATTCTGTCTTTTTAAATGCGTAACAGCGGTTTGTAACTATGGTCCTTAGCCGTTCACTTGCAGGATGTTTATTAATTACTCGAAGGTTTATTTTGCTTTTCATTTTTCTTGAAGAAAGCTAAACTGGCTATCGGCTATGATTTGTTGTTAGTGTGCCCTATTTCTTAATAAACCTTTCAGCAATTCTAATGTCGTTGTCAAAGTCAATATGAATGAAGTATATACCTTCTGGTAAATCTGAAATGTCAATCTTATGTTGATTAACATTTTTCAAGATTCTCCCTTGCATATCTGTAACTATAACGTTTGTTAGTTTGTAATTTGGTTTTGATACGCTGATAGATATCATGTCAGAAGCAGGATTTGGAAAAATAGAAACAATATTTTCTGTATTTTGAATTTCAGCAACTCCTAAATGTAGTAAATAGCCACAATCTTTGTCTGTAACATTATAGAGTGGGAATGAATCATCTTGAAAGCAAGAGAAATTGTAAATGAAGAAGTCTATAACAATATCCGGATCATAATTTCGGGGAGTGGGGAATAAATAATCACCAATTGCGCCAAACCGCTTGTAAATTTTTCCTTCAAATCCAACACTGGAGTTTGGTAAAGTAGTTACCTGTATCCATTCGGATATCTGACCATTTATCTCAGTATTGCCAGTAGAAATAACTTCAACGTAAGATTGTCCGCAAGAAAAGTCGTTTGTGTCAATTCCAAGTTCCCAGGAGTCTCCCACCTGGGCGCCGAAATTGTAAAGTATATGAAAATCATCATTAATAAGATAAAATACCGTATCACCATTTGAGTATGTGTATTTCTGAGATGTCCATGAATCTATCAATTCGCCGCCCAATTCAATGGGGGTGAACATATAACTTGAAATCTGAAGCATTTGACAAGTCTTGTCTTGAATAATTGTATCACCAACATGTTCAATCCTATCAAACCCGGGTAAGGTTCCTGACCAGTCATAATGCCAGGTAGCACCGTTGTCTATCCAGATTTGTCCTTGTACTGAAATTGAGAAAAGAACAATCAATAATGTTGTTATATTTTTCATGAGGCTTTATTTTAATGCACATTAACAAGTAATTATAAGAAACCCTTCTTATATCTCTCAATCTTTTTTAATTCATATAATCTTTTCGCTGTGCTCTAAAGGCAGTGCTAATTTATGTTTTTTTTGAAATTGCAAAACAATGCTGGGGATTTTCCTGTCATAACAATGCAGGCTTTTATTCCCTTCTAAACTGGATTGCATTTTCTTGTCCGCCTTCACATTCATTCTCATACCTAGAGTAAGCATTTCAATAGCGCACTTTTCACTGATTTTTTTCGGAACTGATCTTCCAACCAATAGATTTTCGTTATGGGTTGTTAATTATGGTTAAAATGATTGTGCAGGCATTGCTTATGAATGGAGAGGGATTAATTTTACCGAAATTTCAGAAATAATGGTTAGTGATTTCAGCTTTAAGCATATTAAATGGTAAATATTTACTTCATTAGCCGGCAGGTAAAGCGAGGAACATTCTTGTTGGTTTTTACGCTTATACTGAGTCTGGCTTCAGTATCACAAACCCTTTCGGGACATATTGTTGACCCAAAGGGTGAGCCGGTACCCTGGGCCACAGTTTTTGTAAAAGAATTGATGTTTGGCACTACGGCAAACCAGGAAGGATATTTTGAACTCAGGCTGCCCAATGGAAAATATACCTGTGTTTTTCAAAGCATGGGATATCAGACAAAAAACATCATGGTAAGTGTTTCTGAAGATACTCAACCACTTACGGTGGAGATGGGGGCTATGGTTTATGAATTGTCTGGCGTGGTTATTTCGGACAATGGAGAAGATCCTGCATATGGTATTATGCGGCAGGTTATTCAAAATGCGCCTTTGTTCGCGGGCATGATACGTTATTTTAAAGCTGATGTTTACATAAGGGGCAGCCTTGAAATTAAAAGCATTGCCAAAGTGGTAAAGTGGATGGCAAAGGACGAACTGAAGGAGTCGGGCATTAAAGAAGGCGATGTTTATCTGGAGGAATCGGTGAATGAGGTTGAATACACGGCCATTCCCTACAAAGTAAACCAAAGGGTGAAATCTATAAACAGCAACTTCCCAACCGGCAATGAAAGCAGGGCATCCTCAGCCATTGGTTTCGTTTCGGGTAATCTGTACCGGCCTGACGCTTTTGGCAATGCGTGGTCTCCATTGGCTCCGGGTGCTTTCAATCATTATCGGTTTAGTTTGATGGGAACACAGATGAGTGGGGCGTCGACCATAAATAAAATTAAAATCATTCCCAAAGGCAGTGGTCCGAAGTATGTGAAGGGAACGATCTTTATTGTAGATGGCTTATGGTGTATTTACAGTATTGATGTAGATGTTGATGAGCAGTTGGGTGTGAACATCAGGCTTTCGCAGAATTACAGTGAAATTAAACCCGACATATGGGTGCCGGTGAGCAATAGGGTAAAGGTAAATATGGACCTTATGGGAAATGCCGGCGGGTTTACCTACAATACCTCCATCAGGTACCATAAAATTAAAATTAAAACATCGGGAATACCCGAAATTGCTGAAAGTAGGCTGGTTAATAAAAGTCAGCGCGAACCCAATCAAAAACGGATTGAAAAGTTGAATGATAAGGCGGAGTCACTCATGGGTAAGTCTGAGCCTTCAACTTCGGAGGCCTACCGGCTGGCAAGGCTGCGCAGGAAGGCTGAAGTGTTGAAAGTGCAGGATTCATTGCGTGATAACCATGAATATATTGAACGCTACAAAACTTCTGTGGATTCAAATGCAAGGGTTGCGGATACCGCTTTCTGGAACCGCGTAAGGCCCATTCCGCTTACACATACCGAGCAGATAAGTCTGCAACATGCTGATTCAATGCAAATGCGGCAACGTGCGCGTAAGGGAGATAGTGTTTCGAAGAAGCCTTACAATAAACGCCCGTTTTCAACTTTGCTCACTGGCGGGCGCTATGAGGCAGATTCTGTAAACTGGTTTACGTCTGCTGGTTTATTGAATATCATGGGGTTGTCGTACAACACGGTTTATGGTCTGGTTTACCGAAGTCGTTTTTCGTATAATCATCGTTTTTCTACTGACGATAAATTCCGTTTCGATTTTAAACCGGGCATTGCCTTTGAAAGAAAAACTTTTGTGTGGAATGCTGCCCTGGCTTTTGAAGGTTCAGGTCAGTTGAAGAATGTGTTTCAGGTGGAAGGCGGTTCGGAGGGTTTTGATTTTAACGCTGAAGGGGGGGCAAGTAATCTGGAAAATTCATTCTCAACCCTGGTTTTTCGTGAAAACCTGCAAAAACTTTACCGAAAGGATTACATAAGCCTTACGAACTCAATGCAACCTTTTCTTGGGGCAAAGCTAACTGCAGGAATTTCTGCATCTGAAGCTTCATCGCTGCAGAACATTAGCGACTTTTCTTTCTTTTTTAAAGGTGAAAAGGATTTTAAAGATAATATTCCTGATAATCAAAATTTCAGGATGGACCGACACCGCGATTTGCTGATGGATGTATTGTTTTCGTGGCAGCCCACCCCTTTTTATTACATTAAAGATGGAGAAAAACTAGCCCGTAAGGGGCTTAATAATTTGCCGGTCTTTTTTGTGCAATACAAGAAATCAATTCCGGTGGATGAGTTTTATACCGATTTTGATTTTGTTAAAGTAGGCGTATTTCAATCGCTTAACGTCGGATTTAAAGAAAAGTTGAAATATGAAGTTGAAGCGGGCAAGTTTCTGAACAGTAGTAAGGTGTATTTTGATGATTTTGTGCATTTTAACGTTCAACCAAGGGTGCTGGGTGGTAAAGACGTTACCGAAGTTTTTAACCTTATTCAGTATTATAATTATAGCACTGCTGACCCATATATTTCAGCCAATATCAGCTATCGCTCAGATTATCTGTTCCTTAACAGAATGCCGCTCATCCGCAACAGGCTTTGGGAAGAGCACCTGACCATAGCCTGGCTTGCAACGCAAAATAAAGGTTATCATATTGAGGCTGGCTATGGCCTGGGTAACTTATTTTATGATTTTTCTGTGTATTCCGGCCTGAACAACAGCGGAAAATTGAATTTTGGGTTCAGGCTTTCCTTCCCGTTTATTTCACGCAAGGAGATTTCAATAGGCCTGTGATGGTTTGTTAATTTGTCAAGCGGAATCGGTTTCGCTGAGCTCCGTGCGACTGCAGTACGGTTGTCAAATTCCGCTTTGCTGAGATATGTGTTAATAATCTGCACTTAACCGTAAAGCACTATATTTACTTTTTTTTTACAATGACACTAAAGAAGGTTTTTGTTGTGGGTGGTGGCCCTGCGGGTTTAATGGCTGCGTGGTCGTTGGCGGGTGATTTTGAGGTACATCTTTTTGAGAAAGAGAAGAGGTGTGGTCAAAAATTACTGGTGGCAGGCAAAGGTGGGTTGAACCTCTCCAAAAACTTACCTTTTGATCAATTTGTTAGTCATTATACGCCATCAGAATTTATGGTTAAAGCCATACAGAATTTCGGGCCGCAGGAATTGCAAAAATGGCTGGCAGAAATGAATATTCCAACGTTTGTGGGTAGTAGTGGTAAGGTTTTTCCTGAAAAAGGAATTACGCCTGCAGATGTATTGAATGTGATATTGAATGAACTACTCCGAAAAGGTGTGATTTTACATCTGAGGCATCGTCTAATATCTTTTGCGCCAGATATGACGTTCACCTTCGATGGTCCGGAAGGCCTGGTGGAGAGAAATGCTGATTTTGCCGTGTTTGCCTTTGGCGGGGCATCCTGGCCGCAAACCGGATCGGATGCGAAATGGGTGGATTTTATGCATACCTCAGGAATAAAAACCAATGCTTTTCAACCTTCCAATTGTGGCATAAATATATCCTGGCCTGATTCAATAAAATTGCATTATGAAGGCAAGCCATTGAAAAATATTGATATATATGTTGGTGGTCATCAATCGAGAGGTGAGGCACTGATTACTGCCTATGGACTTGAAGGGAGCGCGGTTTATGGAATTGTTCCTGCGCTCAGAAATAAAATTCAACGAGGTGAAAATCTGTCTGTATTCCTGGATTTAAAACCTTTCAATACGTTGGAATCGCTATCGGACAAACTGACCGTCAATACTCAGTTTTCCACCAAAGCATACAGCCGCTTGTTTCATCTGGATGGTCTGCAAATGGCTTTATTGAAAACGTTTACTGATAAGAAAACATTTCAGCAGCCTTTTCAGTTTGCGCGTTCCTTGAAGTCTCTGGAGATTCCGGTACATTCTTTACAGGGCATCGGCAAGGCCATTTCAAGTGCCGGAGGTCTTGATCTTGCCGAAATCAACCCGGATTTCTCATTAAAGAAACACCCTGAAATCTTTGTGGCAGGGGAGATGCTCGACTGGGATGCGCCTACCGGTGGCTTCCTGCTGCAGGCGTGTTTTGCCGGCGGTCGTTTTGTGGCTGATGAGATCCGCCGAAGGTTGGAATTTAAGGAAGAAACTCCAAAATTCTGAAATCATATTACATATTTACCGGCGTAATCTTCACATCTTTTGCAGTGGCTTCTTCCATAATGACATCATAGGCATAGCCGGAGCCAAAATCCTTTTTCAATGTAATCTTTCCTTCAAAAGTGGCGATATTTCCGACTTCAAGGTTATCCATTGTAGTAACGGTTAAATCATAAAATTCATCACTTCCTGTGCCATCCTGAATATGCACCCAGTTTTTACCCATGATATGATCATTTACCTTTACAACCAGTCCTCTTATTTGAACAGTTTTATTCTGGTATTCATTTTGGTTCTTATAAAGCTCCGAAAGAGTAATGCCTTTGTCAATGTGCTCAATTTCAATGTTCTTGATCCTCTCGGTTGATTGTTTGCCTGAAGGGGAGGTTGCTTTTCCTTTTTGGGGACTGTTTGATGGATCCTGAACAAAATATATGAGCGGGAAGGTTCTGTTGAGCTCTTTGCTGGTGAAGTCGAGCATTTCGAGGGCATCCGTATAGTAAAGGATATCACCCTGCTTTGCTTCACGCGAAGAAACCGCGATCCAAAAATCTTCATCGTTTTCTTCTACGCTCAGGTAGGTGTAGTTTGAAGACTGAATAACTTCAACTATGCTTACCTGGTGCATGCCGTATGGAAGCTCGCTGTTTACTTTGTTATTTGTATTGCGGTTACACGAAGCGCCTGTTATTATTACAATGCTAACAAGAAGGCTGAGCAAGAGAATGGAGGTGGTGGTGCGCATGCTAAAAAAGTTTCAGGTTTAAATTTGGCAAAATTACCTTTAACTTAAACCTGAAACAGGGGAATTTGTTGATTGTTGTGGCTTATTTAGTTTTTGCCAATAAACTGGACTTTATGGATGGGCATTATTTACTCATTATTTTTAGCATGGTTTGATTTATACCATCAGTTATCGTTAGAAAATATATCCCTGATGATAATGACTTTCCATTGGTGACAACACTAAAAGGCCATTCATTCACACCTGGTCTGGAGAGTATTGTTTTTGTCGCAGAGATTAACGTCCCGTTCGATTGATGTAAGGTAAATGAATAGGTTTTCTCATTGTTGCTGCTTAGTGTGATTCTGCTCTGGCCATCGATGGGATTAGGTGAGACCTGAACGATAAAATCCGGGGCAGGATTTGTAGTGTTACCGAAAATGAAATCAAAAATGATGTGATGATTGTTTTCGTTAATGGTGGTATCAGCAAATACATCAACATGTCCGGGAAGCATTGCAACACCGGTGTAATGTCCATAAATAACATTTTCAAACACCAGTGAATCTCCTGCAATTACTCCGGTATAGGTATCTTCAGGCCCGGTAACTGAGATTTCAACATCATAAACCGGACTTCCAAAGTTGTCAATGGCTTTGCAAATCAGGTTTGTGCGCATTGCATTGAGGGTAAAATCAATTCCAGAAGTGGTTTGTCCTTCAATAACACCAATGTCCGTTAATGTTTCAGTTGTATATCCGGCCAATGAGGCGGTTACATTATAAATTCCAGGCTCAATTTCAAGGTTGAAATTGCCTTCCATGTCAGGATGGGTGGATGTATTGGCAACCTCAATCAAAACATCTGTAATCAGTCCACTGCCATCAGCAATCGAAACACTTCCTTCTATGCTTCCGTATTGGGGATCCCATTGCCCCAGTGTGCCATCCTGTAGCAGGTTTTGTGCATAAATGTCGGCTTGTCCATTCCGGTCATCCTCCCAGCTAATGATCCATTGATTATTCTGGAATTGATTCATTACAGTATGCACCTTGCTTGATATAACTGAACATACCGTTACCTGGTTTCCCGGCCAAGTATAATTTCCATTGCTTTTAACACGCATGGCCTTGAGCTCACCATTTAATCCGTTTGAGGACTGCTCATAGAGCAGTACAACATCGGAGCCGACACTTCCTGCATCAATGGGCAAGTAGTTGATTGTGGAGATTGGAATAAATATTTTTCCATTTGTTTCCCAGAGGACTTCGCCTGTATTGGAGAATTTCTGCCCATAAATGCCTCTCAGGTTTTGCAACCCGTTCATCTCGTTCCAAAAAACGATGACTTCATCTGATCCATCAGGTTTGGCCAGGTAAGGATAAAAATGGTTCATGTCGGATACCGGAGAAGCTGCAACGCCATTGGCTGGAAACTGCACAACTCCCATGTTATTAACGTGTTGTACCCATACAGAAGAGAATGTATTGTTGTCGCGGTCATCATGCCAGGCAATATAAAAGCCATCGCTTCCATCGTTGATGAAGGAGAAAATCTGTGTCCAGGCTGATATCCCACCCGCGTTAGAAATAAGGGTAGGCATCAACCATACAGGATTGCCGTTGCTGTTATATCTTTGTGCATAAACATGCCGTGTTGGGGCGTTGGGTACGCCACTATCATCAAAATATTTCAGGATGATGTCATCATTACCTACTGGTAACATCTGTGGCCACATCAAGCGATTCACTGAGGTTAAGGTGATGCCGTCTGGTCCCCAGAGTTTTTCGCCTGCAGGGCTGATTTTCTGCATAATGATTACATTGCCCGACATCCATGCAAAAACTGAATTTCCGGCCTTGGTGGTTACCACTTTGGGTGAAGCATTGAATTCGCTATTGTTTGAAAGTGCAATTCCGTTGGCTCCCCATTCCAGGGTTCCTTCCGGTGAAATGCGGTAGGCATAGGCATTGTTATTTCCATTGCGGATATCCTGCCAGGTCATAATGCAATGGTTGTCAGCATCTGCAGCCATGTCCCAGTCGGTGAGCCATGAGTCAGAAGTATTGTTGCTGATCAGTATTCCGTTGGTGGCCCACAATTGGTTCCCCTGACTGTCGAGACGTTGCAACCGGAGGTTATAATTGCCCAATTCCTGGGAGAAAAACCCAATATAACTATCACCATTCGGGCAGGTCGCAATTTTGGGAATGGCTTGTTCACCCGACATGGTAGAAATAGCATTGTTGATGGCTGGATTGTCACTCCACTGTGCATTGGCAATAAAGGTACCCAATAGGGTAAAAAGAGCTAAAAAGTAAAGTTTTCTCATGTTTTTGAGGTTTAAAAAGTTGGAAAACAGATGTTTAATAGTGAAAGTTGCAAAGTGTAATTCAAATGAGATGAATCATTATTTCATTGTTATTTCTATAACATCGACAGAAAATAACTCCCAAATTTACAGAATTTCCGTTGGCTAAACAATCTTTTTTCTGGCACATGAATTAGCTGCAATGTTACTGGTGTAATTTTATGGTTTTTGTATGGTCAGAAAGAGCGTTTAAGCCTTAACAATTAAAATTCGACAATCCTTATTTTTTATATATTCGCACCCTATATTAAAGGGATGGATTTTAACCAAAAAACGATTTGGATTACGGGTGCGGCTTCAGGAATGGGGCAGGCATTGGCTGTTGAACTGGCCGATAAAAACATGCACCTGATTATTTCTGACCGTGATGAAGCAGGCTTGAATAATACGGCTGGTTTGATTGAAGCGCGGGGAAGTAAAGCTTCTCCCTATGTTCTGGATATGTCAGATCAGTTGGCCATACAATCTGTCGCCCGTAGTGTCTTGTCATCGATTGACCGTCTGGATGGCTTGTATCAGTTTGCTGGTATCAGCCAACGTTCCCTGGTCGTGGAAACGCCAATTGAAAATGATCGGAAAATTATGGAGATTAATTTTTTTGGCGTGATTGGTCTTGCCAAAGCGGTGTTGTCTTCCATGATTGAAACAGGTGGTGGGCAACTGTGTGTTACATCCAGCCTGGTGGGTAAATTTGGCTTTCCTTTCCGATCAGCCTATTCCGCATCGAAACATGCTCTTCACGGTTACTTCGAAAGTCTCAGAGCTGAAAACAGCAAATACAATATCCGCGTAAGTATATTGATTCCTGGTAGGATACAAACCAATATTTCGAAATTTGCCATTGATAAGCATGGACAGGAATACGGTAAAATGGATCCGGGACAGGCAAACGGAATTACTGCAGAAAAGGCGGCACGGCAAATCCTCAGGGGTTTGAGAAAGGAAAAGAAAGAAATACATGTTGGCGGAATGGAATTGTTTATGCTCCAGATCAGGAGGTTTTTTCCTGCCCTTCTTTATAAATTAGCTACCCGGATAAAACCGGTGTAGGACTTCAGGTCGTGATTTAATTTGATCTTTGTTTGAGAAATAAACATTAAAAATGAGCGCAAGAATAAATGGAATACAGCAATTGGGTGTTGGAGTATTCAACATTCACGAGGCATTTGCCTGGTACCGGAAGTATTTTGGTATGGACATTAAAATGTTTGAAGAGGCAGCTATGGCTGAATTGATGCTGCCGCATACCGAAGGTGAACCCCGGGAAAGGCATGCTATTCTTGCCCTTAATTTACATGGAGGTGGTGGCTTTGAAATTTGGCAACACACCGGAAAAGTTCCACAGGTGTCATCTTTTCAGGTTGCATTGGGCGATTTGGGAATTTGTATAGGCAAGTTAAAGTCAGCAGATGTGCACAAGACTTACCGCCAATTTAAGCAGTGGAACCTGAATATTCTAACCGAAATATCAAGTACACCTGAAGGTACGCCCCATTTTTATTTAAAAGATGTTTATGATAATATCTGGGAAATTTGTTATGAGGCGGATGTACTGAGAAAGCAAAAATCGGTCAACGGTGGCATTTATGGTGTTACTGTCGGTGTAGCTAACCTTGAAGAGAGTTTGCCTGTTTACCAGAAGCTGTTAAATTACGATACCATTGTCTATGATAAAGTTGATTTGTTTCAGGATTGGCAGGGGGTACCCGGAAGTGATAAAAAATGCAGGCGCATGTTACTTCGCTCTTCGGTAAAAGCCAATGGTGCTTTCAGCCCCATGCTCGGCCCATCCTGTATCGAATTGGTTCAACAAATCGAGGGCTCACCACGGCCGATTTATGAAGGACGGCTTTGGGGTGATCCTGGTTTTATTCATATCTGCTTCGATATCAATGGTATGGACGATTTGCGTGAAAAGGTGAATGATTCAGGTTTCCCGTTTACGGTAGATAGTGCCCGCGATATGGATACCTTCGACATGGGTGAGGCCGCCGGAAGTTTTGCCTACATTCAGGCACCCGAAGGAACCCTCATTGAGTTTGTTGAAACCCATAAAATTCCATTGGTGCGGAAACTAAACTGGTTTCTTGACCTCACTAAGCGAAAAGATGGTCCGTTACCACTGTGGATGTTCCGTTTGTTTGGGTTGATGCGGGTTAAATAATAGCTTCACTTCAAATATTTATTTTGCGATGCATCATTGACCATCCATATCTTTTGATGGCTGAATCCTCATGCTCCATTCTGTATAATCTGCTCTATGTGTCCATCTTGAATATATTTCTGCAGGTATCATTTAGGTTTGAAATTTTCATGGGCATGGATCATATATTCTGATTAGATAATTGCGTTCGCACTTTTATTTTTGTATATTTAAGCATTATTAACCAAACACAATCTACCATGAAAAAGATGTTCTTTGCAACGGCAGCCCTCTGGTTGGGTGTGATGTCCTGCACCTTTGCCCAGGTTGAAAAAGGGAATTGGTTATTTGGCGGCTCAAGTAATCTTGAGTTTAACTCCGAGAAAGAGAAAGTTAAAATGGACAATGTCACTAATGAATTGGGTACGTATCGTGATTTTGACTTCAGACCTCAGGTCGGTTATTTTGTGATTGATAAGCTTCCGGTTGGCCTTGCTATGGACATTAGTCTTGACAAAATGAAGTATTCCGATTCTGATTCTGAGTACATCTGGAATGATTATGTTTTTGGACCGTTTGTACGTTATTACCTAACTGATCTTGATGGATTTATGCCTTTTGCAGAAGCTAGTGTTGGATTTGGAGTGGGAAAGCAAAAGGAAATATATGAATCATCAGAAAATGAGGTGAAATACTCCGTTTTTTGGTTATAAATTGGGCGTTGGAGGCACCTATTTCATTACAAGTAATGTGGGTATTGATCTGTTTATCGGTTATAAAATGGATCAGCAAACCTATAAAGACCAGAATGAAGAAGAAAGGGCAGATGGAGATGTTACTTACAGTTATGGTGGCCTTGACTTTAATTTTGGATTTGTGATTTCATTAGGCAAACAATAAAAGTGAGCTTTTTTTTTGCTTAATATTTTTCCGGATATCTTTCCCGGTAAGGGGTTTTATGTAAAAATCTTAACTTTGCGGAAAACACTAAGCTATTTTCATGTCTGTTAAAATTGCACTTCCGCAGCGTTTTAAAGCGGTAATCGCCTGGTTTGAGCAAAATATGCCCGTTGCAGAAACCGAATTGCATTATTTGTCGCCTTATGAACTGATCGTTGCGGTAATCTTGTCAGCGCAATGTACCGATAAACGGGTAAATATCATAACCCCGCCATTTTTTCAGCGTTTCCCTGATGCTGAGGCACTTTCTAAGGCTACAGAATCTGAAGTCTTTGGCCTTATTGCTTCCTGTTCTTATCCAAACAATAAGACGAAACATCTGATAGGTATGGCCCGGATGTTGGTAAATGATTTTAATGGAGTGGTGCCAGCGGATGTTGATACTTTGCAAAAACTGCCTGGTGTTGGCCGCAAAACAGCAAATGTGATTGTATCGGTGGCCTTTAATGTCCCAGCTCTGGCGGTTGATACACATGTGCATCGTGTGGCGCGACGCATTGGTCTTACCTACCGGGCCAAAACCCCGCTTGAAACCGAGAAGCAACTTCTGAAATATATTCCGGAAAATAAACTGACGATTGCCCACCACTGGCTTATTCTTCATGGGCGATACATATGCCAGGCCCGAAAACCTAAATGTGTCGAATGTGGACTTCGGGAAGTGTGCAGGTTTTATGGACAGAAAACGACATGATTCGCTTTAAGAATTGGATTTACCTTATAAAGTTAGTATAATTCAAACAGTTGTTTAATTTCTTTGTTTAGGGGTTAAACAAACTATAAAAATTACAATTATGGGAAAATTAGCTGTTGGCGATACTGCCCCTGCCATTCATGCAAAGGATCAGCATGGAAATGATATTAAACTGGAAGACTTTAAAGGGAGCAAGGTTGTGCTTTATTTTTATCCAAAGGACAATACTCCGGGCTGTACTGCGGAAGCATGCAGTTTGCGTGACAATTATGAGTTATTGCTGACTCAGGGATATAAAGTAATTGGCGTTAGTCCGGATAACGAGAAATCACATCAAAAATTTATCGACAAATTCAATTTGCCATTTCCACTTATTTCTGATACTGATAAAAAAGTGTTACAGGATTATGGCGTTTGGGGTAGAAAGAAATTTATGGGAAGGGAATACGATGGTGTAATCCGTACGACTTTCGTGATAGATGAAGCGGGTAAAATAGCCGAAATCATTGAAAAAGTAGATACCAAGAAACACGCGGAGCAGATTTTAAAATAAACCGGATTTCCTGTCATTTGCCATTATATACCATGTGTATATCTGGTTGGTAAATTGTTGCCTTTACTATTGTTTGAGAAGGTGCAATTGTTTACTTTTGGATGATTAATTCCACACATGTTTACATTTGAAAATTAGCAATATATGAGTAAAGATCAGAAAGAAAACAATCAGGAAAAGCTTAAAGCCCTGCAGCTTACCATGGATAAGATTGAAAAGTCTTATGGCAAGGGAGCCATTATGAAGTTGGGTGATTCTGTAGTAGAGGACTTGCCGAGTATTTCAACCGGTTCAATTGGACTCGATGCTGCCCTGGGAATTAATGGTTTGCCCAAAGGCCGTGTAGTTGAAATTTATGGTCCTGAATCATCAGGAAAAACTACACTTGCCCTTCATGCCATTGCTGAATCGCAGCGATTGGGCGGAATTGCTGCATTTATTGATGCAGAGCATGCTTTTGACCGCTTTTATGCGCAAAAACTTGGTGTTAACATTGATGAACTTCTCATATCGCAGCCTGATAACGGCGAACAGGCTCTCGAAATTACAGAAAATCTTATCCGCTCCGGTGCAATTGATATCATTGTTATTGACTCTGTGGCTGCTCTTACGCCCCGCAGTGAGATTGAAGGCGAAATGGGTGATTCGAAGGTTGGACTTCAGGCCCGTTTGATGTCGCAGGCATTGCGTAAATTAACGTCAACAATCAGTAAAACAGGTTCCTGTTGTATTTTTATCAATCAATTGCGCGAGAAAATCGGCGTAATGTTTGGAAATCCTGAAACAACAACTGGAGGAAATGCGCTTAAATTTTATTCTTCAGTTCGTTTGGACATCAGGCGTATCAGCCAGATTAAGGATAATGAAAATGCCATTGGCAACAGGGTAAGGGTTAAAGTGGTGAAAAACAAAGTAGCTCCCCCTTTCCGTCAGGCAGAGTTTGACATTATCTTTGGAGAAGGTATTTCAAAAATTGGCGAAATTATTGACCTGGGTGTTGAGTTTAACGTCATTAAAAAGAGTGGCAGCTGGTTTAGTTATGGCGACACCAAACTTGGCCAGGGCCGTGAAGGCGTGAAAAAATTGCTCATGGATAACCCTGAACTTGCTGATGAACTTGAGAAGCTCGTAAGGGCTGCATTGGCTGGTAAGTAACAAATCTTATCCCATGTATGTCATTTGCTTCTAACTATACGGCTCTTGCCATTTGGTAAGAGCTGTTTTTATATACCTTTGTCCTGATTTTTAATGTTTTTTTGCCATGAGACCATTTGTTAAGTTGAATACTGTTTATACTTATATTGCAGTTCTATTGGTTCTTTTTTCCTTTGGTAGTTGTATAAATAAGGATAAAACTGTTTCACATAAAGCTGATATTGAAGTAATTGATTCCATTGTAGATGAACTTTCCCGTCTCAATGCCGGCATTGCCCGGAACCCCAAAGAAGTTGCTCCTTACCTGGAAAGGGCAGTGTATTTCGCCAGAGCAATGCAGCCCAATGAGGCTTTGGGAGATATTAACTTTGCGCTTAGTCTGGATGAAAATAATCCTGAGGTATATGCATCATTGTCACAAGTTTATATGTTCGATGGCAAAATGCAGCGTGCATTGGATGCCTTGAAAAAAGCAACGGAACTGGCTCCGGGGGAGGCAAGATATAATGTAATGATTGCGCGCCTCTACCTGACCATGAGCGATTACAAACAGACTTTTAATTCATTGCGTGATGCGTTGAAAAAAGACCCGACCAATGCTGAGGCTTTTTTTATTAGTGGATTGTCGCACGAAGAGATGGGTGATACAGCCCAGGCCATCGAAAATTATCAATTGGCGGTCGCACGCAAGCAGGATTATTATGATGCATTGAAGCAACTTGGAATTATTTACTCAATTAAAAAAGATAAATTAGCCATTGATTATCTTCGCAACGCTGCATCTTTAAGGCCTGATAATCCCGAGGCTTTGTACGTTTTGGGTATGTTCTATCAGGAAAATGATGATCCGGATAAAGCCCTTAGTGTTTACGAGGAAATCCTTATAATGAAACCTGATTATTTACTGGCTCACTACAATAAAGGATATATTTTTCTTGTGTTTAAGGAAGATTACCCCCTGGCCATAAAATCGTTCAATAAGGTCATTGAACTGGATAAAGAAAATGTTGATGCACTGTACAACAGGGCGCTGGCGTATGAATTGATGGGGGATAAAAAAACGGCAAGGTCGGGATATGAAAAAATTCTAAGGATGAAAGTCAATGATGATAAAGCCATCAAAGGATTAAACCGGCTGGATAAGTAAGGATAATCTTATTTCATCTCTAATTTCTGATTCGAATTTTTGATCCGGGAGTAAATGAGTGACGTTGAAAAAATGTCAATATTCTGCTTTTATTTGCTTCAGGTCATCCATCATCTCAAAAACCATCTCTTTGATGATTGCCAGATTGCTTAGCAATTCCTTCTGATTATATCCTGCTCCGTTGTTGTCAACAAGGTCGGATGCTGTTTTTTCCAGTTGTTTAACCTTCTCAAAAGCTGCCGGCGCTGAAAAGTTAGCTACAACTCCCTTTAAACTGTGGGCATTAAACCTAAGCTTGTCAAAACTGGCTTCTGTAATGTTTTGTTCCAGGGTTGTTAACCTGTCGGGACACTCATCAATAAAGATATCGATGATCTCCAATATTACTGCCTTATCAAAATATTGATATGTGTCAATAAATATTTGTTTGTTTACCATGCTGCGGTTTGTTAAAACATATTATAAGCGCAATACAAATTTACGTGAAATTATAATAACAATGGCATTGAAAATTATTTCATAAGTTTTCTGCCGAAAGATAATATTTTTTGATTTTTTAAAAGAGAAGCCACAATCGGGAATCCTATGGATAAATTAAGGATTTCGTAATGTTTATATTATTCATAAATACCAATTGGTGCTGTGAAAAGTCATGGCGTTTGGTGAAAGAAGCATTTTGAACTGAACCATAATATACCGGAATTTTTGCTGGAAGTATGAATTCCGATCGGTCGTGTTTTTGCTGGAAAATCATCCACTAATTGTCCAATTGTGTAGTTGTTGCCTGATTTTTCTATTTTTTATTCTCCTCAATTTGCTTTTTAAGGTCCTGAAGTTGACATCCCGAGCAATCGGACTCACATCCTGTGCAGCCTTTGAGGGGATCGGTTAATGATCGGTAAATTTTAAACCCTGCAAAAGCAATAGCAAGCGCAATAATAACAATTACAATAATTTCCTGATATTCAGCCATGGGTTCGTATGTTTGAAGATTCAACATTTGGTTAGTTAAAAAGTTGGGGTAGTGATGGAAAATATCTGCTTAATGAGATCCATGAAATGTAGCCAACGGTTATTGCCATGATTATTGACCAGAAGAAGGCCGGTATTCCTGAAAATTTTTCCATAGATGTTATGTCTCCGGCTTTTTTAGGATGAGCTATGCCAATAGCAACTACTGTGAATGTAGATGTTATTCCTTCAATAAAGGCAATAAGACTAATGAAGCGGAATAAAATAAGCGCTATGGAAGCTGGTAAATACCAGTTTGATATGAATATAAGAACGCTGAATGTAACCAGCCAGAATATGCCGTAAGTGTTTCGCACAAAAATAATCAGATTGATGATGGAGATTGAAATAAGTATAAGGAATCCAGTGCGAAAGTCCTGCCGGAATGAGAGAGCCATAAGTCCAAGGGCACCCAATGCTGCTATTGGATAACCTGCAAATGAAACCAGAAATGCTTTCATTTTTGAGCTGGTTTTAGTGAGTGCTGAGCCGGAGGTATTACTGTTCAATTTAATTTCCATGGCTTCGCCACTCAACAGTATTGCAACCAAAGCATGTCCGCTTTCGTGTAAAAGTGTACTTACCGTTCTTAAGTAATTGCTCAAACCCGGAATCCGCAACAGGATGAATGTCAATATAAGAATTGCGTAGAAAACCAGGTCCGGATCAAGGCTGGCAATATAATTACCCAGTATGTTCATGCCAGTATACTGCCGACCTGGAATACAATAAGGGATACAATGTAAGCCAGAGAGGTGGTATAAACCACCGTAAATGCTGCCCATTTCCATTTTCCCGATTCTTTTTTGATGGCAGCCACCACGGCAACACAAGGAAAATATATGAGGATGAAGAGCATGAAACTCAATGCGACCAATGGCGTAAATACCTTTTCTCCTGTGCGTGGGCCGCTAAGATACGTTTGCTGCTGCAGTTTCTCAATGAGTGAAGCCGATGTTTCATCAACATCTTCTCCCACCTGATAAAGAACACCCAGGGTGCCAACCGTAATCTCTTTAGCTGCGATGCCTGTAATGATGGCTACGCTCATTTTCCAGTCAAAGCCAAGCGGGCGCATAGCTGGTTCTACAAGATGGCCAAGTCTGCCGATATAAGAGTTTAATTGCCGGTATGCTTCCCTTTCGTTGTAGATATTTGTTAGCTTTATCGAATAATCGTTTTCCAATTTGGTATTCGATAAAATATCGTGGGGAATGGTTGAAATACTGTTTTCATAATCCTGCTTTAACTCGGTTATTCTGGCTTCGAAGATGGTATCTTTATCCGTATGACGTGGAAAATAGCCCAATGCCCATATGATGATGGATGCTACAAGGATTACTCCGCCAATTTTTTTAAGGTATTGTTCCGCCCTGCTCCACATATGTTTCAGGATAGCACGGAGCGTTGGTACCCGATAGGGGGGGAGCTCCATTACAAAAGGTACATCTACCTTTTTTACAATTGTTTTTTTGAATAGCAGCGCTGATCCAATTGCAAGCAATACTCCAAAGAAATACATTGAAAACAAAATGGTGCCCTGGTACGACACAAAAAATGCACTTATAAATAAAATATAAACCGGCAAACGGGCACTGCAAGACATAAATGGATTGATGAGCATGGTAACAAGCCTGTCGCGGCGACTTTCAATTATTCGGGTGCTCAGTATGGCTGGGACATTACATCCAAATCCCATCAATAAAGGGATGAAGGATTTTCCATGGAGGCCAATCTTATGCATGGCCTTATCCATAATAAATACTGCCCGGGCCATATATCCAGTATCTTCCATCAGTGAAATAAAAAGATAGAGCAATAAGATGTTTGGTAAAAATATGATTACACCGCCTATTCCACCAATTATACCTTGTATAAATAAATCCTTTAGCATGCCTTCGGGCAGCATTAAATTCAATTGATCAGAAGTGTAATCAACCAGCCACTGAATCCAGTTCATGGGATGTTCCCCCAGACGGAAAGTGCCGTAAAATGTCAGCCACATAAAGAAAATGAAGATGGGAATGCCCCACACTTTATGAGTGATGATGGTGTCGATGATTTCACTCTTTTTGCGCTGTACAATCTGGTTTGGTACAAAGGTTTCACGCAGGGCTCCGGCAATAAAGCCATATTTTGCATCGGCAATCAGGCTTTCACTATCCTGATTTGCATTGGTTTCAACCACGTCAATCTGATTGTCAACTTCTTGTATTAAGGCTTTGTAGTTTAAAAGTTTTTCAATGAGTACTTCTGAGGCTCTGTCTTTTTCAATCAATTTAAGGGCCAGGAAACGGGATGAAGTTTTGTCAATTAATGCATAATTTTTTGGGGTACGCAGCAATTGCTGAATTTTCTTTATCGAAGGCTCTACAATAGATCCATAATTAATGTGAATGTGCCGGATGGTATCGTCCTTATCTTCAAATACATCCACTATTTTTTGAAGCAAATCGTCAATCCCTCTTCCCCTGGAACCAACTGTGGGTACAAATGGCATGCCAAGTAGTTTGCCAAGGTGTTGATAATCAAGGCTATTGCCCGACTTTTCCAGTTCATCATACATGTTCAGTACTCCCACCATTTTTACATCCATATCAATGAGCTGCGTGGTGAGGAAAAGGTTGCGTTCGAGGTTGGAGGAGTCGATTATATTTACAACTACATCTGGTGCTGAATCGGTAATAAAGTCGCGTACGAACAACTCTTCGGGGCTGTAAGCGCTGATAGAGTAGGTGCCGGGAAGATCGGTGATGATGAGTTTGTAGTTGCCAAAATTTACCCGGGCTTCTTTGGCATCAATTGTTACTCCCGAATAATTTCCTACGCGTTCTTTTAACCCGCTGATTTGATTAAAAATGGTTGTCTTTCCTGAATTTGGGTTTCCTACAAAGGCAATATGAATTTTTTTATCCGGTATTCTGGGTTTATTTTTGTGCAGGGATCCCTGCATGCTTCCGTTGGTATTTATTTTTAATTCCGGAGATATACCATTTACTTCTGACACTTCAATTAAAGCAGCATCCTCATTCCTTAGCGACACATTATAACCCATAACACTATATTCAACCGGATCCATTAATGGAGCACGCTGAATGACAAAAACCTCCTTGCCGGTGATGAAGCCCATCTCCATGATGCGCTTGCGAAAGGCGCCCCGTCCGCGTATTTCAGTGATGGTACCTTTTTCTCCGGGAGATAAATCTGCAAGTGTCAAACGATATGTTATTTAGAAAGATTTTAAATAGCAAAATTATCCTATTTTTTTAACCTGATGCATAAGAAATAAACTTTATTTTTCTTTTATGAACATAATTTCATAACAAATCTATTTATCTCATAATGCAGAAGTTCCCGGCAGAATCAATGTCGGATTTATTTGATTGATTACAAATCACTTACATGCATCTCAAGATGATGAAGGCAGGAGAGTGCTCTGGTAATGATTTCCCCATAATGTTCCCGGAAAAGGCGTGAAACTTCAGCAACTGCATTTTCTCTTGAACTGTAGCGGTTTTTCTGGTAAAGCATCACAAAGTCCTTCATGTCCTGGTAAATATCTGACAAACATTCGGCCAGGCTCATTTTTTCAACGTCTGTATTTTCATCATGCATATCCTGGCAGAACCAGAAATGATCATGCGGGTAAAACTTATTGCGGAGTGAATTGAGTATCTTTTCCCAGGATTCTTCGGTTAAAAATCGCTCAGCATCCTCAGGGAATTCCGGAGTAAGCGATTTTAATACCGATCCTTTGATATACAACAGCGGGAGAATGTGCCGGTAATAGCTAATGATATCTGATTTCGAATAATCGTCTGCCTTTTCAGTGAAAATGCAATACTCATTGGCAACGGTTAGTAACTCAATTACCTGTTTGGAATAAACAGGATCATTTGGTGAGATGTCCATAGTGATTGTTTTAAAATGCAAAATTAAGCCTTTTGAGCCATTGGTGCTGAATCTTATTTAATTCAGAATAGCTGTTTGAACTCGTTGGCCTTAAAGTACAGTCCCCTGCGCTAATAATAAAATTTCACCTTGCCCTTTTTTTTAATAATACTAGGGATAATAAGTAAACCATTCATATATTCATGTCAATACCTGTGGTTCAAAATGAAAGGATATTTAATTATTTATTTTTAAAAGTGGAAAATTCTGTCATTTTCGTTAAATTTACAAAAAAAGAATTGATGGAGAAGCTTGAATTTAAGAGGCATCTGGTGTTGGCTTGCAAAAACATCAAATCAGCATCAGCACGTCATTTAGTAGCTGCCATAGAAGATGCTCAACAAAGCGCAAATGAATATGGACAGCCCAGAGACAGATATGATTCATACCGGTCTCAGCTTTCCGGCAGGAGGGATATGCTTGCACAGCAATTGAAACACATCCAGAATGAAATAGGACTGATCGATCGCATTGATTTGACGCGTATGTATGAATTTGCCGGATTTGGTTCAGTAGTAATCACCTCAATGCAAAAGGTTTTTATTTCCATCGGTATTGGAAAGGTTTCTGTGGAAGGTGCTGATGATATTTATGCCATCTCTGTCAATGTCCCTTTTGCTGCGGCTGTAATGAATATGAAAGCAGGGGATATTTTTGAGTTCAATGGCAAAAAAATAGAAATACTTGATGTTTACTGATTTTTTGAATCCATCATTTTCTTCGATTGGTAAGGGCACTTGTTTTAATTGATTCTTTTTAGGACAGCAAAATCTTTTATTTTTTATTTTTCTTAATTGTATTCAATAAATGTTGGAGGTTGTATTTGTAGCAGTTTAATGCCAGTTGTTTCAATATCCCCAACATCAAACAGAAAATGGTTGTTTTTGTCGTTTACAACGGGATACCAGGTGAATCCTATTCTAAATGTTGAAAACACAAGATGTTCATTGCGCACTTTAATGCCAAATCCAAGCGCGGGTAATGCTGAAGTTTTGAATAATTCTCCCGGTTTGTCGTTAATAAAAGCAAGTTCTCCAAAACCATAGAATGCGACCCTGAACCCAAAAAGATACATAGGTGAAAAGACTACCGTTTCGGTCTTGAAGTTTAACCTTTCCTGGCCTCTTTGGCTAAAATGGCTGTAGGTGGTGGGAAATTGATCCGGGGTAATTTCTAATAATTGGTTATTGTCCCTGTTTATTCCAAGGGTGTAATTTGCTGCCCCAAAAACCCTGATTCTGTTTGGTCCGGATTGATAGAGTTTAGATATTAAAATTGTATTTAAATTCAGCGTACCGTTAGTAAAAAGTTTGCCATTCCAAAATCCACCTAAACCCAAGGATGTGAAAACATGGGCACCAGCATTCAGGTTTAACCCTTTACTTACCCTCAAGCCTGTATAAAATCCTGCTTCCCTGTCAGAATCAGAATTTCCGAGAGTTGCCTCAACCAGCGCACCAACAGGGATATCTTCCGTACGCCCAAAACCCAAAATCATATTTCTGCGCACATATCCACTCCACAGCAGCCCGATGCTGATAAGTTTTTGTGAGAAGTTATATTGGACAGGGTAGAGGCTGTCATTGGGTATTATGGAGTTGTAATATTCAACTTTGTTGATTCTGCCCAAAACGTATGCCTGCATTCTAAGCGGTGTGGATAAGTTAGAGAGCCGCTCAATGACGGGTGCGTAGCCTCCCCACAAATCGTAATGCAAATAGGGAATGTCCTGATTGGCGCTGTTTGACCCCTCAAGGATATTCTTCCATAATTTTTCAACCTTGATGCCACCGCCAATCCTGGTTTCCGGGGTGAGAAAAGGTTTTGCGACGTCAATACCCAGCCCTCGTGCATCCGGCTGAACCATCCAGTAAGATTTTACATCAATGAAGGAGCCGCGAATATTTCTCAATGTATATGCTCCTTTGGTGAGATAAAAATGAGGCTTGTCCTGCGTGTCGTATTCCATGGATTGCTCCAGTTGATTGCCAAGTCCCAGTAGATTTTTATTGTATAAACGTGCTTTGCTGTTGCTTAACTTTTTGATGGTAAGATCAATACCCAGAGGAAATATATCTTTTATTGCCAGTACAAGATCAATGCTGTCATTGCCGGGTATCTCCTGTACATAAAATTGTGCGTCTTCAAAAATGCTTACTTCGCGTAACAATTTCTCGTTATCTGAAATGGTTCTGGGATTAAGTGGGTCGCCTTCGCTGATCAATAAATAGTTTCTGATAATTTTATTGTAAGTATTGACGTGGGTGTTATTGAGTACTTTTTCCAGGCGACTTTGAGCCGTAATTAATGTGTCATAAACAGAAGTGCCGAAAACATCCAATTTCTTCAAATGGATTGTTTTGATAATTCTGCCTTCATAATCAGTAAAAGGTAAATTATCTTTTACTTCATTTTCTGAGGCATGCTTGTTTTGATCGCTTGATTTGAAAATTAATGGATGAAGTTTTGATAAAACCTTATTATTATTGTTATCCGGATCGAGCTTTTGGTAGAATTTGTCGGTTTTGAAGAAATCTTCTTTCTTCCGCTCATATACCAGACTATCTGAATGCTGATTTTTTCGATGAAATTTCCTTTCCAATCGTGATTTGCCTTTATCCTGATCGGGGCTGATCTCCTGAGCAACTATAGTCTCATAGGTGCCAATCCATACCAATAAAAAAAACAACACAGCAACACCATGCTTTATCTCCTTTGTTAATGCAGTGCATGCTGGTCTGAATAGTTTCTGACTGTGCTTTTTTTGCATGGATTGATGAATCGGTTATTGCAAAGGTAGGATATTGATAAATAGAGCGGAATAATGGATGATATTTGGATTGATTCTAATAGTCATCCATCTATTCATCAGGGATCATTGCCATTAGATGTGAACAGTAATGTAAGCAAAAGATTTCTCCCGTCTATACGGCCCGGTTTGCGTAATGTTTTTTTTGCAAAATGGCGAAAACTGGCACAGGTATGGTTAGTGTTGTCATTGAAATAGCTATTGTTTGTAGGATGCCTGATAAGCCTTGTCAGGCTCAGCCATAGAAATGTTGTCTTGAAAGAGCGTAGCTGTTTGTCCCGTTCTTCCTGCGGAAAAAGAAAGGTGTTTGTGGAGATATGACAATAAAAAAGGCTTGTTCTTTAGAAACAAGCCTTCCCCAAAACTTATGAAAACAGTGTTAAACTCTTTTTTCTTTGATCCTGGCTTTCTTGCCTTTGAGGGCGCGAAGATAAAAGATGCGTGCACGGCGAACAACACCTTTTTTATTAATGTCGATTTTCTCGATAAAAGGAGAAGCGATGGGGAAAATTCTTTCAACACCGGTATTTCCTGAAATCTTACGAACGGTGAAGGTTTCGGTTACCCCAACACCCGAACGTTGCAACACAACGCCCTGAAATTGCTGAATCCTTTCCTTATCACCTTCCTTGATTTTATAATGTACGGTAATGGTGTCGCCGGCTGAGAAGTTTGGTAACTCTTTCATTTCCACGAAAGTATCCTCTACAAACTTCATTATTGCATTCTTGCTCATTATCTTTAGGTATTAAATTGTTGCGTTTTCCAAAAATGAGTGCAAATATACGGCATTTTTTTTTTAATAAACAAGTGCCTTTGTAAATTAAATTATCAGGTGCCCTAAACGCCTTGACAAGTCTGCGTAAAACCTGAAAATTGGACCTGGTTAAATATAATGAAACATCCCGATGTTTTGTAGAATCCTGTCTTTTATCCAATTTGTGGTTGCTTTCCCCTGGTAAAAGATTGTTTGGATGCTAATTATTTTCGAGCAGGTCCGGCCTTCGTTCCTGTGTCCTCTGCACTGATTGCTGATAATTCCAGTTAATAATTTCTTTTTCATTGCCTGAAAGTAATACTTCTGGGACCTCCCATCCATTGTAGTTCGATGGTCGTGTATAAACGGGAGGACTGAGCAATCCATCCTGAAATGAATCAGAAAGTGCGGAGGTTTCGTCGCTTAAAACACCGGGAATCAGCCTGATAATGCTATCAGCAAGCACTGCGGCTGCAAGTTCTCCACCCGAAAGGACATAATCACCGATTGAAATTTCACGGGTAATAAAATGTTGTCTTATACGTTCATCAATACCTTTATAATGACCACAAAGCATCATAAGGTTTTGTTTCAGGCTGAGTTGATTGGCCAGGCCTTGTTTTAAAACTTCGCCATCGGGGGTGAGAAAAATAATTTCATCATAATTACGTTCCTGCTGCAGTTGTTGAATACAATCAGCAATGGGCTGTATCATCATTACCATACCAGCGTTGCCACCATATACATAATCATCTACGTTTCTGTGCTTATTATTGGTATAGTCCCGGATGTTGTGAATGTGAATTTCCACGTGAGCTTTGTTTATCGCCCGTTTGATGATGGACTCTGTAAAAGGGCCCTGAAACATTTCAGGGAAAATGGTTAGAATATCAATACGCATTGCTTAATTTTCTGCAAAAGTACGATAATATGACAATGATGTGGAGCGAAATAGCCGTAGGGATGATTGAATGGACTACTGTTCCATGAATGATTAAAGTTTTGTCCTTGTTTGTGAATTTCAGGGAATTCCTGTAGGTTTGATGAAAATATTTGATGTGAAGCCCTTGTCCGCCTATTTTAGTCATTTCGATTGGTTTTCGCCTGCATTGTTGCTAATGATTCTTATTGCAAAACTCTTTCCTGAGCCGGGTTTGTCAACGAATGTAATCTCTTTAAAGTCGTTTGCCGGTTTCGGGATATCGATGATTTTCTTTCTTTATGGTTTGCGTTTGAGTCTTAAACTGTTGTGGGGCTGCATTTATAACTGGAAGCTTCACTTGATTGTTCAGCTAACCACATTTGTCCTTTTTCCCTTTATCGTGCTCGCATTTTGGGGGCTTTTTGCCGACACTGTTTATCATAACTTATGGCTTGGGGTGTTTTTTCTGGCAGTGCTGCCATCTACGGTTTCATCGGCTGTTGTTATGGTTTCGCTTTCAGGTGGAAATGTTGCAGCGGCTATCTTTAATGCGACAATTTCGAGTATTGCCGGAATTCTGATAACTCCTTTGTGGATGAGCCTGTTTTTATCAGCTGGAGATGCACCTCATGAAATGGGGCCGGTTTTTATACGTCTGGGCTACCAGATATTTTTACCCTTGGTTCTGGGAATTTTACTACACCAATGGTTGGGTAGGCTTGCCATTCATTATAAAGATTTTACCAGGTATTTTGATCAGTCAGTTATTCTGGCGGTGGTTTACACTTCTTTTTGTGTTTCTTTTCACAACCACTTGTTTTCTGATTACACGGCCTCTATCATTTTGAAGCTTATTTTAGTTTTAGTTCTTCTTTTTTTATTTGTAAATGGAGTGGTTTTCTTGTTATCAAGGTACTTTAAACTTCCACATGCTGATTTAATAACTGCATTATTTTGTGGCTCAACCAAATCGTTAATGCATGGCAGCGTAATGGCTGGGGTACTCTTCTCCGGATTGACAGGAAGTGGTGTATTTTTGCTTCCGGTATTAATTTATCATGCCATGCAACTAACCATCAGTGGGTTTGCTTCCCATCAATTCCGGCGTTCTTGTCAATAATTATATCTTGCAATTTTGTTGAAAGTTTTTACTGCAGGTCGACGTTCGGTAAGGGCTCGCCGATAACTTCAGAATCCAGGCAGTAGCTTCAGCTAGATAGGAGAATATCCCCACTTCAAAGTCTTTGTTCTCATCGCAGATCGTTTCAGGATGATTAACGTACTTATGTTGTATAACAAAGGCAACCCGCTTTATGCCGATGGTTTGCATTTGAGGAAGCAGATACTTGAACGTCCATCTTTTAATTTCTCGTTTAAAAAGCATAGAGTCTGTAGGTATTGTTATAATTAAATTTTCAGCTTTGGCCCCTTTTACTTCGGCCAGTATTCCATGCAAAAGGATTACAAAATCTACCGTAGTTTTAATGCTTCCAGGCGAAATTCTCTTGATCAATAGTTTGAACTTATCGATGAATTCATATTGGGCAATATCAGGATATTTCGATGTCATTCTTTTATTTACAAAAGGTGCATAAATATAGTAAAATAATCAATCAAAGTCAAGCATTTGATGGAATATAATTTATAAAATATCGCTATAATTGTATGCTGTTAATTTGTAAACAGTTATAAAACATAGGAGTATAAAAGTAAAAATAATATACTTAATTTTCGTCTGATTAGACCGGGCAATTTATTTGTTTCGCATTGCCAAATTGGAAAATCATTTTAATTATAGTATTTTTGATCCTCAGATAGAATAGAAACGCATTGAAGTTGATGAAGATTGATATCATGAAGAATTATTTTAGCGATGTAGATTTTTTGAATATTTTTAGTAAGTGGAAATGGCATCTATTGATTATAGCTCTTATTGCCAGTGTTATTGGGCTTGTGGTTTCCAGTAAAGCAGTAATGATTTCATATTATAAATCTGATGCAATTGTCTATCCTGTAAACCTTACTCCATATTCTGACGAAAGTCAGGCTGAACAAATGCTTCAATGGTTTGCTTCACGTGATATTATGGATAGTGTTATTGCAAAATTTGATCTGGCAAAGCATTATAAAGTTGATGCTGAAAACAGCCATTTTAATTCAATTATGCAGAGAAAATATGAAAAGCAGGTAAAAATATATAAAACACGGTTTGAGTCTGTATGCATTGAAGTTTCAGATATCGATCCGGTCAGGGCCTATGAAATGGTTTATGCCATCATTGATTTTTACAATTTAAAAGTGAATTTGTCGCATCGCGAAAAGTATAACGAAGTACTGGGGCTTGAGCTGGAAAGGCTTGTTGAAAAAAAACAACAACTTGATTCCCTGAATCATCTGCTTACTTCTCTGCGCGAAAAATATGGTCTGATTGATTATGGAATTCAGGCGAACGAAGTTACCAAAGGTTACTTAGGAACTTTTGATGGTAGTAACAGCGCCCGCATAAATATGAATGAGCTGCAGCGATTAAAGTCAGCTATTCAAAGTAAAGGTGATTCTTTGATGTTGATTACCAACTTGTTGAGCAGCGTAACAGCGTCATATACCAATTATGCGATCTCTTATGAATCGGCACGGCAGAATGTTGCCAAGGCGCTGACTTTTGCCACAATTGTTTCACATCCGGTTGTTGCCGATAAGGTCTCTTTTCCAAAAAGATGGCTGATTGTATTGTATTCAGTACTATCCATTACTTTTTTCAGTTTGTTGATTATTGCTTTTATTGAGAAGGGCAGAATAGACAAAAGATCTGAATAATGGCGCATTGTTCATCTGATATTCAGCATTGCCTCTCTCTAAATTGTATTATAAGGTTATGCCTTTAAAATTTTAATGCGATCAAACATAGTCTTCACATCCTTGTTATAATGCTAACTTCAGGTTGAATTTATTTTTGTCTCATTATAAAATTTTAATAAAAATGTCATTAGTTGGAAAAAAAGCGCCTTCATTTAAGGCGAGTGCCGTGATTAACGGTGAAGAAATTGTTGATAATTTTTCTCTTGATCAGTATCTGGGAAAAAAATATGTGGTGTTCTTTTTTTATCCCAAGGATTTCACCTTTGTATGTCCTACCGAACTTCATGCTTATCAGGAAAAACTTAAAGAATTTGAAAAACGCAATTGCGCCGTAGTGGCCTGCTCTACCGATACTGAAGAATCGCACTGGGGATGGCTTCAAATGGCCAAAGATCATGGTGGAATTCAGGGACTTACTTATCCTGTTGTTGCTGATACATCCAAAACCATCAGTTCAAACTTTGGTGTTTTGGCCGGTGATTATGATTGGAATGAAGAAGGTGAAATGATTTCTACTGGTCCTATGGTTGCCTATCGCGGATTATTTTTAATTGATAAGGATGGTGTAGTTCATCATGAAACCATAAATAATTTCCCACTTGGACGCAACGTGAACGAAACACTTCGTATGTTGGATGCACTTCAGTATTTTGAAGATAAAGGAGAAGTATGTCCCGCCAACTGGGAAGCTGGTAAAGCTGGTTTGAAAGACACCCATGAAGGCGTTGCTGAATATCTGGCAAAAAACTGATGCTGACTTTTGTGAATTGCGAAAAAAAAGCCGGTCCTTTCAAAAGGCCGGCTATTTTCATTTTCATTCTTACGTTATGATATTGAATTTCTTACCCTAATGGTGTAATTGCGCAATGCTACAGTGAAAGCGCACTGGGTTTGTTCAATTTCCTGCAGTATTTCAATAGCAGCCAATACATGGGTTAATTGTTCC
>JAVEVB010000007.1:0-127508 GCA_034005265.1 Lentimicrobium sp.
AGGCGTTTCCGGTAAGGGTTGAAGCATCCCATAATGTAGTCCAGGTGCTTCCACCATCGGTAGAAACTTTTACATAATAATGATCAAGGTTGATACTTCCTTCATAAACTACAGTCCAGAAGTTCAAAACAGCACCGGCATCACAGGTGAATTCAGGCGTAATCAGCCATTCATCCTGATGAGCATAATCCCACCACAATCCGGCATGATATGTTCCGAATGGAGAGAAGTCTGTGCTTACATAATCATTCACCGTCCAGTATGCCGGAACCGGGCCGGTAGCAACCGTATTGGTTTGATCTACTGTCCAATCGGCGGGCAATGAACCACCTTCGAAGTCTTCTTCGATACCACCACCCGGAGGAGGAGGAGGCGTATTGCCACTCCAGTTAAGCACTACATCATTCACATCAACTACTTCGTAAGTCAGGTCAGCAGGTCCCGGGAAGCTATCGCATGGATAGTAGGTCCAGGTGTAATCCATCTTGGCTGAAATACCGTTGCTGTAAACAGCTGCTACTTCACTAAAGTATTCCTGACCAGGAACCAAAGTTGCAGGGTCATACTGGTAGAAGGTTTCTGGCGTATCGGTTACAAAGATGCCATCCAACCATACCTTGTAATATTCAAGGGCACGGCTATCGGGTTCTACATCAGATACAACAACATTGTCAACACCGGCGCCATAACCCCAGGTACTGGCCTCTTCATACAGGAAGATAATCTGTACATCAGCAGCCAATGCTTCTTCAGGAAGCATCACTGTATGGGCTGTCCATGCGGAGGCAGCGGCTAGTTGCTCGATCAATACAGGTGCACCATCAGCAATGCTGTAGTGTACACTCAAATCATCGGTAGTGAGTTTGTAATCGAAACTCAGGTAAACCTGATCGGCATTTTCAAGTGTCATCATTGGCGATTTGGCCATAGCTACTATCGGAGTTCCACCTGAACCGGCGGCATCACCGTTAGCGGCAATAAAGTTGGTCGAGTTGCCATTGAAGTTCATGAATGCTGAGGACAGGGAAGTATTGTTGCCCCATTGCCATCCGTTTACATTGCCCTGGATATCCCATCCCTGTGCATCGGCTTCAAAATCAAATGATGCAGGCTCAAATGGAATAACTCCGCCCGGACGCCATGTGGCGAAACCAGTTGGTGTTACATGCAGGTCAGCTACAGGTGCAAGGAGTTCCTCAAGGAGATAGCTCAGGTTGGTAGGTCCGTCAATTTCAACGGTTTCCATGATCGGCGCGAAGCCGTTCTTTGCAACATAAACATCATAGGTTCCTTTGCGGAATTCATCCCACATGAAGTATCCTGTGGCATCCAATTCAACTTCATATACCAGTTCAAGTTCTGGTTCCGAAGTATTGGTTAGCATTACATCGGTTTCCTCAGGACTATCGCCACTGTTGGTGATTACAGTTACACTTACCTGGGTAATCATGTCTTTGTCAAGACAGTTGGAGAAACGTACTTCTGATTCATTCTCAGCATAAACAGCTTCTACTGCCCATTTGTAAGTTCCTGATTCAGCAGTTGCCCATGTGTTGTCGTTGAATATACTATCCAGGGTATAACCAAGGAATTGCAGGTCTCCACCTTCTACACAAGTGGTACGGTAAACATTGTAACCTGCCAGGGTTGATTCCGGAATTTCACGGGTTATATTGACAGCACGGGTATTGGTCAGACTGATGTCATCGATATACCAGTAGTTGATATCGAATGAATCTCCGCTGAACACAAAACCAATCCTGAAGTCCGCAGCATTCAGGCCTTGTGCATCAGTAATAACTGCGCTAAAGGTATTGGCCGGGATACTTGCCGTCGGGTTCCATTCATGAACAACATAAGTAACACCATCAGCTACGGTAATTAACTTCAGGGTGTAGCCACCACCGAAATCATTCACACTATGTTTGAAGCTCAGGTATAGTGCGTTGTTTGAATTGGCAAGAGGTATAGCCGGTGATACGATACTAAAATCACCAACACTGCTTGGGGACCAGTTGAACCTCAACTCAGGAGAGGTGCCGCCTGCATTTGCAGAGGCGTTAACTCCCCAGTTTGAAGCACTTGAAGTCCAGTCTGCAATACCATTTGAGAAATCCTCCATAAATGGTTCATACAAATTGGTACCTGGTGACCTCCAGCTAACTTTAACCTGACTGTCACTGATTTCTTCAGCAACAACCATTTCAACAGGAGCAGGGAATTCCATCATAAGGAAATCGCGTACTTCTGTTTCTGTCATCAGAATTTCAATGTCAGCTAAAGTTTGGGTTACATAACCAACGGCTTCAACGATGTAGTCGTAGGTATGGTTACCAAGCACTTCACCTTCATAGTCACCATCGGCATCGGTGGTAAAGCTGAAGGTAATGTTGCTGTCGGTTGTACTGGTAAGGGTAAGCATTGCGCCTTCAATAGGATCGCCGCCAAGGTAAGCTGCCTGGCTAACGTTACCGCTAACAAAGCCGCCACCGGTTACATCAACTGTCTGGCAAATGGTTGCCGGGCAGGATTCAGCGCCAGATTCATATACAAAGGTGATGCAATACTCATAGGTTCCAATGTCGAGGTCTTCGTCAAGGTACATTGCAGCATCGGTTTCGGCCATTTCTTCACCGTTACGGTAAATGCGTGCAAAGTCTATCTGATCTTCTCCAACCGGAATGGTAGGTATGGTCCATGTAAGGTTTACATCAAGGGTACCTTCAACCTGTGCAGCAGCAAAGTCACCAGGGGTGGCATAGTTGTCGCAGGCAATGTAGGTCCAGGTGTAAGCTGCCCTTGTGCTCTGACCAGTGCTGTAAACAGCGGCCACTTCGGCAAGGTAGGTTTCGCCATCAACAAGGGCTTCACCATTGGTGCCATACTGATATTCCCTGTCAGGAACTTCAGCAACCAATACACCATCGTGGAATACCTTGAAGTTGACCAATTCACGGTCGCCGCCACGGGTAACCACTTCATTGAGCTCAACATTGTCAATTGCCCAATACCATGTATAGTCGCCAAAATATTCGAAGCGTAACTGGAAGTCGGCATTGGTATATGCGGAAACATCAATGACCTGATGATTGGGAACTGTCCAGGACCCAATATCGGCAGTTTGATCAAGTACATTCACCCATGCACTGCCATCGAATACATCTAACCTGCAGATATCATCTGAACCTGAGAAAAAGTTAAAATATTGGTCAAACTCAACATACAGTGTTGCTGCATTGCTGGCATCAACAACAGGTGAATAAAGGATAGAATGGGTCAAAACAGATCCGGCATCATCCGAGTCAACAATCATATATGGAGAGTTGGTGAATGGCCTGCCGGCGGTTGAGGCAACTACATGCCACATATCTCCTCCGGGATCAGCCTGTGCACCGGCTTCAACGGTCCACCCTGCGGGAACAATACCACCATCAAAGTTTTCCATAAATGGCTCGAAAGGAAGTGAAGATCCACCTTCCCAGGTTGCATAACCGGTTGGTGTTACGTAGAGGCCGATTGGCGGAGCAAGAATTTCATCAAGCAACCATTCGAAGCTCTCTTCGTCAAAGATATTCACATCGGTCAAACTAACTCCGGTATAACCTGCCTTGAACACTTCAATGTCGTAAACTCCTCTGCGGAATAGTTCCCAGGTAAACATACCTGTGCCCCCAAGGGTTTCTTCATAAACGAGTTCAAGGCCAGGCTCTGAGGTATTGGTAAAAGTAACCATTGTACCTGCAGGGCTGTCGGCCGAGTTGAGCGTAACGGTTACGTCAACCATAGTGTACATATCCTTTTCGAGGGTATTGGAGAATGTTGGAGCCGAAACCTGACCAGCGTCATAGTTTACGGTAACTGCCCAACGATAAACCCCCCAATCCTGGATGCCCCAGTCAAAGTCAACAAAATTCTGCTGACCAACTGCGGTTCCTATTTTCTCGAGTGTGCCAGGTTGATACACTTTCTCGCGCCATACATCATAGCTAACAATTCCGCGTGAATCCGGATTCGCGATTTTTGAACGGAACGGAATGATGTTTGCTCTTGCAGACATTGAAGCAAGCTCAACGGGTGCATCAGTAATGTATTTTACATCATCCTGAATGCTTGTAAGTTCCCTTGTGGTTGAACGTACTGCATCGGTAACAAATGCGCGTAGATTCCAGGTGACATTAAAGAGAAGATCACTACTCATATGTAACCATCCTGTTCCGAAATTAATCCAGTCGCCTTTGGCATTGACTACCGGGCTTGATGCGGCAACACCAGCCGTAGGACTTGGGCTATACATGGTAATCCACAACTGCTTGGTTACATCTATCATAACCGGAACAGAAAGTTGTACTTCATTCCAATCTGCGATAGTCAAGCCTGTAAGCGCTTGTGTATGTATAAGAGTTGCTGTACCACCTGATAGGTCGCCTTCATAAATATTAAGGGTATTCACATCGGCAGCTAAGGTATTGAAAATGGCAATCTTGGTTAATGAAGTGCCATCAAACCCTTCCAGATCAGCAGGATCAAAGCTGATAGCCCATGAGAATGGAGCTCCGGCACCGGCCCACCAATATTGAGTTGGCACACCGTCATCGTAATACAACCATTCTGCTATGGGGTCAGGAGCTGATCCATCCCAGGAAACCTGAACTTTTGTTCCGTCCAGTTCAAAGGCTACAACATCTCCGACGGAATAAGGTACTTCCATCAAATAGAAATCATTGGCGAGTGTTGCTGCATGAACAAGGGTCTGTCCAACCAGGTTTTGTGAAGTATATCCGTCAGCACTTACAATAATTTCATAATTACCGGCATAAGCCTGTGTAGAATATGAACCATTGGCAGCAGTGAGTACCGTGTAATTGCCGGCTGGCCCTGAAATCCGGACCGAAGCCCCTTCAATCGGGTCGTTGGTGAGGAAGTCATAAACAAAGCCGTTGAAAATACCTACCCCTTTGGTGGTAACCGTTACCGCTGTTGACTGGGCAGATTCGCCTTCGTCATAAACGTTGGTTACCCTGTAAGCATAGGTAACATTACGAGCCAGGCCAAGATCCTGATACGCTGATTCCGTAAGTGGAGCAGTATTCATTTTAACTCCATTGCGATATACATTGTACCCGATAAAGGCACGGTCGGAATGACCGGTCCAGTTGAGGTTGGCACTAACTGTGGTAGCAGTTGGGGCCGGGTCAACAAGGGTTACGGTAAGTCCGGTGGGAACATCAATGGTGGTAGTAAAGCCCCAGACAGGACCTTCGGTTTCACCCTGGGTGTTCTTTACATTTACCTGCCAGAAATACTGCAAATTGGGCTGCAAACCGGCAAGGGTATATGAAGTAGCCAGATCGGCTGTATAAGGAACAACAACGGTGGTTGGAGGATAGGTTGTACCCAGTACCACTTCATATTCACCTACATTGTTGCCAAATGTCCAGGTCAACAGATCTCCATTCTGGATGTCGATTTCGCCATCCAATGGAGCGACATAGGTAACAGGATCAGGAGCAGGCATGTTAACAATACTGGGAACAAAATTTACCCAATCCATAATGTCACTGATAACCATATAATAGGTTCCTGCGAGTAAGGGAACATCGGTAAAGTCACCTATATTTTGATAGATTGCATTGTGTGCCATAGGGCCTGGTTCTCCACCAAAATCTTCTGCGTAAATCGCATAGTTTGGAGATTCGGGGCCTGAAACACCAAATAATTTATCCGTCAGGAAGGTCATTTTATACACATAATCGTTTTCCAACGGGCCGTAACCGACATCATTGGGAAGGATATAGTTTTTATAATGTCCAAAGAGTTCGCGCGAACCTGCTTGAGTTATTGTGAAATTCTCAACAGGAGCCGGGCCAAATTCACCCAAATCAACTGCTGTTTCCACAACATCACCCAAAGGGGGCACATATGCCATCCCATCATAAGTGGCTGTAGCCAAAGCGCGGTCGGCACCAAAAATAATGGCGTAAGTACCATTAAAAGCACCTGCAACCGCATTGGCTTCAATATTGGCAGTAAGGCCAAATTCAGTAGTTGTTTCGCCAGAAGCCAGTGTGAATGGCAATGCGGGCGCAACAACATTAATAAAACCAGCGTAGTTGTTGTCAATATCGGCATTGGTGATGCTTAAATCACCTTCACCGGGATTGTTAACAATTTCTAAGCGGGCGGGTTCCATCCAGGCACCGATTGGGCGATAGCCCATGGCCAGGTTTGGATTGAGAATTTCAAGACCAGGACTTGAAGACACCTCTGCAATGGTCATGGTGCCAGAAGCAGTATGTGGGAGAGAGCCCCATGTATCACCTTCAAGTAACCAGTCAATATCCATATCTCCGGAAAAAGTGGGTGCTATGTTTACAGTAACTGTAAAAGGTGCAACTTCGTTATACAAATAGTCAGAGCCATCACCCCAGGTGGTAGTAACACCATCACCGATCTCACCATTCCAGAGCGGTCCCCCACCCAATGGTAACATTGAAGTAGCAGAAACGACCGCAACACCAGCAGGAAAATCCAGACTGGCATTAAGTACAAACTCCAAATCAGGTGAAGTAGCAGTAGTAAGAAAACTCAGTACTACATTTGTAGCACCGGGTGTGTAGGTAGCCGTGCTTGTGGTAATCGTTGAAGCACCAATGTCACGGGTAACCTGTTGTGCATTGACTTCAATACCTGACCAGATGAAAATCATCATGGTCATGGCTACCAGCCAACGCCAATAAGTAGGTTTTTTGTTCATCATGTTTTGATTTAGTTAATATTAAAAGGATGTTTATCCTCATTAATTCAAAGTTTAACTGCACATGCAGCTACAATCAAATTATGAATGGTTCGCCAGGGACCTCCTTTCTTTTGTTAAAACCTGTTAAACATTAATCTATTTAACACTATTATTTTAAGAAAAAATAATCAAATGAACAAGTGATAGTCTTGTGGCAGTAAGGGTAGTAGCAAATAAGCGAAATAATCAGACAGTAAGAAAACGGTAACGAATATTCCAAAGAGACTCAAAAAAGTGTCAGGCCATCAAGTAATGTAAAGTAAAACGAGTGCAGATATACTCAAATAATAAGACAATTGAAACGCATTTTACCCTTATCCATAATCAATAAAAATAACAATATTTTATTAAAAAAAGGATAGAGATTAATGTATATAACTCATAAACAGAGAAAATTGCGCTGATTAAGAGTTTTTGTTTTCGATAAGTGTTATTATCCGGTCGCTAAGGTAACAATAATTGTTTTTATTGGTCGTATTTTATAAACGATTTTATAATTGAAATTTTATTTTCTATGCCAGAAAATGGAGTGTTTATTATTCGTTCCTTTCACTTACATAGCAAACGATTGGGCGCCGATTCCGATAACTCCTTTGTTTACAAAAAGGTAGTTGTTGGAATTTAAATAGCATCTGTTTTATAGTGATATGCCAACATAATGAAGTGCAGGCCGGTTTGTGTCGTAAAATATAAAGAGAGGGTTACCTGCCGGCAACCCTCTCATTTCTAACTTGATTTTTCTGAATTATTTCTCAGAATTGTACATCAACAAGATTTCAGCTTCAGATAAGGGCTTGTGGAAAATGCGCACATCATCCAACTGGCCTTTAAAGTGATTGGCATCGGGGAAATCATAACCACCCCAGGGTTCGGTATCCCATAGCGTTCCACCACGTGACTGAACAAAACCAAAGGCGAGCTCATTTAGGGTTTCGGGTGCAACGCCGTTGTATTTCAGACCAACAATGCCTGTTTCAGGATATGGATTTCCATCATCATCAAACCATAAATCATGATCCTGCATAATAACCTTTTCGCCATTCAGGAAAAAGGCGCGCTCTTTTGAAACGCTGTTGTAAACATACACGATCTGAAACCATTTGTCCTGAAGTTGGGCAGGCAGGTTATCATCTTCTTTATTCACAACAGTTCCTCTCCATCCGCCATTGTCAAGGGTTTGACCATCTCCATTGTAAACCATGTCACCGCCGGTTCCGCTGGTACCATCGCCGTAATCAAATTGAACAGGCATTTTAAATCCGTTGAATCCGCTATAGAGCTCAAACTGGAAACCATGGAATGCAGCAAGACCCATAATGAAATGACCGTGACCTGCATCCTGTGCTTTTGCCCAGAAACTGAGGGTGAAGTCGTTCGTGTTCATCAGGGCGTCAGCACCGGGAACTTCCATGATGGAGGTGGTGCCGTTGAAAGAGGCCGCCTGGCCAGATGTGGCTTTGCGGGAGTCAACATAAGTAATGTCAATAGACGCAGCGGCATCATAAGAACCAATCTTGTCGGTTCCGTCACCGTCAAAATTCCAATAAGCCACCATGCCACTCGGGGCAAAGAAACCATCGGTGGTAAAGGTTCGCTCAACGGCTGTACCCAGTGATTCTCCATCGGTTGATTTCAGCCCGGCAGACAGTGTTAGTTTATGCAATGCACCGGAAGCAAGTCCTTCGACAGGAACAATAGTAATGGTTTTGCCTGAAGAAGTAACAGTAACAGGAATACTGGCCTGATCGTAATCACGCATCAGGGTAATGTTGGTGCTTGTGGCTGTAGCGGCATCCACATCCGTTGAAAATGTTGCGATTATGGTTGGATTTGCAGGGATATTGTTTGGTGCAGTGGCACCGTTCATATCAATATCGCCCGCTTTAAGTTCCGTTAAGGTAAGGGCAGTTTTGTCGTCGTCTTTTTTGCAACTGCTTACTCCAACTGCAAGCATGCCTGCGAGGAATAATGCACTTAGTGAAAACCAGTGTTTTTTCATTTTTGTGGTTGATTTTTAAGTTAATGATTGGTTGGTTTGATTTAAAAAATAATTTACCAGTTGGGATTTTGTGTCATGGCACCCTGAGAAAGGTCAATCTCATTTTGCGGGATAGGCAACAATTCATGCTTTCCTGCTTGAAAACCCAGCGGTCCAAGCACTGAGGCTGCTTTCCCTGTGCGTACCAAATCCCAGAACCGGTGGCCTTCCATAGCAAGTTCATGGCGGCGTTCGGTAAGGATCAGTTCGCGCAACGCACCTTTATCCGTGGTGGTAATATCAGGTAAAATTTCTTCATTCCCTTCACGGGCACGTTCTCTTACCTTATTTATATAAACGAGGGCATCCCCTGGTTTATTGTTTTCGTTGAGGGCTTCGGCGGCAATCAGCAGGACATCTGCATAGCGGAGCAATCTGCGGTTGTGCCCGAATTGTGAAGGCACATCGTTGCCGGGGGTCCACACCTTGCGGTTATAACATTCTGTTTCCAGTATATTTCCCTGATCATCCAGTGTTACATCGGGGGTGGTGCCATCGCCCAGAATTTCGATACCGTCAATTACATCGCCCAGGTCGATGATGGTTCCCTTCACACGGGGGTCGTTCTCTTCAAATCCATTGCGCAGGTTGGGTGTTGGTCGGTTGAATCCCCAGCCACGGTTGGGCGTGCCACGTACCCCTTGCACATTGGCATATTGATTTCCAGGAGAAGCCTCCTGCCCAACAGCACCGATTTCAAAAACCGATTCCATGCCATGCTCACCGGCAACGCTGCTGGCATCAGTGAAAACAGGTTCCAGGTCATACTGGAGAGAGGTAATAACTTCCAGGGCGTATTTTTCAGCGTTGATATAATCCTTTTGAAATAAAGCTACTTTGGCCATCAGGCCTTTGGCAGCACCTTTGCTGGCACGGCCAAGCTGTTCGGCAGTATAGGCACTTTTCTCCGGAAGGTTTTCCATCGCGAAAAGCAGGTCTTCTTCAATAAGAGTATACACATCTTCGGCTGAGGCGCGCGGCATTTGTAAGGGTGGGGTCAGTGTTGTAACGATTGGCACTCCGCCCCAGGCACGAACCAGCTCAAAATAATACAATGCCCTCAGGAAGCGGGCTTCACCAACGTAGCGATTTTTTAATGTAGCATCCATATCAATATCGGGCACTTTCACAATAACCACATTGGCCATTTTAATTCCCTGATAAAGGGTTGCCCACCAGGAACTCAATTCAGAGCCGGTGGTGGTAAAGGTGAAATCATCATAAGGTCCTATGGTGGAAGCTGCATCATTGGGGTTGCTGCCTTTACGGGCATCGTCCGACATGATATCAAGAATTGGAAATGTTCCGGAGTGCCAACTGGTAAAGCGCATGGGCGCATAAACGGCGTTGGTAGCCAGCAGCGCATCCGATGCAGAAACCGGGAAGGTTTCCTGGGTGAGCGAACCCTGTGGGTTACTGTCGAGGTACTTTTCGCAGGAAGGGAAAAGGGTGCTTAAGGCCAGGGCTGCAATGAGCAGATATTTTCTGTTAAGTTTTTTCATTGTCTTAGAAGGTTAAATTCAGACCAAACGAATAAATTGAGCTAACCGGGTAAATGCCCGTATCAATACCGTTATCAATCGGGCTTGAACTACCGATTTCAGGCGTGTATCCTGTGAATTTGGTCAGGGTATAAACATTGTCGCCTTTCACATAAATTCTTAACGCTTTGATGCTGAATCTTTTGAGCAGCGCTTCGGGAATGGTGTAGCCAAGCACTACATTGCGAAGGCGAATAAAACTGCCATCCTGAAGGAAGAATTCTGAAGGCACATAGTTGTAACCGCCAAAGCTGGGGCGGGGTTCGGTAGTACTGCTGCCTTCGCCATTCCATGAATTGTTAACATGGTCTTCGTAATTGTAGGCGTCGGGACGTACGATTTCTTTGGCATTCAGGATTTTATTTCCGGTTTGCCCCTGAATGTTGAACGAGAAGTCGAAATTTTTGTAACCCAGTTCGACATTAAATCCAAAAATAAATGTTGGGATGGGTGAGCCGATATTGGTTCTGTCCAGGCCACTTATTTTGCCATCACCATTTACATCCACTCGGCGCAGGTCACCAATTCCAGCCTGGGAATCGTGGGGATAGTTATCCAGTTCGGACTGATTCTGGAATACTCCATCAATTTTATATCCCCAGAAAGAACCAATGGGCAGGCCTTCACGGCTTTCGGTGGTCGCACCGGACACAAATCCGCCATAAAGCAGGGAATCAATGCCACTGTTGCCGCCAACTTTCAGCACTTCGTTGTGCAGGGTTGAGCCAAGAATGCCAAATCCATAGTTAAAATCGCCAATCTGCTCTCTCCAGTTAAGGTTGAACTCAAATCCACGATTCAACATTTCACCCGCATTGTACCTTACCTTCTGTCCCAGCCCGTTGCCCATGTGGCCGGGGGTAGAAAGCTCGATCAGGATGTCGGAAGTTACCCGGTTATAGTAATCTATTTCCGCGGTGAGGCGGTTCGATAACATTCCCACTTCAAGACCGATGTCGGCTTGTGTGGTTGTTTCCCATACCAGGTCAGGATTGCCGCTTTTGGCATAGGTAACCGCAGGGTAGGAAATGTCGCCAAGACCAAATACGCCCAACAAATTCTGGGTTACTGAAAAACGACCAAGGTAATCAATCTTCTCATTACCGATTTTTCCCCAGCTTGCGCGAAGTTTCAGGTTGGTAATCGGGCGGATGTCCTGCATAAATTCTTCATTCGAGATGTTCCATCCCACGGCAAAAGCCGGGAAATTGCCATAGCGGTTTCCCTCGGCAAATTTTGATGAACCATCACGGCGGAAGGTGGCCGTAAAAATATAACGGGAATCAAAGGTATAGTTCATTCTGAATAAATAAGACAACATGGTGTAATACATGTTTTGATCCACCCCGTTGTTGATGTTCCCTAGCTTATCAATTTTATCCTGCACGTAAACATAGTTGCCATTGATGTACCAGAAGTCAGAGCCATCGCGGAGAATGTCTTCACCCGAAAGGTTAAGGTATTCTGACCTGATTTTCTGCATGGTGTATCCTGCCACACCATTAAAGGAGTGTTTGCCTATGGTTTGATTGTAGTTCAGGGTATTTTCCCATAACAGTGAAAGGTTGTCGCTTTGTCCTTTGTATAGATCGCTGTAAAGGTTGTTTTGCATGCTGGCTGTGCCATCATAATTTAAAACGGCATAGGCAGGGGTGAAGCTTTCGGCTTTGCTGTAAGTCCCATCAACACTCAGGCTTGTTTTTGCCACAAAATGTTCAGCAATGTCGGCTTCAGCATAAATGTTGCCCACACCCCGTATGCCTTTACTGAAGTTGTTGGAGTAGGCAAGGTCGGCCAATGGATTTCCAACGCCCGGTACGGCAGAAAAGCTGCCATCTTCCCGGTAAGCATACAATAAAGGTAGCGCGCGGTAAGCCTGAAAGGTAACATTGGGTGAATTTCGCTGCTTGTAGGGCGAAAGGCTGATGTTGTTGCCCACCCTGAAAAAGCTGGTGAAGTTATACGTGTTGTTTAGTTTGATGGAAATCCGTTCGAAGCTTGATTTATCCACAATACCATCCTGTTTAAAATAACCCACACCTATATAATACTGTGAAGCATCGGTTGAGCCGCTGGCCGATAACTGGTGGTTGGTGACAATGGCCGATCGGAAGATGAGGTCCTGCCAGTCGGTATTGGGCACGGCATCCACATTGTTGTAACTTCCGGGCCTGATGCGGTTGGCAATAATGGCATATTCACGGCCATCGAGCAGGTCAATTTTTTTGGCGAGGTTTTGAATACCTATTTCACCCGAGTAGGTAAAAGTAGTTCCTATATCGCCCTTTTTACCTGATTTGGTGGTAACGAGAATAACGCCATTGGCACCCCGTGATCCGTAAATGGCAGTAGCCGAGGCATCTTTCAGTACTTCCATCGAAGCAATATCGTTCGAGCTCAGGAAGGAAATGTTATCGGTAATGGTTCCATCCACCACGTAAATGGGGTCGGCATTATTAAAGGTTCCAATACCCCTGACCCTCACCACCGGCGATGAGCCAGGCGCACCGGAAGCCGAAGTTACCTGCACTCCGCTTACTTTTCCCTGTAAGGCCTGCACGGGATTCATGGAAGTGATTTTTACCAGATCTTTGGCCTTCACGGAACTCACCGCGCCGGTAAGGTCGCTCTTGCGGACGGTACCATAACCGATCACCACCAGCTCGTTGAGCAGTTGGGCTTCAGATTCTAAAACAACATTGATGGTGTTTTGTGCGCCAATGGTAACATCCTGGGTGGTGTAACCGATAAAACTGAATTGCAGCACGGCACCAGGCCCGGGTACACCCAGGTTATATTTCCCATCAATGTCGGTGGTGGTTCCTGTGGTTGTTCCTTTAACTATTACATTCACCCCCGGAATGGTGGTGCCATCCTTAGCATCGGTCACCGTGCCCGTGATGGTCCGCTCCTGTGCGGAAGCATACAGCCCGAAGGTTGTAAGCATAATGAGCATGTAAAGCAATTTTCTCATGGTTGGTTGGTTTGGTTGTGGCTTAATTGATCATTAATTTCACAGTTTCAGCAATATGGTTGTTGTATAATAGGGTAAGCAGATATAATCCTGATGGCAGGTCGGTGGCTTGAATAATGATCTCATTTGTCCCTGCATTTGCCTTGAAGCTCTTGCCGTAGTTAACAACCGGCATCCCCAAAAGGTTTGAAATTCTGTACTGAACCTCGCCTGTGGAGGGCAAATAGAAGGTTACTTTTACAGTTTCATTTCTGGATGGGTTTGGGTGAATTTTTAATTCAAAGGGATTTTCATCATTTTCCGTTATTCCGTAAGGGTCGAAACCAAATCCGATTTGCTCCAACATGGGCGCAATTTCAGGGTTGGCCATAAAGTTTTCCCAAAGCAGTCCGGTGCGGGCATTTTCAATCATCACTACGATAGGTCCCTGGTCAATGGCCAGGGTAGAGGTTGCCCACCAGTTTTCGCGCTGGTTGAATGCATCGTAAAATCCCATCTCACTCCAGGTTTTATCGCCCAACTCGCGGTAGAAATGTTTGAGTGCAGCCAATGATTCCTCAGGGGTGTAAGGCATGGATGAAAGTGCAGCGGTGGGCGAGATGGTTCCGTTGTCGCGGTCATTTGTCGGTTCATGGGCCATGTAGCCAAATGGATCGTCGCTGGCTGTTAGCCCCCAGCAATTTTCACCATAACCGGCATGGTTCAGCGGGTTGTCAATACAATACGCCCGGTTGATGAGGGTATGGTTGCGGTTGAGGTTGAAATAATTGGTGAACTGGTCTTTGATGTTCCGGGGGTCGAAACCTAAAAAGGAATAATGGGCAAAGAAGAGCGGTCCGCCATTGTCCCAGCCAACATCGAGTTTGTAACCGTAAAATGATTTTCCGTTGGTGTAATTCGGGTTGGCAGCCCAGCCATTTTCCCAGTAGGAAGCCGGTATGCCGTGTGTTGGTGAAGCAATGGCCAGCATATAAATGATGGAACCTTCGTTCCAACCCCTGATTTTCATATTCATTTGCCAACTCACGGTTGGCGACCAATGCCAGTATAGCGCACCGGAATTGTCGCGGGTGTACCAGTCCCATTCCACCGATTCCCAAAGAGCGGTGATGCGCTGGACGATGTCCTGTTCCTCTGGATTGTCCTGGTTAAAGTATTGCCGCACGGTAAGCAACCCCTGCACCAGAAAGCCGGTTTCCACCAGGTCGCCGCCATTGTCGTTGGTGCTGAAAGGGATCACCTGACCGGTATTTCCATTGATCCAGTGCGGCCAAACGCCATGAAAACGGTCCGCTGTTTCGAGGAAGGTGAGGATTTTTTGCATGCGCTCAACGCCTTGCTCACGGGTGATGAACCCACGTTCAACGCCCACAGGCAACGCCATTATCCCGAAACCGGAGCCGCCTGAAGTAACTGTGTTGCCGGAAGAGTTGCGCTCGCGGGCCATACCGGAAGCCGGATGGGCGAAATCCCAGAAATAGCGGAAGGTGTATTCCTGTACCATATTGAGCAATTGCTCATCGGTGAAAACCGTAGTTTGTGCCGATGCCGTATCTGAAGGTGGTGATGGTTCATTGGCAGAGTTCAGTGCCATGATCCGGTAATCCGCTTCAACGGCAGTGCCCAGGCTTCGTACCCAATCAAGATATTGCGTGGTGCTTTTACTGACAACACCCACTGTTTCCCATACACTTCCATTATTGGTGGATCGTTGCACCTGATAGCCGTTCAGATAACTTTCCGGGTTTGGGTCCCAGCGGAGTTCAACGTGACTGTCGTAGCCTTTGGCAGTGAGATTTGCCGGGGCACTTACCGGAGGTGAAATGCCCGAACCTTCAAACGCCCGCATATCATCCACGTACAAAGTATGTTGCTGACCATCAGCGACATTTTGTGCAAACCCGATGGTTTTTATCTGGGTAAAATCAACGGCATCGCCCTGGTTTAAGAACATTTCCATCGGGATGGATACTTTTTGCCAGAAACCGGCCTGCAGTGAAACGCACCAGCGTCCGAAAAAATGTTTGGTGGTTTTGGTGTTGTTTACATCTTCCATAAAGATCCGCGGAAGCGCAACGCTGTCCAGCAATTCATCGGATTGCAGCCAGAATAACAGGGTGTCGGTCTGGCTCAGGTTTTTTGCCGTCCAGTTCAGGCCGGCAGCAATGGCAACCCAATCGCCACCAGAAACCGATTTCCATTTCAGTTTCAGGCAGTTGGTGCCCTGTGCTGGTGGAAGCGTATTTTCCACAGGGAATTTGCGCAAATCGGAGCCTGTCCGCTCCAGTTCGCTGGGTGCAGTCAACTCCATCCAGCTATAATCATAGCTGGATGGAGTTGGGCTGTCCTGAAAGTAAAGATACGTCTGCGCACCGGCATTAAAAACAAAAAGAAAAAAAAGAACGCCGGTAATTATGGTTTTGATATGGTTGTGGTTGGTGTGGTGTGGCATGATTGAGGTTTTGGTTAAACTTTATCTTCGTATGGTGCTGCCTTTCACAGCATAGAAGAAGATGTAGAGGTAACAGATGGCCGGCACGATAAACGCCCAGGTGTAGCCAAAGCTGTCAGCAACACCGCCCATGATCAGTGGAATGATGGCTCCGCCAAGAATAAGGGCATTGATCAGGCCCGAGGCACCGCTGAGCTCAGCGTTGTCGAGGTCTTTCACCGCAAGGGTAAAGATGTTCGGGAACATAATGGAGTTAAACAGTCCGATGGAGATGATGGTCCATAATGCCACGGTAGCATTCCCGGTGGTGAAGGAGGTGGTAAGGTCAAGAATGGCAGCTATCAATGCAAATACAGCAAGGGTGCGGGCTGCTTTGCCACGGCCAAACTGCATGATGAAGAAGTTAATGGCGGCTACACCTGTGAAGATAAGGCCAATGTTCCAGTTCCAACTGGTTACAAAAGAGCCTGATACTAACGCAAGAAGCAAAACAGGCAGCGCGTAGAGATATTTTTTGGAAGTTTTCATTTCGGAGAACATGAACGAACCGAAGAACCGGCCAATCATGGCGCCGCCCCAATAAATGGCTGCGTAGGTGGAGGCATCTTCGGAAGAGAAGCCAAGGTTAGATTTCAGGTAATTTACGATCAGGCCGGCATTACCAACTTCGGCACCTACGTAAAAGAAAATGGCTATAGCACCCAAAACAACATGGGGGTATTTAAGGATACTTTTCTTTTCTTTGGTCTGGGTGTTGATGATTACCGGAAGTTTTATTTTGTAAATGGCAAATGCTACCAGAACAACAAATACTCCAAGTACAATAAATGGCATGGGAACCCTGTCGGCAGCTACAGCAGCATCGGCGGGGAAAACCAGTCCTTTAAATATGACCACTGAAATCAGCCACGGAGCAATCATGGTGGCGATGGAATTCAGAGCCTGTGTTAAGTTCAACCGGCTGGAAGCAGTTTTTTCGGGCCCAATGGCCGTTACAAACGGATTGGCAGCCACCTGAAGAAATACTACACCGGTAGCCAATACGAATGTTCCGAAAAGGAAAATGGGGAATGAAGGCAACTGAGCAGCCGGAATGTAAATAAAACTTCCCAGCGCCATAAGCAATAAGCCAACAATTACCGCCCATTTGTAACCTATGCGGTCAATGATTTTACCCGTGGGGATGCTCATAATGGGGTAGGCAATAAAAAAGGCCGAGGACAGCAATTGTGCGCCGAATTCTGACAGGCCGAAAATCTCTTTTACCGGCGCAGTAAGCGTAACGATAAAGGTAGTGGCAAAGCCAAAGATGAAAAAGATGGAACCGATGACCGACATTCCTACTTTGTAGCTGTTGTCTTGATTGCTCATGTGTTGTTGTTTTTAATTGATTTAGTTGCAGTTTTTGTATGAATTCTGTTTCAAAAAAGTTTGTTGTTCGTTTTCTCCCTAAAATTATGCATAATATTCAATTGCTGCCTGGTGGTGCCCTCATCACGGAATGCGGTATTTCTAAATTCAGCACGTTGTGTAACAAACTGAATAACGTGATATTACCTCTTTGTTAATTGAAAATTCTTGTTTCTTTTGTTTGTGTAATTGATACACTAACCAAAGTGTAAAAGTATAGGAAGAAAAAACAAAATGCAAATAATTTTATTTGGGGAGGGTTTTGTTGAATTTGCTATGCTGAACCTGACTCCGTTTGGTAGTTAAATTCAATGGTGTTTAAATCGGGTATGCAATTCCCGCTATCCGGGATTTATTTCAGGAATATTCGCACTGTAACTTACCATACTGTCTCATCCCTTATGAAAAAATAAAAGCCGGATACTGCAAATAGCATCCGGCTTTTGATTGTTGAAAACAGGTTTATTTTTCCAGTTTATTCGAGGAGGTAGCAGCCCATTCGTTTACGCCACCTTCATAGAGTTTAACGTTGGGGTAGCCCAGAATAGATTTCAAAGCAAAGTAACCTTTTGCCGCCCTCACGCCAGTGGGACATACCAGGATAACTGTTTTGTCCTTAGTTACCCCGGCAGAAGAGAAAATCTTTTCAAGCTCGGCTTTTGACTTATAAAGCTTGTTTGCGGCATTCAGACTGGTATGATCAATGTTGATTGACCCTGGAATCCGCCCTTTGTTGTTTTTGGGGTCTTTCCCGCTGAATTCATTGCTTTCACGGAGGTCAACCAATACAACTTTAGAATTTCCCATGGCCGATTGCACCTCTTTCATGGCGGCGTCTATGGCACTATTTACCTTTGGGGTGAACGTTGCAGCTTTTACAGAAGACGGGTTTTTGGTAACCGGTTTGCGGCCGGCTTTCCAGGCAACCATTCCACCATCAAGTATTTTTACGTTGGGTGCACCCAGATATTTCAACACCCAATATAACCTGGCTGCATATTTACCGGCCCCCTCATCGTAAAGCACAATGGTCTTTTTCTCACCAATGCCATTGGCGCCTAAAATTTTGGCCACTTCTGCAGGTGATTGAAGCATACCTTCAACACCACCCGTTTTTTCGAGGCTTTTATAAGAGACATTTACTGCATCGGTTATGTGCACCTTGGTATATTCTGATTCCAGTTCAGCAGAAACCACCACATAATTGGCATCTTTTAATTTTGAATTTAACTCAGCAACGCTGATAAGGTCTTGCGACTGCCCCAGTATATTGAAGGCAAGCAGAATGAGTGTAGTAAAAAATAGTTTTTTCATTTTTTTTTGATTTAGAATTTAACTTGTACCTGAACAACGATTTCATCGGAAGGAACTTCTACCGGTGATTCAGCCCGATAAACATAGTTTACCTGCAGGCGGGTCCAATCGTTGAAGAAATAATTTACACCAAAAGTCATGTTGTTTTCTTTGTAGCCTGAAGCGTTACCAGAATCAAAGAAATCCAACTTAAATACCGGCTCCACATTCCATTTGGTGAGGTAAGCCAGCGATACATAACCACCGCTGCGGTCTTCGCCCAATTCAATAAGGTTTCCGCTGCATCCGCCACCCAGGTCACGGTTGTAATCACCATTGTCCATGATGTATTCACCCAGAACTGTAAATCCGCGGTATTTCATTTTCAACTCTCCTCCAATGGTTGTGCGGCTGTCCTTATCATTGAGATAGGAGGGAAAGCCATACCTGAAACTACCACCAACATAAAGAAAATCCCAGGGGTGTAGGACCACCCGTCCGGCAATGTCTTTCTTGGTGTTGTTGTCAAGCTTTAATAGGCCACTTCCATTCATTAGCCCTAACTGGTATGATACCAGGGTGGTGTCATTTCCTCCCAGCAGCATAATGCCCATATCGCGGAATGGGGCAACCATTTGTAAAGTTGCGGTTGAGCGATAAACAGTCTGAAGCCCGTTACACGCCGTGTTGGTTTCCATCCCGAAAGGGGTTTTGAAGGCTCCCACGGAAATTCTGGCCATATTGAAGCGGTCATAAGTAATGAAGGCATCAAGCAAGTAAGGGTTTGAAGAGATGAACGGACTGAGTTCAGCAACCACGTAATAGGAAAAATCATAAGGGATTTTTCCCATGGCACCAATGCGGGCGCGTTCAAAGGTAAAGCTGTTTTTGGATGGTTCAGTAAACTGATGTTCGTATTGGGATTGCAAAAATCCGAACATTTTCAGTCCCTCCTCCGAAGGCGCACCCCCGCATCCCTGGGCCGCAACCCTGAGGGAAGTCATGGTGACAAGCACCAATGCTGTGATAAATATCTTTTTCATGTAAGGAAAAGGTTTAGTTCCCGGTTACGATTGGTAGATTTTTCGACATGGTGGCTTTCCATTTATTGGGCGATTCGCCCCATGCGGTGCTTGAGTTATAGAATTTGTTCATTCCCCATAAAACGCTTTTTGCATTGTATCCTATAACCCTCAGGTAGGCGGTTATGGCAGCAGAAGTTTGTCCGGTGTAGCAATAGGTTAAAACTTCTTTTGAAGGATCAAGAAAGTTTACCTGGCCTTCGCCAACGAGCAATGGATTTATACGGTTGGCTCCCGTAACATGTCCATAAGCTGCATAGTCAGTTTCATTGAAATAGTTATTGATGAAATAGTTTGACGGATTTGCAAGAACATCTGTCGCTTGAACGCTTTTGAATCCTTCTTCCAAAACTACTGCTACCCTTGCTTTCAGAATATTTGCAGGAATGGTGTCGGTACTGGTAAAGGCAGGGCTTTCAAACGTTAAATTTGATGGGGCAGCGTTGGTATTCCAGTTTGCATTGCCTTCAGCGACGCTGCCAATATTTGAGGTCCAGATGTCGAGGGTTGAATTCCAACCGCTCATTCCCCATTTCAGGGCAACAGCATCAGCATATCCCGAAAGGCGAAGTAGCGCAACAGCATGAGTCGCGGTTTGACCCGATTTGCAGGCAACCAAAATAGGCTTATCGGCTTTTGCGGCCTCGGTGAGGATGTCTTTCAAATCAATACGGTGTGCATTGATGATATGACCGGCTGCGAATTCATCGGCGGTACGAATATCAATTACATATTTTGCAGAAACATCACCATCGGCAGGTGCGCCCATTACAAAACCACCAATGATGGTGTTGATGTCGAGGTTGTTTGCTACCAGATAGGTTGTTAGTGCTTTTTGAGCATCAAAATTGGTGTCATCATTGTCCTTTTTACAGCTTGTTAAAACGAGTGCAGGTACAATGGAAAGGATTAGAAATAATCGCATTAATTTGTTCATGGTGTTGGTTGTTTTTAGTTTGACTTATGAATTAAAGTTTGTCAGTTTAATAATAATTTTAGCAGCCGCCGCCCGATTTCGGGGCATCATGATTGCCGCCATTCAGTTTTTCCAGATTTTTTTCATAGATGTCAGGATAGGTCAATTCCCACTTTTTCCATCCTTCCTTCAGGGCAAAAACATTCGTGAATCCAAGTTGCTGTAAGGTTTGGGCGGCGAGGATTCCTCGCTTTCCTTTCTGATCATAAACGACTATTTTTTCCTCGGGAAGGGGCATATACAATCCTATGCCATCCCAGAAGGTTGAGTCAGTTACATTGAATTCAATGCTTCCGCGGGGAATGTTAACCGAGCCGGGAATGTATCCATAGTAATGCTCTTCGGCCTGCCTCACGTCGATGAGGGTATATATTTCCTCTCCGTTCATAAGTGCATCTAACTCTTCGGCTGTAATGAGGTTGATTTCTTTCAGTGCATGATTGACCATCTCGTCAGCAGATGAAAATTTTTCTTGTTTGCTGCAGGCAGCTAGGGCAAAGATGACTGTAAATGCAAAGGCTAATTTTTTCATGATGTATTTGTTTTAAGCGGGTTGTTGTTCTGTTTTATTTTCCTCAACGGGCTCCTCTTCGTACCCTGTAATCATGCCACGGATATTTGATGACAGCCGATGGCCGGTGGTGGTCATGTAAACATGTCCAATCACAAAAGCCACCACCAGAAAGGCACCAAAAGTGTGTGCGATCACGGCAAACCACAAGCCATTGGCATCAATCGGATTCTGCGGGTAGTGATAATACATATACAGCAATCCGGTGATGGTCTGTACCGGGAAAATTAGGATCAACAGGCCCAGGTAAACAATGCGTTGAATGGGGTTAAGCTTGTTTTCATAAGATTTTTTAGTAGGATGAGGTTCCCCTTTAAAAATACCCCTGGTATAAAACCTTATTTGTTCCTTGAATTTTTTGCTTGTAGGAATAAAATTTTTGTACTGCCCCGTTACAATCAGCCAGAAGATGGTGATAACACCCAGGATTATAAAGGTAATGGCAAAGGCATTGTGTAGCCTTACCGAAGTTTCAAATCCTAAAAGGGTAAAGCTTCCATGAATTTCAAAACCTGTGATGGTAAGTAGTCCAACCGTAGCCATCTGTGTCCAGTGCCAGAACCGTTCAAAACGTGAAAAGATTTTTATTTTTTCCATTGTCGTTGATTTAGTTGATTAATGTTTGCGGGCAACCACTCTCATGACCGAATGAATAATTACGCCAAGCAGGGAAATAATTATAATGGCTAAGCCTGTGTAATCAACCCCACGGGCATAGTCACGGCCAGGGAGATAAAAACCTGCCAGATTGGCTAGACGTCCTTCTTCACTTCTGGTATGGCAGTCGCTGCATTGAAGGGTTTGTTCTTTGGGTGAAACCTGATGATTCAATGGCCAGTACATTTCGGTGGAAACAAAATCGTATTTGCCACTGTAACGCCTATCAGCGTATTTCATGCCCAGCTCAATGGCCGTGTCCCATCTGAGGTCTTCCCAGAAAGCACCTTCGCCTTTGTTTTCTGCAAAGACTTTTACATTCACTATTTCCTTATAAACTGAATCATAAGCCTGTTTGCCACGATGCACTTTGACCGGCCATATTTTAGCATCGGCATCCGCATATTCCCCCATCAGGGTGTTGATTTGTACGGGTATGGTTGTAATGGTATCACCATACAGATAATGATCAGCCGTGCCATTAAACCAGAAATATTCGGGTTTCACATGATCGTCCCAAACAAAATGCCCTTTAATGGACAAATAGCTGTATTTGTGGTTTACATCATACTCTGTTATCGGATCACCGTTCTCATCCCTTCTGCCTGCAACGGACCAGTCCCAATACATTACAGTAGGATTGGCTTTGGCGTAAATAGGTATATGGCAGGTTTGACAGGCCACCTTGTGGTTATGTAAATCTATTACCTTATCATTATGTGGCGCAGCAGTATGGCAGTGCTCACAGGTTGCCCGGTTGTTGTTTTCGGAAGATACACTATAAGCCCTTCCGGTAATGTTATGGCGTTCAGTCAGGTGGCAATCGTTGCACGACATATCCTGTCCGTTTTTTGCCATATGCACATCAATTTCGCGTGAGCAATCAAGCATGGCCTCCTCAAGATCACCATGTTTAACATTGTTGCCCCCTCCACCATTAAAGTGGCAGAACCCGCAATTTTCTTTGAGTGGTTTTCCCACGTTTTGCGCTACATAATTATAATCGGGAACCGGAAATTCAGCGCTGGCATTTTCGGCTGTTGATGGCATACCGGCTCCTCCCTTGCGCTTTTTATAGGTGTTGGTATTGTCATGACAAACTACGCAATCAATATTTGTAGGATCACCAAAATCGAAAGATTTGTCTTCCCAACCATAACCGATATGGCACCTCATGCAACTTCCATTGTTGCTTTCGGCTGATGCACAGTAATTGTTGATGAGGTTTTTCTTACCTATACTTACTTTGCCACGTCCGTTGGGAAGTGTGGTTTCGCGCTCCCATTTCCAGTGGGCTGATGCCATTAACTCATCATCACGTTTGTTGTGGCATGACAGGCAGGCTGCGGTGAGGTCCTGTGGTCTTTTAAATTCCTGCTGCAGGATTTCAAATTCCGAATGGTCAACTTTTTTCTCAATATCAGCACGGTTCTGGTACTCGAATTCTTGCGGTACACCACGTTTGTTTCCAAAGTGAACGGTGGCAAATATGACCAGGGCCGGAAGTGCCAGCACAACCAAAAATGTAGTAATTCTTTGAAATAGGTTGTTCATGTCTTAATTGTTAATTAATTAACAATGCGAAAATAGGCCTAACAACCTCGGGAAGGACTTAAAAGGATACCAAATTGATCGTGTATTTTCAACGATCGCGCCCCGTTTTTTTTTGATTTAAATCAAGTAATTTTTTGTTTCTTTGCAAAAAGAGGTTTTTGTTTAATCAATACCAAATTTTATAAATGACAGAAGATCAGCAAATTGTTCAGCATAGTTGCGCAATAGGACAGGGTAGTTTTTCCTGCACCGAAGTACTTACTGAATCGGAACTGGAATTGTTCGAGTCGAGGATGGTAGTGGTTAATTATCGAAAAGGGGAGAACATCTGTAAACAAGGGACGCCGGTTACTCAAATTATGTTTGTGCGCGATGGTTTGGTAAAAATATATATGGAAACCAATTCCGGCGATAATCTTGTTCTGCATATTCTGCCCGGTATGAATATAATCGGGCTGTCAACCCTTTTTGCCGGAAATAGCGTATATCAATTCTCTGCACAGGCATATCAGGATACTAAGGTACAGGTGGTTGATGTAAATACTTTCAGGCAGTTGATTCGCTCTAATGCTGAATTTTCTTTAAAGGTTATCGGATTACTTGCTGAGTATAACACGGTAATTGGTGGCAGGTTCTACTGCCTTACCCAAAAACAAACCTATGGCCGACTGGCAGATGTATTGCTTTGTCTGGCCAACAGAATTTATAAATCAGAGAAATTTCCGCTTCATCTTTCCCGCAAAGAACTGGCCGAGATTGCTGGTATGTCGGTGGAAAGTGTGGCCCGTATCCTGACACGTTTCAAGGAAGAAGGCCTCATTGATCTCGAATGCAAGCATGTGAATATACTTGATTATAAGAGGTTATTGGAGATTAGCCTGAAAGGATAGTCAAACCATTCAGAATAAAATATTTCACTCAACGGTAAAGGTCGTTATACTTTACCTGCTGTACAATTAAGAATCACGGTTCAAGGTGTCTCGCACAGTAAATACGTTACCTCAAACCGGTTCATAAACATAATGCCCTATAATCATAATACCAAAGGGTCAAACTTAAAATACCTGTCCGGCACCGATGCTGTGAAGTCGGTTAAATTCTCCGTTAGTTATTCCATTGGTGCAGCAATCTTCCTGATTTGACCCAGGGTTGCAGCATCATTGATTTTACCCACGGGATATTTCAGGAATTTCTGGTCCCAGTAAGGGGTTTTACTGTAAAACCAGTTGAGCATATTCCACTGGCTTTTGGCAAATTCGGGATCTTCCTGTTTTCTATTTTCAAGTTCTTCCTTAAGTTCCGGTTTTTTTTCAAGCATTTCGCGTGCCATTTTCTCCATCACGTAGGTTTCGCTGTATTCTTTCTGCTCAAAAACGGCGTTGAAAAATCCCCATTCCACAAACGAGCCGGTTGCGGCAGGTTCAAGAATACCGGCGATTACCCTGGCTGTCCGCTGATTGGTGTAAACCACCGCCGATCCTTTCGGGAAAAGCCTAGTTTCCTCAATCTCCTCCAGTCCGGTTTTTACCATTTGCCGGCCTTCGTTGGGCGTTCTTCTGAATTCGTAGTCAACGAATTTGTAGGAGCCAACCTTTAATTCAGTAGCTTCCGTCAGCACTTCCATTTTAATGCCATGCAGTTTCATCCGCTCAATCACCGGCTGCCATTCAGCGGGAATGATGTATGCCTGCGGAAGTTTAATTTTGGCAGATGGAATACTTTTGTTGAAGAACGGCAGTTTCATGACAACTGGTTTGGTGTTGTCATAAATAAACCACTCGCCACCTGTAAGATCACTCTTTACGGAAGTATATTCAAATCCTTCAAAATCAACCATTATGCTGTCGGCTGGGCTGGTTTCCCAATTCACCGCGAGTTCCTGTGCCCTGAAGCCGGGTGCAGCGGTGGACTTATCGGCCATATCAATAAGGGTTTGCAACGTTTCGGCCTGGTGGTTAAGGATGAATAATGTGTGCATTATCATCTGATAAGTAGCATCTACCCGGGTTTTGTAATCTTTAAGCATATGGGTTTCAATAAGGATGGCCGGCCGGTTCTGAATCGCAGCATAGCCTTGCGAAATCATGGGTGGTGAAGCGCCGGTGCGCAGGCCACTGCGGGGATCGTGCCAGTTGCGGAACTGAACGTAGGGAAAGATCGGGAATCCGGAATTCTTCATCTCTTTGGTGATGCGTGGCTCGTAAATATTGCCCAACCATCGGGTAAGCCCTGAATCGAGATTGCCAAATGTTTCAATGGCGTAGGTGAGTGGATACTGATAATCGGCGCCATCGGTGGTGTGGATGTCTATAAAAAAATCGGGCAACCACGTGGAAAACATGTTAAGCCAATGTTGCATTTCAAGGGCATCAGCTTTCATAAAGTCGCGGTTCAGGTTCAGGTTCAGGGCATTGGTGCGCCAGCCCATCTCTTCGGGGCCATTTTGGTTGATCCGGTTGTAGGGACCAAAACGTTCGTGCCCATCCACATTCAGAATCGGAATAAACAGTATGCTTGATTTTTCAAGCAAGTCCTTGTATTTCCGATTAATCAACATATCACGCAGCAACAACAGCATCGCATCTTTGCCATCGGGCTCACCCGGATGGATGCCGGCTTCAATTAAAACAATGATCCGGCCTTTTGCGCGGATGGCTTCTGGTGAGGTCAGCCCGTCGCGGTCAATCACCATCATAGGGATTTCCCGGTCTTGAGGACTGTTACCAAGATTCATCATTGTTGCCAGCGGAGATGAGGCTGCCAGACGATTGCAATAGTCTGTGGTTTCGGTGTAAGAAGGGGTTTTCTTAAAATTGCTTTGTTCATAAAAGGTTTGCCAATCCTGGGCTTGCAGGTTTATGGTGAGGCATAACAGGATCACTAAAAAGAGTTTGTTCATGGGATGGGTCATATTTTATGAACTGCAAAATTAAAGAAATGTAACGAGATTGGCGAGGACTCAATGCTCAGGGCGAAAGTATGGCCCGCCCCTTGTCTCTCGTCCTTCGTCCCTCTTTTTGTTAAATTTAGTTAAAAAGCGAAGGAAAGACAGTCAATCTGTGTCTGACATAAATCAATTGCGACTTTTTTGCGTTTTAAAGGATTGAAATAGCCCTACATTTGCGAACTTTTTTACCATACTGAAACATGACAATTCGATACTTCATGCGGTCAACTCTGCTATTACTTGTTTTTCTAACGATTTCTCCACTATTTATTTTAGCCCAGAGCCGGCCTCAGGGTCAGGGTTCTGATGGGCAACGTCCTGCAATTGGCATATTGAAGGGTAAAATCATTGATGAGGCTACAAGTCAGCCCATTGAATACGGAACCATTGCTATCCTTAGCCTTCGCGATAGTTCACTGGCAGGGGGAACCATTACTGATCCTTCGGGAAATTTCAGGATAGAACAAGTGAAAGCCGGACGATACATGGTCAGGGTGCAATATATGGGCTATGAAACTCTTGTACTCAATGATGTTTTTTTCAAACCATCTGCCCCGGAAGTGAACCTTGGTACTGTTAAAATGAAGCCTGCTTCTGCTGCACTTCAAGGCGTTGAAGTAACTGCCGAGCGCGAAATGATGGTGAGTAACCTCGATAAAAAAATTATAAATGTAGATAAGAGCATAGCTGCTGTTGGTGGATCTGCTGTTGATGTGATGCAGAATATTCCATCGGTTACGGTTGATGTTGAAGGCAATGTAAGTTTGCGCGGAAGCAGCAATGTTACCATTCTGGTTGACGGGAAACCTACCGGCCTGGCCGAAATCAGCAGTGGTGATCTTTTACAGCAAATACCTGCATCATCCATAGAGAGTATAGAGGTAGTTACCAATCCTTCGGTGCGTTACGATGCCGAAGGGACAACGGGGATTATCAATATTGTACTTAAAAAACGCAGTCTGCAGGGATTAAATGGGTTGGTGTCATTCACTGCCGGGACAGGCGATAGATACAATACATCCATCAACCTGAATTACAGAAAGAACAGGTTCAATGTGTTCGCTGGGTATGACAATCGATTGGGTAAATTTAAATCAACCGGGAATACCGAACGTTTTACCACAAATGATGAAATCAGTACGCAATTGTTTCAGGATCAGAAAATGAATAACGAACGTAATATGCATAACCTGAATACCGGTTTTGACTATTTGTTGAACGAAAAAAACACCTTGTCCTTCAATTATCAGTTGCGGAGAATGTCGTTTAGTAATGTTGGGGACAACAGGTCCACTACTTACTCCCAGAATGAAGAACTTATCCGGGATTTTAACCGTTTCAGCACAAGCGACAGAAACATTCACTCCAACAATTATACGCTCTCCTATAAGCGTAATTTTCAGACCAAAGGAAAAGAGCTGACCGCTGATTTTATGATAACAGATAACTTTATGTCAGGTGATCAGGATATTCGGCAGACGGAATATACTGCTGGTTTTGATCCGGATTCACCTGTGTTGCAACAATCCAGTTCTGAAAATACCAACCGCATGTATATGATGCAGGCAAATTATGCCCTGCCGTTTGCCAACGGGTCACGTATTGAAACCGGCTTTAAAAGCACCATCACCAACCTCACCATGAGGAATGAACTTTTAGATTTCAATTATTCTGAAAATGATTGGATTCAAAACGAGGATGCCATCAATAACTTTGATTATTTTGAGCAGCTTCATGCAGTGTATGGAATTTATTCTACTTCATTCAAAAAATTCAAGATTCAGGCGGGATTGCGTGCCGAGCAATTGATTTCGGAAAGTGAAATCATACAGGCCAACGATAAATTTGATCTTTCTTACCTGAGTTTGTTTCCCTCGGTGCACACTGTTTATGATATAAGCAAAACCCAGCAAACGTCAGTGAGTTATAGTCGTAGGATAAGGCGTCCACGGAACCGGCAACTTAATCCCTACGTTGATTATTCCGATTCGCTTAACATCAGTTATGGCAATCCTAAACTTCAGCCTGAATTTATCAACTCCTTTGAATTGGGATGGTCAAATTTTTGGGGCAAAAATTCAGTAAATTCCACTGTTTTTTATCGTTACACCACCGGGGTTATTGACCGCATTGTGTTTTTACTGGATGAAGGCGTAACAGCCACTACCTATGAAAATCTCACCAGTAGCAAGGCATATGGTATAGAACTTATTGGTAATAAAGAATTTACAACCTGGTTCAAGACCAATGCGAATGTCTCAATTTATCGAAGCATCATTGATGGAAGTGAAGTAACCGGTCTTGAGAAGGCGGAAGGTAATATGTGGACCGCCAAGCTAAACCTCACTTTTGTGCCTTTTAAGAATGCTTCTTTAATGGTTGCAGGGAATTACAGGTCTCCTGAGGTTGAGGCGCAGGAGCGCGAAGAAGAAGTTTACTTTGCAGATGTGGCCTTCCGTTATGATTTCTGGCAAAATAAAGCCTCTGTCAGCCTCAGGGTTAGTGATGTATTTGATTCTCGCCGTTTCGACAGCAGAACGTGGGGCGAAGGCTTTACCATTCAATCAAGCCGTAGAATGGAAACCAGGGTAGCATATCTGGGCTTTTCATATAAAATCAATAATTATAAACGTCAGCGCGAAAAAGACCGCAGTCAGGAGAGCGGGGACATGGAGATGGATGAATTTTAGGGTGAAGCCTTAATTTCATTGTTTCAGGTTATTCTTTTGCCTGCAGTAATTGAATTTATTTATTTCGATCCTTCTGTCGCCAAGTCAATATAGTGTTCAAATAATGCTATTGCTTTTAGTTAAATAGCTTATATTTGAATATTATTTCATTATTGATCATGCATCGAAATCTGCTTATATTTATTTTATTGATTCTTAGTATAAATCTCTATGCTAATAATTCAGGATTCCGTCACTTTTCGGTAAATGAGGGGCTGCCAAGTTCTGAGATTTATCATATGTTACAGGATTCAAAAGGATATATATGGATAGCGACAAATATGGGTGTAAGCCGGTTTGATGGCGAAGTGTTTACCAATTTTGACAAGGAAGACGGGCTACCTGAAAATACTGTTTTTGAGATTTATGAAGATGAAATAGGCAGGATTTGGTTTGTTGGATTTCCGTTTCAGCTAGCTTATTTTAGGAATGATTCCATTATTCAGTACAGATATAATGGCATTTTGCGATCGATTGCAGAAAAAGGTGCTGTTCCGGTGAAAAAATCTTTCAGGGTAGATAAAAACAATAATGTTTATTTTAGTTTTATCAGAGATAATAAAATATATCAGATTAATTCCAATGGAGAAATCCATACTATTTACGACTTGTCAGAAGAGAAGTATAATGCACTTATTGTATCGGTTGGAAATCAATTGTTGATTTGTAGTCGTGGAGGCGAAATTGAAAAAACGGAAATGGTTATCGACTTTTTTGATCCGAATAAGGTAATTATTCTTGGAAAATCTGAAAAATATTCACATAGCTATATTATGGCACAAAGAATGAGAAACAATGACATTCTGGTTGCAAAAGATGATCGACTCAGTCTTATTAAATCTGATGGTACACATCAAACTAGAATCCTTCGTGAAAGGATTTTTTGGACAAGTGTGGACAAAGAAGGGGTAATTTGGGTTGGACTTTCAAATGCTGGTGTTCTGAAATTTGACCAAGACCTCGTGAAAAAAAATGTTGATTTCAAGTTTTTGGAGAACTTGTCTGTGTCCTCGGTTCTAATCGACAACGAAGGAGGGAAATGGTTCTCAACCCTTGAAAATGGTCTATACTATCTACCTACAGAAGGGTTCTATTCTTTTTCAAAATTGGAAGATTTAAACCGTGATTATGTAAAAGACGTTCAATATTTTGATGGGAAACTTTTTGCCGGCATGTTAAACGAACGCTTAGGGTATTTTTGTAATGGGAAAATATGTGAAGTGAATTTTTTTAATAAAATCGATAAACCTGTCAATATTTTAAAGGCATATAATGATGAAGTATTGTGGTTAGGTACTGATGATTACCTTTATCTTTATGATAAGCACCATTTTCATAAGTTTGCCAATGATTATAATAATGATTCCTTTTCTAAGGTTAGTCGATCTATTTTCAGTATAAAAGATATTTACCCAATAAGTGCAACAGAGGTTTTATTGGCCGAATCCAATGCATTGTCCATATTTAAAGAAGGCCATGTTGTCTATAACTCCTATCTGGATGATAATATTGAGCTCCGGATCGAAGCCATTGAAAGAGAGTCAGATAGCTCCTTCTTTTTGGGCACTTTTAATGGGTTATGGACCTTTTGTAACAAGAGATTTGAATATCTGGGTATTAGAAACCCATTGTTAAAGGAAAGGATTACAGATATTGTTGTTTATAACAAACAAGGTGACTATATCCTGGGGACTAAAGGCTCGGGCCTGATTGTTAAAAACAAGGACTCCATATTTCAGGTGACAAGGTCAAATGGATTATCATCAAATTCCATTACTTCCATGTGGATGTCCGGGGATGAATTATGGGTTGGGACAAATAATGGACTCAACTTGATTGATATTCGAGAACTTGGAAAGGCAAGCCCCAGGATTGCTGTCATGAAAAAAGAACATGGGCTTATTTCCAATGAAATTACGCAACTCAAAGGCAATGATGCACTAATTTATATTGTTACACCTGCCGGACTAACCATTTTTGATCGCGATAAATACCAGCCTGTCCAATACAATCCACCTGTTTATATATCCCGGTTAAGTATAATGAATCAGGATACACTCCCTTCTGATGCGTACCGTCTTGCTTACAATCAGAACTTTATTGTTATTTCATATACAGGCATCTCATTCCGTGATGGAGGAAATCTTCGTTATAAATATCGTTTAAAAGGCCTGGACAATGAATGGGTGCTGACTGATAATTCAGAAGTTGAATATGCATTCTTGCCTCCTGGGAAATATCATTTTGAAGTGATTGCCATCAATTCAGATGGGCAAGAAAGCGTTGTGCCTGCTACATTGCAATTTGTCATTCTGCCCCCTCTTTGGCAAAAATGGTGGTTTATACTATTGGTGCTTCTTTTCGTAGGCGCTTTATTCTTTTATCTCTATTCGCGCCGGTTACGTGCCATCAGCAAAGAACATGCCCTGCAAAGTGACCTTAACTGGTACAGGCAACAGGCACTCTCCCGTCAAATGGATCCGCATTTTGTATTCAATACATTAAATAGTATACAATCTTATATTATAAAAAACGATCGTCTGGCATCATCGCAGTATTTGTCAAAATTTGCTCGGCTTATGCGGTTGATTCTCAATAATTCACAGAACCATGCGGTTCCATTGAGCGATGAAATAGCTGCATTAAATTTATATATGGAATTGGAATCCCTGAGGTTTCAACATAAATTTGAGTATAGTATCAACACAGATGTTTCAGTGGATCCGGAAACCTGTTATATTCCCGCCTTCTTAATACAACCATTTGTTGAAAATTCCATTTGGCATGGAATTATGGGGCTGAAAAGCGTTGGTGTAATTAAAATCAATTTTAAGATGGCAGAAGGTCAACTGTTGTGTGTTATTGAAGACAATGGCGTTGGCCGCGAAAAATCATTTGAAATGAAGGGAGAATCAGAGCTAAAAAAGAAGTCTCTTGGTATTTCCCTGGTAAAGTCAAGGCTCAATATACTTAATAACTATTATGGTGTACATATGTCCGTAAATTTTACTGATTTGTACAATGAAGATCATAGCCCGGCAGGTACACGGGTTTCTATTAATCTCCCCGTTATCAGGTGATTACATAAATTTTAAAGGTTTATTATTCAGAATCAAACATTGAGTTGTTCTCCTTCTGATTTTGCAATTACTGCTGCTGCGCAGGTATCACCATAAACATTTACTGCCGTGCGGAACATATCCAGTATCCGGTCAACAGCCAAAACAAGGCCAATGCCTTCCATTGGAAGTCCGACAGCTTTCAGCACAATGGCCATCATTACCAGCCCAGCCATTGGAATGCCCGCAGAACCTACTGCTGCCAGAAGAGCGGTTAATACAACGACTAATTGCTGCCCCAGGCTAAGGTCAATACCATAGGCTTGTGCAATAAACATCACGGCAATGCATTCATAAAGTGCCGTTCCGTTCATATTTATAGTAGCGCCAAGAGGAAGCGTGAAACTTGAAATCCTTGCCGAAACGCCATCTTTATGCTCCACAGCCTCCATTGTCAGTGGCAGGGTTGCGCTCGAAGATGAAGTAGAGAAAGCGGTAAGCAAAGGCGTGGACATGTTTTTGAAATGTTTTATAGGGCTAATTCCTGATAACAGCCAGATGACAACATGGAGGGTAAACATGCTGTGGATGAGCAAAGCAGCCATCACGGTGAGCATGTATATGCCCATACGTGAAAAAATTTGTGTCAATCCGCCTGAATCACCGGCATAACGAGAGATTACCGTTGCAATAATCGCGAAAACACCCAGTGGAGTGAGCCTGATTATCGCCATGGTAATTTTCATCATCACTTCAAAAACAGCATCAAAGAAGCTGTGAATAATTTTTTGATGACGGTCGGGCGTGAGGTTAGTGAAAAAGCCAAAGACCATCGAGAAGAAAATAATCGGAAGCATGGCTCCATCCGAAAGTGATTTAAAAATATTCTCAGGAATTGCATCCATGAGGAGTTGGCCAATGGACTGATCTGCTGCCGGGAGGGAATCCACGGTTTCGGCAAAGCTTAGATCAGCGCCCATGCCCGGTTTTATCATATTAACCAGAAATAATCCCAAGAGTATGGCCAGGAGACTGGTTAACATATAGAAGCCGATGGTTTTTAACCCAAGCCTTCCGAGGTTTTCGGGGCTTCCAATTCCTGCAATTCCAGTAATTATCGAACTTACAATTAATGGGATGATGACCATTTTCAGCAATTTCAGGAACAGATCGCCTATCCAGCCAATCCATGTCACCTGACCCGAAAAATAGATGCCAAAAAGTGTGCCGGCAACCAGTGCAATCAGGATTTGCCAGTGCATCTCCGGTTTTCTGATTTTAAACTTCATCTATCGGTCGCAATTAAGTAGTTATTGTAATTTTATTATTGCAAACATACGCAGATCAAATGATTTCATTGGTGCTCATTGGTTGGATTTTTCATTTTGCCTGCAATAATTTTTGTTCATAAAACTTTGCCCTGTTGAAATGACTTGAGGTTATTCCTTTAATTCCCATTCAATTCTCAGTGAGTGAGGGTAATTTTATGTAAATTTGAAAAAGTAAAATTGTTATTGATGAAAAAACTGTATTTAATTTCTGCCATTTTAATGTGCTCTCTGATTGTCCGTGCACAGCATCTTAATGTTTTGATGGGCGCACTTCATTATCCTAATGAACCTTCAATAATGATCAATCCTCAAAATACGAATCAAATATTGGCAGGGGCAAATACAACCAATTACTATTACTCTGATGATGGTGGTTATACCTGGGAAAATAAAGATCTTATATCACCTCAGCTTGGTGTATGGGGCGATCCTTGTATTATTGCAGATACCGCTGGCAGTTTTTATTTTTTTCATCTTTCCAACCCAACCAATGGCAACTGGATTGACCGGATTGTGTGCCAGCGTACCGACGATTTTACGACCAACTGGACTGCTGGCTTCGGTATTGGTCTGAACGGCACAAAAGCGCAGGATAAAGAATGGGCAGTGGTTGATCCGGCAAATAACCATATTTATGTTACCTGGACTCAATTTGATGAATATGGGAGTTATAGCCCCGGCGATAGTTCTATAATAAGGTTTTCAAAATCAATGGATCAGGGTGAAACATGGAGCGAACCGGTGCGTCTCAGTAAAACCGCAGGTGATTGTATCGATAGCGACAATACTGTGGAAGGGGCTGTGCCCGCTGTAGGGCCGAATGGAGAAATATATGTTGCCTGGGCTGGCCCGGAAGGCATTTTGTTTGACCGCTCCCTTGATGGGGGTGAAACATGGCTTGAAAATGACAGACAATTGAGTGATTTCCCCGGTGGGTGGGATTTTGCTATCTCTGGCATAATGCGCTCCAATGGATTCCCGGTAACCATTTGTGATCTTAGTAATGGCCCGAATCGCGGTAATATTTACATTAACTGGTCCGATCAACGCAATGGCCCTGATGATACCGATATTTGGATGATCAAATCAACTGATGGAGGGGAAAGCTGGAGCGAGCGGATACGGGTAAACGATGATGCTCCGGGAAAACAACAGTTTTTTAACTGGATGTGCGTGGATCAGGCGACAGGGAAACTCTGGTGTATTTTTTACGATCGTCGGAATTACAATGATACTCAGACGGATGTTTATCTGGCGATGTCGGATGACGGCGGTGAGACGTTTACCAATTTTAAAGTGAGTGAGACCCCATTTGTTCCAACTTCATCTACATTTTTTGGGGATTACAGCAATATTTCAGCATATAACGATGTAGTGCGCCCCGTTTGGACAAGGCTTCATAACAATCAACTTGGTATTTATACCGCGATTGTTGATATCGAATCGGTAGGATTGCCTGATTTATTTGCAGATCAGCCCTCTGCGGTAATCCATTCCTGGCCCAATCCTTTTTCACAAACTGCAGTTTTTTCATATAAACTCCGACGTGAAGGTAGTGTTAGTCTCTCACTTCGGGATATAACTGGTCGTACTGTGGCTGTTTTTATCAACAATCAGGTGCTTTCAGCCGGAAAATATGTGCAGCAACTTAATGGTTCTGTTTTGCAACTTGACGCCGGGGTGTATTTTTTTGAATTGTTGACCCCGTCAGGAAAACAATGCCAAAAGGTGGTTTATGCACCCTAGCTGATTTGGGCGTGTTGGTCATGTTGATTGCTCAAACAGTTTTTTTTATAAATTTGCACCCTTAAATCAATCGTTGTTTCACACAAAAGATTTTGGATGGACGAAAACCTACGAAGTATCCTTTCCGGTGCCAGGGAATTTATTCAGAATTCTGGGATCCGGCAGCTGAACACTTCTAATCTTGCCGCGCATCTGAGATTACCGGAAAGCGAACTCCGGGCATGGTTTCCGTCTGAAACTTCACTCATTGAAAAAGTGCTTGAATACGAACGCAATTCCTTTAAAACTATATTTGACGAAAATAATTTCGAGGAAACCAATGCCATTGAGATACTAATGATCGTTAGTAAGGCAATGAGTACGCGTTTTCTTGAGCTCACCCCTTCGGTAACTTCCGATCTGGAATCATTATATCCTGAAGTTTATTATCAACACATTGAACAACGCATTGATTTTATCTTCATGAAAATGAAAATAAACATCGATAAAGGCATCCGACAAGGTATTTATCGTGAAGACCTTAGCATTGAATTGCTGGCACGATTATATATCAGCCGGTTGATTGATCTTCACAACGCTGCTTTCTTCCCTCCTGAAAAATTTTCATTTAAAGTACTTTATGAAGTGATGATCGATAATTTTATCCGGGGAATTGCCAATGATGAAGGATTGATACATTACAAAAAGCTGCGGAAATCTTATAAAATGTGTTAGTGGCTGATATGCTGATAGCCTGTTGAACTTTCTCCGTTCAATTGGTGTTTGTATTTTTCTTACTAAAATTTTTTATTTTGATTGATTTCTGGAAGGATCTTCCTGCCTCTTTTTTTGCCCTTGCTCCAATGGAGGATGTTACCGATACTGTCTTCCGGGAACTACTCTTGTCGGTCTCTGATCCGGGAAACCTGAACATTTTATTCAGCGAATTTACTTCAGTAGATGGCTTGTGCCATCCCAAAGGTCGGGATGCGGTGGCTCATCGGCTACGGATAAATGCTGCTGAGAAACAATTGCTTGAGCATCATCATTCAAAACTTGTGGCTCAAATCTGGGGCTCAAATCCTGAAAAATTTTATCAGGCTTCAAGATATATTGCAGAATCTTTTGAATTTGACGGCATTGATATCAATTTGGGCTGCCCGGTTGCAAAAATCGTCAAGCAAGGCGCCTGTTCTGCGCTCATTGGTCAGTATCAGCTTGTTAATGAAATTATTCAAGCAGTACGCGAGGGCTCTTGTCTGCCGGTAAGTGTGAAAACCCGAACAGGAATTAAAACACATCAAACCATGGCCTGGATGTCGCATTTGTTAAACAGCGGTGTTTCGGCCATTACACTTCATGCCCGCACCCAGCGTATGATGTCGGAAAAACCGGCTGAATGGGAGCAGGTTAAGCTGGCCGTTGATACGCGCAATCAAGTCAATCATTACGTCAAAATTATCGGCAACGGCGATGTTGAAAGTCTCCTTCATGGCCGGGAATTGATGGAACAAACGGGTGCCGACGGTGTTATGGTGGGTAGAGGGGTTTTTGGAAACCCCTGGTTTTTTGCTGGTGAACAAACAGATAGAAGTGTTGGAGAAAAACTGAGTCTTCTTGAAAAACATATTTCCAATTTTGCTGCTACATGGGGCAATGCAAGAAATTTTAGCCTATTGAAACGGTTTTTTAAAATTTATATCAATGATTTTGACGGTGCAGCGTTATTGCGCGGGCATTTGATGGGCTCAAACAATTGTGTTGAAGCATTGGATGCCGTGGCGCGTTTCAGGCAATCACCACTGTTGCATTAGAATTGCAATACTATGGATTCATTCATATTTAATTGCCTTTACCGGATTGGATGTTGCCGCGCGAATTGAAAAGTAACTCACTGAAAGCAGGGTAACCACCAGCGAAATTAATCCTGCAATACAAAAAGTAATCCATCTCAGCGAAATGTGAAACGCAAAATTTTCGAGCCATCGGTTTAGAAAATACCAGGAATTCGGTACTGCAACAATAAATGCGATAAAAACGAGCAGAAAAGATTCTTTGTATAGCATACTCATGATGGTATTTACAGATGCACCCAGCACTTTTCGAACACCGATTTCCTTGGTTCGCTGCATGGCTGTAAAGGATGAGAGTCCAATTAAACCTAATAAAGCAATAAGAATAGAAAGCGCTGCAAAAATTGCAAAGACTTTTCCAAGGTTTGCTTCGGCAGCATATTTATTTTCATAATCCTTGTCAAGGAAATAATAATCAAACGGGCGATTAGCACCAAAGGTCACCCATTTTTCACGAATAAAGTTTAAGGTTGTTTCCCCTGCACCAGGTTTCAGCCTGATGGTAAGCTGATTGGCAGGAAAATCAGTGATAAATAATACCATAGGCTCAATTTTATTGTGAAGAGAAGTGAAATTGAAGTCTTTAACAACGCCTATAACCTTCATCATCCTTCCGCCACTACCATCAAGCTCAAAATTGTAGTGAATTTTCTTGCCTATGGCTTCGTTTTCCCATCCCAGCGCTTTGACGGCCGTTTCGTTGATGATTACTGCCTCCAGTTCGTCTGAACCCATATCCCGGCTAAAGTTCCGGCCCTGAACAAGTTTAAGTTTTAAGAGATCCACAAAATCATAGTCACAGGGAATGTTATTAAGTGCATACTCCTGCATCTTATTTTCTTTTTCAACACGCATCACTTGAATGTTATGATTACCTCCGAGAATCCCTACTGACATGCTTGCATTCAGGATGTTGGGATTTTGGAGCAATTCGTGTTTGAAGATTTCTGTTTTGCGCCTGAACGTAGTATCCTGAATTTCCATAACCAGTAGGTTTTCCTTATCGAATCCAACGTCGGCAGTTCGCATGTAGGCAAGCTGGTTGTAAATAACCAGGGTGCCTGTAATCATCACCACCGAAATAAAAAGTTGGAATGTAATCAGCCCCTTGCGTAACCATGCCCCCTTGTTACCTATGCGCAATTTTCCTTTGAGGACCACCACCGGTTGAAAAGAGGAAAGAAAGACGGATGGATAGACTCCGGCAAGCAAGCCGGTAAGCATCGCTATTCCGAACATGCCCACTAAGATGGCCAGATTTTCAGGGAAACTAAAGGAGAGTAGTTTGCCCGATATTTCACTAAATAATGGAAGCATCAATTGCAGAATGCCCAGTGAAATCAGGAAAGAAATTATGGCATACATAAGGCTTTCGCTCAAAAACTGCCAGGCTACCTGAGCTCTTGTGGCACCCACAACTTTGCGAAGCCCAATTTCCTTTGCCCTGCCTGATGCTCTGGCTGTTGCCAGGTTCATATAATTTATGGCTGCGAGAAGGAGAATAAATATGGCAACTACACCAAATACATAAATGTAAGCCTTGTTACCCACCGGCAGATCGGCAGCAAGCTTTGAGGTTAAATGTATATGGTCGAGTCTTGTGGTCATAAGGGCGAAACTGGCATTAAGCTGATCTCCTATCTCCTTCATGTATTTATTATAAAAAGCAGGAAACTTTTCCATTACCTGACTGATGTCGGTATTTTCGCGCAACAGAATGTAGGTATAAGAATTTACATTCCAGAATCTAATTGGTTCGAGGCTTCTGAACCTTTCAGCGCCTGCAATGGTTGCCAGGCTTTCCATCGATAACAACAGGTCAAATTTCATATGTGTATTTTCGGGAAGGTCATCAAAAACACCGGTTACCTTGTAACTTCTGCCATTTCCGGTCAGGATTGTTTTTCCAAAGCCAGGTTCACTTCCAAAATATTTTTGTGCAAGGGTCTTACTTATGATGAGCGTAAAGGGCTCTTTCAACGCTTTTTCAGGAGTTCCTTCAATAAAATGTAGGGAGAACATGATAGGGGCAGAGGAGTCGGCAAAATAGGAATGTTTTTCTATGAATTCTTTATTGTTGTAACGTAAAATAAGGTTGTCGTTGCCGTTAAACCGGCAATACATCTCCACTTCGGGCATTTCGAGCTGTAATGCCGGCCCCATAGCCATCGAACTTACCGCAAAGCGATCGTGCTTATTGTTGATGGTAAAATCTCCTTCAACGCGATATATGCGCTCGGCCAGAGGGAAATGCTTGTCATAACTCAGCTCATCATTTATATAAAGCAGGATAAATATTGTGGCGGTTATCCCCAGGGAAAGCCCAAGAATATTAATCAGGGAATATCCTTTGTTTCTGCTGAAGTTGCGCATGGCGCTTCGTAAATAGTTGCTGAGCATACGGAAGTGGATTTGCGTTGACAATAAGTTCTCTTTTGAAAATTATGACGATAAAATGCTTTTTTAGTTACGTGCTTTGTTTCTGAATTTATTTATTCCTGTTGCAGGATAGGTTGAATGACTTGTTTGGGATGAAACCGGAATTTGTTGCTGAATTTTTTTTTAGGTTATTTCATGAATCGTGCCAGTTGAGTATTGTGCACATAATCAATAAAATAGACAAATTATTTTGTGTTTGTAAATCCGAATTTGTTCATTTTTGTTATATCTGATGTACGATGCTGAACACAACTACCTGAAAATGTGGCAGTATTTTTACCTGCTGCATGGTTTTTGAAGTATTATTGATTAAGAATCTATTTTATGAATTATCGAGAAATTAAAGAATGGAACAACAGGATTGATGAATTGCTGAAACAGCAACGCATTGTTGATGCCTTCGAAAAGATTTCATCTATTGGTCTGGTTAAAGAGAATACAAGTTATGTGGCTAAGCTTGATGAACTGCGCCAAACATACAGCACCATGCTTGGCTATACCATGAAGGGAGTGCCTGATCCGCACCGGGGTGAGGTTTATGACCGCTTGCTGGTTTCCATATATGAACTGACCGACAATCTGCAGAAAGCACTTTTTTATAAATCAGGAATGCGGCTGATTGTTATCAAAAATGACCTTGAGCGTGAAATGCGTTATGAGAATGAAGATATGGCAGAAAGCCTGATGAGCCTTTCTTTTGATCACGAGTTGGATGAAATGCTGCGCAGTACCGTGCTTTTTGATGATGAAACGGAGAGCGATACTGCAGTGCAACACCGTAAGGCAATCTTAAGAGCGTTTAAATTACTTTGGCTTACCGAGAAACTTACAGAAGATGACACTGTTCAGGTGTCCAGGATTTTTGAAAGTCAATCCATTCCCTGGTACGAAAAGGCTATGATGGTGAGTGCCCTTACCCTGGGGCTGTTGCAGTGCTTCGATCAACAAAAGTTTACCTTGCTGATTGACTTGTATGGCGCTCAGGATTCCCGGATCTCGCAGCGCGCCCTGGTGGGAATGATTATCTCTTTAATGCTTTACAATAATCGAATTCTGTTGTATCCTGCAATTATAGAAAGATTGATGCTTTTTAAGGATAATGATAGGTTTGCAACTGAAGTGGAATCGGTAATTATACAGTTGGTCCGCTCCAGAGATACGGAGAAAATTACCCGTAAATTCAGAGATGAGATTGTGCCGGATGTGATTCGATTTAATGAAGAACTTAGCGAAAAACTAAACCTCGATAAGTTGATGTCGCCCGATGAATTTGAAGACAAAAATCCTGACTGGGAAAAATATTTTGACAATCAGCCTGGCCTGGTTAGAAAACTTGAAGAGCTGACCAATATGCAACTGGAAGGGGCAGATGTTTTTCTGGGTGCCTTCTCAATGCTTAAATCTTTCAGTTTCTTTAGTGAACTGCCCAATTGGTTTATGCCTTTTTACAAGGGACATTATGCTGTGGTAAGCGCTTTGCGAAATGAAAATGATGAATTTAGGAAAGTTCTTGGTGAGGCCATCGAAAAATCGGTGTACATGTGCAATTCAGATAAGTTTTCCTTTATCCTGAATTTGTCAAATATGCCTGAATCTCAAAAAAACATGATGGGTCAGATGTTTGGTGCCGAGATGGAGCAGTTTGAAGAGTTGATGGGAGAAGAAATGAGTAATCCACAATTGCGTAACAAACGTATTGTGATACAATACATTCAGGATTTGTATCGCTTCTTTAAACTTCATCCGCTGAGGCATGAAATTGGTGATGTCTTTTCACAGCCACTCGAAGCTTGTAAATCTCTGTTATTTACTGATTTAATCAATGACCCCAAATATCTGAAAACCATAGCCTCCTTCTATTTTGATCATGAACACTATGATGAAGCGCTTGATATTTATCAACATCTTGAAAATAGAGGTGATAGCTATGCCGAATTGTATGAAAAGTCAGGCTATTGTTTTCAGCAGAAGGGTAGGTATAATGAAGCCATCTTAATTTACAAGAAGGCTGATCTGTTTGATACAAATCGCATCTGGTTATTGGGTAAAATTGCACAGTGCTATCTTAAACTGAATAATACGGCTGAAGCATTAAATGCCTATCTGGAGCAATCAGCTGCTGATCCCGATAACCTGAAGGTTGCGGCAGCCATTGGAACCTGTTACCTTAACCTGAATGAGCCAGAGAAAGCTCTTGAATACTTTTATCGCATAGAATTTGCTGATCAGGGTTCGGCAAAGGCATTGCGACCGGTTGCCTGGTGTTTGCTCATTTTAGGGCGTCTCGAAGAGGCTAAACCCTATTATCAACAATTGCTTTCGCTTGAACCCAATGCTTTTGATTTTATCAATGCAGGGCACCTGGCTTTTTCGTTGGGAGATAAACAACAGGCTTCGGAGCATTATCTTCAAAGTATCCGCGAAAGGGGAGGAGATGTTAAGGCTTTTCTAAGAGGGTTTGTTGCGGATAGGAAATACCTTGTTGGGAATGGGGTGATAATGAGTGAACTGCCATTAATGATGGATTTTGTTAGGATGAAATTTTCAGAAACTATTAGCTGAAAAGGCCGAAAGTTTGTAGGAAAGTACATTTAGGCGAGGCATTACTTATTTTCTTCATAATTTTGTATCCTTCTAATAAATTCTGTTTACCATGATAATTTACCACAACCCCAAATGTCGCAAATCACGGGCTGGCCTTGAATATGTGAAAGCTAAGGATCCGGCAACGGTGGTGAAAGAATACATTCGTGAAGGAATTTCAGCGGATGAAATCCGGGAAATTGTTAAAATGCTTGGTATACCAGTAACTGAACTGGTACGTACCCAGGAAGATTATTTTAAGGAAAATCTGAAGGGGAAGTATTTTACGGATGAAGAATGGTTTAATATTCTTTCAGAAAATCCTAAGCTTATCCGTCGCCCTATTGTGGTACGTGATGGTAAAGCTGCACTGGCCGATCCTCCTGAAAAGGCTGATGAGGTGTGGAAGTAGTAATGGAATGATAGGGAGATTATCTAGTGTCACCGTCAGTGCGGGCCTTTTTGAACTGATAAAAACTTCTTGTTAAATTGAGCCTCAGTGGCAAAAATAAGCGGTACTTGAAAATTAAAAATAACTTTGTACAACTTTGAGCATTAGTGCCTTGGTTGCAAAATAAAAACAATAAATATGAAAACCAGAACAGAACACGACACCATGGGGAACGTTGAAGTTCCTGCCGATAAATACTGGGGCGCACAAACACAGCGTTCGCTGCAAAACTTTAAAATCGGAGATGGCACCATGCCTATTGAAATAATCCGGGCATTTGCTATTTTGAAAAAGGCCGCTGCCTTTACCAATCGCGATTTGGGAGTGCTTTCTGCCGAAAAGGCTGAGTTGATTGGCAAAGTTTGCGATGAAATTCTTGCCGGGAAACTCGATGATCAGTTTCCTTTGGTGGTTTGGCAAACCGGTTCAGGTACCCAGTCCAATATGAATGTGAATGAAGTGATTTCAAACCGTGCACATGTTTTGGCTGGCGGTGCATTGGGGGAAGGTAAAAGTCCGGTTCATCCCAATGATGATGTGAACAAATCGCAGTCATCCAACGACACTTTCCCTACGGCAATGAGTATTGCTGCCTATAAAATGGTGGTCGAAGTTACCATTCCCGGCGTCCAGAAACTACGTGACACGCTTCACGCCAAGGCGGAAGCCTTCAAAAATATCGTGAAAATTGGCCGTACCCACCTGATGGATGCCACCCCGCTTACCCTTGGGCAGGAATTTTCGGGTTATGTGTCCCAGCTTGATCATGGAATCAAGGCCTTGAAAAATACGCTTCCACATCTTGCCGAACTGGCATTGGGCGGAACAGCGGTAGGCACCGGCATCAATACGCCTAAAGGTTATTCCGAAAAAGTGGCCGCGAAGATTGCTGAGTTGTCAGGTTCCCCTTTTGTTACGGCACCCAATAAATTTGAATCGCTGGCAGCTCACGATGCGATGGTTGAAACATCCGGTGCTTTGAAAACATTAGCCGTAAGTCTGATGAAAATTGGTAATGATACACGTTTGCTTGGTTCGGGTCCGCGTTGTGGCATTGGCGAAATTTCGCTTCCTGCCAATGAGCCCGGTTCATCCATAATGCCCGGAAAAGTTAATCCTACCCAAAATGAAGCCCTGACCATGGTTTGTGCTCAGGTTATGGGTTGCGATGCGGCCATTACTGTGGGTGCAATGCAGGGCCATTTTCAATTGAATGTGTTCAAGCCGGTGATTATTTATAACCTTCTGATGGCTGCCCGCCTGCTTGGTGATGCCTGTGTTTCGTTCAATGACAATTGTGCATTAGGTATTGAAGCCAACGAACCGTTTATCAAGCGGAACCTTGAAAATTCGTTGATGCTGGTAACCGCACTGAATACGCATATTGGCTATGAGAATGCGGCTAAAATTGCCAAAAAAGCTCATGCTGAGGGAACTACTTTGCGCGAAGCAGCAGTTGAACTGGGTTTGCTTACCAGCGAGCAGTTTGATGAATGGGTGGATCCCTCGAAGATGATTTAGAGGGTTAAGAAGGATGATTAGTTTGATGGGAGCTGGAGACAAGGGGAAAAGGAGACAAGGGGAAAAAGAATTTCCAGATTTCAGACCGAAATCCGCAATCTAAAATCAGAAAATCGCAATCATTTTCATCCCTTTCATCCGCCACACATAGTGATATTCAATCAGCTTACCGTTGCGGTAAACCGGAATGGTGTCGGGGGTTTCAATGGTGGTGAAGTAATCTGTATATTGACCGTTCGGATCGGAAAAATCGTAGCTCGACGAAAAATAATATGCATCCATCCCAAGATGGAAACCTCCGCGATATTGAGTGATCCAGGCGTATTTGTGGGTGCGTTCAATGTCGGCAAGGGTCAGGAGTTTGATGCCTAATGGCCGGGCCACATAATAATCGAGGTTGGCCGCCGGAAACCAGCGTTGTTGAAGGATCACTGCATCATTCGGCATACGACCGGTGGCTGTATCCTGCTGATAAACCGACTTAAAACCATCATGCAACTGTTCCCAGCCATACATATCGAGGGTAATGTCTTTGATACCCAGTCTTTTGCCGGTTTCGGGATTGATCCCCTTGTTCAGGAACAAGCCCTGGCTGAATTGTAATAAAGCAACAGTGAGGATAATCGTTAGAAACCCCAATGCCCAAGTAATGATTGGTGGAAATGGTTTGTTCTTCTTTCCTTTTTTAGTGATTTGACTAAGATAGAGTGCGGCCAGAGGAATTAATGTCATATAAGCCGGGCCGGTCCAATGGGGCAGGGTGCGTCGGAACAGAGAAAACCCCAGAAAAAGCACAATCACAGGAAGAGCGGTCGTAAGAAGTAGCCTTATTTCGGGTTTATTCTCAGCGAAATGGCCTTTCCGGAAAGCAATCAGACCTGTGATTACTAAAACAAAAACAAAAGGATTGTTGTAAAAAATCTGTCCGCCCAGTTCAATGGCAAACAGGTCGGGACGAAGCAGGGTTTGTACCACCTCAACCCTTTCGGAGTGAAAAGTAAAACTGATAAAATCGTATTGGATATTCCAGATGATGACGGGTAGAAAAAGTACCAGTGAAATGAGGATGGTTGCATATACCTGCCACTTTCTCAGCCATTTACGATCGAACAACAGAAAATAAAGCCCGAGGCCTGAAAACAGGAACACCGAAGTGTATTTCGAAAGCAACGCCAGTCCGGCAGCTATCCCGGTAAGGAGCATAAATTTTCCGGCTGTTTTGCTGTCGGGACCCGCTTTTACTAATCTGATCATCAAATAAATACTGCCCAGCCAGAAAAGTGTTTGCGGTGCATCGGGCATCATAAAAGTGCCGGCAATAATAAAGCAATAGATGGAAGAAGTATAAAGCAGTGCTGCATACCAGCCGGTCAGCTCATCTTTCAACTGTTTGCCAATCTGGTAAATAAGCCATGTGTTTATCGTTCCGGCTACAACCGCACCCAGGCGGATAAAAGCCTCACTTTCGAAAAGCAGGTTCAGGCTGAACAACTGAATAAACCAACCCACCATTGGCGGATGGTCAAAATGGCTGAGGTCCGGAAAGAGGGCGTAATTGATATAATAAACTTCGTCGTTTCCCAGTTCAATGTAGGCCGCCAGAAACAGACGAATTACCGCTGAAACAAACAGCAACAACCACAGTCGGTATTTTCGGAAAAAGACAACATTCATTTTAATGGGAATAGAATTGCGAAAGTACGAAAAGATGGGAAGTGGAATGAAAAATTGAAGGTGGAGTAATGATATTTACTAGGAGTCCGATGGGAGTGTCATTGTCAATGCAATGCGCAATTTTCCGCCAAAACGTGCAATTCTGCGGTAATATTTTCGTTTTTAATTCAAGTATAAATTGGTTCTCTTTAGTTTACTTTTCCCGCCCCATTTCAACAAAACCGTGATTTTACTGTTGTTGTATGTATTCATAAAACAGGGTTAATGGCGGTTTCTTCCGAAAATATCCTTCAGTTCATTCGTCCTGCGGCGCAAGGCGATGAAGTTGCCATGCAGCAGGTTTTTCCGCATATTTACGGCCAATTATACGCCATTGCCCGAAACATCCGCTTTAATTTTCACGGAATAGATACTATGAATACCACGGCCATCATTCATGAAGCTTATCTGAAAATCGCCGATGGAAACGGGCAGTGGAAAAATCATTCTCATTTTTACTCCATAGCCGCTAAAGCCATGCGACAAATTATGTTGAATGCCGCTCGTGACAAGCATCGAGAAAAGCGGGGCGGTGGCGTGGTCCCTGAGCGGCTGCACGAGATTGAAGAACATATCTCGCTTTCGGACGAAGCTTCCGGTAAGCTTATTGATTTTGAAGAGGTGTTGGGCAAGCTGGAAGAAAAGGACAATATGTATGGCCGTATTGTTGAGTGTCGTTTTTATTCGGGCTTAAGTATAGCCGAGACTGCAGAAGCGCTGAATGTTTCACCGGCCACCGTTAAACGCAAATGGCAACTGGCACGCGATTGGCTCTATACCAACCTTCCGCGTAATTATACTTCCTGATTATGGCCTATTCACTCGAATTGCTGGAGCATATTTATGAGCAGTGCCTTGATATGCCGGAAGAAAAGCGCGCGGAGTTTATCGTGGCTTCTTGTGGCAATAACCGGGAAATGGAAGCCATGCTGTTGCGTATGTTGAATCATAATCAGCAGGCTATTGAATATTTTGAACAATTGCAGCAAACTTTGGCCCGGGGCCTTTCCGAGGGTAGCCTTCCCCGTCTGGAGACCGGCGAAATAGTCGGTAAATACCGCATTGTCCGCTTTCTTGCCAAAGGTGGTATGAGCAACGTATATATTGCTGAAAGGGATGATGGCCATTTTGAACAACAGGTGGTCGTTAAATGCCTGCCTTCTAAAGCCCTCATGCACGAGGATGCCCTGCATCAGGCAGATGAGCATAAGATACTGGCCAGGCTGCGCCACCCGAATATTGCCACTTTGTATGATGTTGGCATCACCACCGGAAATGTGCCCTATTTTATCATGGAATTTATTGAGGGCATACCCATTGATGAGTATGTAGAGCAGAAGAAGCTGAGCATTGACAGACGACTTGCCCTTTTTGGGCAGGTGCTTGAAGCTGTGGCCTATGCCCATTCCCACCTGATTCTGCACCTCGACTTGAAACCAGCTAACATTCTGGTGAATGAAGCCGGGCATGTTAAATTACTCGATTTTGGTATTGCCACAGCCATTACTTCAACACATCAGGGGAAACATGGATTTGTGGGAACACCTAAAATTGCGGCACCCGAGCAATTTTCAGGGGAAGCTTTAAGTGTTTCCACGGATGTTTATCAGATGGGAATGTTGCTGCACAAGTTGATTGCAGGAAATTTTCCTGAAACGGATACTTCACCTAAGCTGGAAGAGAAAAAAGTCAGGGAGAGAATACAGCAAGCCGCTGAGAACCGGAAAATTGAGGGGAATGTGGATTATGAACTTGCCGCTATTCTTAGAAAATGCCTCCATACTGATCCAGTAAGCAGGTATTCAGGTGCAGGTAATCTTTTGGATGATGTGCGGAATTATCGTGAGCACCTGCCGGTTGGTGCTATGGATCAGAATTTAAAATACCGTCTGGCTAAATTTACGCAGCGTCAGCGGACGGCAAGTGTCGCATTCGTATTGATTTTATTGGCATTGCTTGCTGGTACAACAGTGAGTTTATGGCAGGCCAGCGAAGCCAGACAGCAGCGCGACCTCGCCCTGAAAAACGAACAGGTTTCCACCGCTACCAAGAATTTTTTGCTTGACTTGTTTATGGCAGCGCATCCCTCGGTAAATATGGGCGATACCATGACCGTTTTTCAGTTTCTGGACAAAGGTTATGAAAAGGCCGAAACATATACCGGTTCGGCGCAAATTAAGCTGGAAATGCTTACAACCATGGGTAAATTGTACCGTTCGCTGGGCGATTTTACTAAATCGGGGGTGGCACTGAACAAGGCTTTCAAGCTTGCACAGGATTCATCGCTTCAATTGTCGGTGAACTACATTCAGGCGGTGCAGCAACTGGCACTTTACCAACGCGATAAAGGGAATTACGATTCTGCGGCCGTATTGATGAACCAGGTGATGAAGATGTATGGAGGAATTCATTATCCCGAAAAGGACAGCCTTTTCACCGCTTCGCTTAAGTATCAATCCTATATTTTTCAAAAGCTTGAAAAAGCCGACAGTGCCATTGTGCTTATTGAAAAGGCCATTGCCCTGGAAGAACAGATATGGCCAAAACTGGACAACATTAATCTGGCCGAAAGTTATCATGTGCTGGGTGTGATTTATAAAAATCGTTTTCAACCAGAGCCGGCCATCCGTTATCTTACCAAATCCCTTAAGCTGTGCCAATCGTTGATGGGTGAAAATTTTCCTGGCACAATGGCCAATCACAATGCATTGATGGGTGTATTGAAACAGTCGGGTAAGACCGGAGACGCGCTTATGCATAGTCAGCAGGCGCTTGCCATTGCGGTACGATTGTATGGGCTGGAGCACCGCGAAACGGCTACTACTCTTGACAATACCGGTCTTATCTATACCGAAACGGGGCTTTACGACAGTGCTTACCGCAATTTAAAACTGGGGCAGCAAATCCGGCAGAAAATTTATCCCGGTAAGGTAAACCAGCCTCTTATAAACTCGGGCAACAACCTGCTTTCGCTGTTTATCATGGCCAATAAATCCGATTCCGCACGGAAGTATCTTTCAGAAGCTTTTGTGCTGGCTAAATCCGACAATATCCATGCGAGACAGCGGGCCTATACCTATAGTCTTGCGGGAGATTATTATAAACTCACCGCTCAACCTGATTCTGCGCGTTATTTCTATCAGAAATCCATAGCTGAAAATCTCACCTATTTGCCCGAAAGCGATGAAAAGATTGCGGTGGTAAAGAAAAAGCTGGAGAAAGTAAGAGAGAGGAAATAATCACCCACGGTTATTTGAAATTTGCTCCCTTCGGGGACAAGTAAACATCTGTGAAAATTGGAGAGGGGGGATAGGTTTGGACAGGATTAGCAGGATGAGGTTTTTTGGTGAAAGGTGGATTTACAATAAAAAAGGCAAGCCACCGAAGTAGCCTGCCTTAGAAGAAACCAACCAACCGTTAATGTTTCTTATCTGAAGATTCATCAACAGGGGGTAGGTTCAGGATTTGGTTTAACTTGACTCAGGGATTAATCAATCCGTACGTTGCCTGAGGCATTGTTGCTGAAAGTGTTGTTGCTTTCGTTGAGGACAACGCTACCTGAAGTTGCCCATATTCCCCAGGTTTCACTGTCGGAAATTTCACTGTTGGTAATGGTGAGATTTGAACCGGGTGAAGATCCGAAAAGGTAAATGTTGGCTCCGCGTCCGCCAGAATCACCGCCATTGCTGATGTAAACACCATTCAGCAGGTTAAGGGGGGAAGGAGAGGCTATTTCCATCCCGAACCAGGTGCCCTGCCCATCAACCATACCCATAAATGAGATAGGATCGGTTACTGCATTGGCAATAATGGCGCCGTCTGAAGTAACCCATAAACGTTTGCCTTGATCAAAAAGACAGGTAACCCCCGATGCAAATGTTACTTCGGCCCTGACTTCAAAACTGCTGTAAACATGATAACGAAGGCCTGCATAAGGCACAGTTCCCGGAGTATTGAAAACAACATTGGTATTACCTCCGGATGCTATTTCAATGGCTTGAATGCCATTGTTCTGGTAAACAGAGTTTTTATCCAGTACGTACATGTTTTCGGCCCCAAAACGTATGGGGGCGGATTCATTGTCGCTGAAATTGTTGTTGGCGAAAGCAGTAAGGTTCCCATTGTCGCCATCAATGTATAAACCATAACCGCCCGATTCTGAAATATGGGTGTTGGTTATGCTGGCCCTGGTATTGGTATTGCTTTGCAGGATTAAAGCTGATTTTTCATTGCTGATTTCACTGCTGCCGGCATGTAAAATTTGCACATAATCAAGCTTATTGTTTACGTTGTTTGAAGCAATGTGGATGGCTTTCCAACTCCCTTTCACTTTATCCATACCCCGGAAGATAATGTTTTTGGCCGCGGTTCCCCGTGCATCCAGGAAGGCATTGTTACCACTGAACCAAAGCCTTACATCGGCTGCATTTTCAATCACTACACCGGGCTCCAGCGTTAATCCTGCTGTTATGGTTACCAGGGCAGCTGCATAATAATCCGGGTAGTCCTCGTTTTCAAACAAATCGGGATAGGTGGTGTTGTTGTCAATTCTGTTGGGCAGCAAGCCGCCAATATACAGGGTAATGATTCCTGTTGCAGTTTTGCCCTGGCCATCGCTGGCTGTTACTTCTACTTTGTATAAGCCTGCAATATTGGTGGTGAACGATGCGGAAGTCGTGCTGATCTCTGCAATTACCGGCGCAGAACCAACAGGGGAATCAATCAACTTCCAGGTTAAGATCAGTTCATCTCCATCCGGATCGGTTACGTTAACGTTCATTGGATAACTCACTTCGGTCATGCCAACGATATCCACGCCAACATTCAGCACCGGCTGGTTGTTGTCGGATTGCGGATCGTCTTTCTCGCAAGCGTTAAACAAAAGCAGGGAGGCCAGCAAGGTGGCCGAAAACAGCAATCTTGTTAAATTTTTCATGGTTTTTTTGATTTAATTGGTTTCTTATATCTACACATACACCGTTTTTTGGGAAAGTGGCTCAAAAGGGATCAGATATTTTTATTTCTTGCTGGAATTTGGAGATTTACTCACTCACCAGCATATACCGTTTATCAAGCATTTTTAGTCCAAACCAACCTTCCTGCCCTTATTTTGTTAATACACTAAACTTTCATTTCTATTATCTGCCTGGTCAATCTGAAACGAGATTGTCCAGCTAAACTTTTGACCCATGTCTCAAAAAAATATAGAACTCGTTCTTTCTCCACCCGCGCCTCACTTTGTGGGGGATGGTTTTCGCGTACATAATTTTATTCCGGGTGGTTTTCGCCTCGATATGGAGCGTATGACCCCGTTTATTTTGCTTGATTATAATTCAAAATTCTATTTTTCGCCAAGTGAAAGGCCTCGTGGGGTGGGCGTGCATCCGCATAAGGGATTTGAAACGGTAACCATTGCCTATAAAGGCAGTGTGGCGCACCACGACAGCAGTGGTGGTGGCGGCGTAATAGGCGAGGGCGATGTGCAATGGATGACCGCTGCCAGCGGGATCTTGCATAAGGAGTATCATGAGGAAAACTTCAGTAAAACAGGTGGCGATTTTCAAATGGTGCAGCTTTGGGTGAACCTTCCTGCCAAAGACAAAAAAGGCCCGGCGAAATACCAGGCGTTGGTGAATGCCAATATCAATAAAGTCAGCCTTCCGGATAATGCCGGTTTGGTGGAAGTGATTGCAGGTGATTACCAGGGAACGAAAGGTTTGGCCAATACCTTTACACCCATTCATTTGCTCAATGTTAAACTGAAATATGGAGGAAAAGCTGATTTTGACTTTCCGGCCAATTACAATACTGCATTGCTGGTGGTGGAAGGTAGTATCACCGTAAATGACAAAGAAAAAGTACCGGCAGATCATTTTGCTCTTTTTGAAAACAAGGGTGAAACCTTTGGTATTCAGGCTGAAAGTGATGCTGTGGTGCTGATATTAAGTGGTGAACCCATCAATGAACCGATTGCCGCCCATGGTCCTTTTGTGATGAATACCCGTGATGAATTGGTGCAGGCCTTTCAGGATTATAATGACGGGAAGTTTGGCAGCCTGGAGGATTGACAGGAGAATCAATTGGCTTGCAACTCCATACACCGTAATTTCAATAATGAACTGTTATGGTGAATGTTGATTTCAGCGCTGAGTATTTTATTGGATAGAATCAACTGGAGATATAGGCAATTATACTTTCCGGGTGAATTGATATTGGAATAAAATAGTGTCCGTATACAATCCGTGTACTGCCTTTTATTATATGTAACTTTTTTAAAGTTTCAGTGTCCTATATAATGTCACAAAAGTGAACAGATGCGGACATAATTGCCTCAACATCGTACACTTCTCGGGAATGCTTGTATTTTATTGCTCCTTATGTTGTTGATATACAGGCAATTCAGGTTTTGGCATAATTCATGCAAACATTAATAATAGGTAATGCTTTCCGAATTCTCATACGTGAAAAAAAATTAACGAATGATCAAACTTACCAATATCAATAAATCTTATGTAACCGGCAATAACAGCCTTCATGTACTTAAAGGCATTGACCTGAAGATTGAAGCCGGGGAGTTTGTTTCGGTTATGGGATCTTCAGGATCAGGCAAGTCTACGCTCCTTAACATCCTGGGCATACTTGACAGCTATGATAATGGGGATTATTACCTTGACGGCACCCTTATCAGAAGTCAGAGTGAGACCAAAGCAGCAGCCTTAAGAAACAGGTATATTGGGTTCGTTTTTCAATCATTTAACCTGATCTCGTTCAAAAATGCAATGGAAAATGTAGCGCTTCCACTGTATTATCAGGATGTTCCCCGAAAGAAGCGAAACCGGATTGCTATGGAATACCTCGAACGGATGGGATTGCAGGAATGGGCGGAGCATATGCCCAATGAACTTTCCGGCGGACAGAAGCAACGTATCGCCATTGCCCGCGCACTTATTTCAAAACCAAAAATAATTCTGGCTGATGAACCTACGGGTGCACTCGATACTGCCACTTCTTACGAAGTGATGCAGATTATTAAAGAAATAAATGCAGAAGGTATTACGGTAATTCTGGTTACCCATGAAAACGATATCGCACACATGACCAAACGCATTATCCGCTTAAAAGACGGGCAGATCGAAAGTGAAGTGCTCAACGGTAAAAACCCTGTAATTAATTCATAAAAGTACAAGGCTATGTTTGATCGCGATAAATGGCAGGAAATATTCAGTACCATCAAAAAGAACAAGCTCAGGACTTTTCTGACTGGTTTTAGTGTGGCCTGGGGTATTTTTATGCTTATAATATTGCTGGGGTCAGGCAAAGGATTGCAAAACGGGGTTAGTAAGGAGTTTGACTCATCGGCAACCAACACCATTTGGGTTTGGAGCGGACAAACCAGTCTTCCATATAAGGGCATGAAGCCAGGAAGGAATATTCAGCTCGAAAATAAAGATTATGATGAGGTAAAGGCTTCCGTAAAGGGAATTGATAAAAGTTCATCACGTTACAACATATGGGGAAGCAACACCCTCTCCTACAAAAAGCAATACGGTAGCTTCAATGTTCGAAATGTATATCCTGATTATGCTGATATTGAGAAGCTTACCATTGTAAAAGGAAGGTTTATTAATAAGCCGGACATTGAGCACTTCAGAAAAACCACCACCATCAGCACTCAGGTGGAAGAGGCGCTTTTTAAAGGCGAAAATCCCATTGGAAAATACATCAATGTTAATGGTGTGCCTTTTAAGGTGGTGGGTTTGTTTACCGATGATGACAGCCGTGATGATAATATGCGCACCATCTACCTGCCAATATCCACGGCACAGCGTGTGTTTTCGGGCGATAATCGCATTAACACCATAGCCATTACCGTGGGTGACGCTTCGGTGGACGAAAGCAAACAGATTGAACAGGAGGTGCGCTCCAGACTGGCAGTGCTGCATAAGTTTGACCCCAATGATCCACGAGCCATTTTTACCTGGAATAGTCTTGAAGAGTTTCAGAAGTTTATGCGCCTCTTTGCCAGTATTCAGTTATTTATCTGGATCATTGGCTTTGGTACCATCATTGCCGGAATTGTGGGTGTAAGCAACATTATGATGATTGTGGTAAAGGACCGCACCAAGGAAATAGGCATTCGCAAAGCAATGGGAGCCACCCCTTTCAGTATTGTAAGCTTAATCCTTCAGGAAGCGGTGTTGATTACCTCGTTTGCCGGGTACTTCGGCCTGGTGCTGGGTGTCGTAGTGCTTGAAACCGTAGGCAGTAAAATTGAGTCGCAGTTTTTCTCGCAGCCATCCGTTGATTTGAATATTGCACTGTATGCCTTATTGTTACTGGTGCTGAGTGGTGCACTTGCCGGTTTTATTCCGGCAAGGAAGGCTGCTGCTATAAAACCCATTGAAGCGCTTAGGGATGAGTAATTCGTTTAAGACATAAAAAAAAAGATAATATGTTTGATCTGGACCGCTGGCAGGAAATAATGAGTGCATTGAAGAAGAACAAATTGCGTACTTTCTTCACCGCATTTGGCGTATTCTGGGGTGTGTTTATGCTTGTTATTATGCTTGGTTCTGGCACAGGACTTAAAAATGGCGTTACCGGTGATTTTGGGGATTTTGCCACGAACAGTGTGTTTATGTGGACGCGTTCCACCTCTATTCCATACAAAGGGTTTCCCCGAGGCCGGAGTTATAATTTTCGGAATGATGATATTGCTGCACTGAAACGAGAAATTCCTGAAATAGACATCCTTTCACCCCGCACCCAGGGTGGCGGTTTTGATGGGGGAAATAATGTGGTGCGTGGTTACAAATCCGGCGCTTTCTCTGTAATGGGCGATTATCCTGAATGGAACCTCATTGATCCGGTTAACGTCGAAAATGGTCGCTTCCTTAATCATGCTGATTTGAACGAAAAACGTAAAGTGGCTGTTATCGGAAGTAAAGTTTATGAAGTGCTTTTTAAACCTGGCGAAGAAGCCATTGGACAGTACATTCAGATTCAGGGAATCTTTTTTCAGGTGGTGGGTGTGTTTAAACCTAAACAATCAGGAGTGAATTTTGGTGGGGACAAAGAACAAACCATTTTTATTCCGCTCACCACATTTCAGCGCATTTACAATTGGGGTGATATCATTGGATGGTTTGCCTTTACCTCCAGGCCTGGAACCCCTGCATCGGAAGTTGAAGAAAAAGCCGCCGCCCTGCTAAAACGTCGTCATTCAGTTTCTCCGGAAGATACACAAGCCATGGGCTCTTTTAACCTTGAAAAACAATATAACCAAATGACCGGACTGTTTATGGGAATTAACGGGCTGATATGGATAGTGGGTATTGGAACCCTGTTGGCCGGTGTTATTGGTATCAGTAACATTATGCTGGTTATTGTAAAGGAACGGACTAAAGAAATCGGTATTCAGCGTGCTATAGGGGCCAGCCCGTGGAATATAATCTCTCAGATTATGACTGAGTCGGTATTCCTGACTACGTTTGCCGGGTATGTTGGATTGGTGCTTGGTGTCGGGATTCTTGAACTGGTGAACCATTTTTTGGCGGCAAGCGCCGCTGATTCCAATATGTTTAAAAACCCGAACATAGACTTCAATATGGCCATCATCGCATTGGTTATACTTGTATTTTCTGGTGCGGTAGCCGGACTCATTCCTGCCCGGAAAGCGGTAAGTATTAAACCCATTGACGCACTCAGGTATGAATAAAATAAATTTTAAACCCCCAAAGAACAACATACGATGAAAAAAGTACTTAAAATCATTCTTGGCATAGCAATCCTGGTTGTTTTTGCAGGCACCATTGTGTATCTCTATCAGAAATCGCAGGCAAAACCGGTTGTTTTTGAAACTTCAACAGCCTCGGTTACCGATATTGTGAAGAAGACGGTTGCTACCGGAAAAGTTGTGCCCCGCAAGGAAATTGAGATTAAACCTCAGATTTCGGGAATTATTTCGGAACTCTATGTTGAACCGGGAGAAAAGGTGAAGATTGGAGATATGATTGCCAAAGTACGAATCATTCCAAATATGATCAGCCTGAATGAAGCAGAGTCGCGTCTGGACAGGGCGAAAATTTCGCTTGATGATGCCAGTAAGAATTACGACCGTCAAAAGATACTCTTTGAGGGCAAAGTAATTGCTGTTGCAGAACTTCAGAATTATGAAGTTGCGTTAAAAACTGCTCGTCAGGATGTTAGTGCTGCTGAAAACAACCTTCAGCTTATCCGCGAGGGCATAACCAAAAATGCGGGTTCAGCCAGTAATACCATCATTCGTTCTACCATTGCCGGAATGGTGCTCACAGTTCCCGTAGAGGTGGGTAACTCGGTAATTGAAAGTAATACGTTTAACGATGGAACCACCATTGCAACCGTGGCCGATATGGGCGAAATGATTTTTAAGGGAAAAGTTGACGAGTCGGAAGTTGGAAAGTTGCATGAAGGTATGGGGCTTATCCTGACTGTTGGTGCAATCGATGCCGAAAATTTCTCGGCAGAACTTGAACACATATCACCGAAAGGGATTGAAGAAAACGGGGCAATTCAATTTGAAATTCGTGCAGCCGTTTCACTCAAGGACAATTTATTCATTCGTGCAGGCTACAGCGCAAATGCCGATATTGTACTTGAACGACGCGACAGTGTGTTGGCTGTTCAGGAGAGCCTGGTGAAATACGAAGGAGATTCAGCTTTTGTTGAGGTAGAAACAGCGCCTCAGAGTTTTGAGAAACGTTTTATCAAAACCGGCCTTAGCGATGGCGTAAATGTTGAGGTACTTGATGGAATTACAAAAAAGGATAAATTGAAACTGCAGAATATGACTGTAGCAGCAAAGTAGTGGTTAAGCAGTTGATTGGGTTTTCTGCATTCCTTAAGTTGGTCTGGTCTTTTTGAATCAGCGCAAGAAGTCTTGGTTTTGTTGCTTTGCTCAAGAGTTACGGCAACCCGAATGCTAAAATCCGGAATTATTAATTCTTTAGCTGTTTTACCAATTGATCGCCCAATCCAATGCTATAGCCTTCGGAGTGCCAGGTGATTTCTCCCTTTGTGTTAATTATTGCAATTGCCGGCCATTTCGCAGTGCCATTCATGCCGCAAGCGGTGGTTATTGATGCAGCAGTTTCACCATTGATATCATGACCGAAAAATACATTGGTCGGTAATTCCTTGTAAATTTTTGGGTCATAAGCTGATGTGAGCTTGTCGCTGGCTACCGCAAAAATAATGTTTCCGCCCCAACGGTTTAGTGCTTTCTTAACGATTTTTATATCTTCCATCAAATGTCTGGTGGGTTCTTTTGGTGGATCAATTATAGCGACAATCAATCCGTTTTTGTTCATGAAATCACTCAGTTTTGCTTTTTTGCCACTCTCAAAGTATATGAATCCGGCAGACAAATTCGCCTTACCTGAGATGCCTGCGTTTTCGGAAGAAGAAGCCTGTAGTATGCCTATTTCGGTGGTTCTGCCTGCTTCTATGTTGAAATAGCTGATTTTACACTCCACATTGCCATTACTTAAACGGTTACCAGTAATCATGCGGTAAAATCCGGTGTCAACGGACAGAGTGACGGGTAATTTCAATAGTCGGGGATCGGTTTCATAATCAAGGGTTACAAAATTACCCTTATCATATCGTGCAATGGTGTAATGAATGTAATACCTTGGAACAAATTCCGGGTCGTTGGATAAATTCTTTAATGTAAGGTTGCTTCGCAAGGGTTGATTGTTTGATTGAGCATGGAAAAACACATCATTCCAACCATTATCTACCAGAAATTGAGGTCGTTGAGTCGCCGTTTCCAGCCTTGCAGGGATGCCAAAGCTTCGGCAGATGGCAACAAAAAGTAAATCGCGCGAATAGTTGTCGGCCCTGCTCAATTCCAATATACCTTCAATATGTAGCGGAACACCATAATAATTGCTGGTGGAATCCAGGGTAATATTCTTCAAAATCCAATCCCTGATTTTCATCGGATTGGAGCGAAAATCCTCCGCCTGTGCTGGGTTGAAATGCCGCTGTATAAAACTGCGCCATGGTGTTACAAATTCATTACCAATACGGGGTGAAAGTATATAGGGGTTGTATATTTCAGCCGATAAGATTTTTCTTGTCGGATAGACATCCAGGGCGTATAAATGATTCACTAAAGTGCTGGCTTTTATATCGTGCAAATCCTTCTCGGAAATGTTGGCGAGCATAGCGATGCCATTGCTGATTTTTTCAGAAGAAAGCTCTTTTATAAATGCGATGATTTCATTCCAATTGCCTCGACTTTGACTTATGTAATTCCAGGTTTCGGACATGTTTAAGTCCTGAGTCCCGATGATGCGAACGGCCGACAATGAATCAATAAATGTGGAGATGTAAACGTTTCGGATAGAGTCTTCCTGGATTAACCTTAGGTTGTTGGCAAATAGTTTTGCGTCGCCAAGGGTATCTACCCGTTGCCTGATAGGTGGGGAAAGCAGGTATTCTCCTGCAGGGAAAAGGACGGTTTTATCGCTAATTACAATCGATACGGTGTCGATTGAGTTTGCCCTGACTAGTGTCCCGGATGATTTTCCGCTGAATTGCGCTTGAACCAATAGGTCGCCATAACCGGTAGTGATGGTGCAACAACCGTCTTTATCCGTGTATTTTGTGGCAATAGGATAAAATTCAGCATAATTATATAAGCCAAATTCCACTTTTGCATCATGAATGGGTTGCCCGTCCTTATTGGTCACCTTAACCGGTAGTGTTTTGGTGTCGGTGTAATTTTTCAACAGATTGAGGCGGGCGTACCGGTCTCCGTTTTCAATTATCTCTTCATTTCCATTGTACTTCCCAAAAACAAAAGTATGGGTCATCATGGCGCGTTTTACAGGTTCTGAAAACCAACCCACATTCAACTCCGCTTCAGGCTCACAGGCGCCCAGATAGTTCCATCTTCCGTCTATCCACACTTCAACCCAGGCATGATTGTCATCCGTATGTGCCCAGCGCGGTGTATAAACCTGCCTTGCCGGTATGCAGACTGACCTCATTGCAGCTACTGTAAAAGTGGATTCTTCTCCACATCGGCCAAAAGCAGTCCTTACCGTGGTGAGAGGCCCTGATGTTCGGATGTCGGTTCCTTTGTAAATGACTTTTTCATGACACCAGTGGTTGACTTCCAGGGCGGCTTCGGCCATTGGCATACCCTTGATGCGGTTTTTTAATTCTGCCAGAAAAACCTGTCGTGCGGTGTCCGTATATTCATTGTTCACCCGGTAAGGCAATACAAAATGCAGAAAAATATCTTCGGGCACCTTTTCTCCCCAGTCGAAAAAGGAACGTGCCTCAAGTGCCGATTTTACTTGCGCCAGATAATAACGGCCATCCTGCAAGGTAAAATCACTTAACGGCATGTAAGCATACAGAAATTCGAGACCTTCTTTTTCGGCCTGAGTAAGTGATTGATTGAAAACACTAAATAAAACCGAATCCCGACCGGCAGCCATTTCACGCTGTTTTAAAAACTCCTGATGCACCTGATCAGCATAGTTTTTATCCATTATCAGTCCTTTATTATTACTGTTGCAGGAGGCAATTAACAGAATAGCCATAAAAAGGATCAGTTTTTGCGTCTTCATTTTAAGAAAATTTAATAAGTACGAAAATACAAAAGATTTCTTCGCAAGAGCATTAACCAAACAATTATTGAGGAAATGTCTCTTCAGACGGATCTTTTGCTTTTTATGAGGAGTTCCAGTCGTCTTTCCCATACGGTCAGCAGGGCAATCACCACCCTTGGCCACATTAGCCAGTGCATCGCGTAGCCGAGGGAAACAAACAATAAAGGGTCTTCGAGCTGAGAATGGGACACCGCAACATGATGATTGAGCAAATCGGCTTCCTGGCGTGACATCCGACCTTTGTCCCGCTGATCAATCATGATTGCAGAACCATAACCCAGTCCGATTAAGTTAGCAACTACCCATGAAAGAGTGGTGTTTTGGGGAAGTCCAAGAATTTTCATCAGGGGCGCAAGAGGTTTGTTGATAAGGTTTACCCAGCCAAATTCTTCCATAATTTGTTGAAATATAAGCAACAGATTTACCAAAAGCAGGATTTTAGTCACGGTTTCACTGATGGAAAGAAACCATTGCCAGAGAATTTTACCAAAAGGTTGTGCCGCAGATGAAACGGCAATGGGTTCGGTAGAAATACTTCCGGGCATCAATGCATTCAACATCCAGGCAATCAAAAAACTAGAAATTATGCGCAGCATCAACATCCTTACCGGTGATGAACCTGTGCGTTTTAAGACAGCGGTTTCAATTAAGAAACCATGCGATACCAGACACATAGCCGCAAGTATAGTTCCTTCCCGGAAGGGAAAATCAAATAAGGCCAGGAGCGCAACCACCGAGTAAACATTGGTGAAAAGGCTGGTGATAAAGACTACCGCAGAAACACCCGGTAAGCCCAACAGATTAAACAGCGGTGTTGTGTAAAATGCGATGCGTGCCAACAGTCCAAAATAGTCGAGTAACATTACCACAAAAGAGACAGGTACCGTGATTTTAATAAGCCACCATGCGGTTTTCAGGCCTTTGGGCAATGCGGAACGAATGCTTCGCTGTAGTCGGTATGAAATGGAATTTGCGGTCAACCCTAATTCTTTTCTGAATGCGCAAAGATAGCAATCACAGGTAGATTATAACATTAGATGTTAGAAATTTGAAATTTGAATTATGTCAATGCAGCCATTCGTTATCTTTGCCAGTTAAATGTGCGCAATGACCAGCCTTGAAGTTATCATTCTAATTGTTTCCGGTGTTTTTGTGGGATTTATAAATACCCTTGCTGGTGGAGGAACCATCATTTCGCTGTCTCTGTTTATGTTTATGGGACTACCGGCAGATATTGCCAACGGGACCAACAGAATAGCGGTGATTTTGCAAAATGTAACTTCTGTAGGAAGCTTTCATCATCAAAAGTTGCTTGATGTCAGGAAATCGCTTTGGCTGGGCATCCCCACTGTATTAGGCTCTATTATTGGTGCACAGTTATCTATTGAAATCAGTGAATCCACCTTTCGAAAAGCCATTGCTGTGGTCATGTTGATGATGATTTTTTTCATTGTTAGTAAGCCCAATAAATGGTTAAAGGGACAGGAAAAACTGCAGCAGAAAAAAGTTAGTCTATTGCAGATGCTGCTCTTTTTTGGGATTGGGATTTATGGTGGCTTTGTGCAGGTTGGTGTTGGTTATTTTCTTTTGGCGGGCATTGTGCTGGGCGCAGGTTTCGATCTTGTTCGTGCGAATGCCATAAAAGTATTTATTGTGTTGCTTTACACCATTTTCGCCTTTGTTGTTTTTCTTGTGAATGATAAAATAAACTGGCAATTTGGGCTGATCCATGCCATTGGCAACATTATCGGCGCGTTTGTCGCATCACGTTATGCAGTTGCTTGGGGTGCAAATTTTATCCGATGGTTTATCATTGTCATTATACTGGTCACTTCAGTTGATTTGCTGGGCATTATTGATATCAGAGGTATGTTTGGGTAAAATAGCGGATTAAGCGATTGGGGCGACCTAAGCGAGGGGGTGGCATGGCGCTTGTATCGTGAGAGCGGAGCGATAACGAGAAGGGGGCGACGTAAGCGACCTGCTGGACAATAGGGTAAGTAGAAAAATCGTATTATTGTATAAAAATTATTGTCCATGAAGAACCTGACATTACTTGTTTTTATTGCATTGCTGTTTGTTTCTGCTACTGCGCTGGGCCAGGAGGGTAATTATGTATTGGCTATCCATGGTGGTGCTGGAAATGTAACTCCCGAGCGAATTACTCCGGACAAGCAAGTGCTTTATCAGCAAAGATTAACCGAGGCTCTCACTGCTGGTGAGAAAATTCTTAAGGATGGTGGAGCTTCAATTGATGCCGTGATGGCAGCAGTTCAGATAATGGAGGAATGTCCTTTGTTTAACTCGGGTAAAGGTGCCGTGTTTAATGCAGATGGGAAAAATGAGCTTGATGCTTCCATTATGGATGGCAAAACCATGAAAGCCGGTGCTGTGGCAGGGGTAACCACTATAAAGAGTCCAATTGGTGCAGCACGCAGGGTGATGGATTCTTCAGCTCATGTGATGCTTGCTGGGGTTGGAGCCGAAGAGTTTGCACGGTTACAGGGACTGGAAATGGTTGACCCGTCCTATTTTTATACCGAAGAAAGCTGGCAGGAATACCTCAAGGTAAAAGCAAAGGTAGAAGCAAATGGTCGTAAAGGTACCGTAGGTGCAGTGGCTCTTGATATACATGGCAATCTTTCAGCTGCTACTTCTACCGGGGGGATGGTTTTTAAAAAGTATGGACGTATAGGGGATTCGCCCATTATTGGTGCCGGAACTTATGCAAACAATGAAAGTTGCGCGGTTTCATGCACTGGTCATGGTGAGTTTTTCATTCGTAATGCTGTAGCCTATGATGTCTCTGCCCGCATGTTGTACCTCGGTGAAACTCTGGAGCAGGCTACTGATTATATTGTCAATCAAAAGCTTAAAGCACAAGGGGCTATGGGTGGCCTGATTGCTGTGGACAAAAATGGGAATGTTTCCATGCCTTTCAATACCGAAGGTATGTTCAGGGGTTACGTAAAAAGTACGGGAGAGAATGCGGTACTGATGTTCAGATAACAGATATTGTTTTCCGTGCCAGGGATTTTAAGCTAAACTGTTTTTAATTTTGCTGAGCCAGCCTGACCATTTTGTTAATTTCTATGGTTAATAAGTTCCTTTAGGTCATTCGGGCAAGACAGCCTGCTTTTTTGCATTTACCCTTCGGTTAGTTGTTCTGCCGTTATGGAGTTTTGGTTCAAGATGATTTTTTAAATCATTGACACGTCAAATACCCTTATAATTTGAGGGTTAGGCTCAAATGAAATTTTTGCTGTGGATTTTTCAGGATAATCCATCCGGTTTAGCACATAACGCATGGCTTCCATGCGGGCAACCTGCTTGTTGTTGCCCTGTACTATTACCCATGGGTTTTCGGGACGGTGGGTGTGTAAAAACATCTGATTTTTATACTCGGTGAATTCATTCCACATTTGCTGGGCTTTGAGGTCAACAGTACTGAGTTTCCACATTTTCAGAGGATTACTTATCCTGTCTTCTATGCGCACTTTTTGTTCATCAATGTTAATTGAGAACCAGAATTTGATGAGAATGATGCCATCTTCGAGTAGCATGTTTTCAAAAACGGGTGTTTGTTTAAGGAAAAGTTCATAATCTTCTTTTGAGCAAAATCCCATGACAGGTTCTACTACTGCACGATTGTACCAGCTACGGTCGAAGAATACAATTTCGCCCGGATTGGGTAATTCCTTGATGTAACGCTGAAAATACCACTGTCCTTTTTCAAGCTCGGTGGGCTTGGGTAGCGCTACTACACGCATTGGACGTGGATTCAGGTAACGCGTAAAACGATATATGGCGCCTCCTTTTCCGGCAGTATCACGACCTTCAAAAATTATGGCCAGCCGCAATTGGTTGTCATAAATCCACTTTTGCAGCCTGATCAGTTCAATCTGAAGTTGCCTTAACTCTGATTGGTATTGATTTTTGAGATTGTCAGTATCCATAAATGTACAAAATATGAATGTTTGCCTGGATTAGTTATGAAATAGTCAGTCCTCTTTTGTCCATGCAAAAATAATAACAAATAACGCAATCTGATTCATAGTTTAATCTTTGTGCCGAATTGGGGTTGCCCAGGTGGTGTTTTATTTCGTGACTTAATCATTTTATTCCTTTTTTGTGAATCTTTATGTCATTATGTCTTCATGGCCATAAATCTCAGATTACATTTTCCTTATTCGTCAATCAATTGTATATTAGCATAAAATTAAGCACGATGAACCGTACACTTAAAATTATCCTTGGCACTGGCCTTGCTGTTGTCTTTCTGTTGTTTGTCTGGTACTTTTCAAATATCATATTCTATATCCTTACTGCGGTAGTAATTTCAATGGTGGGTCGTCCACTGGTGCATTTTCTCGATGGGGTGAAAATAGGGCGATTAAAATTCCCACACGTACTGAGTGCTTTGGTTACCCTTCTGCTGATTCTTATCCTGCTGATTTCGTTGGTGGCCATTTTTGTTCCGCTCATAACCCAACAGGCGCGCATTATATCAACCATTGATACCCAGTCTCTTGCGGATGCATTCAGGCAGCCATTGGCATTTATTGATTCCACAATGCGCGATTTATCCTTGCTCCGTGAAGGGGAAGGCATACAAGATGCAATGTTGGTAAGGCTCCAATCATTGATTAGTGTGGCAACCTTTGCCAATGCACTCAATTATATTGTGGCGTTTACCGGTTCCTTTTTTATGGCGATTTTTTCAATATTGTTTATCAGTTTCTTTTTCCTGAAAGACGATACCTTGTTCTACAATTCCTTTATGTTACTTGTGCCGCAAAAATACAATGCCTCTGCTGCACGTATTTTGAGCGAAGTGAAACGCCTGCTTACCCGTTATTTTCTTGGACTGGTTATGGAATTGACCGCCATGATTACCCTTATTACCCTGGGACTTACCATTTTTGGGGTTCAGAATGCCTTATTGATTGGATTTATCGGAGGTTTGATGAATATTATTCCTTATCTGGGGCCGCTTATTGGCGCCACCATTGGTATTATTATCGGAATTATCAGCAGCCTGTCACTTGGCGCTTATACCTCCATTTTGCCGCTGAGCCTTACCATTGCAGCGGTTTTTGGGGTAAGCAACCTGGTTGACAATATGCTGCTTCAGCCACTCATCTATTCCACCAGTGTAAAAGCCCATCCCATCGAAATTTTCCTGGTGATCATCATTGCCGGAAGCTTATTTGGAATTGTGGGCATGATTCTAGCAGTTCCGGTTTATACAGTACTCAGGGTAATACTTCGCGAATTTTTCAGCGAAATGAGGATTGTACAGAAACTTACCGAGCACATGTAGGAAGTAAGTTTACTTTTTGCCCAAACTTTTCTTATATTAGGGAATCCAATACCTTAGATTACCTATTGTATAAGTTATATAACTACTTTCCCAAAAATCGAAAAGCCGGACAATCAACGTTCCGGCCCTTCTGTTCAATATGGCAATTGAAAAATTGTGTTAGACCGTCATGATGTCCTTTTCTTTTAAATCAAAAAGTTTATCCACTTTTTCGGAATATTTGTCGGTAAGCAATTGTACTTCTTTCTCGAGCTGTTTGATTTCATCTTCCGGTACGCCGTCTTTCTCTAATTTTTTTCCTGTATCTATGGCGCTGCGGCGGCTGTTGCGTATGGTAACTTTGGCGTTTTCGAGTTCAACTTTGGCCCGTTTTACCAGGTCCTTGCGTCTTTCTTCGGTGAGGGGTGGCACAGCAATGCGCAGCACTTCCCCATTATTTTGAGGGTTAAAGCCCAGATTGGCCGCCATAATGGCCTTTTCAATGGGTACAAGCATGGATTTTTCCCAGGGTTGAACAATAATCTGGCGCGGGTCTGGGGTGTTGATGTTGGCAATCTGATCAATGGGCGACATGGCGCCGTAATAATCCACCCTCACCCCTTCGAGCATGGCCGGGCTGGCTTTGCCTGCCCTGATTTTATGGAATTCTTTTTCGAGGTGCCCGAGGGCATTCAGCATTCCTTCTTCGGCTTCGTCAAGCGCAAATCTTACTTCTTCATTCATGTGCAGAGGTTTTAACTTTTAATGCCTGTAAGCAAAGCGGCTGCAAATATACAAAAGCCACAGTGTATTCGCAATAGCGGTTTTTTTCAGGTCGGGAACTTATCCCGCAACTAAAGTGCCAATATTTTCACCCTGGAGTATTCTCTTAAGGTTTCCTTCAATATTCATGTTAAAAACAAGGATAGGTAGATTATTTTCCTGGCAAAGGGTAATCGCGGTGAGGTCCATCACACTGAGCTGTTTTTCATACACTTCGGCAAAGGTGATGGTATCGAATTTGGTTGCTGTTGTATCTTTTTCAGGATCGGCCGTGTATATACCATCAACGCGGGTGCCTTTCATAATAACATCAGCTTCGATTTCCACAGCCCTCAAGGCCGCAGCGCTATCGGTGGTAAAAAAAGGGTTCCCGGTGCCACCGGCAATAATCACAACATTTCCTTGGCTGAGGTATGCTTTGGCTTTGCGCCGGCTCATGGACTCAGCGATGGGATCAATGGTGATACCCGAAAGTAATCTTGCCGTGATGCCCGTTTTTTCAACCTCTGCCTGCAGGGCCATGCTGTTGATTACCGTAGCCAACATGCCCATGTAATCGCCTTGCACGCGGTCCATGCCTTTGGCGGCACCCTGCATACCCCTGAAAATGTTTCCACCACCAATCACAATAGCCACTTCAACACCCAGGTCAACGGCTGTTTTTATTTCTTTTGCATACATGGACAGGCGTTCGGGGTCAATGCCATGGTTTTGCCTGCCCATTAAGGCTTCACCACTTAATTTCAGAAGTATTCTTTTGTATTTCATCTGTAACTAATTTGTATTTCAAAGGTTGGTTGGAGTTCACAAGATCGAAAATTAAACACATATGTGTTTATATAACTAATACACGTGGGTTCCATCGTTTATTATCGCGTAATAATCAAAGGTTTGGTCAAGGTAATTTTGTCGGTAACGAGTTGGTAAAAATATCTGCCCGGGGCAAGGTGTCGGAGTCCGGCGACCAGTAAGTGGTTACCTGCATCAAATTTGCTGTTGGCCAGTTCGGCAACCTGTTTCCCATAAAGATCATAAACCAGCAAGCGTACTTGGGAAGGACACTCCAGCCTGAAGCGAATATTGGTAACGCCAGGTGCTGGGTTGGGGTAATTTTGAAGCATTAAATTCCCGGTTTCGTCAGTAATGCCTTCAACATTTACGGTTGCATCCCGGTAAAGTATTTGTAAGCACCATGAATCAAGTGTTCCTGTATTCCCTGATCCACCATCGTTCACGCGTAATTGCCAGGTACCATTGATGGGCCGGTTGTTAAAAGCGCTCAGGAGCATTTGTGGACGGAAACTGCCTGTAAATGGAGGTGTTCCCTCAGTGATGAGCAACAGTGCGTCATCATCAAAGGTGGTATTGGTGTAATTATCTCCGTTGTTACCGTTTTTATCGCTGAGTAAGACCACGGTCCCATCAGGGCCTGACATAATAAGGCGCAAATCGCCGGTTCGGGTGTGGGTAATGTTCAGGTTCACGTTCAGGTCCATTACCTCACCTTGCCCGATTAACTCAATATTGTCATAGGTGTTTTGGAAATCAACGATGGGCAGGGGTGTGGTTTGTGAACAATCAAAAACCGATACAATGTGATCAATCAGATAGTTGAAGTAATTTTCAGGGGCCTGGGTTCCTGCCGGGCTGATCCCTTTCCCTCCGGTGGGCAGGGTAGCCATTATTCTGGCAGTAGAATCCTGTAGGGCAAAATAGTACTTAACTTCGCTAACTATTGGGAATCCGGGAATCATAAAAGTGAATGTATTGTCCTCGGCGGATATGGGAAGAACAAATTCAAATGGTCCATCATTTACTGAATAATACAATCGTGGCGGAAAGTTGTCATTGTCAATAGGCGTTGAACTGTTTACGACCAAGACAGCCTCACGGGCTTCGGTTGAGTTGCCCGAAATCACGGCATCATGTTCAAGGTTAATTCGTTGATCCCAGGCCTGGGCTGCAATATTGGCCAAAGATGCCCGTAGCATGGCAACATAATAGTCCATGTTCAGTATGTCAATATCGTCTTGCGGGGTGTGGTAGAAATCATTAAAATCGTACCAATCCTCAATGGCCAGCATGGCAGGATAGCCGGCATTCCAGAATGAAGCATGGTCACTGGCAGTAGTGTAGTAGAAGTTATGATTGAGTTGCGGTTGATAAAGCGCGGCGGTGGTAATAAAATCATTGCTGAAGGCCTGTGAGGCTGTGTTGGTGGCAATGGTGTAGGTATAGTCATCGTCTGAATCCCAGGCGATCATATCCAGGTTTAATACGCCCATAATCTGCCGGCCTTGCATGGCAGCATAATCGGCATAAGCCTCGCTACCTACCAGTCCGATTTCTTCCTCATCCCAAGCCGCGAAGCGTATGGTGTAATCAAAATCAAGGTTGGCAAAAAGTCGTGCAGCCTCCAGTACAGCTACGGTTCCTGAACCATTGTCATCTGCACCGGGAGAATTCCCTCCGGAAGGCATGTCGTCATAATGCCCACAGATGATATACTCTTTTTCAGGATATTTTGTACCGGTCTTTTTTGCCAGAATGTTTTCACCACGGCCATTGCTAAAGGTAAAAACTTCGGGAGTGAAACCGTATTCTTCAAACCGTTCGAAGATGAAATCAGCTGCCACTGAATTTCCCGGGTTCAGGTAATGCCTTGAATTGATGGTAGTCAATTGTCCGTTGACAGTTACCGTTGTGTCGCCAGCCAGTTGGCGGGTAAGCAGCAGCACCGAATTGTGATCTGCTAACTGAATAATAGAGTCGAGGTATGGGCTATAAGCAATCTGGGCGTTGGAATACCGACCTGTCAAAACAATGACAAGCAGCATCAAAGCGATTTTTTTCATTCAAATGGGTATTAATGAGTGCTTAAAATTATAAAAATTTAGCAACTTACTCCATTAGCCCGTGGCAATTTTTGTATTTTTTTCCGCTTCCACATGGGCAGAGGTCGTTTCTGCCTACCTTTTTTTCAACCCGAACAGGTGTAGCAACCTGAGGTTCTGCAGTTCGTCCGGCCTGGCTCAGCAGGTCGGTGCGTTCTTCTTTAAGTTTGCTGTTGTCGGTACGGCGGGGCATTTGTGCTTCCTTCACCTGAGATGATTCCTGAACCGGAAGGTTTGCTTTTACAATAAATGTCGTGATGTCGCGATTTACTTTCTGTAAAAGTGTTTTGAACAGCTCAAATGACTCAAACTTGTAGATCAGCAGCGGGTCTTTTTGTTCGTATGTAGCGTTCTGCACGGAACTGCGAAGTTCATCCATTTCGCGAAGGTGGTCTTTCCAGGCGTCGTCAATCACACCAAGGGTAACGCCTTTTTCAATGGCCAGTGTAATTTCCCGGCCTTTGTCATCGTAAGCTTTTTTAAGGTTGGCTACCACTTGCATGGATTTTACACCATCGGTTATAGGTATAGCTATATTCTCGTAACGTGGATGGTTTTCATACACATCTTTGATTACCGGATGTGCCCGGTTTGCAAGGAGCTCACATTTGCGGCGGTAATTCCCATAAACGCGGTCAAAAAGTTCATCGGTGAGTTTTTCCTTGTTCCCTGAAAGAAACTCATCGTGAGTTAGTTGCGGCTCAATGGCAAAAGTTTTAAGTAAAGCGAGTTTATACTCTTCAAAATCACGATCTTCGTAATGTGTGGCCACAATGTTTTCACAAACATCGTAAATCATGTTCGATACATCCACGGCGAGGCGTTCACCATACAGGGCATGACGGCGTTTCCGGTAAATAACTTCGCGTTGCGAGTTCATTACATCATCATACTCAAGCAACCGCTTACGAATGCCAAAGTTATTTTCTTCTACTTTGCGTTGAGCGCGCTCAATGGATTTGGTAATCATCGAGTGCTGAATCACTTCCCCTTCTTTAAGGCCGAGGCGGTCCATAATTTTGGCGATCCGTTCAGAGCCAAACATGCGCATCAGATCATCTTCGAGAGAAACAAAGAATTGTGAACTTCCAGGGTCTCCCTGACGTCCCGAACGTCCGCGTAACTGCCTGTCAACGCGCCGTGATTCATGTCGCTCGGTGCCGATAATGGCCAAACCACCGGCCTCTTTTACCCCTTTGCCCAGTTTGATGTCGGTACCACGACCAGCCATGTTCGTGGCGATGGTTACTGTTCCGGCCTGACCGGCTTCGGCAACAATATCGGCCTCGCGCTGGTGCAGCTTGGCGTTCAGTACGTTGTGTTTGATGTTTCTGAGTTTCAACATGCGGCTGAGTAACTCCGAAGTCTCAACTGAGGTGGTACCCACCAGCACTGGTCTGCCTTTGCCAATCAAATCTACGATTTCATCGGCTACTGCATTGAATTTCTCACGTTTGGTCTTGTAAACCAAATCCTCCCGGTCAAATCGAACAATGGTGCGGTTGGTCGGAATAACCACTACGTCCAGTTTATAGATATCCCACAACTCGCCAGCCTCTGTTTCAGCGGTACCGGTCATACCTGCCAGCTTCCGGTACATACGGAAGTAGTTCTGCAGGGTGATGGTGGCATAGGTTTGGGTAGCAGCCTCAATTTTTACGTTTTCCTTCGCTTCAATAGCCTGATGGAGCCCATCACTGTAACGCCTGCCCTCCAGAATACGTCCGGTTTGTTCGTCAACAATTTTGATCTTGTTGTCCATAACTACGTATTCAACATCTATTTCGAACAAGGTATAAGCCTTTAAAAGCTGATTCACGGTATGTACACGCTCTGATTTAACGGAATAATCGCGCATCAGTTCTGCTTTCTTCTCCATTTTATCGGCATCTGCCAGACTGGATTTTTCCATTTCGGCAATTTCGGCGCCAATGTCAGGAAGCATATAAAATTTTGGATCCTCGTAGGATGCTGTAATCAGGTCAATGCCTTTCTCGGTAAGTTCAACAGTATTGTTCTTTTCATCAATTACAAAAAAGAGCTCATCGTCAATTAGATGCATGTTTTTAGATTGCTCAGCCATGTAGAAGTTTTCCGTTTTCTGCATCAGGGCACGCATTCCGGGTTCACTCAGAAATTTAATCAGGGCCTTGTTTTTGGGAAGTCCCCGGAATGAGCGGAACAATTGTTCGCCACCTTTTTTTTCATTTTCGGGCGAGGTCTGATCTGAAAGAAGTGATTTAGCCTCAGCCAACAATTTGGTAACCAGGCTTCGCTGGGCTTCGTACAATTTCCTGATTTCAGGTTTCAGGGCTTCAAATTCCTGATTGTCGCCGCGAGGCGTAGGACCCGAAATAATAAGTGGTGTTCGTGCATCATCAATCAACACCGAGTCAACCTCATCCACAATGGTATAATTGTGCGGTCGTTGAACCATTTCCTCAGGGTTGCGTGTCATATTGTCACGCAGGTAATCAAAACCAAATTCGTTGTTGGTGCCAAAAGTGATGTCAGCCAGATAAGCGTTGCGCCTGGCTTCTGAATTGGGTTCATGTTTATCGATTGTATCGACTTTGAGCCCATGGAACTCATAAAGCACACCCATCCATTCCGAGTCACGTTTGGCCAGATAATCATTCACCGTTACAATATGTACACCTTTTCCCGGAAGGGCATTCAGGTAAACGGGCAGGGTAGCGACCAGCGTTTTTCCTTCCCCGGTTGCCATCTCAGCAATTTTACCGGTGTGAAGTACAATGCCGCCAATCAGCTGAACATCGTAATGCACCATATCCCAGGTAATCAGATTTCCGCCTGCAATCCATTGGTTATGATAATATGCTTTATCGCCAACAATATCAATGTGCGCCTTGGTTGTTGCCTGGTCGCGGTCAAATTGTGAAGCGGTTACTTCAATGGTTTCATTTTCCTTGAATCGTCTTGCTGTTTCTTTTACAACGGCGAAGGCTTCGGGTAATATCTCATTGAGCACATCCTGGGTAAGTTTATAATTCTCATTTTCCAGATGGTCGATTTGCTCATAGAGTTTTTCCTTTTCATCCATATCCATGTCGGGATCGTTTTCAATCCGTTCTCGGCTCTCTATTATTAGTTGCTCACGTTCCCGGGTGGCTTCAGCAATTTTTTGCTTGAACTCAGCGGTTTTGTCTCTAAGACCATCGTTGGTGAGTTTTTCAATGGTAGGATAAACTTCTTTAATTTTGTTGAGTATAGGGGTTATCTCCCTGATATCTTTTTCGGATTTTGTGCCGAGGAATTTTTTGAAAATGGATAGCATGTTGGAATGGGTTTCGCAAATTTGCTTTGATTGAAAGGAATGCTGATAAACACAAAATGTGCCGCATTCGCCCGAGGTGCAAAGTTAGCGTATTTTTAGAACTTTTAGGGTGTATTCTTCCTTTTAATGCCCTTCCCACACGATAACGCAACAGTGTAACCCCGATCGTGATTGGGATGATTTTAAATATGGGATAATCTACCATGGGTGACTTGTAACTTGCAGAATGTCAATTACATGACATCGTCAAGTTCCTTGTGTGTGATCATTGATTTTATTTGGGAGTATGACTTAGGCAGGGTTGCGGAAGCCATTAAAATAAAAAGCCGCGACAATTTGTCAGCGGCAGGTTTAGGAGTTAGTATTCATCTTCATGGAAGAAAAAGTCTTCCTTTGAAGGATAGTCAGGCCAAAGATCCTCAATGCTATCGTAAACTTCACCTTCATCTTCTATTTCCTGAAGGTTCTCAATCACTTCCATAGGCGCACCCGACCTGATGCTAAAGTCAATTAATTCTTCTTTGGTAGCTGGCCAGGGAGCATCTTCCAGCTTTGAAGCCAATTCTAAAGTCCAATACATCAGTTATAAATTAACAGGTTTAATTTTTTGCAAAAATAATCTAATTTCAATCAAAAGCAAGGTAATAATATTACATTGATAATGTAGGTTGGTTTGATTTAAAAAAATCTTCTATAGCCTTGCTTTCCAGGGTGTTTCAACTACATTAAAGTCTTTGGTGAATTTTCGCGACAGTACAAACAGATAATCAGAGAGCCGGTTAAGGTATTTAATAACCGTTTCTCCCATCAAAGTTTCGGGTTGGTCTTCCACCAATTTGATGGTAATTCGCTCAGCCCTGCGACAAATACATCGGGCAACATGACATAGCGAAACCGACTGATGTCCGCCGGGAAGAATAAAGGAGGAGATGGTTGGAAGAGTTTCGTTCATCGTATCGATATGTTGCTCCAGCAATAGAATGTCAGACTCAAACAATGAAGGCAGTGCTTTTACATCTTTTTCAGGATCAGCCGCCAGCAGGGATTCTGCAGTGAAAATACGATCCTGAATCTCAATAATGATTTCGCGGGTGGGCTGATCAATTTCCTGATCGCGGATCAGCCCAAGATAGCTGTTTAGTTCATCAAGCGTACCATAGGCCTCAATTCTTTGATGGTATTTTGGAACCCGGGTGCCTCCAATCAGGGAAGTTTGTCCTTTGTCTCCGGTTTTTGTATATATTTTAAAATCAGAACTCATGGTGCTGTTTAGGTTTATGGATTGAAAATTGAAACAGGAACAATCCGTTATTGTTCATTCAACCGGTTAGGTTTAATTGTAATCGCTCACCATGCGAATTTCGGTATTCAATTCATCGGATGCAACAAGTCCGTCAGAAAGACGGATAATGCGGTGGGCGTGGCGGGCAATGTCTTCTTCATGCGTTACCAGGATGATGGTGTTTCCTGCCTTGTGAATTTCTTCGATTAAACCCATGATTTCCACCGATGTTTTAGAGTCAAGGTTTCCGGTGGGCTCATCGGCTAATATGATGGAAGGTTTGTTTACCAATGCCCGTGCAATGGCTACCCTTTGGCGTTGACCGCCTGAAAGCTCGTTGGGTTTATGTTTTACCCTGTCAGTAAGTTTTACGTCTTCCAGCACCTGCAGCGCCCTTTCGGTACGCTCATTTTTAGCAGATCCTGCATAAATCATGGGCAAAGCGACATTTTCAAGGGCGGTTAGTCGGGGAAGCAGGTTAAAGGTCTGAAAAACAAAGCCAATTTCTTTATTTCTGATTTCGGCCAACTCATTGTCCACCAGTTTGCTCACATCCTTTCCGTTGAGCCAGTAACTGCCACTTGTGGGCGTGTCCAGACATCCCAAAAGGTTCATAAGTGTTGATTTCCCTGAACCGGAAGGCCCCATCAACGCGACAAATTCATTCCTTTTTATCGAAAGTGAAACTCCCCGAAGGGCGCGGACAACCTCAGTGCCAACCTTGAAAAACCGCGTAATTGTTTCAAGATGTATAACTTCCTGGTTCATATCTGTATTTTTATTCCGAACGGACAAATTTAGAAATAATTGTAAGGAATGGAGTGCAAAAGAAATATTTAGACCACCGATTTTAAAAACGTAGTATAAAGTCCTGTTTGCTCAATTCTTTCCTGAAGAAAACAATTCCCATAAAAAAAAGGTCGATGGTTACGGTAACTTCAGTGTCTTTTTTTACTTCATTCCATGCTTTTGCCATTTCCTTTGACCAGTAGATATCGTGAAAGATCAATATACTGTTTTTGTTCAGGTGTTTTTTTAATAATTCAAAATAAAGCAGGGTGCCATCATAGGTGTGGTCGCCATCAATAAAGGCATAATCCAGGGTTTTGTTCATATTGTCAAGCAAGGAAGGAAGAATGGTTCTGAACGGACCGGTTTTAAGTTCAACATTCATGCATCCAACATTGTCGAGCGTATTGCGTGCAATCATGGCCAGGGAGGCACATCCGTCAACAGAGGTGAACTGAGCACTGGGATTACCTTTTGCCTGATACATAGCACTGATGCCGAGTGATGTCCCCATCTCGAGTAGGGTTGCAGGTTGAAAATGTCGTATCAAACGATATAGTAGCCTTCCGTGTTTACGCATGATTCCTGAGATTGAAGCAATCTCACTTACCCGCTTGAAATAGGTACGGTATTTTTCTGAGTTTTTCCCGGCCCCAAAATCTACAATTTCCAAAATATTGCGGTTTTTTTTTAGCCTTTGAACTTCTTTTTCAATGATAGTATAATCACTGTATTCCATTTTGTCGTTCAGAATGTCATCGATAAATGCATAAACAAAGGGTGAATGAACGCCATGGCGTGTCTTAGCCAGCAGAAGGTATTTCACGTACCTTGAAATTAAATATAGCTTATTCATAAGTATAATATAACAGGACTTTTATTAATGAGTTGACAGGCATTTGTAGTTGATTTAATAATTCGAGTAATCCAGATTTGCTAACTTCCCCAATTGTCCCGATCGAGGCTACGGTAATTAATGGCTTCGGCAAGATGATCCGGTCTGATGTCAGGGCTATTGTCAAGGTCAGCTATGGTGCGCGAAACCTTTAGTATGCGGTCATAGGCCCGTGCGGAAAGGCTTAGTTTTTCCATCGCATTTTTAAGTAGGGCGTGGCCTGTTTCATCAATCTTGCAGATGGTGCGCATCATTTTGGTTGTCATTTGTGCATTGGCATGAATGCCTTTGTTTTCTTTATATCGTTCTTCCTGAATAAGGCGTGCTTTTACCACCCTTTCGCGGATGTCAATGCTTTTTTCACTGTTTCGTATGTCAGAAAGTTCTCTGAACGGAACCGGGACAACTTCCACTTGTATGTCAATCCGGTCGAGCAATGGGCCCGAAATTTTGTTCAGGTATTTTTGTACTACTCCTGGAGCGCAGACACATTCCTTATCGGGATGGTTGTAATATCCACACGGGCATGGGTTCATGGCAGCTACCAACATGAAGGAAGCCGGGTATTCAACGGAAAGTCTGGCCCTTGAAACAGTAATCATGCGGTCTTCGAGTGGTTGCCGCAACACTTCCAGCACAGTGCGTTTAAATTCAGGCAATTCATCAAGAAATAAAACGCCATTGTGGGCCAGGGATATTTCACCTGGCTGGGGATTTGAACCACCCCCGACCAAAGCCACATCTGATATTGTGTGGTGTGGGCTACGAAATGGCCGCACCGAAATCAGCGAGGCATTGCGTGCCATCTTGCCGGCCACTGAATGTATTTTGGTGGTTTCAAGTGCTTCGTGAAGATTAAGTGGAGGAAGAATGGAGGGTAGGCGTTTGGCCAGCATGGTTTTCCCGGATCCTGGAGGCCCGATTAGAATGACGTTATGACCGCCCGCTGCCGAAATTTCAAGTGCACGTTTAATGTTTTCCTGTCCTTTTACATCCGAGAAATCAAATTCATATTCGTTTAGCTGGGCATAGAACTCTTCGCGTGTATTTACAATTTCGCGATCAAGCATAGCGTCTTCGTTAAAAAAACGGATCACATCAAGAATGTTGTCGGCTCCATAAACTTCTAAATCACTGACTATGGCTGCTTCCCGTGCATTCTGCCGGGGTAGGATAAACCCTTTGAAGCCTTGTTTGCGTGCTTCAATGGCAATGGGCAGCGCTCCTTTAATGGGCTGTAATCCGCCATCGAGCGAAAGTTCGCCCATAATTACGTAATCGCCAACCTTTTCCTGCTTAACCTGTTCAGATGCAGCGAGTATGCCAATGGCTATGGTCAGGTCATAGGCAGAACCTTCTTTACGTATATCGGCCGGGGCCATGTTTATGACAATTTTTTTACCTGGAATTCTATAGCCATTGTTACGCAATGCCGCTTCAATCCGCTGGTGGCTTTCTTTTACAGCACTATCAGGCAGACCAACCATAAAAAATTGAATCCCTGTGTCAACATTTACTTCTACAGTTATGGTAATCGCATTAATGCCAATAATGGTGCTTCCGAAGGTTTTTACAAGCATATGTTTCTCCTTTATGGCTATGTTTTGTTAGCGAATAGTAAAGATAATTCTCTTGAGTGCCTGACTTTAATCTTTTAGATAGTCTTTACGTGCAAATTTACGAAAATTTGATTATAGTTTTAGGGAACTCTCAACCTTTTATAATTATTTAAATAATTGATATACAGGTTATTGTGGAGTATTGCAGAAATGAGTATATAGCGTTTAATCAATATTTTACATGTTTTGATGCTTGTTTTTCGCTGTAGGAATTTTCTCATGAATTAATATATTGGTGCGCTTTTGCCGGAATGGTTTGGTTGTCCTGTTTAACCATAATTTAAAATTGAACATTTCAACCCGCATCAGGTTTATTCACTCAATTAATCATTCGCAATGGATCCTGAAAAAAACAGCAAAGAACCTTCCTCGCCCTGTAAAAGGGTTTGCCGCCTCGATGAGGATGGCATGTGCGTTGGCTGTTTTCGCAATCTGGACGAAATAGCCAATTGGTCTATCATGAGTAAAGAAGAGAAACTGGAAGTATTGAGAAAGTCTCATTTGCGCATGCAATTGCGCGATCTTAAACTCTGATTAATTCTTTTTGGGCTTGTATCCCGATTTGTCAAGAATTTCCCGTGAATGCTCAATCGCTGTTAATCTGGTTAGTGCTATATTGTTTTTATCCATATATGATTTTACAATCTGCCATCCAAGCCATGCCCCGGTGCGGGCAGGAGACTCCTGTGAAAAGGAAGAAGTAAACGGGCCGTCAACCATAAACATACTCATCGCTTTGGAGTCGGTGCTGTAAAGTAGCTCATTTTCAATGATGAACTTCCATAAATTGCTTTCATTTTGCTGGCACCATTTAAGTTGCTCCTCATTGAACCCTATGATTAGTTCTTCGGGGGTGTCGGGAAGTATAATTTGGGTAAAATAGAGTAATTTTCCTTGTTCTATCATGGCATCGAGTAAGGTATACGCTCCTGTTTTTTCAGGGATAAGCGGATAAGCCATTTCTTTTACACAATCGGGAAGGATATGCGCGGCAGTGTAACGGCTGGAGATATAGGCCGGTATGCCCAGTTTTTTATACATGTCAAAATTTGAGCCCAGGTACATGTCCAGAGCTATAATCAACACGGTATCTGCATATTTTATAGGGTACTGCACATCAAATCCTGAAAGGTAGGTAAAAGTCTCAGGGTAATTTATTTTTCCTGTTTCTCTGGCAAACTTTTCGTAAGCCTTTCCCAGGTTGATGCTTAATTCCTCAATTTCTTGAAACTGTTTGCTGACTTCATGGTAAGCGGCTTTGTTTGACCCATCGGCAATAAAGCTTCTTAACTGAGTGACTTCTTCGTCTGAGAAATTACCTTTTCCGAGAAAAATACTGTATTCAGGAACTAATTTTTCAAGGCTTTGCTTTAAATTGGATTGATCCGATTCAAACAACGCTATTTCATAGCGTTTGATTTGTAATCCAGTGCGGGCCTGGTCAGTATTACCCGGGTCAAGCTGTGTTGAATTGTTTTTCTGGGTTTCCCCATTTTTGTTCTGGAAGCCCGAACACCCCGATAGGACCAGGCTTAAGGACAATGCAACCATTTGGATTAATTTACGCATAATTTTCATCATTTTGTAATACCTTGCACATCGTGAAATTCCAGTTAGTTGATATCCCAACTGCTTAACTTTTTATATGCATTCACAGTTATTGTGTTGCTGTGAGGGAGGTGGAATTGTTGATACAAATAAACAAAAAACCCCTGACAAATTAGGGCCAGGGGTTAATAAACGTAAAAAGGCAGTCTAAAGTATTTTCCAGCCCAGACCAACCACAAACATATTGTTTTTAAGGGTAAGGCCTTCATATTTTGAGAAATCGCTGATCCCGAATTCATATTTCAGGTCGAAAGTAAGCATCAGGAAATCCACACCTGCACCGGCCTGTATGCCCCAGTTTGCACTGCGGATATCGTCGCTTGTAATGCCCGTCTCCCAATTGTCAGTAGTAATGTCCCGGTTCAGGGCGAGTGAGGCAACGGGGCCTGCAAGAATTCGGATGTTGAATACCTTGGTGTCAATCACTTTAGCTCCTATCAATACTGGGATGTCAAGCGTTTTTAGATGAATGGATTTGTTGCTTTCGAAAAGATCGGACCTTGTAATATCGCCTTTGCGGTTCATAAACATAAGTTCAGGCTGAAGGTAAACCTTGTTGCCGAAACGCACAAAGGCACCAAAATTCAGGGAGCTTCTTACCTCACTCTCAATTTGATCTTGCTCTGTAGAGAAGCTGGAGAATGATGCACCTGCTTTGGGGCCGATGGTAAAATCCGGAGTTTGTGCAGTGACTAAAAAGCCGGATAGCGCAAAAATGATAACACCAAGAATTTTTTTCATCGTTTTTTTGTTTTAATGGAACAAATATAATCATTTTCTGAAGTGATGATTGTTCGCATTGCAACTAACTTGCCAAAAAATTGTTTAAATAAAGGAAAAGCACGCTAATTTTGCAGAAAAACATTTTTAAAAAAAGTATATCATGAAAAAGCCTGTCCTTCTGATTTGTTTAATTTCGCTTACCGTGCTTTTGCTGATGCCATTCCAATCCAGCGCACAATATAAATCGGTAATTATGGGGGTGAAAGTTGCTCCCAATATTGGTTGGTTAAAAGTAGATCAGGAGAATTATTCCTCTGAAGGTGCTGTTCCCGGTATTAGTTGGGGTTTGATTGCCGATTTTTATTTCGCTGAGAATTATGCTTTGTCATCTGGTTTTAATGTTTCTTTTCATAATGGTAAAATCTCTTATCCTGACATTCAATCCGGGACGTCTGGTATACTTAATCGAAATTATAGATTGAAATATATTGACATCCCTGTTCTTATTAAGATGAAAACTGATGATATCGGGAATTTTCGTTTTTTTGGGCTTATTGGTGTTCAACCGGGGGTGCGTATTGGCTCCAGGGCAAAAGATAGTTTCAGTGACGGGCCATCAGTAACCTATACTAAAGATTGGCATAATATTGATTCCCAAACAAAATTGTTCAGATTGTCCATGGTGATAGGCGCCGGGGTGGAGTATCCGATTGATAATTCCACTGCTATTGTTGCGGGCATTAACTTTATTAATGGGTTTTCCGATGTACTCAAGAATAATAATGCGGTTACTTCTGAAGGGCATAAAGCACTGCCAAATGCTTTTGAATTAAGTCTGGGCGTGGTTTTTTAAATATTCACAACGGTCTAGATCTTCTTTTATTTCCTGCTTTTTCTACCTTTGCCGGAAACATTTTTTCTTCTTAAAACCCGCAATAAGCTAGCTTATGAGAATCGCTTTAGCGCAGTTCAATTATATTATTGGCGACTTTAAGCATAACCTGTCCATAATTATTCGTGCCATAGAACAGGCGAAGTCCTTGAAAGCAGATTTGGTTGTATTTGCAGAACTTGCTCTCACAGCCTATCCCCCCGGCGATTTTCTGGAGTTTGACGATTTTATTTTACAGGCTGAGGCTGCAATGCAAAAGATTGCGGTTGAATGTATTGGTATTGCTGCCATCGTTGGGGCGCCCTCACAGAATAAGACAGGTCGGGGTAAGCCACTGTTTAACAGTGCCTGGTTTCTGAATGAAGGCAAGGTGCAGCAGATTGTTCACAAAAGCTTATTGCCAAATTATGATGTTTTTGACGAGTACCGTTATTTTGAGCCATCCAATGAATTTAATGTCGTTGAACTGAATAACAAACGTATTGCGTTAACCATTTGTGAAGATATCTGGAACATTGATGAAGTGCCACTCTATAATCAGTTTCCGCTTGATCAACTGGCGCCCTTGAACCCGGATATTATTATCAATATTGCAGCATCGCCCTTTCATTATTATCAGGATTTATTGCGCAGAAGGGTTTTGCGTGAAACTGCTTTAAAGTATGGTTTGCCTGTGGTTTATGTAAATCATGTTGGCGCCCAGACTGAACTTATTTTTGATGGAGGTTCCATGGCCTGTGATGATGGAGGCAATGTGCGGGAGTCTTTGCCTGCTTTTGCTGAAGGACTGAGCGTTGTGGATATCGACGATTCCTGGAAGGGTAATTCACCTGCAAGAGCAATTCATATTGAAGAAGAACATAAGGATATTGAACAGATTCATAATGCGTTGGTATTGGGTGTGCAGGATTATTTTAGTAAAACCGGATTTAGTAAAGCCATTCTCGGACTTTCAGGAGGCATAGATTCGGCAGTAACTATGGTTTTGGCGGCCGAAGCCTTAGGTGCTGAAAATGTGAGAGGTGTTATGTTGCCTTCTGAGTTTTCTTCTTCCCATTCTATTGATGATGCGCGAAAATTGGCCATCAACCTCGGTAGTGCTTGTGATTTGATCCCTATTGATGGGCCATTTAAAGCTTTTGGAACTGCGTTAGATCCTCTTTTTAAAGGAATGCCTTTTGGGCTGGCCGAGGAAAACCTGCAGGCCAGGTCCAGGGCCGTTATTCTGATGGCTATATCCAATAAATTAGGATATATTTTGCTTAATACCAGTAATAAAAGCGAGGCCGCGGTTGGTTATGGTACACTTTACGGGGATATGTGTGGCGGTATTTCTGTGTTGGGCGATGTATATAAAACAGATGTTTTTCGACTGGCCCGGTATATAAACCGTGAGCGGGAAATAATTCCTTTAAATTCAATTACTAAACCACCTTCTGCTGAGCTCCGGCCCGGCCAAAAAGACAGCGATTCATTGCCGGAATATGATGTACTGGATAAATTGCTTTTTCAATACATTGAAAAACGTATGGGTCCACGCGATCTCATATTGTCAGGTTTTGACCCCACTATGGTGAATCGTGTCCTCAAAATGGTGAACAACAATGAATGGAAACGTTCCCAGACACCTCCTATTCTTCGTGTTTCACCTAAAGCCTTTGGAATGGGCAGGCGAATGCCCATAGTAGGGAAATATCCCGGGTTTTAATATAAATTTCTAAAGACTAATTTCTAACCCCAAATGCTTTAGAAATTAGAAATTAGAAATTTCTTCCTGAATTACTACAGATTGGTAGCTTCCACCGATTTTATCTCCGGAAGTGCTTTTTTTACGGCTTCTTCAACCCCGTTTTTCAGTGTCATTCTGCTGAATGGGCATGAACCACAGGCTCCTTGAAGTTCCACATTTACCACTTTGTCCTCAGTAAGTTCAACAAAACTAATGTCGCCTCCGTCAGCCTGTAAGTATGGTCTGATTTGTTCGATAATATTCTGTACTTTGAGTGATAATTCTTCGTGATTTGACATATTTGGGTCGTTTTTTTTTAATGTTTTTATTTGGTAATTTCAACAATTTTTGTTGCAGCAATTGTGGCATTCCTGATGGCTACCTGCTGTGCAGTGCTTTCGGCAAGTTTTCTGAAGGCCTCAGAAACCGGAGAGCTGAAATCGAGAGCTATAGGACTGCCTTTATCGCCTGATTCACAAATGCCCTGAACTAAAGGTATTTGTCCCAATAGTGGGATATTATTGGCTTCAGCAAGTTTTTTTCCGCCATCTTTGCCAAAAATAAAATACTTGTTTTCAGGTAATTCCGCAGGTGTGAACCAGGCCATGTTTTCGATCAATCCTAAAATGGGAACATTGATGCTGTCCTGGGTAAACATGCCAATGGCTTTGCGGGCATCTGCCAGCGCCACTTCCTGAGGTGTTGTTACAATGCATACTCCTGTTACCGGAAGTTGTTGTACAATGGTAAGGTGGATGTCGCCGGTTCCCGGGGGCATATCGATGACCATATAATCCAGTTCGCCCCAATCGGTTTCACTGAAAAGCTGGGTCAATGCGTTGCTCGCCATCGGACCACGCCAGACTAAAGCTTTGGCCGGGTCAACAAAGAATCCTACTGATAAAATACTAATTCCATGTTTTTGAATAGGAACGACCAGGGTTTTGCCATCTTTTTCAATAGCGTGGGGCTTTGCGTTAACTTCATCAAACATGAGAGGAATAGAAGGGCCATAAATGTCGGCATCAATCAGTCCTACTTTAGCACCTGTGCGCCCTAAGGCTACTGCCAGATTGGCTGCAACGGTAGACTTTCCAACACCACCTTTGCCGGATGCAACTGTAATAATGTTTTTAACACCCTGTAAAAGAGGTTGTTTGTCGGTGCGACGGCTGGTTACACGGGATGTCATTTCTATGCTGACTTCAGCCCATGGGTCGATCAATTGATGTATAGCTGTGATACAATCTTGTTTGATTTTGTCTTTTAAGGGGCAGGCTGGTGTGGTGAGCACGACTTTGAATGAAACTTTGTTTCCATCAACTTCTACGTCCTCAATCATGTTAAGGGTAACCAGATCGCGATGTAAGTCAGGATCATTGACTGTACGTAATGCGTTGATTACTTGGTCTTTGGTAATAGACATGGTAGTTTTGATTATATTAATTTAGATTTGGTAAAGATAAGAGTTTTTTAAAACAAGGAAGTATCAACTGCCATTCTATTGCCGATTTAATTGTATAAATTCTATTTTTACAGAGAAATCGTGTTAAAATCGGGGATATCCCCGCCCTGCAGATGTTCTTAGATATCAGGGATTATTTATTTTGAAACCATAGCATATAATTATATCTTTGTTTTATCCTAAGGGTTACGACATAAACGATTGGGCTGAAACAGCGCGATTTTTCAACCTTTTAGTGCAGGATTGGATTATGCAGTTTCAGATGCTCTGGGCCGCCTGAATTTTTTGGAGACTTTTACATGAAATATGGAATATCTATGGATTTTGAGGAATGTTAGATTAACCCTAAATACTAATTTCGTGTTATGGAGCCAATTTATATAGAATCAGCGAACATTCAACTGTTGGAAGATCAGTTGAAGAATCTTGAGGCAGATAATAAGGTTCAATCGCTTCTGTTTCTAATGGCCGATCAGAATAAGTATTCGCATGAAATGCTTGTTTCTGTTTTTCATGACCTTATAAAACCTGTCATTGGGGGTATTTTTCCTGAATTGATCTATAAGGGTGAGCGCAAAAATAGTGGTGTGCTTATTATTCCTTTGGATTTTAAACTTAAAACACAGCTTTTTAATCTGTCGCATGCGCCTGCCGATTTTCTTGGAGAACTTGCCAATGTGCATAATGAATCCATGGAAACGTCGAGTGTTGTATTTGTTTTTACCGATGCCTTAAGTAACAATAAGGAATCTTTCATAGAGTCATTGTTTAATTTTTTCGGCATTAACCCTACTTATATCGGTGGAGGTGCTGGTTCATTGAGGTTTCAGGAGTTCCCATGTGTCATTAACAATGCAGGGATTCATTTGAATGCAGCGGTGATTGGTTGGGCAAGAAAAAAGGTGGCCCTTGGTGTAGCCCATGGCTGGCAATCCATTTCTGAGCCACTAAAGGTTACAAGGGCAACAGACAATCGGGTGATCAGTATCAATTGGCGGCCGGCATTTGAAGTATACAAGGAAATTGTTGAACCACATTCAGGAATGGAATTTCAGGAAAATAACTTCTTTGAGATTGCCAAATCTTATCCCTTGGGTATCGCAAAAATTGATGCAGAGATGGTGGTGCGCGATCCATTCCTGGAAAAGGATAATATGCTTTATTTTGTGGATGCAGTGAAGGAAGGTGAGTATGTTGAAATTCTTCATGGCAATCTGCAATCCTTGCTTCTTGGTGCGGCAAATGCAAGGGAAATTGCAATGTTGAAGTTTGGAAACAGGGGAAGGGTGGCGTCTGTTTTTTGTATTGATTGCATTTCAAGGGTTTTGTTTATGCAGGATTCATTTGAGGAAGAACTGAAAGTTGTTGGCAAAAATGCCGATGTTTATGGTGTATTGACCATTGGTGAAATTGCAAACGCCGAAGAATCATTTCTTGAAATTTATAATAAAACGATTGTAATAGGTATATGGTAGAAAAGAATATTCAAAACGAAGTCTTTTTGGAGTTGGTTTTCAGTGCCAGTGGAGAAATTGACGAACATTTAATACTGCAAAAGTGCATCCCTTTATACTTAAGGAAACTTAACTGTTTTCTGGCAGGAGTAATAAAAACTGTTGACCAGCAATACGAAGAGGTTATGCTTATGCCCATTATGGCTGGTAAATCTCAATCCTGGTCGGATGTGAAAAGACATTTTATCAGTCAGGGTGTCCAGAATAAGGATGTTTGCAGTTCATTTCAGTTGTCTGATGTCCATTATTATGGGTTTAAGCTCAAAGGATATGGATTGTTGATACTGGGCAGAAAGAAACCATTTGCTTGCCCATTTGTATATGAACTCGAGCCGGTTGTTTATTATCTTGGCAAAGTTTTGCTACAAGCCTCTTCGATAGAGCAGCGAATAAAGGCTGAAAAATCATTGCAGGAAAGTGAGCAAAGACTTCGTACACTATCCGATACAACTACGGCTGGAATATTTATTTTTAACCGGAACAAAATCGTTTATGCCAATCCTTCTGCTGCAGATTTAAGTGGATATTCCATTGCTGAACTTAAGGATTTGAATATGCTCGATCTTGTTCATCCTGATTTTAAGAAAATAATCAGTAGTTTTGGACTTGCCCGGCAACATATTAAGGAAGGTTCTACACGAATTGAGATCAAGGTAATTAAAAAAGACGGGGTAGAATGCTGGCTGGATATTACCCATAAAATTATTGAGTGGATGGGCGAAAAGGCGGGAATTATTTCTGCATTTGACATTTCCGGGAGGAAAAAGGTTGAAGAAGAATTGGTTCTGGCCAAAGAAAAAGCAGAAGAAAGTGATCGCTTAAAAACTGCTTTTCTGGCCAATATGAGCCATGAAATACGTACCCCGATGAATGGGATACTTGGATTTGCCGAATTGCTGAAAAGACCCATGCTTTCAGGTGAAGAGCAGCAGGAGTATGTTGATATTATTGAGCAAAGCGGTGAACGCATGTTAAATATCATTAACGATCTGATTGATATCTCTAAAGTGGAGTCTGGTTTGATGGAGGTTGTGTTGGCTGATACCAACATTAACGAACAGATTGAATATATATATACTTTTTTTAAACCCGAGGTTGAACGGAAAGGATTGAAATTTTATTTCAAAAATGCACTTCCTTCAAAAGAGTCTGTTATTCATTCGGATCGAGAGAAAATATTTGCCATTCTTACAAACCTGGTAAAAAATGCCATTAAATATACTGATGAAGGAAGCATAATATTTGGGTACAATTTAAAGGAAGATGAACTGGAGTTTTATGTCAGTGATACTGGTATTGGTATTCCTGGTGCGAGGCAAGGTTGTGTATTTGACCGCTTTGTACAGGCCGATATTACTGATGCCAGGGCTTTTCAGGGTGCAGGGCTTGGTTTGTCCATTACCAAAGCCTATATTGAAATGCTTGGTGGACGCATATGGCTGGTAAGTTCGGAGGGGGAGGGGTCCTCATTTTATTTTACCCTGCCTTATGCTACAAAAAGCAGGACGACGGTTGATAAAAGTGCTAAAGAAGTGATTCCACGGTCTGCTTCCCCAGTCGGCAGACTTAAAATATTGATTGCTGAAGACGACAAGGTTTCCGAAATGCTTTTAACGAATGTGTTGGCAAATCAGGCAAAGGATATTATTAAAGTTCACAGCGGATCTGAGGCTATAGAAGTATGTCGGAATACTCCTGATATAGATTTGATTCTCATGGATGTGCGTATGCCGGATGTGAATGGCTATGAGGCTACGCGTCAGATAAGAAAGTTCAACAAGGAGGTGATAATAATTGCACAAACCGCTTTTGGTTTGTATTCCGATAGAGAGAAGGCGCTGGAAGCTGGTTGTAATGAATACATATCAAAGCCCATTGGTCAGGCTATGCTCATTGAATTGATCGGGGTATTGATGGAAAAGAAGGAAGACGGCAAATTGATGAAGGAATTGTAGTTGTTGCCTGGTGAAGGAGATTAGCTCAAAGTAAGGCTGACCCAATAGCCCAAATCATTGTGATTGTTTAATGGAAATTAGATTTTAATCTTTTCTTTGTTTTCCAGTCCTGGTTGCCAGAACATCTCTATGAAATTTACAATCCGGTCATTTTCAATTATTGCACCTTCGTTTGTTAATAATTGTTCCATCAGGTCAGGGTTCTCGAAGTGTTTTTTGCCGGTAAGCATACCATTGCGGTTTACCACCCTGTGAGCTGGTATTTGTTCAGGTAGATGATGTGATGCGTTCATTGCCCAGCCAACCATGCGTGAAGATCGTTTACTCCCCAAAAAGCTGGCAATGGAGCCGTAGGATGTTACTCTTCCATAAGGAATTTGTTTTACTACCTCGTAAACCAAATCGAAAAACGAAGGATTTGTGTCAGATTCAGACTTTTTCATCCTTCTGTGTTAACTTGAACCTAAGGTATTTAATAGGAATGTTCTGGGCCAGGAACAATTTTTCATAATGCGTTTGGGTAAGCATTACATCTTCATTTAAATGGTTGTTGTACAAATCAAAAGTATGCATCAGTAAATGATGCCCTTCATTGGCAACTGTTTGCAGGGTGAATTCAAAAAATGCCAGACTGTCTGTTTTCAGGTGTATAATGCTGTCAGGACGCAGCAGTTGCTCGTAACGATTCAAAAACATGGGTGATGTAAGCCGCTTTCGGGCTTTTTGTGGCTGGGGGTCGGGGAAAGTGATCCATATTCCAGATATTTCCTGAGGGTTAAAAGCTTTGAGAATAGAGTCGATCCGCATCCTGAGAAAGGCCACATTTTTGTTGCCGTTTTCAAACGATGTTTTGGCTCCTCGCCAGATTCTGGCACCCTTTATGTCAATACCTATGTAGTTGTTTTGTGGGTAACGATTGGCGAGGGCAACGGTGTATTCCCCCTTGCCACAGCCCAATTCGAGGATGATAGGGTTGGAGTTTCCGAAAAAATCCTGCCAATGCCCCTTGAGCTCAAGTCCGGATTGTAAATCTTCAAATGTGGGTTGAAAAAGATGCGGAAAGGTTTTGTTCTCGGCAAAACGATCCAGTTTGTTTTTTGTCAAAGCGATTCAATAAAGGATTAAGTAATGGTTGGATTACTTCGGCAAAAGTATAAAATTATGGTTTTTGTCCTTTAGGGAAATTGAATTAGCGAAGGGAGAATAACCAGGCTCCGGGAAATTCGCCTTTTCTGAACTCTTCCGTTTTTTCCAGGGCGATTTCTTTATCAGAAAAACCTTCAATACTTACCCTGTAAAGTCCGTTACGGTTTTGGCCGGCAATGGTGGCATTGTAGCCTTTTAATACAAGGCTCTCAATCAGGTTGTCAGCATTTTCTTTAACGCTAAATGCACCGGCAATGATGAAATAATTGTCGGCTTCCGTTATAGTTTCTGCGGGTTTCGATAATTCAACTTCAATCCTAGTGTCAGTAATTAGTAATTCTTCTGCCGGTTTCTCTGGCAGTTGTTTCGCATCGGCAAAAGGATTTGCTATCGGTTCATTGCTGGTTTGTACAGGGGCCGGCATTACTGACGCCTGATTTTGGTATAGATTTTTTACCTGTCCTGTATTGTAGGCACTCCAGAAAGAAAGTGCTGTAAGCGGGAGTATGATTGCCGCCCATTTAAGGGTGGAGGGCAGCTTCCTGCCTGATCTTACTGCATTGGTTCGCAATACTTTTTGATGGGTTTTCTGCAGTCTTTCCTGGCTTGAAACCGGTTGTGTTGAGAAAGTGGACAAGCCAAAAGCGTCATCCAGAAGATTCGTATGCTGCTCTGGGACAAACTGGAGGTGGTGCTCTTTGTCCGCATACAGATGACCAATACTTTCAATAATTACCTTTCGTCCCTGGTTAAGCATAACTGCCCATACATCCGACTGCTTCTGAATAAGTGAAACCGCTTCTGCATAACCAATTCCGAAGGTGCGCACAAGGTGATTGGCCAGAACGCCATCATTATTCCTGAGTGCAGCATTGAACGCCACCTGCCGTGATGGGGGGGTGAAAACATGTGTTACAGGGTTGATGTCTGCCGGAACATAATTGGCAATAAAGCCTCCCAATCCCGCGACAATTACACAATCCTGCTCCTTTAAAAGCGTACTAATTTGTTTTTCTATATCCATACAATGCCCTGTTTGCTGAAAAACACAAGTTCTTGCTGTTGGTTAGAGATTAACAGTCAAAGGTTTAATGCTTTTCTGTAAAGCTGATCAATGAACTTGCTAAGATAAAGGGATGGGATCAAATTTTCAAGGAATGTTAGTAAGTTTTAATAAGTCTTCGGGCGTGTCAATGCCAAAAGTTTCAAAATCAGTAACATCTGTATAAATCTGGAACCCATTCCACAACCACCGCAATTGTTCTAAAGATTCAGCAACTTCGGGCAGGGCCGGAGGCAGGGCGGCGATTGTTTTAAGTATCTCTGTCCGGTATGCGTATATTCCTATGTGCTTATAGAACGTGAAATGTTGCAGCCAGTTTTCAGCCGCTTCGCCCCTGATGTAGGGAATGGCTGATCGGCTGAAAAGCATTGTCCGGCCTGAAATATCTGTCAAAACCTTTACAACATTGGGATTGAAAAGATCTTCCTGTCGGTTAATTGATTTTATCAGGGTGGCAATCTCCACTTTAGTATGGGCAAACAAGCGGATCACTTTTTCTATCTGTTCTGGTTGGATATAGGGTTCGTCCCCCTGGATATTTACCGCAATGTCGTAGTGCTCATTCTCTTTTGTAAGAATTGAAATGGTTTCGGCAATACGATCGGTGCCACTGGGATGGAGGGAGGAAGTCATCGCTGCTCTTCCGCCGAATGATTTTACATGTGCTGCAATACGTTCGTCATCTGTAGCAACCACAACTGTTTGAAGCAATTTGCAAGCGCTGGCCTGACGGTAAACCCGCTCAATCATACTTATGCCATTGATCATCACCAATGGCTTTCCCGGAAAACGTGTGGATGCATACCGCGCCGGAATTATACCCGCTACCCGTAACCCATTTTTAGAAAAGTCCATGGATTTCGGCATTTATTTTTTCGATGATGATCGCTAAATCTTCTGGTTTATCTGAAAAGTTAAGGTTGTCAACTTCTACCACCAGTAATTTTCCTAAGGTGTAATCACCGATCCACGCTTCATAACGGTCGTTGAGGCTTTTGAGATAGTCGAGCCGAATGGAATTTTCATAATCTCTGCCCCGCTTCTGAATTTGTCTGACCAGGGTAGGCACGCTTGCCCTAAGGTAGATAAGCAAATCTGGTGGTTTTACGAAAGTACTCATTAGTTCAAAAAGCGAAGCATAATTCTGAAAGTCACGGGAACTCATCAGGTTCATGGTGTGTAGATTGGGCGCGAAAATATATGCATCTTCATAAATGGTTCTGTCTTGAACAACCGTTTTGCCACTGCTGCGAATGTCAATAATCTGGCGGAATCTGCTGTTCAAAAAATAGACCTGCAGATTGAATGACCATCGTTGCATATCCTCATAGAAACTGGGAAGGTAAGGGTTTGTTTCAACATCTTCGTAATGAGGCTCCCAGGCAAAATGTTTGGCGAGTAATCCGCAAAGGGTTGTTTTTCCGGACCCGATGTTACCGGCTATGGCAATATGCATTGGTTTTTGGTTTAATGATTAAAATTATTTTCTAATGTTTGGTTATGATTCTTTGCTTATTAAAAGAATCTCTTCGAGGTATTTCCGGTCATTGGCCAGGCGAGGTACCTTGAATTGTCCTCCGATTTTATCACGCGATTTGAGCCAATTGTAGAAGCTCCCTTTTGGTATTGTATGTACAATAGGTCTGGACAATACCATGTTGTGGTATCGTTTGGCCTCGTAATCCGAATTCAATGCTTTTAACGCATTGTCAAGCATTTCGGTAAAATAACCCAGGTCTTCAGGCTCTTGTTCAAATTCGATCAGCCACTCATGGGCGCCGCTTGATTTATCACTGAAGTATACCGGTGCTGCGGTGAATTCATTGAGTGATGCGCCGGTTTTGGCACATGCCGCATCCAGTGCTTTCTGGGCATTGTCCACAATCAGTTCTTCACCAAAAGCATTGATAAAATTTTTGGTACGGCCGGTTATCCGGATGCGGTAAGGATCAGTGCAGGTAAACATTACAGTATCACCAATTTTATAGCGCCATAAGCCTGCGTTGGTAGTTATTATGATGGCATAATTCACATCTGTTTCCACTGCTTCGAGTGTTACCGGTGTGGCATCGTTGTCGCCGTATTCACTTAAAGGTATAAATTCGTAAAATATACCGTAATCAAGCATTAATAACATATCGTCGGCACCATTACGATCCTGAATGCCAAAAAATCCTTCCGAAGCATTGTAGGTCTCCAGATAATTCATAGGCGCACCAATGAGCTTGAAAAATTGTTGTTTATAGGGCGTAAAGCTTACGCCGCCATGGATAAAAAGCTCAAGGTTGGGCCATACTTCTTTTATATTCGATTTTCCGGTTATTTCAAGCACTCTTTTCAATAAAACCAAGGTCCATGAGGGAACTCCTGTGATGTTGGTTACATTTTCTTCACTTGTAATCCGGGCAATTTTCTCAATTTTTTGTTCCCATTCCTTCATCAGGGCGATATTGAGTTCAGGTGTGCGGATCAATTCTATCCAGCTGGGCAGGTTTTCCATTAAAATTGCTGAGACATCGCCAACAAATGAATTGGTATCCGGATTATCGGGGAAGTGAGAACCTCCCATGCCCAGAAGTTTTCCGGTGAATATCTGGTTGTTAGGGTTGTTAGAGCAGTATAATGAAAGCAGGTCTTTCCCGCCTTTAAAATGGCAGTCGTCCAGCGCTTCCTGGCTCACAGGAATGAATTTACTCTTGTCACTTGTTGTGCCAGATGATTTGGCAAACCACTTGATTTCAGTATTCCAAAGAAGGTTTTGTTCTCCCAGCCGTAAGCGGTCAATATAAGGTTTCAGGTCTTCATAGTTATTAATCGGAACGCGTTCTGCAAAAGTTTGATAATGGTCTATTTCCTGATAGCCGTATTTTTTCCCCCATTCTGTATTGCGGGCCGACAAAATAAGTTTCCTGAACCACTCCTCCTGAACATCATGAGGGTATTTCATGAACAGTTCAATCTGATGCATGCGCTTGGTCATGAACCAGGAAATAATAGAGTTTAAAAAGGGCATTTTTGCATAGATATGTTTACAAAAATAGGGCTTTAATCCTTATGGCTACCTATGCCGGGTGTTTTAATTGTTCTTTTTTTTGAGAATCTCAGTTACATTCAAATGTTCGTTATTGAAGGTATTTTCTAAAAATTTGTGCTTCAAGACAATAAGTTTGATGATATATATCTGGAGGTTTAATTATTTTGAAATTAAATGATCACTTCATTTCATATTGGATGTATATTTGCAATACATGTCATTAAAAGCCTGTATTTTATGATACAATTTCCTCCCGCAAAAATTAATATTGGCCTCAAAGTAATCAGAAAACGCTCTGATGGTTATCATGATATAGAAACATTGATGTATCCAATTGGATTGACAGATGTATTGGAGATAGTTCCGTCAGCGGATGGCGTTTTTGATTTTGTGAGTACCGGTTTAAATATAGATGGAAATCCGGAGGACAATCTATGTGTGCGTGCCTGCCGCTTGATCAGTCAGAAATACCTGCTCCCGGAGGTAAAGATTCATCTTCATAAAATTATTCCCTACGGGGCTGGGTTGGGTGGTGGTTCTTCTGATGCCGCTTGTGTTTTGAAACTTATAAGGCGTATTTTTTCAATTAAGATGTGCAACAATGAGCTGGAGGAGATGGCTGCCACACTTGGAAGCGATTGTAGTTTTTTTATAAACGGAAAACCTGCCTTATCATCCGGAAGGGGTGAAAAATTAACCTCCGTTCCCATCAAACTAGCTGGCTATCATCTTCTTCTGGTAAAACCTCCTTTGAATATTTCTACTGCATGGGCATACCAAAATATAATTCCTTTAGGTGAATCCTTGCCGGATATAAAACACCTTAGTAATAATCTTGAAAGTTATGCCTTCCGGTTAACCAATGATTTTGAGGGAATTGCTATGGACGCATTTCCTGAAATACGACGGATTAAGGAAAAAATAGTGGAAATGGGTGCAGTTTATGCGGCAATGAGTGGAAGTGGAGCTGCAGTGTATGGATTATTCAGCACTGCGCTAAAACTTAAGCCTGAAGATTTCCCTGGGGCGTTTATTTGGCAGGAAATATTGAAGTGATTTCGGAATTCTTTGAATACAACGGTTGAATTACTTGGGTGCAATCCTCAACAGCCACAACGCCAGTATGCCAAACAGGAAGTTGGGAATCCAGACAGCAATTACCGGAGGGAGATTGCCAAAGGTGGCAAATACTGTGGTAACCTGCATAAAAAGAATAAAGGCAAAGCAGATGGTGATTCCTACACCAAGGTTAAAACCTATGCCTCCCCTTACTTTACGGCTCGAAAGCGAAACGCCAATGAGTGTGAGTACAATGGTAGCAAAAGGGAAGGCAATTCTTTTGTGCTTTTCAATTTGAAATTTCATCAGGTTGCTGGAACCACGCAACTTTTCCATCTCGATAAAATCACGCAATTCTCTGTAATTCATATACATGGCATCGTCAACGTCAATGGCAAAGTCGCCAGGGTTGAGGTTAAGGAGCGTATCCATTTTTGCACCTCTGGTAATGATTTCACCTTTTTCGTTAATTTTCCGTTTCACCCAGTTGTCCAACGCCCACATTCCACTCACGCTATCCCATCTCAAATAGTCGCTGGTTAGTTTCTCGGTCATGCTGCTGTCGCCGAATTTTTCAAGTGAAAAACGAAATCCTTTTTTATTTTTTACATCAAAACTTTCAACATAGGCAAATACACCCGGGCTAATTTGCATATGGATGTTGGTTTCGTTGTTGCTTTTCTGGCTTTTCAGGTATTCTTTCTGAAAATTCTGCATATTTTTACTTGTTTCCGGAATCACAAAGTTGGTGAGTCCGAAAGAGATAAGTGCCAGAAATAAGGAGGCTAGTAAATAAGGCCTGAGCATTCGCTTAAAACTAACGCCGCTGTTTAAAATAGCCACAATTTCGGTGTTGGCAGCCATTTTGGAAGTGAAGAAAATTACGGCAATAAAAGTAAATAGTGCACTAAAAAGATTGATGAAGTAGGGGATGAAGTTGGCGTAGTATTGAAAAATAATGGCGCTCACTGGCGGCTTTTTCTCTAGAAAATCATCAATTTTTTCCGAAATATCAAATATGATAATCACAACGGCCAGCAGCGCAATGGCATAGAAGAAGGTGCCTAGAAATTTGCGTATAATATAGAGGTCGAGTTTTTTCATGCAATATTTGCTTCGCAATGTTGGTTAACGCAATTTATTTCGGATTAGTGTTTAAAGTCGTTGGGCTACTTTGGTTACCATTGCCTGTTTCCAGGATGCAAACGTTCCTTCTTCAATTTTGCGACGGGCTTCGTCAACCAGCCAAAGGTAAAAAGCAATGTTATGTTGGCTCGCAATCATCGGACCAAGCATTTCGCCAGCTACAAACAGATGTCTTAAATAAGCCCGGTTATATGCTGTGTCAACAAAAGAAGTGCCTTCAGGGTCCAGGGCTGAAAAATCGGCTTTCCATTTTTCGTTTCTCAGGTTAATTATGCCGTTTTTGGTAAATATCATACCATTGCGACCATTGCGTGTGGGCATTACACAATCAAACATATCCACACCCTGTGAAATGCCTTCCAAAATATTGGCTGGAGTGCCAACCCCCATCAGGTAGCGGGGTTTGTCTTTTGGCAGGATGTTGCAGACCATTTCAGTGAACTCGTACATGGTTTCAATCGGTTCGCCAACGGCCAATCCACCAATGGCATTGCCATCTGCACCTACCGAGGCAATTTTCTCCGCCGACTGTATCCTCAAATCGCGGTAAACGCTGCCCTGAACGATAGGAAACAAGGTTTGCCTGTATCCGTAAAGTCCTTCAGTTTCGTTAAAGCGCGTCACACAACGATCCAGCCAACGGTGGGTAAGTTCCATCGATTTCAGGGCGTAATCATATTCACAAGGGTAGGGAGTGCATTCATCAAAGGCCATCATAATATCGGCGCCAATTACCCGCTGAATATCCATAACACCCTCGGGGGTAAAAAGGTGTCGTGAACCGTCAATATGCGACTGAAAAACCACGCCTTCTTCCTTCATCTTGCGACGATGCGTAAGTGAATAAACCTGGTAACCGCCACTATCAGTAAGTATGGGTTTGGTCCAGCCGTTGAATTTGTGTAGTCCACCTGCTTGCTGCAAAATGTTAAGTCCTGGACGCAAATACAAGTGATAGGTATTTCCAAGGATAATCCGGGCTTTGACATCCTCGTCCACATCTCGGATATGCACCGCCTTAACTGTGCCGGCAGTCCCAACCGGCATAAAGACGGGTGTGGCAATTTTACCGTGGTCGGTTGTGATCACGCCTGCACGTGCATTGCTGGCAGTATCGGTATGGGTAAGCCTGAAATCCATGAAGATTATCTTATTTTAAAGGGTGCAAAGTTAGCAATCTTCAGTGGATTGAGGGAAAAAGTGTCGTACGTGATATAAGGATTTGTTTTGTCCATAAAGTAATGCTCCCCGATGCCTTATACGATCGAATCAAATGAATCCTCCCCATAATGGTTCCTGGGTATGGCAACCGTAGCAAATATTCATGGAATGTTGCCGGTATCAGTAGTACCTTCCTATTTTATCGGTCTGGATGATCTTATGACGAAGTAACCCAGTAATCCGGCTATTAACGAAGCCAGTAGTATACCCATTTTAGCTTCTTCGATATAAATTTTATGATCAAAGGCAAGTTCGCTGATAAACAGGGACATGGTGAATCCGATTCCCGCCAGTAATCCGGCCCCAAGCAGGTGGCGATTGGTGAAATCTTTTGGCAAAGTTGCGACCCCTAATTTAGTAAGAATAGTCACTGTGGCTACCACACCAAGAAACTTGCCCAGAAGCAGGCCAGAAAATACACCCATGGTTACACTGCTGCTGAGGTTGGTCAGACTTTCTGCTGATAAGGAGATGCCTGCATTGGCAAGGGCAAACAGTGGCATGATGATAAAAGCTACCAATGGATGCATGGAATGTTCAAGTTGTTGAAGTGGTGTAAATGCTTCTTTTGAAACATGTCGTATTTTCTCGAGAAGAAGAAGTTGTTCATTTGTAACGGTCGGCGAGTTGTTTTGGTCGGCCTTGCGAAATAACTTCATCAGCGTATTGAGCTTCTGTTCAAATACAGTTTCAGAATACTTGACATTTGCCGGAATTGTAAATGCGGCAAGTACTGCAGCAATGGTGGCATGAACTCCTGACATCAGAAAGGCCAGCCACAATCCGCCCACACCCACAATGCCGTAAAAAAGGGTGTTGCGCACGCCCATAAGGTTGGCAGCAATCAGCACAGCCATAAAACCTGCCCCGGTAAGTAAACTCAACATGTTGATATCACTGGTATAGAAGAAAGCAATGACCAGTACAGCACCCAGGTCGTCAGCAATAGCCAGCACCGTAAGGAATATTTTTAATGAGACCGGTACTCTGTCGCCAAGCAGGTAGAGTATTCCCAGGGCGAAGGCAATGTCGGTGGCCATGGGGATACCCCAGCCCGTTTGCACTTCACCTGCGGGGTTGAAAAAGTGATAAATCACTGCAGGTACTACCATTCCCCCAATAGCTGCAGCAATAGGCAATATGGCATTTTTGGGATTTTTTAACTCACCGCTGATGATTTCTCGTTTTAGCTCCAGCCCGATAACAAAAAAGAAAACCGCCATCAGGCCATCATTTATCCAGTGGTGCAGACTTTTTGACAGTTGCCAGTCGCCCAGGCCAATCGATAAAGTAATCTCCCATAAATGGTGAAATTCATCGGCCAAAGGAGAATTTGAAAGAAAAATTGCCATGAATGCAGCCGTAAATAAAACGATTCCACTGGTTGTGCTGTTTTTGAGGAAGCCGCGCATTGGATCAACAATCCAGCGATCAATGGGTTCTTTCTTGTTGGAGGAAGATTTCATAATTATTTTCAGTCAATAAATGGATAGTGTCTTTTCAACAAGTGTAAATTTAATGTGTTTGAGGCAACCAACAACAATCTGAGAAAAAAAATGTAATTTGGGTGAAATAATTGCAATGGACTTTGTGATTTAAATTTTCAGCGTTCAGATATGGGTTTTTTTATTTTTGTTGACTCTTGCTATTTTTAATCTACAGGGATATAGGTTAACAAATGGAATGTGGCTTATGCCATTTTACAATGGCGCATCCTTAATCAAATTTTAGAAGTGCAAATTTAAAGTTTATATACCCTTACCCAATCCACTTGCATGGTGGCTTCTTTCATGCCAGAATCAATCCCTTCTTTTCCTCCCCAGTCGCCCCCGATAGCTATGTTCAGAATAAGATGAAATTTCTGATCGAATGGCCAGCTGGCAAAATCGCCACGCTGATCGTTCTGAAAAGTAAAATACTTTTGATTATCAATAAAAAAGTCAATTCTTGTGGAATCCCATTCGATGCCATAAACATGAAACTGTTCTGCAAAATCGTAAACGTTTATAGACTTTCCAACCTGAGTGCCAATGTTATGGTTATAAGCCTTGGTATGGACGGTGCCATGGATTACTCCGGGGTCATAACCTACATGTTCCATAATGTCGATTTCCCCACTTTCGGGCCATCCTCCATAGAACCAGTCGGTTGGAAGCATCCAGATGGCCGGCCAGGTTCCGGTGCCGGAAGGTAATTTGGCTCGTACTTCAATTCGACCGTATTTGAAATCCTTTTTGTTTTTATTTACCAATCGGGCTGAAGTCCACTTTTCGCCATTTTTTATTGCTTTGATTGTCAAAAGACCATCCTTTACAAAGGCATTCTCTCCGGATGTAGTGTAATCCTGAAGTTCATTGTTGCCCCAGCCGTGGTTTCCGGTGTCATATTCCCAGTTTTCGGGAGAAGGGGCGCCAGTATAATCAAATTCCTCTGACCAAAGGAGGCTTGCTTTGTTCTGGGCTGAAACGTTTACCATAAAGGCAAATGAAATAATAATTGAAATAATTGCCGATTTTTTCATTTCTCTGGACTATTCTGAAAAGTCAATGGTAACTTTTTGGAATTATTCTCATTTTGCATTGTTCCTGTCCGTAAGCGAAGCAATAAAGTCAGGCAATGGCCATTCACTAAATCAAATAGGTTAAGGTTGCGCTTATTGTGCTGTTTTCTGGAAAACCCTGATATAATCCACTTTCATCTGTTGTGGAAATACTGTTGAAGCATCCGGGTTACCAGGCCATAATCCACCAACTGCTACATTAAAGATAAAGAAGGATGGGTCATGAAATTCACTCATATGTGAGGGGGTTATGTCCACCACATTGAACTGCTGATCATTCATATACCATTTAATGGTATTTTCATCCCAGATGATTGAAAAAACATGGTATTCATCGGCGAAGGTGCCGGATGGCAGCACGAAACTTTGGCCATATTCAGCATGTCCACCATTGTATTCCCAGTGAAGGGTGCCGTGTATCTGGTTTTCCCTTCCGCTGCCACCAATCATTTCCATGATGTCAGTTTCTCCACAGGCTGGCCAACTCACTGTTTCGATGTTGCTGCCGAGCATCCATAATGCTGGCCATATCCCTTGTCCTTCTGGAAGCAGCGCCCTGATGTCGACCCTGCCATAGGTAAATGATTTTTTATTAAGGGTCACCAATCTTGATGAGGTATAGTTTCTGTTTTCGTAATTTTCTTTTCGTGCCTCAATCGTTAGCGTTCCACCCCCAACACTGGTATTGTCAGGTCGGTAATATTGAAGTTCATTGTTTCCCCAGCCTCCGCCACCAGTTTCGTAGCTCCAGTAATTAGTATTCAGGGTGTTGCCATCAAATTCATCGTTCCAGGTCAATTGATAACCATTGTATTGCATGGGAGTGGTGTAGCCCTGATCAATGGACACCGGATCATTTTCTTCGATGGTTATCTGCTTTTCAGCCTCAATGTATTTTTCAGTGCCATTGTATGCTTTGATGCGAATTTTGTAATCTCCTGCCTCCGTGAACACATAATCAAATATTCCAATTTCGTTTGATGCTTCTGTAACTGTGGCATTGCCGATGTAGAGCTTATAAAGGGTGGCGTTATCAGCTGTTGAAACAATGTGTATATTTCCTTTTTCCGGTCCGGGATAGGTAACTTCAATGACTAAGTTTGTGGGCGCCGGGGTATTATCGGTGTCGTTTTTGTCGCAGGAAGTTATCGTGAGGGTGATAAAAACCAATAAAACAGAACTTAAAATGTGTATGATCTTCATGTTTTTTTGTTTAATGTCTGGTGTGATTAAAAGAAGACATATCTTATCTTGCTGGAGCAAAGTTAAGTAAAATTCCGGTTATATCATTTCGTTTCTTATTGATTTGGAGGCTTAAAGGTTAATTATCTGACAATTCACAAAGTCCAATATTCTCTTGTTGAAAACTTGTTTCTGTTAATTGCTGTGCTTTGGGTAAATTTGCGGCTTGATTTATTCTAAATGGTCTGGTTGCAAAGTATTCTGTCCTCACCTTGGTTGCTGCTGATTATAGCGCTACTGACGGCTTTTGTCATTCAGATGATTTATTATTGGTTTATTTTTAGTCGTCTTGCTTTTTATAATGCGGCCAAAAGGCCTGTAAGTGATGAGAAGAAGCCGGTTTCTGTAGTGATTTGTGCAAAGAATGAGTACCATAACTTAGTACGTTTTCTGCCGCTTGTGTTGGAGCAGGATTATCCTGAATTTGAGGTAATTGTGGTAAACGACGCTTCAGATGACGATACATTTTATCTGCTTCGAGAACTTAGTGATAAGTATGAACGTCTTGTAGTGGTCAATCTTTTTCAGAACCTGAATTTTTATGTTGGTAAAAAATTCCCGCTTTCCATTGGTATAAAATCAGCAAAATATCCAACGCTGCTGCTTACCGACGCTGATTGCTATCCGGCCGGTCCCAGGTGGATTGAAAGTATGCAATCTGTGTTTACCGATAAAACAGAAATTGTATTGGGCTATGGCGCTTATTTACCTCAATCCGGGTTGCTCAATCGCCTGATCCGATTTGATACACTTAACGTTGCCATGCAATATATGTCATTGGCCTTGATTAGGTTGCCTTATATGGGTGTGGGAAGGAACCTGGCATATCAAAAACCGCTTTTTTATCAGGGGGGTGGTTTTATGAAGCATTATAAGATCTCATCCGGTGATGATGATCTATTTGTCAATCAGGTGGCCAATGGCAGCAATACGCGTATTCAGCCTGCAGCAGATGCCATTACCTATTCGCGGCCAAAGCTAACTTTTGCTTCCTGGTTTCGTCAGAAAAAACGGCACCTCACCACGGGTGGTTTTTATAAGGCAAGGCACAAATTCACCCTTGGCTTTTATTCTTTAAGTCAGTTGGCTTTTTTCGCGCTACTTGTCACGCTATTGATTTTACAGGTTGACTGGATATTGCTACTAGGCATTTACTTATTGCGCCTTTTTACCCAGTTGTTTATCCTGAAAAAGTGCATGATTCGTCTGAATGAAAAACATTTTCTGTTTCTCACTCCACTATTTGAATTATTTTTGATGCTGATTAACCTGGTGTTGGGTTTTGCCGGGTTCTTCTCCAAAAAAACGCAATGGTAGCAGATAAAAGCAGTGAGAATGCGCTTCGTGATTATGAATTGGTGCAGCAGGCAGTGGGCGGCGATCAGCGGGCGTATGCTTCATTGATGGAGTTTTACAAAGGCAGTCTATATCAATTGATGTTGAAAAGGGTAGGAGATGCTACGGTTGCCGAAGACCTGACCCTTGAAACCCTGGGCAAGGCTTTTAGAAGTTTGAATAGCTATTCCCCCGATTTCGCTTTCAGTACCTGGTTGTTTCGTATTGCTACCAACCATTGTACCGACTTTCTGCGAAAGCAAAAAAATGACCCCTGTCTCCGTGAAACTGTCAGCCCACTGCAAAGTCCTCCCGAGCTTGCAGACAGTAACCCTGATCCTGAAGAACAGTTTATCCGTGAGCAACGTTACCGGCTGATGCGTGAAACGGTAGCCAGACTTAAACCACATTATCGGAAGTTAATTCAGATGCGCTATTTTGATGAGCTTTCGTATGAAGAAATTGCAACCCAGCTCAATCTGCCCCTTGGCTCCATAAAAGCACAATTATTCCGTTCGAAAGAGTTGCTGTTCCTGATCCTGAAAAATACTAAGGATATATAGGTAAATAAACCGCAAGTTATTAAATGTCAATTATATGCGGGCATTTATTGAATTTGTTTTTGCTCTAATATGTCCAGTTCCTTACTCACGGCTTCGTAGCCTAATTGAATGAGTTCAGTAGCACGGTGAAATTCGAAAGTGTCGGCGAGGTTTACAGGGAGGTTGACCAGTACATCGGGAGAATGATGATGCAGGGTAGTTATTGTGAGTTGGTGTTGCATCAGTTCAAAGGAGGAATTCATAATATCAATCATGCCGCCAACGGGTGGCTTCTTTTCTGTTTCGCTGATTAGTCCGGGCCATTGTTTTTGGATTTGCTGGCGTAATTTGTGGTAGGTGCTTTCTGGTTCACTGGGCTGTTGGTGTTCTGGTTCCTGACGTGGTGCATTTACATTAATGGCAACCAAAATATCGTTCCCTTTGCGTTTTACCTGGTCAATTGGCAGTGGATCCACAATGCCGCCATCAACCAACAGTGCTTCATTGAAACTTACTGGCAGAAGAATGCTTGGTATGGCGGATGAAGCCCTTAAGGCGGCAAGCAGGTCGCCTTCTGTAAAGACGACTTCGCTGTGGTTGATTAAATCTGCGGAAACTGCTGCAAAGGGGATGGGCAAATCTTCAATTTTTATCTCCCCTACAAAGTTTTTCATTTCAGCAAAAACGCGCTCACCTTTAATCAGCCCTTTTTTGCTTATTGCAATGTCCATCAGCCGGTAAACATCCATGCGCGACAGGCCGGTGATGAACTTTCTGAATGCTTCAAGTTTGCCACAGGCATACATACCACCGACTACCGCACCCATTGATGTTCCGGCTATGGAATGAATGATATAATCCCTTTCAAGCAAAGCATCAATCACACCAATGTGTACCAATCCTCTGGCTCCTCCACTTGATAACACCAATGCAACTTGTTTGCTTTTCATTTTCTTATGATTATTTACAGATTTTGTAGTGCATTTGAGAATTTTAAGAGATGTCAATTCTTGTAATTCTGCTTAAAAAATCAATTCCTCAATATTTAAAATGTTCACCCTTGGCTCAAACTCACCATCTTCTGAGCATGCCGATAGTTTATAGCCATTCATAAACTCAAAGGTAAACAATTTGAATCCATTGGTTTCTTCGTTTTGCTCAAGTTCAAAATGGCGATTCTCTTGGTGGACAATAGTAAAAGAACTCAGGCTTTTAGTCAAGCCTGTGCCTATGGCTTTTAAAAATGATTCTTTTAACGTCCACAAGGTAAAGAAAATATCTTTTCGTCCGGCTTCGTTTGTGGCCGAGTCCATCCATTGATTTTCAACTTCGGAAAAGAATCGTTGGGCTACACCTTGCGGAACTTTGCGCATTTTTTCCACATCCACGCCCACCCTGCATAACGACAGCGCAACTACTACCCAATCGCCTGAATGGGTAATGTTGAAATAAATTCCCCTGAAACCATCGTGTGCGGGTTTGCCTTTTTCTCCTGTGATGAAAGGTTCATCCGGTAGGGTTTCGCCAGTGGCTTTGTGAAGCAGGTGTCGCGCCATAATTTCACCCAGCAGGCTTCGTTGTGCATCGTTACTGCGGGCAAAAGCATTTATTTTATCACAGGTTTCCGAAGGTAATAATTTAAGTAGTGCAGGTTTGAGTTGCTCAAATGCTGCTTCTTCTATCAGTCGTATGGCAAAAAGCTCGGTCATTTGTTAAATTTGAGAATAAAAACATACACGCTGAGACATTAAGATGCAATGAGGTTGTTGAATTATTTAATAAGCAAGTTTAGCTCATTTTTAAAAATGTTATAAAATCTATTGCGTCTCCGCGTTTTTGCGTGATTTTTTATGTAGGAATGGTTTTCTTGCTCAGCGCTTCCACTTTGTGCATCACACGCATCAGGTTGCCGCCCCAGATCATTTTTATCTCCTTTGCCGAATAGCCCCTGCGGATCAGTTCGAGGGTTATGTTTCCCATTCCCGAAACATCTTCGCAGCCTATAACGGCTCCACCCCCGTCAAAGTCAGTACCAATACCAACGTGACGGATTCCGGCCACTCTCACGAAATGGTCGATGTGGTCCACAACATCTGAAACTGTGGCCAGCTTTTCAGGGAATTGTTCTTCTAATGCATACCATTCGCGACGGGCCTCCTTCATCTCTTCTTCGCTCAGGCTATTGAATCCTTTGAATTTGGCGCGTAAGGCCTTTCGGGCCGAATCGCGGACCGGGTTCGGTAAAGGGGTTTTAACATAACTACTCAGTATGCACATTTGGATCACTCCGTCTTTCGCGGCAAGCGCCCTGAGCATTTCATCGTTGAGGTTGCGTGGATTGTCGCACAAAGCCCTGGCACAGGAATGTGAGGCAATAACCGGAGCCTGGCTCAGTTCCAGTACATCGTAAAACGACTTGTCCGAAATATGCGATACGTCCACCATCAGGCCGAGGCGATTCATTTCAGCAATCACTTCACCGCCAAAATCACTCACTCCATTATGCTCAATGGTGTCTGTTGACGAATCGCAGATATCGTTGTTACTTGAATGACACAGGGTTATGTAACGGGCGCCCAATTTGTGAAACCGCTCAATATTTTTCAGGTCATTGCCAATCGGATAGCCATTCTCAACCCCAATATAAACAGCTTTTTTATTTTCTTTGGCTATAATTGGTCCGTCATTTGCGCTAAGCGCGATGGCTGCTTTATTGCTGTTTAGGCTTACATTTCTGTGAATGGCTTTAAACGTTTCCAGCGCCTGATCAAGCGCTTTTTGATTGCCTTCGGATGTGCGCGCCCCCTGGCCGATAAATACGGCAAAGAAAGCAGCATCCAGCCCGCCTGCTTCCATGCGTGGAAGGTCTACCCGGTTGCGGGGACGCATATTGGCATGGTTTATCCCAAAATCATAGGTGGAATCGGTAAACCACATGGGTGTATCGTTATGCGAATCTATGGTAAAAGCTTTAGCGTGAATGCGGGCGGCTTTTTTGCGGAGGTGTTGATCTTTACCTTCATTTCCGGTAAACGAGTATGTTACAATGGACAGTATTCCAAGAATGGTCAGTAGCTTAATTCTTTTCATGATTGGTTTAATTTGTTGTTGCCTTTAAAGTGGTTTTCTGGCAAATAGCCTGATAACGTGGGCTTCTCCCTGATGAAGCAGGCCTTCATTCAGCTCTATTGTTAGTTCAGAGCGCTCAATAATGTCGAGAGAAATAAAATCCTGCTTTATTTGCTCGCATTCATAAAGCAGTTGCTCTGAACGCGGCCCGCCGGTATTTTTGGTGAGTTGCGTTTTGGTGAAGGCCTCCAGAATAAGATATCCGCCAGGTTTCAGACTTTTCAGCAGGTTTTGATGCACTGTTTGCCTGGTCTCTTCCGGCAAATGCACAAAGATTAATGCGATGGCATCAAAATGTTCCGCACTAAATTCAAATTCGGTCAGGTCGTGAATCTGATATTCAATATAAACCTTTTTTTCTGTTGCCAGTTTAAGGGCTTTTTTCTGGCCTTCAACACTTTGATCGAAGGCAGTGACTTGCCATCCTTTTGTGGCGGCAAAAACAGCATTGCGCCCTTCACCCTCAGCGGGAAGAAGCAGTTTGCCAGGGGTTAATCCTTGTATTTTGGCGGCTAACCACGCATTCGGGAGGGTGCCGTAGATGTAGCTTTCAGCAGAATATCGTTCGTCCCAGTGTTCTTTCATAGAGAATTTATTTTCAATGCAAGTTTACGCATTTATATGGTTTGGGCGGTTTCCCGGATACGTTTCCATGCATTTTCTATATGATGTTTTTCAACGTAAGTCTGGGCGATAACCATCCGTAACGTATATTTACCATTGAGTTTGGTGTGCGTCATGTATATTTTACCACTGGCATTCAGGGTTTGAAGCAGGCTTTCGTTTATTTCGTTGATCCTGACTTCATCGGTTATTCCGGCAGGCAGATACCGGAAACAAACCAAACTGAAATCAACTGGTGCCAGTAACTCAAATTCAGTAGATTGCCTTATTTCGTTGGTTAACCATTGCGCCAATTCCAGGTGAAGTTTTATTTTTTGTCGTATGCCTTCCGCACCAAAGTTACGGATGACAAACCATAATTTCAGTGCTCTGAATCGTCGGCCCAATGCCACACCCCAGTCGCGGTAATCATTCACCCGGCCACGGGTGCGGGTTTTCAGGTATTCGGGAAGTATCTCAAAAGTACGGATCAATATTTCAGGATCGCGTACAAAGTATGCGGAGCAATCGAAATTGGTAAACATCCATTTATGTGGATTAAATACATAGCTATCGGCAAGTTCAAGTCCATCGGCAAAGTGCCGCATTTCAGGCAATACCAGTGCTGTTCCGGAGTATGCTGCATCCACATGCAGCCAAATATTGAGCTTGTGGCAGATCTGTCCGATCTCCCGGATGGGGTCCACTGCTGTAGAACCTGTGGTGCCAATGGTTGCGATCACGCTCAGGGGCTTGTATCCGGCTTTCAGATCAGCTTCGATGGCAGCGCGCAAAGTAGCGGGTTGCATGGCAAAATTTTCATCAACAGCAACTTTTACCAGGTTTTTTTGCCCGATTCCTGCAATTTTCACTGCTTTTTCAATGGAGGAATGTGTTTCGGTGGAGCAATACACCCGGAGTTTGTCAGTATTTGAAAATCCCTTCTCGTTTACCCGGAAGCCGGTAACTCTTTCGCGGGCAGTCAATAAGGCAGCTAGCGTAGAAGCTGAAGCGGTATCCTGGATAACTCCGGTCCAGTTCTCAGGAAGTCCACAGAGCTGTTTCAGCCAATCCATCACGCGTTCTTCCAGTTCAGCGGCAGCTGGAGAGGTTTCCCAAATCATGCCCTGTTGACCCAGCGCGGCAGTAAGCATTTCGGCCAGAACACTGGGATAACTTGAATTGGCCGGGAAGAAGGCGAAGAAGTTCGGGTTTTGCCAATGGGTTATCCCAGGAAGGATGATTTTGTCGAAATCCTCCATCACCTGAGCTATGGATTCAGGCTGCTCGGGAGGTGCGGGTGATAATTGCTTCAGTATCTCGCCCGGTTTAACCTGCGATTTTACGGGATACTGCTCAATCTGCTCAAAATAGTCGGCCATGCGGTCAACCATGCGGTGGGCTTCAGCCCTGAATTCAGCAGGTGTTTTCATATTAAGGATGTTTATCACGCAAAGGCGCGGAGAAGTAAAGAAATTTTATGCCCTTTTTTAAATATATACCAAGGTTACTGCCTTCAAATGCCATTGCGTTATTGCGCCTTTAAGTGATTCTTGTGGGTTAAGGATTTAATCAAAGTCATTAATGCTTCTAAATCATCGTGGGTTGTGAATGGATTCATCAGCGTTACGCGAAGATAAATTTCATTTCTTACTGTTGTCTGCACCACATAAAAACTGGCGTCCTCTGCTAATTTTTTACGAATGGAGGCGGTGAGTAGATTTAAATCGCCATCAAAGTCTTCTGGTTGATATCGGAAACAAACAATATTTCCATCCGGTTCCACAGCTAACTCAAAACCTGCCTTACATTTAATGCTTTCAGCAAAGTATTTGCCCAAGTCGTACATGGTAGTGATATAGTCGATAAACAATTGATTACCATATAGTTTAATCATGGTATATACCTTGACGGCCAGCATTTTCTTGGTGCATTCCAGTGTCCTTCCGGCACTGTCGTACCATGGTTTGTGTTTAGTATTGCTTAGCAGATATTCAGCTTTTTGTGCGAAGGTTTCAAAAGAATGTTGACCGTTTTTAAACAGCACGGCTGTGGTCAAGGCCGGGGCCAGCATCATTTTATGAAAATCAATCACCAAAGAATCAGCTCGTTCAATTCCTTTGGTCAGGTGCCGGTATTTTTCCGTCATTGCGGCCGCTCCTCCATGAGCTCCGTCAACGTGGAACCATATCCCATGCTTTTTGGCAAAGTCCGCCATTTTATCCAAGGGATCATATGTGCCGGTGGAAGTGGAACAAGCATTTCCTACAATGGCAATCACCTTTAAACCGTTGGCTTTTGCAGTAGCCAATGTATCTTCAAGCATAGAAGCATCCAGCTGCATTCTGTCATTCGTTGGAACTTTTACAACCCCTTTTTCACCCCAACCCATAATGTGTGCCGCACGCGAAACACTGTAATGCGCTTCCTCTGAAACCATAAATGCCAGAGGGCTGTCATTGTGTGCGCCTTCATCCCAGATGTTGTATCCAGCCATTGCCTGACGAGCGGCCAGTAGCCCGGTGAGGTTACCGGCTGAGCCACCTGAGGTAAGAATGCCATCTGCTGTATTTGGCAAGGATAATTTCTCGGCCAGCCAGCGCAATATCACCCTCTCAATGGCTGTAGATGCCGGTCCCATTTCGTAAATGGCCATGCCATTATTGAGTAGTGCTTCGAGTAATTCCGTTAATGCCGACAAAGGTGCCGGAGGAACTACCTGATGACCCATGTATCTGGGATGGTGAATATGATTCGATTGTGAAATTAGTGTGGCATAAAATTGCTGAAGGTTAAATTCTTCACTCACTAAATCTTTGGTCCAGAAATTAACCATTTCATCCGGAATGGATGGTGGCAGCACCGGCATGGGTTTGGCATCGCGACAATCCTGAAGATAAGTGGTTAGCAGATCAACGAGTTGGTGGCCTTCTTTTCGAAAGGTCTCCGGGTCAAAGGCCTGAGATAGTAATGGTTCCATTCATAATATTTTAAATGGTAAAAGTAGAAATTTTTAAAGACCGGGCAATAACTTGAGGTCTTCTTCTAGCATACCGGGTTTTATCCTGAAAAGTCTTCTTCCGACCTGGACGGTCAGGTAGATTATTATCCTAACAAATCTTTTATCGACTTGTTAGGTTTAAACGTAGTTACCAGTTCTGGTATATATTTTAAAAAGAAAGACCTAACAAGTTTTCTTATAACTTGTTAGGCCTTTTGGTAATTGTAGTGGTGGATACCCACCATCCGAAACCTTATTTTCTGGCGTCAATCAAAATATCAAGCATTTTGATGGCGGCATCCGGAATTACTGTACCGGGACCGAAAACGGCCATAGCGCCGGCTTTGTAAAGGAAGTCGTAATCCTGTGCCGGAATAACTCCGCCTACGATAACCATTATGTCTTCGCGGCCAAGTTTCTTCAGCTCTTCTATTACCTGAGGAACCAGGGTTTTGTGCCCTGCGGCAAGACTGGAAACACCGAGTACGTGTACGTCGTTTTCCACAGCCTGGCGGGCGGCTTCCGCGGGTGTCTGGAACAAAGGTCCTATGTCTACATCAAAACCTATATCGGCGTATCCTGTAGCTACAACCTTGGCGCCGCGGTCGTGACCATCCTGACCCATTTTCGCAATCATGATGCGGGGGCGGCGGCCTTCCATCTCGGCAAATTTGTCAGCCATTTCGCTGGCTTTTTTGAAGCTGTCGTCGTTTTGCGACTCTGAAGAGTAAACTCCTGAAATTGAACGTATCACGGCTTTATACCTTCCATAAACTTTTTCGAGTGCCATTGAAATTTCTCCCAGAGAAGCACGTTTGCGGGCAGCATCAATGGCGAGCGCCAGCAGGTTACCTTCGCCGGTTTCGGCCGAACGGGTTAATGCATCCAATGCTTGTTGTACTTCTTCGCTGTTTCGATTGGCGCGCAGGTGAGCCAGGCGTTTCAGCTGGGCTTCACGTACGGCAGTGTTGTCTACTTCAAGGGTGTCAATAGGATCTTCTTTGGAGAGACGGTACTTATTCACTCCTACGATGGTGTCGCGTTTGGAATCAATACGTGCCTGTTTGCGGGCAGCAGCTTCTTCAATCCTCATTTTAGGAACGCCGGTCTCAATGGCTTTTGCCATACCACCCAATTGTTCCACTTCTTCAATCAGTTTCCAGGCTTTGTGCGCCAATTCGTGGGTGAGAGATTCTATATAATAGGAACCTGCCCATGGGTCAACCACACGGTTGATGTCTGTTTCTTCCTGAAGATAAATTTGCGTATTTCGTGCGATACGTGCGGAGAAATCTGTTGGCAGGGCAATAGCCTCATCCAAAGCATTGGTATGCAGACTTTGGGTATGACCCAGTGCAGCAGCCAAGGCTTCCACGGCAGTTCGGGTGATATTGTTGAAAGGATCCTGCTCAGTAAGGCTCCACCCCGAAGTTTGAGAGTGGGTGCGCAAGGCCATTGATTTTTCATTTTTGGGGTTGAACTGCTTCACAATTTTAGCCCAGAGTAAACGTGCAGCGCGCATTTTTGCAATTTCCATAAAGTGGTTCATGCCAATGCCCCAGAAAAAGGAAAGTCTTGGTGCGAAAGCATCCACGGGAATGCCGGCCTGAATTCCGGTGCGGAGGTATTCCAGACCGTCAGCCAGAGTGTAAGCCAGTTCAATATCATTGGTAGCCCCAGCTTCCTGCATGTGGTACCCGCTGATGGAAATTGAATTGAACTTCTTCATGTTTTGTGAAGTAAATTCAAAAATATCAGCGATAATCTTCATGCTGGGCACGGGTGGATAGATGTAAGTATTCCTTACCATAAACTCTTTTAGGATGTCGTTCTGGATGGTTCCGCTGAGTTTCTCCAGAGGGACACCCTGCTCTTCGGCAGCCACAATGTAAAAGGCCAGTATAGGAAGTACCGCACCGTTCATAGTCATTGAAACCGACATTTTGTCAAGAGGAATCTGGTCAAACAGAATCTTCATGTCGAGAATGGAGTCGATAGCTACACCAGCTTTTCCTACATCACCTACCACACGTTCATGGTCGGAATCGTATCCGCGGTGTGTGGCCAGGTCGAAGGCGACCGAAAGCCCCATTTGTCCTGCTGCCAGGTTACGGCGGTAGAAAGCATTGCTCTCTTCTGCGGTAGAAAACCCGGCATATTGACGAATGGTCCATGGTTTCATTACATACATGGTGCTGTAAGGCCCACGCAGGTATGGCGAAATGCCGGCAGCGTAATTCAGATGCTCCATCTTGTCAAGGTCAGCCGCCGTAAATACAGGTTTTACGGGGATTTGCTCGGTAGTCATCCAATCACTTCCTTTTTCAGGACTTGAATTGGATGCTTTGTCGAACGACCTCAGTTTTACATTTTTAAAATCGGGACGCATATCTTTTAATTAATTTTTAAACTCAGTTTTTTTTAATTTCGGATTTCAGATTTCGGATTGGTTTTGGGTTGATAGACAATTTAAAGAAATTTCTAACCAGCCTGCCGGCTGGCAGGTTTCTAACCCTAAATCTATTATGCCTACTTTCGTCAATCTTTATTTGTTTGCAAGCGTAAAAAACGTTGTGTTTCTTTGTGTCATTGCGTCACTTCGACAAGCTCGGTGCATCGCTTTGCGTGGTTTTTAAAATCCGCAATCCGAAATCGCAATTCTGCAATCTACAACATTACTCCCAGTTTCTGCTGAAAAGTATACAAAGTCTCCAGCACATTGGTGCGTACATGGATAAATTCATCTACGCCGGTAGCTTTGAGTGAATCGATAATATCTTTGGGGTAACCAGCCACTACCACCTGAATTTCTTCCTTGGCAGCTTTCAGCGCTTTAGTTGCTTCAGGGACGATTTCGGCATATTCCTCATCGCTGCTACAGATTACCACGATATCTGCATTTGCAGACAGGGCAGTATTTACGCCTTCCTGTACTGAGTCAACCCCTGAATTATCAATGATTTTATACCCGGCTGTGCCAAAAAAGTTGGTACTGAAACCTGCACGTGCCTTACGCATGGCTAAGTTACCAATGGTCATCAGGAATACGGTTGGACGTTTGCCTTCTTCTATTTCATATATTTCGGTGGCAAGGCGCAGGTCTTCAAATTGATCGGAAGCCCTGAAGGTATCCATGATTTTGAAAACGGGAATCGGATCGTTGCTTTCTGTCTCTTCTTCTTCAGTTGCCTGGATTTTTTCAAGCATGTTTTCCTGAAGATTAGGATACTGATTTGTTCCCAGCAATACTATTTTGCGTGATGCCACATCATCGCGGCGTTTTTTTGCACTTTCTGCTACTTTTTGCTGTACTGTTCCGGCTTTTATAGCGGCGATCATACCACCGGCCTCCTCGGTTTCTATGAAAATCTTCCAGGCAGCATCTGCAAGCGAAGCGGTGAGGTTCTCAATGTAATAGGAACCTGCAGCCGGGTCGGCTACTTTATCCAGACTTGATTCCTCTTTCAGTATAATTTGCTGGTTGCGGGCGATGCGCTGCGAAAAGGCATCAGCATCCTTATAAAAAAAGTCAAAAGGCAGTACAGTAATCATATCCGCTCCACCCAGCGCTGCTGACATAGCTTCAGTGGATGAACGCAGTACATTCACATAAGGATCGTAAATGGTTTTGTTCCAGTTTGCTGTTACCGAATGAATCCGCATTTTAGCGCTACAATCGTTTTTTGGATGGTATTGTTCCACGATTCGTGCCCATAACATGCGGGCGGCGCGAAGTTTCGCAATTTCCATAAAGTAGTTGCTGCCGGTGGCAAAGTTGAAAATGATTTTTGTTGCAGCCTCGTCAATGTTAAAGCCATTGTTGGTGAGAGATACAAGATATTCATTTCCCGCTGCGAGTGCATAACCCAATTCCTGAGTAAGTGTTGATCCAGAATTATAGAAAAAATGAGCATTCACGGTAATTCCCCGAAGATGTGGAACCTTTATAGCTGAATTTTTAAGCAATTCAGCAGCTTCGTTCATGTCTTCCTTTTCAGAAATATGAAAATTGCCTTTCAGCAGCGCATAGCTAATGGGGTCAAAATCAAAAGTGATGTAGGCTTCCGCCAGATTTCCCCCTTTAATGTAGCCCAACAACTCATTGTAGTTACTTGCCGAATAAAGGTTAACCCATATTTTTGTTAAATCAATGTTTTTTAGCAGGTTTTCAGCATCTGAAGCCGATTTAACATTGGAAGTATCCAGCGAAACTGCAGTAGCTCCTTTGCTTATGGCTTCTACAGCCTGGCGGTTGGCTTCTGTAATGTCTGCAGTATCAATGCTCTGGCATATGCGCCAGTCATTACCGGTAGATTTGGTTCCCCTGAGGTAAGGAAATTGTCCCGGGATCAAATCCACCTGGCCATTCAATGCATTGAGGTCTTCAGCACGGTAGTATGGCTTTACGGTAAAACCTTCGTTGGTTTTCCATATGAGTTTTTTTTCGTAATCAGCCCCTTTCAGGTCTTCGGTAATCTTGCTCTCCCATGCCTGGGTCTCCGTGCCCGGAAATTCATCGAACAATCGTGCTTGTTTGTCTTTTTCGTCTTTTGTATCCATCTCTGGCTAATATTTTGTATTCCAATTATTAAAACTTTTTGGAACTGGTCTTGTTTCTTCTTTTGCTTTAAATTGTTAAAGAGGCTGCAAAGGTAAAGGTTTTTTTAATTTTGGATAGAGATTGCCGCTAAAAAGTCTGACTAAACGAGAAAAGTACTTTTCCCTTAATCAAATGTAATATACTATATATGAATATATTAATGAGTGGTGCCTCCGGACTGGTGGGCACGCATCTGATAAAGATGTTTAAATCCCAGGGTGATACTATTGTTTCGCTTGGGCGTGATGATTTTTCCGGAAGTCTGCCGGCTATGGTAGAAAAAGTTGAAAAGGTTGACATAATTATTCATTTGGCGGGTGCCCCCATTGTAGCACGATGGACTGCGAGTCACAAGAAAGCAATTGTGGAAAGCCGCATAAATACCACCCACCTGCTGGTGCAGGCTATGGAAATGGCGCAAAAGAAACCGGAAATGCTTATTTCTACTTCTGCGGTGGGTATATATGCTGATGGAGCGGTGAATACTGAAAAAGATGCGCATCTGGCTGATGGATTTCTTTCAGAAGTATGCCAGCAATGGGAAGCCGAAGCACTTGCTGCAAGACCTTTGACAAAAGTTGCTATTTTTCGTTTCGGGGTGATATTGGCGAAGGATGGCGGCGCTTTGCAGCAGATGCTAACTCCTTTTAAACTGGGGTTGGGCGGTCCCATCGCCGGAGGTAAGCAGGGCTTTTCATGGATTCATATTGATGACCTGATGCAGGCATACCAATTCGTAATCGAACGAAAATTGGATGGTATTTTTAATCTTACTGCACCGCAAATTACCGATAATGCATTGTTTACTAAGGAACTGGGAGCTTCTCTGAATCGGCCGGTGATTATACCCATCCCGGCATTTGGGCTGCGCTTGGCTTATGGTGAAGGAGCAGCTTCACTCACTACCGGCCAAAAAGTACTCCCCGAAAGGTTGCTGGAGGAAGGCTTTCATTTTCGTTTTCCGGATTTGAAGGAGGCGTTTGGGGATTTGCTTCCATAATTATGAGCATCACCCCTGACAGGGTTAAGTAGCCTGGCAGGCTAACTGCGTATGTGAAAAGAACCGCTGGTAGGCAAATTTCTCCGAAACCCTGTCAGAGGTTGAATAGACTGGTAGGCTAACTGCGTATGTGAAAAGAGCCGCTGGTAGGCAAATTTCTCCGTAACCCTGTCAGGGGTTGAGCTTTTATCAGCAACATCACCCTTGGCCGGGTGGACGCCTGACTGTTAGGCCAATTACGAAAGCGGAAAGGTTTACCGGTAGATAGATTTATCGGTAACATCACCCCTGACAGGGTTGAATGGACTGGTAGGCTAACTGCGTATGTGAAAAGAACCGTTGGTAGGTAAATTTCTCCGAAACCCTGTCAGGGGTTGAATAGACTGGTAGGCCAACTGCGTATGTGAAAAGAGCCGCTGGTAGGCAAATTTCTCCGAAACCCTGTCAGGGGTCAGGAAACATTTTCGGCTAAAGCCAAACATTATATGGCCAGGCATTTTGCCCGGGTATTTCACCGGGCTGAGCTCCGGGAAAATGATATGGTAAATGATTTTTTACCCAGTTGGAGAGCTTTCTCACTCTTTTATGCTTTCTACCAATCCGGGCAGACGCTTTTAGCCAGATATCAACAAATAAATACAATTTTGAGTGTCGTTAAGTCCTTTTGGCCCATTAACACATTTATTTTCAATCAATACCACATTGCTTTAGGAATAATCGTACCTTTGCCCGCTCAATTTTAAATTTATTTATGCTTAATTTTCAAGAACTTGGCTTAAATCCTCAGCTTGTTGAAGCGGTTGAAGCCCTCGGGTTTAAAGAACCCATGCCTGTACAGGCAGAAGTAATCCCAACACTTATTGCCAATCCAACCGACTTAGTAGGACTTGCACAAACCGGAACCGGTAAAACTGCTGCATTTGGTTTGCCGGTTTTGCACCACATTAATCCATCCGTCAAAAAAGCACAGGCGCTTGTGCTATGTCCCACAAGGGAATTATGTCTGCAGATTTCAAGAGATATTACAAGTTACGCTGCCTTTATGCACGGCGTTAAGGTTACTGCCGTTTATGGCGGCGCAAGCATCGAAATTCAAATCAGGCAACTTCAGGAAGGACCACAGATTATAGTTGCTACACCAGGTCGTCTCAACGATATGATCCGCCGCAAACGTGTTGACCTGAGTCATGTGGAATGGTTGGTACTTGATGAGGCAGATGAAATGCTGGATATGGGTTTTCAGGAAGATGTGGACACCATTCTGGAAGAAACTCCCGACGAAAAACATACCCTTCTGTTTTCGGCCACCATGCCGGATGAGGTTGAACGCATCCTGACCAAATATATGACCAATCCCGTCATAAAAACTGTAGGGAAACGTAATGCCGGAACCGCCAACGTTAAGCACATGTATTATCTGGTGCAGGCAAAAGATAGATATGCTGCACTGAAAAGGCTTGCCGATTTCAATCCTAGTATTTATGCCATTATCTTTTGCCGTACGCGCATCGAAACACAGGAAATTGCTGATTCGCTTATCCGTGATGGTTACAATGCCGATTCACTCCATGGTGACCTTTCGCAGGCTGCCCGCGACGGTGTGATGGGCCGTTTCCGGAATCGTACCCTTCAAATGCTTGTTGCCACAGATGTTGCTGCTCGAGGATTGGATGTTAACGACCTTACCCACGTAATCAATTACAATTTACCTGATGATACTGAAATATACATCCATCGCAGTGGACGTACCGGTCGGGCAGATAAAACGGGTGTTTGCATCTCTATCATCAATCTGAAGGAAAAGTTTAAGATCAGGCAGATTGAAAAGAAAATCGGACGTGAGTTTGGTAAAGCAAAACTCCCAACAGGTGTTCAGGTGTGCGAAAAACAGTTGTTTCACCACATTGACCGAATGGAGAATGTGGATATTGATGACGAAATTGAATCTTTCCTTCCGGTGATTTATCGAAAGTTGGAATCGATGGACCGTGAAGAAATCGTTAAGAGGTTTGTTTCTCTTGAATTTAACCGTTTCCTTGAATATTACAGGGGTGCACGTGACTTAAATGTTGATGATACCAAAGGGAAAGATTGGGAGCCCCGCGAAGAACGTGGTAACAGAAGAGATCGCGGCTCAAGAGATGACCGGGAACCAAGAGAAGGTCGTGGGCCAAGAGAGGAGCGGGGCCCAAGATCTGAATCGCGTGGAAGCAATGGAGATTATACCAGGCTGTTTATTAGCGTAGGACGGAAGGATAAAATGTTGCCCCCTCAAATTATTGGCATCATTAACGAAGTTACCCGAACGCGTGAGATTAAAATTGGCCGGATTGATATCATGGACAGTTATTCCTTTATAGATATTGATTCTAAATCAGTAAGTAAGGTGCTGAAAGCTTTTGAAAATGAAAACTCTAATCCCAGAGGTATTCGCATTGAAAAGGCTTCTGAGCGTGATACTGAACCAGCGGAAAGAAAAGAAAAGCGATCGTTTAGCAGTGAAAGGTCTTTTCCTTCGAAGAACAAATTTCATAAGAACAAGCCGGAACAGGATAACCCCTGGAAAAAACCTCCCCGCCGGAGTGGCCCCGGAAGTTTTAGGAAGAAATAGGTTTGCCTGACATCATGACATAAAAAAAGACGCGGAAGCGTCTTTTTTGTGTCTGGATTGCAGGCCAGGTTATTGTAGTGACAAGAATCGTTCTGATTCAATGGCTGCCATACAGCCTGTTCCTGCGGCAGTAACAGCCTGACGGAAAACATGATCCTGCACATCGCCGGCGGCAAAAACGCCAGGTATATTGGTTTGAGTAGTGCCCGGGATGGTTTTTATGTAGCCATTCTCGTTCAGATCAATCTGCCCAACAAATAATTCAGTGTTAGGCTTATGGCCTATCGCTACAAAAAATCCCTGAACATCTATTTGTTTGGTTTCGCCGGTTTTAACATTTTCGAGGAGTGCACCTGTAACAGTTTTCCCATCCCCCAGTATCTCTTTGGTAACATGGTTCCACAAAACTTCAATGTTAGGCGTATTCATAACACGGTATTGCATGGCTTTGCTGGCACGCAGTTCGTCGCGTCGAACAATCATATAAACTTTGCGCCCGAGTTTTGCCAGATACGAAGCCTCCTCGCAGGCAGTATCCCCGCCACCAACCACGGCCATGTCTTGTCCGCGGAAAAAGAAGCCATCGCAGGTAGCACAGGCGGAAACGCCATGACCATTGTAACGTGCTTCTGATTCAATGCCCATCCATTTTGCGGTTGCTCCGGTAGCAATAATTACTGTTTCGGCAAGAATGGTTTTTGTTTCGTCAGCTACTAAACGGAATGGACGTTTTGAGAAATCGGCTTCGGTAATAATGCCCCATCGCATATCGGTGCCAAATCTTTCAGCCTGTCGCTGCATGTCCATCATCATTTCAGGACCTTGTACGCCATCGGGATAACCCGGGAAATTGTCTACTTCGGTGGTTGAGGTTAATTGTCCTCCAGGCTGTAAACCCTGATAAACAACAGGTTTCAAATCTGCCCTTGCGGCATAAATGGCTGCGGTATAACCGGCAGGCCCCGATCCAATGATCAGGCATTCTACTTTTTCAACTTCTTGGTTCATTGTATGGAAATTATTTTTGTTTGAATCGTATTTAGTCGCAGGTGATAATGAAAGGCCAAAATTACTATTTTGCCCTCACTTGCCCAAAACTATGCCAAACTATTATTTAACAGAATTTCAACGGTTTAACATATAGACATTTTGACATGTAATAATTCCCTGACAAAATTTAAAGATAGTAGCGTGAAGAATGAAAACTTTTGTATTTTTGCAGCGTTGATTCAGTGTTGAAATTTATTAACACTAATTAGCAAAAAGGCCCGGGGTGTGGCGCAGTTGGCTAGCGTACTTGCATGGGGTGCAAGTGGTCGTCAGTTCGAGTCTGACCACTCCGACAATCGTACAGAAGGCACTTACAATTCATTTTGTAGGTGCTTTTTGTTTTGGTTTACCTTTTCCATGTCTGTTTCTTTTTTTTAACAAAAAAAAACCGGAATAAAATCCGGTTTTTTTCAATATCAATGATCCTTTTAACTGCGGGTGTGTTTATTCGCGGCCTAGTTTTTCGAGAATTTTGTCAGCATCTTTGTAGTGATAGTTCTGTTGGTCGGCCGCAATCATGCGAAATTGTTCAACGGCAAAATCAATTTGACCGTTTTTAAGGTAGCACAGCCCGAGATACCATTCGGCATGTTCCACATACAGGTTGTTTCTGTCTTCGATAATGTATCGGAATGCTTTTACGGCATCGTCAATACGATTGGTTTCGATGTAAGAAATCCCATTGTAAAACCATACTGCGATATTGGAGCTGTCCTTATCTAGTATTTCAGCAAACAGAAGCGATGCCCCCTGGTAATCCTTTTGTTGAAATTTAAGAATAGCCTCCACTATGTTAGCGTTGCCTGAACGGGTGAGTTCAATTGTACCTTCAGAATCGTAGTACATACTGAACAACTTCTCGGCCGTGTAGGAGCGCTGCTGAGTCATTAACAGGGCACCGCCTGCAATTACCAGTACTGCAATAACCGCGGCTGCGGCCATTTGCCACCTGCGTGGCTGCATCCTGATAATCTTTGGTGCTGCATCCTGTTGCTTCGACTCGTTAAATACACTGATCAGCTTTCTACGGAATTCAACTACATCTTCGTCAAGAAGAATGTTGTCGATATCCTTGTCAAGCTTCAGTTCTGCCGATAGCTCTGCATTGGATTGTAATTCCTTGCCAAACCATCGGAGTTCATCCTCTTTCATTTCCCCGGCGATGAATCTTTCGATCAGCTGGGAATACTTGAGTTTATTTGTCATCGGAAAGGAATTTTTGGCATTTGGGATCATTGATAATTCTCTTTTTTAGTTCCTCCTTACAAAGGTATTTTCGCGTTTTTGCGTATTTTTCAGTTTTGTAACCCATTTCCAGAGCGATTTCTTTCAACGATTGTTTCTTCATAAAAAGTAACAATACCTTTTGACAGTCTTCACCCAGGGTAAAGAAATGCTGCTGATATAACTTGTACTTTTCTGCTTCTTCATCCTGATATTGATCAATACCATCCGTCAGGTCAATATAGGTTTCAACATCGCTGAATTCTCGCGTATATTGCTTGCGCTTACTCAACTTTTGAAGCCATAAATTCCGGCAAACGGAATAGATGTAAGTACGAAAAGAACTGTTCAAATCGAGTTCCTGATCCCTGATCTTTTTAAAAATGACGATCAGGCCATCCTGAAATATATCTTCAGCATCTTCATCATTACCACTATTCTTCACTACCAGATATCGGATCATGGGAAATAATTCCTGATACATATATTTGATAATGAAATCACTCCTCAAGCGCAAGCCTTCTATGATTGCTTCATCAGAGTAGTGGATCATGTTTCTGTCTCTTTATCCGGTTTTTGTAAAAAGGTAATACTGATTCGTCGTTTTTTTTGCTAAAAGAGTTATCAACAAGCCTAAAAAATTTGTTAATATGTTGGTAATAACCAGTTTAGAATTCAAAAAATATTTTGACTTAAGTAGTTTGCTTCTGCTCAATTTAATTTGTTTGATCAAAAAATCAGTTTCAATAAGAAATAATGACCATATTATTAAAAAGTAACCTGCTAAATTTGCCTAAAGTGCCCAAATTTAAAGCATTTTGGCTGGGTTTTAAATTATTCTTCAAAAAAATATTTCCGTATTTGTAATTTATACTATGAATAAATAAAAATAATTATAAATTTATAAAGTTGAATATCAGGCTATTAGATAATAGGTGCAAGATATTTTAACATTTTGCCCATATTTTTCGTATTACCTTTTTATAAAAATCGGATAAAGTGGTGAATAGGTGTCTAAAATAATGTTTTGTTAACTTAAACAACGCATTAATGAAGGCAGTTTTTATGAAATGACCTCCATTTGCCGTTATAAAAAATTCAAGATAACCACAAACAACCCGATTATTAATTAAAACAACCCGTGAACAATGAAAAAATTATTTACACGCTTATTTGCAGTACTATTTGTATTGCTGATGGTAACAGGACAACTGTTTGCATCTTCTGACATTAACGGATCGGTTTTGTATCATTTCAAGCAAAACAAACCTATTCCTTCCGTTAACCTGGATTTGATTGATGGTAACGGAAACGTGGTGGCAACCACTGAAACCGCCCTCAACGGTACGTATAATTTCCCTAATGTGCCTTATGGTACTTATACTTTACATGCCAATACAAGCATCTCTGCGGGAGGCGTAACTATGGGAGATGCTTTATTGATGTTCTTTCATTTGTGCAATATTTATCCGTTTTCACCCATTCAGGAGCTTGCTGCTGATGTTGACGGTAATGGCGATGTAACCTGGAACGACTACTGGACGGTGCTCGTCGGGTGGTTCATTCAGGGATATCCTTTCCCCGCCGGGCCATGGATTTTTGATGATCTTACCTTTGAACATACCGGAGCCAAAACAAATGTTCCAGTTCTTGGAGGTTCAAGTTCAGGGGATGTAAATGGTACATTTGTGCCTTCAACACGCGATATTCCTGCACTTGATGTAGAGTATAGCAGCCAGTCGGTTGCCAATGAATTTACAGTTGGCATTTATGCCAAAGACATTACCGAAGCTTCTGCAATGGGATTGGTTATCAACTATCCTGAAAGCATGATTTCCATCAGTACAGTAGAATGTCAGCTTGGTGAAATCAATCAGCTGGTTGAAAATGGAACCATCCGTGTTTCATACATCAATCAGTTACTCAGTACCACAAGTGTGGATTCAGACCGCCCCATCCTAACCATAAAAGGTGCGACTACCGCAGCTTATGACGGAAGTGAAATTAATTTTGAACTCAGCCCTGTAAGCCATTTCTGTGATGCAACAGGTGAGCAGATTGGAACACGCTATACCCTGCCTAAATTAATGGCAGTAGAAAGTCATCTTGGTACAAACTATCCAAATCCGTTCAAAGAGAGCACACAAATCGATTACATACTTCCTGCGGATGGTAAAGTAACCATCAACCTGTTCAATCAGCAGGGTCAGTTGGTTAAAACACTGGTAAGTAATGTTGAAACTGCAGGCTCACATTCCATTCAATTCAACGCGGAAGGGCTTCAGTCCGGTATTTACTACTACAATCTGTCAACCGATGGATCACAAAGCATTAACGAAACTAAACGCATGATCATTACCCGTTAATAATCATAATTGGTTTTGTGGTAAACAGGGGGCTCATGAGCCCCCTGTTTTTTATTTAACCAAAATACATATTTTCACACCTATTTCATACCTTTGTCCAGATGTTGCGCTATTTATTTTCAGGCGACTTATGAGAGTGACCCCAAGACATTTATGTAGGCTAATTAACTATGCGCTTTTCTTATTACTGATTCCTTCAGTGATTTTTATTTCGTGCAAGCCTGATCCTGAAAAGCTTACCACAAATATAGTTGTTAGGTCGGGCCTGAGTGCAAATGATTTGCTGCTAAAAGCGGATCGGTATATGCGTTCTTCGAAATACGACAGTGCTTTGAGAAATTACGAAAGCGCCATGTTGATACTTCATAAGGATAAAAAATGGAATGTTTATTTTGAAACACTACTAAAGGTTGTTGATATACACCGGATACAGGGGAAAGCTGATTCTGCTGAGATTATCCTGCAAGAAGCGCGTTTAATTCAAAAAGATTATTTCGATGACAATAAAACGTATCTGGCAGATTTGAGTCACCGGGAAGGGCTAATGTTTCTGGACAAAGGAGAATTTGATAGCGCGGTTATCCATTTTAACCGAAGTATTGAAAGCCGGGTTGCAGCCACCGGTGCCAATGACACTACCCTGGCACTTACCTACAATGGGCTGGGAACAATAGGATTTTTCAGAAGTGACTACAATTTTGCATTGGAGAATTACAATAAGGCTTACACCCTGGCCTCTAAAAGAAAAAATCCTGAGGACGCTGATCTGTCACGGTACTTGCAGAATATAGGCATTATCTATGCTCAAAAAGGGGATTACATGCAGGCCGAAAAAACCCTGGTAAAATCATTGACTATTTTAGAAAAGATAACCGATCCTTTTGATCCGGACCTGGCCAACCGTTACCTAAACATGGGCCGGTTGATGGCATTAATGAACAATGAAGCGGCTGCATTGCCCTATTACGATAAATCAGAAATTATTTTGTTGAAAAAACTCACCCCTGATCATCCCGATATCGGAAGTTTATATCAGAATAAGGGTCAGAGTTACGTGCATTTGGGTGATTATGAAAAAGCCCTGTTGTACTTTAAAAAGGCATTGTCGATTGCCGAAAAAAATTATGGTCCAACGCATGTGCAGGTTCTTGCCATTAATATGAATATAGGTTATGCACTTGAGAAAAAGGAAGATTATGCCAGTGCGTTGATATACTATAAGGCGAGTATTCCACCCGATGAAAACAGTGAAGCTACCATTAAGTCTTATAGCAATCTGGCCAGTTTGTACGCTAAAATGGGTAATGTTGATTTGGCAGAGGAGTATTACCTGAAATCCATTAAGTTAGCTACTGAGTTTTTAGGTGAATCCCATCCTGAGACGGCATTACTCTATACACGGTTTGGATATTTTCAACTTGTGGAGGGCAGGGGCGATCTTGGATTGAAAATGTTTAAACAAGCCCTCAGCATCTCAAAATTGCAATTTGGAAATAACAGCAGGGAAGTGTCAAACAATTACACTCATCTGGGAACGTACTACTCGACAATTTCTAAGCCTTCTAAATCTTTAATTTACTTTCAGAATGCCATACTGGCTTTTATGCCTGATTTTGTGGATACTTCATTTATGGCCAATCCCGCAGAAAATCTTTTGGTTCCTGATCGATACTTAGTGAATGCATTGAACGGGAAAGCAAATGCACTGTTTGATATTGCACAGGCAAAAGACGATATTAAATTGATGAACCTTAGTTTCGAAACCTATAAACTTTCTGTAAAGGCGGTAGAAAAACTCAGGGCAATGTATCAAAACGAGGAGAGTAAGCTTCAGATTTCAGATGATGAGCGAAAAACATACCTGAATACGGTAAAGGTGGCTGTTGAGCTTTACAGAATGAGCGGGGATGAAAAATATGCTGAACAGGCGTTTAAATATGCGGATAAAGGTAAATCAGCGGTATTGATTTCTTCCATGCTTGAATTGGAAGCCCGTCAGTTTGGGGAAATACCACCGGGTATTCTCAAGCTTGAGAACCAACTTAAACTCGACCTGGGTTCCTATTCCAGATATATCTATGAAGCTCAGCTTGAGCCAGATACTGACAAGGAAAAAATCCGCTTCTGGGAAGCCAGGGAATTTGAGTTGCAGGTAAAATATGACAGCCTGATTCTTGTGCTGGAAAAGGAATATCCGGAATATCATGCGCTTAAGTACAAGGAGCCGGAATTGGATATCCAAAAAATCCGGGACAACATGGAGCCCGGCCGTACTTTTATTGAATATGCATTGGGTGATACTACCTTATACACCTTTGTCCTGAGCAAAGATAAGTTTGAAGTGCTTTCAAAAAAGATCAACAGTCAATTCAGGGCAAATATTCAAACCATTACTTCTTCTACCCAGTCTGAGGGCTTGATGAGTATTCAAAAATCAGATTACCTGAATTATATCCACTCAGCACATGCTTTATACCTTGATCTGTTGGCACCGGTTAAGAAAATTAATGATGATAAAAAATTGATTATTGTTCCTGATGGTGAGATTGGATATGTTTCCTTTGATATGTTGCTGACGGCTGCCGGCGATTCAACAAAAATGGATTTCAAGCATTTGCCGTACCTTATTTATGATCACATCATCAGCTATAGCGCATCTGCTGCATTGCAATATTCCGGGCTTCAAAACAAACACAAAAAACCAGTGCGTAACTTATTGGCCATGGCGCCAAGTTATGATAATCTCACCAATCTGGAAAAGGATGGGTTTGTTGATGAAACGGGGAATACCGTTTATCTGTTACCCATCCCTGGTGTGGGAGATGAGATAGATAAAATCAGGAAAATCCTGTCGGGGAAAAGTCTGGTTGATGAAAAAGCTACTGAAAGGGCCTTTAAAGAACAGGTAGCAGATTATAATATTCTTCATTTTGCCATGCATACCCTTATCAACAACGAAAAGCCCATGCTTTCGAAGTTGGTTTTTTATCAGGATGGCGACACCCTTGAAGATGGAATGCTCAACACCTATGAGCTTTTTGGGATGGATATAAATGCCGGACTGGCGGTATTGAGTGCCTGCAACACCGGCACAGGCAAATTACTGAAGGGTGAAGGCATTATGAACCTGGCCCGGGGATTTATTTATGCCGGGGTGCCTGGTATTGTTATGACCATGTGGTCGGTTGAAGATCAGGCAAGTGCACAGATTGTTACGAGTTTTTATAAATATCTTGATAAAGGCATGCCCAAAGATGAAGCCTTGCGACAAGCCAAGCTTGATATGCTTGCCGAAGGGAATATGCTTCGTTCCCATCCTTATTACTGGGCAGCTTATGTAACGATAGGTGATTACAGTCCTATGAAGTTTATTAAACCCTTGTGGATGAATATTTTATTTGCGGTAATTGCGCTCAGTTCAATTGTTTTGTTACTTCTTATGACCTTTAGAAAAACAAGGCTTCATCCGTTCCCTGCTCAAAACGATACTGTGCCTTCAGTGGAATAATGCCTATTTTTGCCAAAAGTTTCAATCAGTGATCTATCCTTCAAGTTTCGAACATAAAACCGGTTTTGACCAAATCCGTGAAAATCTACAGCGCCATTGTCTAAGTTCAAAGGGGGCTGAAAGCGTTGCGCAGGCCACATTTACCGATGATTTTGATAAAATCAGTGCATTGTTGGGCACAACCGATGAAATGCTGTATATCCTTAAATTCATGGGTAATTTCCCTGCCCAGGATTATTATGACCTTACTGAAGAATTGACCCGGGTTAAGCTTCCAGGAACTTTCACCGAGCCGGAAGCCATGTCTGAATTAAGGCTTTCGCTGATAGCCATTACTGAAATCATCCGTTATCTTCATAAACTTGATGCTGAGCGTTTCCCGAATTTACTGAAAATTGGCGAACTTGAAATCCCCGATCAATCCATTGTCAAACAGATTGATTCCATTCTTGATGAAAAGTCAGAAATAAGAGACAAGGCCAGCGATAAACTTTTCAGCCTTCGCAAGGAAATAGCCGGAAGAATATCGGGCGTTGACCGGCGCATTAATCAGATTATGGCTTCGGCCAGAAAGGAAGGCATTGCCCAGGATGATGCAGCCTTAACCATTAGAAACGGCCGGTTGGTTATTCCGCTGCTGGCAGCCAATAAACGCAAGCTTCAGGGTTATGTACATGACACTTCTGCAACCGGCCACACCGTTTTTGTTGAACCTGCCGAAGTTTTTGAAATCAACAACGAAATTCAAAATCTAAGGGTTGAGGAACGGCAGGAAATCACCCGCATCCTGATAGAATTCTCTAAATTCCTGAGGCCTTACATTCCAGAACTTATTGACTATTATGAATTTCTGGGCAGGATTGACTTTATCAGGGCTAAGGCACTGCTGGGCATTGAAATGAATGCGGTGAAACCGAAATTGAGCAGAGAGACATTGATGGACTGGCGCAGGGCAGTGCATCCGCTACTTATGCAGGCATTGAAGCAACAAGGCCGCAAAATAGTGGATCAGGAAATAAACCTGAACAGCAATGAACGGATTATGGTAATCAGCGGACCTAATGCCGGGGGAAAATCGGTTTGCCTGAAAACGGCTGCTTTGCTCCAGTATATGCTTCAGTGTGGGTTGTTGATTCCGGTAGGTGAAGATTCAACTTCAGGGATTTTCAGCAAAATATTCCTCGAGATCGGCGATGAGCAATCCCTGGAAAATGATCTCAGTACCTACAGCTCCCATTTGATACACATCAGGAATTTTATTGAACATGCTGATGAAAAAACGCTTATCCTGATTGATGAATTTGGGGCTGGTACCGAACCCCAGCTTGGGGGTGCCATGGCCGAAGCAAGTCTTGAGAAACTCAATGAATCCGCTTGTTTTGGCATTATAACCACCCACTACACCAACCTAAAGTTGATGGCAGATAAATTTCCGGGTATTTTTAATGCGGCCATGCTTTACGATGCCCAGGCCATGCAACCTTTGTTCAAACTTAGCCCTGGCAAGCCAGGAAGTTCTTTTGCCTTTGAAATTGCCCGGAAGATCGGTTTCCCGGAAGCGGTTTTGGCTAAGGCTACATCAAAAATCAGCCAGACCCAGCTTGACTTTGAGAAACAATTGGCCCAACTTGAAGTGGATAAGAAAAACATTGAGCAAAAAAAACTTGACCTCAAGGTAGCCGACGAAACCCTTGCCTCGCTGGTAAGCCGCTATGAATTGCTGCTCGGCAACCTCGAAGGTCGTAAGCAGGAATTGCTAAAAGAAGCCAAACAAAAAGCGCAACGATTGCTCGACAATTCCAATAAGCTGATTGAGAATACCATACGTGATATTAAAGAAAGTAAAGCAGCAAAGGAACCCACCCGTGAAATTCGTGATAAGCTGAGCAGGGAAAAAGAAGTTTTATTGGAATCCGTTGATAGTAAAATTAAAATTCCGGAAAAATTCATTCAAAAAGAGGCCAAACCCTCCAATCCGGAAAAATCTAAAGGGCCGATAAAGCCCGGGAATATAGTGAGGATTGAAGGCCAGCAAACCCTTGGAAAAGTTGAAGAGATCAGGGGCAAACAGGTTACCGTTTTGTTTGATTCAGTGAAATTGCGCACCAGCATTGATAAACTGGAACATGCCAGCTATGCTGAAATCCGCACCTGGGAAGCCAATCAGCGTTTTGCCAAGCCACCGGTGAGCGTTATCCACCAGTTGAATGACAAAATGGCGGATTTTAAAATGTCCATTGATATTCGCGGTAAAAAAGCAGAGGAAGCCCAGCAGGCCATCGTTCGTTACATTGACCAGGCCATTTTGCTCAGGGTAAATGAAGTGCGCATCCTTCATGGCAAAGGCGACGGTGTGCTGCGTAATATTCTCCATTCCCATCTGCGTGATTTACAGGAAGTTGTGCGTTATGAGGATGAAAGTCTTGAACGTGGCGGACATGGGGTGACGGTGGTTTATTTCAGGTAGTATTTGATAACCGGGCAGGTACGAACCCGTGCCATAGAATTCAATTAGCGATGTAGGCACGCGTTACCAAACGCGCGCTAGCACATTGTATTACCAAATTAACTGATATAAATGTATTACTAACTGCCAACTTCATGATTGCTCTAGTCCCAGGAGACGAGACCAAATTAATGCTTAGCGTGCTTTGGCAATAGGAGGATTTGACTCTGGCAGGATTCTTGATATGCAAGATTCTACATATTTAATTTCGTAATATCATGTCAGAAAATAATCCCGGCAGTAATTTATTGAATAAAACCAAAGCCTGGTTTTCATCCCGAAATACCATTAAAAACCTGATTGGTTTATTCGTGGGTGCAATAGGAGGATATCTTTATTATCATTTTGTAGGCTGTACATCTGGTGGATGCGCCATAACCTCGAATCCTTACATGAGCATATTGTGGGGCGCTGTAATGGGATATCTTTTGGCTGATGTTTTTAAATTGAAAGATAAAAATAGCCCTTCGCTCCATCAGGAAGAAGGGGCATAAGATTACTTTTTCTTCTTTGGTCCGGCAATAAGATTGTAGGAATGGTCAATCCATTCAATAAGCAGTTTATCGCTGAGTGTTCCATCTATTTCAACAGTATTCCAGTGTTTTTTATTCATGTGATAGCCCGGTTTAACTGAGGGGTACTGCTCACGTAGTTCAATAGCCAGCTCGGGGTCGCATTTAAGATTCGCACTGAGTGGCCCTTCAAGATCGGTAAGCGCAAAAATTTTGCCGTTTGCCTTAAAAACAAGTGTGGTTTCATCAAAAGGGAAATGCTCACTTGCCCCCGGCAAGGAAAGACAGTAATCGCGAAGTGTTTCGATGTTCATAAGGATGATTGATTAAAAAAAACGGTTTATGATAGATGATAAAACGGTTTATTGAAATGAGGAGTTTAGGGTAACGATACCTGGGCACTTTTGGAAGGCAGAGACAATCCTAACCCTCATTTCAAAGCATTTATGTAGTTAATTACCATCCCCACTTCCTCCTGTATCCCTTTTGTTTCGGGTGCTGTGTGCCAGTTTTCTAATGTTGGTAAAACCTCTTGTGGCAATTGCGACAAATCATTGTGGCTGAAGTAAATATACAAGGCCATTACGCGCAGCCAATCAAGGCGCTGATTGTTATTGGAAGGGGCCGCTTTGCCAAAGTAAGTGGCAAACGATTGCAGGAGTTTTTCTTTCTCCGGCAATGGCGGCACCATGATATTCAACTTACGCACTACAACAAACTGCGGCAGTTGGGGCACTACTGTGCGAAGCGTAAAATAGTCTTTTGGGATGTCAATAACAATATTTTCTTCCTGAAAATTCACCCAAAGAAACAGTGAATCTATTGGTTGCTGGGCATGGGATATACCGCTCAGGGCGATAAAGAAAAGGAGTATGATTGTTTTTTTCATATCAAAGTTGGTTAAAGAATCACGCAAAGACGCGAAGACGCAAAGTTT
>JAVEVB010000102.1:0-7564 GCA_034005265.1 Lentimicrobium sp.
AAACAGAGCTTATGGCAAAGAACGTTGGAACTGCAAAAGGAGAACTGGACCTTCTTTTTCAAACTCTTGACGAAGCCAAAAAACTGGCCGGGGACAATAGCGGCAAGAAAGCATCTTTTGAGAGGCTTCAAGGAATGGTAAAAGAGATAAAAGCGGAGATGGATACAAATCTCATTGCAGCAACAGATCGCATCGACCTCCTGTGGCATGAATTAGCTAAACTATCGGTCGCAGGCTGACCGATCCCTTTACCGCAGGAACCCCTCACCATAGTATGAAGTTTGATTAAGAGGGGGATATCATCAGGGAGGGCAGATAATATGGTATTAGCAGTCACACCTTTCGAGTTTAAGCAGTGCATAGGCATCCTGAAATCAACAGGGAAAAAGGCCCGGAACGTAAAAGAACTATCCAATTTTATAGGATCTGTAAGCGACGAATGCATTTTCCATCACACGTATCAATATTTTCTCAAAGAGCATGTCCTCGAATATACGAATGATTTTGCGCAGTGGGTTGGGGAGAGCCTTGAGGAGCGGTCTTTGGCTGAACAGCTTTCCAACATTGATCCGTATCGATTTGAAACCATCAGGGATGTGCGGCAAGAATTTCAGCATGTCATTACAGGCTATATGGAAGGGTCGCCGGAACCAAGAGAGGCGAGGCGAGGCGATGAGTTTTATTTTAACGAAACAGTGACCCTCGTTTTTCCCGTAGGGATTTGGGTGAGGAACCTTGCAGAGTTCCTCATGGCCATGAAGGTGATCGAAAGAGGATCGATCTATTATCATTTCTATGAGGCTCGCGTGCGAGTGAAGGAAAGGGTGGATGATTTCTCCAAATGGATTTCCGACGTGCTCGGGGAAAATGATTTGGCTATGCACATTCAGTCAATCGATCCATTTATGCACAACGTCGAAGAGATACGCCATTACATCGGGGATGCCGTAGAGGAATGGGTTAGAAAAGATATGGAAAGGATGGTGCGATCCAAATGATAACAAGCTATAACGGTATAGTACCAAAAGGTGATTTGATGCTTCTGCAGAAATTAGCTGAAAGTTTAAACGGTCGCTCGTTCCTCCATGTAAATTCTACGAAAGAAGGTGGAGGAGTTGCCGAGATACTCCAAAGAATGATCCCCATTTTTCAAAGCCTTGGCATTGATGCACGCTGGGAAGTTATAACAGGGGACGCAAAGTTTTTTGACATCACCAAGAAGATACACAACGCCCTCCAGGGCAACATGGAGATTATCACGGATGAGATGTGGGAGTACCATTTCGATGTGAACAAGAGGAATGCAGAAACCATAAATCTCGATGCAGATGCAGTGATTATTCACGATCCTCAGCCTGGCCCCCTTGTGAGATTTAAAAAAAGGGGCACGTGGCTGTGGCGATGTCACATCGATCTGTCGAATCCCGTGAAGGACGTTTACGCCCGTCTGGGAAAGTACACCGAGAACTTCGATGCTGTCATATTTTCTGTAGCCAGGTTTGCGCGGGCATTGAAGATCGATGAGTTTATTATTCCTCCTTCCATTGATCCTTTAAGCGAAAAAAATAGGGAACTCACTGAGGAAGAGATAAAAGAAACGGCTGAAAAATTGAATTTGCCCCAGGATAGACCCATCATCCTTCAAGTTTCACGCTTTGATAAATTCAAGGATCCAACAGGAGTCATTCAGGCATACCGCATGGTAAAGCGTTATAACGATTGTATTTTGATACTTGCTGGTAGTCCCGCAACAGACGATCCCGAGGGGGCAGCAGTGCTGGCTCTGGTAAAGGAATTTGCTAGTTCAGATCCCGATATCCATATTTTGCTGCTGCCCCCGTTTAGCGACAAAGACATCAACGCCCTCCAGAGGATGGCGACCATAGTTTTGCAGAAGTCGCTCAAAGAGGGTTTCGGCCTTACTGTTTCAGAGGCCATGTGGAAGAGAAAACCCGTTATTGGTGGGGCCGTGGGCGGCATACCACTTCAAATTGTCCATGGTGTGAACGGCTTTCTTGTGAACTCAATTGAAGGGGCGGCCTTTAGAATGCGACAACTCCTCAATCAACCAGGACTTGCCCGGGCGATGGGGGAAAGAGCACAAGAGACCGTGAGGGCAAACTTTCTGATAACGAGACAGGCGCGGGACTATTTGGCAGCCTGGTACGTTTCTGAAAACAAAGGGAAGACAGTATTAGAGTTGATTTGATTTTTGTGAAAATGAAGATATGACAGGTACGAGATTACCCATAGAAATTGGTGCCCGCATGATTGGATCTGACAAGGCCTCATTTAAGGTGTGGGCTCCTTACGCTCCAAAATTGTCGGTGAAGATTTTCTCACGAAAAACTACACAAAGTATTACACTGAAAAAAGAAAGAAATGGCTATTTTTCAGGAAGTGCAGAAAATGTGCGCAATGGTGATCGGTATTATTGCAAATTCGGTGACGGAAGAGAGTTGCCTGATCCCGTATCTCGATTTCAGCCGGAGGGTGTTCACGGACCTTCTCAGATTATTGACCCGCTAACGTTTTTGTGGGACGACAAAAACTGGAAGGGGGTGCCGCTTAAGGACCTTATCATCTATGAGTTGCATGTCGGCACCTTTACCCGTGATGGCACCTTTACTTCCATAACCCCGTACCTTGAGTATCTGAGAGCGCTTGGGGTGACAGCGATTGAGCTTATGCCCGTTGGCCAATTCCCGGGAAGCAGAAACTGGGGATATGATGGTGTTTATCCTTTTGCTCCTCAGAATACCTATGGTGGCCCTTCCGGTCTCAAAACATTGGTTAATGCTTGCCATAAAACGAACATTTCTGTCATTCTCGATGTCGTGTATAACCACCTTGGACCAGAGGGCAATTATCTTAGTCAGTTCGGTCCTTACTTCACCGACCGGTATAAAACGCCATGGGGTGATGCCATAAACTATGACGGACCATACAGTGACGATGTGCGACACTATTTTATATGCAATGCCCTTTTTTGGGTTACGGAATATCACCTCGATGCCCTCAGGATAGATGCCATTCATGGCATCTATGATTTCAGCGCACGCCATATCCTCGAGGAAATAGGAGAAGCAATCCATTATGAGGCAAATGCTGAAGGTAGAAATATCTATATTATTCCGGAAAGTGACCTAAACGATGTGCGTATAATCAACCCTAAGTCAGCCGGAGGTTTTGGTTTGGACGCCCAGTGGAATGATGATTTTCACCACGCGCTCCATGCGCTCATCACAGGAGAGCGGGATGGATACTACCATGATTTTGGCTCCCTGCGGCACCTATCAAAGGCCCTGAGAAAAGGATTCGTATATGATGGGCAGTATTCACGTTTCAGGAGGCGAAGACACGGCAATTCCTCCGAAGGCAGGCCATGCCAACAATTTGTTGTTTTTTCACAAAATCATGACCAGGTAGGGAACAGGATGCTCGGAGATAGACTCTCGGCTAACGTAACCGGGGAACAACTCAAGCTTGCCGCATCGGTTGTGCTCCTCTCCCCATTCATACCCCTGCTTTTTATGGGGGAGGAATATGGCGAGACAGCTCCATTCCTCTATTTTGTGCACCATTCAGACAATGAACTTATAGAAGCGGTTCGGAGGGGAAGAAGGGACGAATTTGCCGTTTTCGGTTGGCAGGAGGAACCTCCCGATCCACAGGCTGAGGAAAGTTTTCGTGTTTCTAAGCTAAGCCCAGAGAATAAAAGCGATATTCAAACAAATATACTGTTTAACTTTTATCAGTCACTCATAGCGCTCAGGAAAGAACTTCGTGCTCTCGGTTTGTTATTTGACAAGACGCCGGAGGTAACAAGGTTTGAAGCAGAAAAGGTGCTGCTTGTGGAAGACTATTTCGGGAATAACGCTATATTCTGTCTGTTTAGTTTTAATGAGAAGCATGCCGACGTTGAGCTCACGCTTTCAACCGGTCATTGGGAAAAAGTCTTTGACGCATCTTCTCAGCGGTGGGGAGTCAACGGACACGAAACGGCACCATCAAAAACTGTATCAAAGGGTTCAGGTACGAGAATCGCCATGCAACCATGGGGTGCAGTTGTCTATAGATGTGGCAATCTGGAGAGTTAAATGGAGAAATATGTTTGCATCCATGGTCACTTTTACCAGCCACCACGGGAAAATCCCTGGCTAGAGGCTGTTGAGGTTCAGGACTCTGCATATCCCTATCACGATTGGAATGAGAGAATTACTGCCGAATGTTACGCTCCGAACAGCGCTGCCCGGATTCTTGATGGTGATAGGCGTATCATGGATATCGTAAGCAACTATGCAAAGATTAGCTTCAATTTTGGCCCAACCCTACTTTCCTGGATGGAGGCTTGCACTCCAAGCGTCTATAAGGCCATACTGGATGCCGATCGGCTGAGCATGGAGAAACATGGCGGTCATGGTGGGGCCATAGCACAGGCATACAACCATATAATTATGCCCCTTGCCAATACCAGGGATAAGAAGACCCAGATAATATGGGGAATCAAGGACTTTGAGCATAGATTTAAGAGGTTCCCTGAAGGTATGTGGCTTCCTGAGACGGCAGCAGATCTTGAATCCCTTGATCTCCTTGCCGAATACGGTATCAGGTTTACGATTCTTGCTCCCCATCAGGCCTTGCGGGTGAGACGCAAAGGCCATGGGAAATGGAGAGATGTGAGCGGGAGTCGTATCGATCCAACCGTTCCGTATTCATGCAGACTTCCCTCAGGACAGATTATTGATATCATATTCTACGATGGTCCGATATCCAAGGCGGTCGCGTTTGAGAATATTCTTGACAGAGGGGAGGATTTAGCTGCTCGCATCTTGTCCGGTTTTTCGGAAAAGAGGCCTTGGCCCCAGGTGTTGAGCCTGGCGACTGACGGTGAGACTTATGGTCACCATAAGAAATATGGAGATATGGCCCTCGCGTATGCGCTTCGCTATCTTGAGCAACAGAATTTCGCACGGCTTACGAATTTCGGTGAATATTTGGAGAGGTTTCCCCCACCCTTCGAGGTACAGATCATTGAGAACACATCCTGGAGCTGTATTCACGGCGTTGAGCGATGGAGAAACAATTGCGGCTGTAATTCAGGCGGGCATTGTGATTGGAATCAGGAATGGAGGGGCCCCCTCAGGGAAGCGCTCGACTGGTTGAGGGATGTCCTTGCAGTTCACTTTGAAGAAAAAGCGAAGGTATTGTTTGGCAATCCCTGGATGATACGGGATGATTATATAAACATCATTCTTGATCGTTCTCTTCATAATGTAGAGAGTTTTTTTACGAAACACGAAATAAAACCACTCACTGATGAAGAAAGAATAACAGCCCTTAAGCTTCTTGAGATGGAGCGCCATTTGCTCCTAATGTATACAAGCTGCGGATGGTTTTTTGATGAACTATCCGGATTGGAAACAGTCCAGATTCTTTCCTATGCAGCCCGGGCCATACAGCTTGCAAAAGAGATTTTTGGACTCCCTATTGAAGAAGAATTTTGCGGGAAGCTTCGGCAGGCAAAGTCCAATATACCTGAGTTTGTTGATGGGGCAATAGTCTATGAACGACTTGTCAAAACTTCAATAATTAGCCTCAAGGATGTGGGCGCACATTATGCGTTAAGTTCTCTTTTTCAGGATTATGGAACCGAGGCCGGCATTTACAGCTATTCTGTAAATCAGGAGGAGTATGACAAGATAGAGTCCGGTGGTGCAAAATTAGCAATAGGAAGGGTTTCCGTCAAATCAATGATTACCCACGACGTAGAACGCATAAGCTTCAGCGTTGCACAGCTTGGAAGTCTATTCTTGAACGGGGGTGTCCGAACTTTCCTTGGGGAAGAAGCATATAATGTAATGAAAGCGGAAATACTCTCAGCCTTCCAAAAAAATGAATTTTCAGAACTTGCGAGACAAATGGATCAGCACTTCGGAATACACACCTGTAGCCTCAACCATCTTTTTCGGGATCAGAAGAGAAGAGTGTTGGCCCTCATTACCGAACGATTGCTCGAGAAATTTGAGAACAAGCACAGGGAAATGTATGAGGAAAGCAAGGTTCTCATGGAACTTCTCCATACGAACTACGTACCGGTTCCATCCGTTCTTCTTAATATAGCAGCACTTGTATCAAAGGCAGATCTTCAGAACATTTTCAGAAAACAAATGGTTGATGTGGGTGCAGTTGAAGAGATTGTGGGTAACCTGAAGAAGTTTAATTTACGCATGGAGTCCCCCGAGCTTGAATTTGCCATCAGGAAGACTATAGAGAAGATGATGTACGAGTTTAGCAAGGAGCCGTCCGATTCGGAACGGCTTGTCGCGATGGAGAGGATTATAGAGCTGATCCGGTCTATGGCGATTGACGTAAATCTGTGGGAGACACAAAACGTCTTTTTCAGTGTGGTGCAGAAGAAATATCGTCAACTGGTTTCGATTGCAGACAAGGAGAACCAAAGCGAATGGTCAAATCGATTCTGTCATTTAGGCGAACTGCTCTCCTTCAATATGCAGTCTCTTTTACACAAAGTTCAGGAGGAGAGGCATGGATAACACTCATCCTGCACTTCCCCGCATCCCGGTCTCAACTTACAGGCTTCAGTTCAACGGACAGTTTCGATTTTCAGATGCCACAGAAATCGTTCCCTATCTCTATCACCTGGGGATAACCGATATTTATGCTTCACCATACTTCAAGGCAAAGGAGGGAAGCCCCCATGGTTACGATATCGTGGACCATTCACAGTTAAACCCGGAGGTGGGAACAGAAGAAGAATATGATGCTATGACAGATACCTTACGGCAATTTGGAATGGGCCAGATCCTGGACGTAGTTCCTAACCACATGTGTATTACAGGAAAGGATAACAGATGGTGGATGGATGTTTTGGAGAATGGAAGGAGTTCCCTTCATAATGATTTTTTTGACATCGAGTGGGACCCTGTTAAGGATGAGCTCAAAGACAAGGTACTCCTTCCTATCCTGGGCGACCAATACGGTAGAGTTCTTGAGAACCAGGAAATAAGGTTATCTTTCGAAGAGGGTGCTTTTTACGTTTTGTACTATGATAATAAAATTCCCATACGGCCGCAGACGTATACCCTCGTTCTTGAATGCGGGTTGACAAGACTAGAGGAGAAGTTGAGGAATGATGATCCCCATTTTATGGATTTTTTGAGCATTATAACCGCTTTAAAGCATCTACCATCTGTTACCGAGGATGAAACAGAGAGGATCATGGAGAGAATCCGCGAAAAAGAAGTCATCAAAAGACGCCTCGCAAGCCTCTGCAAGGACTGCCCGGAGATCGAAGCCTTCATCCTTGAAAATATATATTTATTCAACGGCGCCAAGGGTGACCCACGCAGCTTTGATAACTTGGATAAACTTCTCAGGGAACAGATATATCGGCTTTCTTATTGGCAGGTGGCAACGGACGAAATCAACTACCGACGTTTTTTTGATATCAACAGCCTTGCTGCGATCCGTGCGGAAAAGCCCGAAGTTTTCCTGAGGACACATGATTCGATTTTTCGGCTTATCAGAGAAGGGAAGGTGA
>JAVEVB010000103.1:0-7525 GCA_034005265.1 Lentimicrobium sp.
CCGCTTACCTGCGCCTTGGCAAACGCCTTAAACCTGGCTTTGTGCTGACCGTTGAACCAGGCATTTACTTCATCCCAGCCCTCATCGAACAATGGGATAAGGAAGGGAAGTTCACCGAGTTCATCAACTACGATAGGGTGAAGGAATACATCGCCTTCGGAGGCATTCGCATCGAAGATGATGTGCTGGTAACCGAAGAGGGGTGTAAAATTTTGGGCCCCGCAATTCCAAAGACTGTGGCCGACATCGAGAGCCTGATGGCCTGATAGGGTTCTTATGCAATAAAATAACCAGCCACCAAGTCACTGACCTGGTGGCTGGTTATTTCTTACCTTTTTACGTTTTCCGGCATTGATTGCCTGTTGGCAGGCAATGGATGTATTATTTGCGGAAAGAAAACCTGGTTTACCGCAATCAAAAATTATTAGCTTACTGCCAAAGCTGTAATGTATTTGCGAAATTTCAGGTTATTTGCGAAGTTTCTTAAGGATCTACCGGTTTAATTTCTGTTCCTCCTTCTATGGTCATGGTGCAGCAACTACTTTCACAATTAACTGTCATAGTGCCATCTGGGTAAATCGTCCCCATAACCCTGCAATTCTCACAACCAGAACAACTCACTGTGACTTTGTCTTTTGACGATTTTAAGCCTCTTTGAACGATTAAACGTTCCGCTTCATAATTTATGTTGCCGCTTCCAATTCCAACAGTATTTGTAATTCCATCTTCTCCTGTGTAAGTTACAAAACCCATAACAGCCTGGTCAGTTTCCATAAAAGAAACATCAACTATCTTACTGCCTTTGCTTAAATCCAAAAGTGTAATTAATTCATCAAGGCTTTCTGCAAGAACATATCCTTCAGGAGATACTAATTCAACTTTTTCCGAAAAGTTTTCATTTTTATTGCAGCTAAACATTAAAAACAAAATGAGCGACAATGAAAGCATTCTTTTGCTGACTTTTTTTGCTCTCTGGATTAAATGAATTGTTTTCATATTGCTTTGAGTTTAATAATGGTTTGCTCTTTTCTAAAAAAAGCCAACTTACTCAATCTTTCTGATATATATTGTCAGGAGGAATTTGCACATCCTTCCGACATTCGATTACAACGTTGGATTTTCTGTGGCAGTAAAATGATCAAAAAAAGCACTAAAAAACAAAATTGACCTTCAAACTTAAGATAAAGAATCAAATATTCCAAACAAAAAACAATTTTTCGCTTTAATTTTTATTGAAACAATACGATTGTTCCATTAACAGCATGCTGAATCACTTACGGTCCGTTGCCATAAACCCGTTGCTTTGCCTTGTCCTTCGTGTTGAAGCCGAAGCACCGCCCTTTAACCCTAAACCGCCCGGATAATGCGTCAAATTATCCCTCTTTTTTCCCACCTTAACCAGGCGGTTTTTTTCAGCAAAGGAAACGCTCCGCTGTACAAACTTTTTCAGAATCATTTTAAGCAACCTCCATTTTGCGATAAAACTTGCTTTGCAAAGTTTTTTTTCGTTACTTGCAGAAAAATACAAGCTTTTTTGAAACGGGCCTTTGCCAAACCGGCTTGGTCTATGGATAAGGGCTAAGGAAAAACCAAATCAAAAAGACTAAGTGTTATGAAAACTAAACTACCAAACCGCATTGCATTATTGGCTGCGGCAGTTTTGTGCTTTTTCTCTTTATGCAATACAGCCAAGGTTTACGGGCAAGATTATGTGCCTTTGATTGATATTGAAAGGAAATGGAATGTTGCAAGGCTAAGCCCACATGGCGGGGGTGCTTCTACTGATGAATTATTTTTTGGTGATACCATACTTCTTGAAGACACCCTGTATTATGAGGTCCTGGTTAGGTTTCCTGAGAAATCTTATTTGCTTGGTTATTTGAGAGAAGACATTAATGCCAAAAAGGTCTATTACCGGAATAACTTTGGTCAAGAGCCAACTTTATTGTATGATTTTTCACTGGAAGAGGGCGACACTGTCAGACTATATGGGAATCCGGGGGCAAAATATACTATTCTTCAGGTTGACAGTATTGAACTGCTAACCGGGGATTTTCGCAAAAGGTGGGTGCTTTCACCTGAATTTGGAGAAAATCCTATTTGGATTGAAGGTATAGGAAACACTACCATTTATCTCTTAAACTCCGGAAGTATAGATGGAAGCACACTGGTAACAGCACTGCTATGCTGTTACGAAAATAATGAGTTGGTTTACATGAATAATTTTTTCAATACTTGTAATTTGTCTATAAGCCATGTGGAGGGTTTTTCAAATACTTCCTTGAGAATTTGGCCCAACCCAACAAAAGATTTCATACATATCTCTGAAAAATTTGGTGATTTTTTTACGATGAGCATTTTCAATTTTCAAAATCAGTTGCTATTAAGCCAAAAATTAGAAAAACAAAAAATCATAGATATTTCGAATCTTAAGTCAGGTTGGTATTTAGTTAAGATTGAAACAAGTGAAAATTTAGTGTTTATTTTAAAAATATTAAAGCTATGAGAAATCAACTAACTGTAAAAATTATTCTTCTTTTGGGGCTTTGGATTTTTTGTTTGAAAAAACATGTATTGCACAGACAGAGCATATTTGCTTGGCTGACACTACTAATGCCTCCTTTAAAAGTAATTACCAAAGTTGGCAAGGTTATTTTCATCAATTGCCCTCTACTTTGGCCAGCATAAAACCAACCGGAACCTACCGATTACTTAACATAATGGTAAATATAATATATGATCAAACTGATACCCTTGATCCAAAATACAACATCACTTGTAATCTCTGGCCAGCAGCATCGGAACAAGGTATAAATAACCAAAGCATTCCAACGTATTTAATTACAGATTTTATAGATGTTCTAGACAACGGGCAGGTTCATGGAGTTATGACAAGGCTTTTTTATGAATCATCCTTTGGTAATTTATTATTGTTGGGGGACTTTATTGTCGTTAACATCAAACAATCATACATTACCCCAAACAACCCTGGAGCCAACTTTAGCCTGGACATACTAATTAGCAAAGTTTTTTCTCTTATCAATTTAAATGGCGGCCTAAGTACAATAAATGGCTATAATGCATTAAGCGATTATGATAGTGATGGAGATGGAAATATTGATATGGTGCAGATATTACTTAGAAACACCTTAAATAAAAATAATTATAACTTTGGAGGTGTAAATAGTGGCTCAGGTAGAATTTTTTCAAAATATTCTTTTAACCTAATTATAAATGGGCAATTAAAAAATAATTTATCAGTATTGTCATATCAAGGTATTGGATGTGGTGGTCACGCTCTGAACCCAACCGGGATAGCAATTCATGAATTTTCACATGCTCTTTTTGGCGGTAACAGCTTTCACACTTCTGGAGGAAATCATTATTTGTTAGGAGGTATAAATACCTGGTTTGGTGTAGAGGGGGGTTATGGCCTTATGGGCGCCTATAATTCAGGATTGGTCTCTTGCAATGGCTATGAGCGTTGGCGGATGCATTGGACAAGTCCGGTTTATAACCCAAATAATTATCTTATTCAGGCTAATGGCGTTCCATCGAACATAAGCAGGGAGGATGGCCCAAAAACTTTTATTTTAAGGGACTTTGTAACTACAGGTGATGCCGTAAGGATTAAACTGCCATACATAGATGAAGGTGCTTCTAACCAATATATTTGGTTAGAAAATCACCAAATCGGCAGTAATAACAAGCTTGACTACCTTCAATATTCACGTAACCCAGATTTTTCGGTGTGGGCTTCATGCCGCCCTACAGGTAGTGAAGGCATTTATTCATATATTCAGGTTGGAAAGGACATACTTGAAGGTACCTCTTCAGAGGTTTATCCTACAAATGAAACGGACAATTTAAGGATAATTAGCGCTGAAGGAAATTGGGATTATGTTAAACTTGATGATGAAAACCCAAATTGCGTAAATCATTCGCATTCCAGAGCAGAAAAAAGATTAATTCCCAATCCTTTATCAGGTTATCAGGACCAAACTTATCACTTTTTTTCTGATAGCCTTTTTTTACATGGGCATGATGGAAAACTCCTTTACTCAAAATATGACAATAACAATCAACTCATTAGCAGTGGTTTACCAGGGTTGGGCGATAACTTCGATGCTTTCAGTGGCAGAAGCCATATGGATATTGGAAGTAATCCCTCCCCGGTTAACATGGCAACTTTTTACACGTGGCAAGAGGGTGGAGGTTTTATTGCCACTGATGCAAGTAGAAACAACAGGTCAATATACCTATCAGGCTTAAAGATTACAATGGATGATAATCCTGATGGCACATATTTGATTGGAATTAGTTGGGATAATTACGAGGTTATTAATGATGTTCGTTGGACAGGAAATATTGTCTTAAAAGAGAAGGTAATTCTTGCTGAAAATAAAACAATTGAATTAGACCAAAATTTTACGCCAAATCAAATTAAACGCGATCCGATTTCAGGCTATTTTTCTAAACCAACGTATTTTTCTTGTGAAGATGAGTCCGAGTTTGTCCTGGAAAAAAACGCCTCACTAATTGTAAATAACAAATCTACTTTACACCTTAAGGCAGGGAGTACCTTTATTATTAAAGATAATGCAGAGTTAGTAATTGAATCTGACACTTTAAAAATTGATCCATGTGCAAAAATTATTATTGAAGGCAATGGAAAATTGGTGGCAAAACCCAATAGCGTAATCTGTATTTCAGAAGGTGCAATTATTGCTACTGATCTGGGTATTTCCAACATTGACTGGCAAACCAATAATATTCCTCAAGGATACATACATCCTCATTTAATTGTACCCACCAATAACATTATTTTGACAAATACCACTTGGCAAGATAAGAGTTATTTTGCAAATACTATCATTATTGAACCTGGAGCTACTTTAAATATTTTGGACTCTGATTTATTTTTTCCTGCAAAAAATAGTAAAATGATAATTAAGCCAGGAGGAAAACTTTATGTAAATAACAGCAACATTTCATCGTCATGCGGCGGAATCTGGCGCGGTATTTACGTAGTAGGCGACCGAACCAAGCCTCAGACGTTCGAAAACCAGGGGGCGGTGATTATGGAAAACGGAGCGGTGATTGAAAACTCGGAATACGGAGTTAGATTAAGGGGATTTGGAGAGGCCTGGCATACCAATGGTGGTATTATTCAGGCTACCAACTCTACTTTTCGCAACAACTGGCGTAATGTAGAATTTATGAACTACAAGAACACTAATGGCCAGGGCCAGGAAATACCCACCATTTCGTATTTTACCAATTGTAATTTTATTACCGATGAACAAACTCTGCATAATGTTCACTGGGGAAACGTTACCATTTGGGATGTTAACGGAGTTAATTTTACTGGATGTGAATTTATTGATGAACGCCAGAATTTAGATTTCCAGGCTTACCGCCAGGCACGAGATGGAATTTATACCATTTCGGCGGGGTTCTCGGTTAACAACAGTAATTTCGAAGGCCTTAAATATGGAATCCATTCAACAACGGAAGTACCAAACCGAACTTTTTCGGTAAATAATTCTACTTTCTCAACATACCGTGGCATTTACTTCAACGCCATTGATAACGCCTTCATTGTAGGCAATACTTTTTCTGTAGCTCCCGGTTATACCTATGCCGGGCAGCCTTGTGCAGATACCTATGGCATTTATATTGACAATTCTTCCATGTTTACTGTTGAGGACAACGTTTTAAGCAGTAGCTCAAACGGAAGTACTACTTGCGGAAGTCTGGGGCTGATTGCAAGGAATACTGGGATTTTTCAAAATGAAATTTATCGCAATACCTTTAGTAATTTTACCATAGGCATTGAAGCCATTGGAAAAAACAAAGGGTTGAATCTTCAGGAGGGGTTACAAATTAAGTGTAACATTTTTAATGACAATGCCTATGATATTTATGTGGCACCGGGCAAAAATTATTCAAAGCCTGAAGGCATCAGGCAATTGCAGGGATATGCAGGAAGCCCAAGCACATCAACCCTTGCCGGCAATTTGTTTGGCAATAACAGCCCCATCCTGATTTCGAATTTTGTAAACCAATGCGATAACATCTCTTATTTTCACCACAACGTACAGTCTGAGCCACGAGTAAAACCTGCCAATTATAGCAGTAAAATTTTCTTTTACGAATCGCCCAACTTAATTTTTAACTACGATGCCTCCTGCCCTGTAAATACTCACTCAAAATCTTATCCCGAATTACTTGCCGAGAAACAAAATGCACACAGCCTTTTCGAAACTACCTCTCAGCAACTTCAGGACATGGTTGATCAGGGCAACACCGAGCTGACAACCCAGCAGGTTGAAATGGCCAATACGGGCGATGCCTGGTACACTTACCAGAGCCTGATGCAAACCTCGCCCTATCTTTCTGACCAGGTGCTTACGGCCCTTGGCGCCAAAGAAGAAAGTTTTAACAAGGCCATGATACGCGATGTGATGGTAATAAACCCCCAGGCTGCCAAATCAGAAGCGGTACAGGAAGCCCTTGATGCGCGTGCCGATCAGCTTCCGGCCTATATGCGCTGGCAAATTGACAATGGGCTTTTCCACTTTGGCCAGAAAGAAATTGCCGAACAATTTATGGCCTATCAGAAAACCCGTCACGATCAGGCCCTGAACCAAATCATCCAGGGAATTGTGCATGAGCGTGACGGCTTCGGGAATGCCCCCGCTGTTGAAGCATTGCTGGCCCAAACCAACGACATTCGCTACCAATACCTTTTGGCTGAGTTACAATTTTCAAAAAGCGATTTTACAACGGGTAACCAGTTCCTTAGCCAAGTTGAACAAAGCTTCGACATTACGCATGAAGAAGCATGGCAAGCCCACCAGGATTACCTGGATTTTTATGCCCTGCTGGCCCAATGGCACCATGCAGACTACCCGGGCTATTCCGGTTTGCCAGAAGAGGCCTTGCGGCAACTGGAAGGTTTCCTGGAAGCCACCCCGCGCGTGGCAGGTAAGGCCCTGTCATTTCTTATACTCAACCACGCAATCGAATACGAAGAGCCCATATTATACCCATCCGAAGAGGTTGAAGCCATGTCGGCCCCGGCCCAGCCTCCGGCGCCATTTATTGCGCCCGGCGAATCGGAAAGCGAGTTGAAGTTTGCCCTTTTTCCGAGCCCGGCAAGAGAATACATTACCCTTAGCTGGTGCTTTGAAACCGACAGGGAGATAAAAGGCAACATAGAATTTCGCGATGCCAGGGGCCTGTTGGTTTTCACAATGCCGGTTCACCAGGCCTGCGATCAGCAAATCCTTTCATTGTCCGGCTGGAAAAGCGGCGCATATTCCGCAGCCATTAGCCTGGGCAAAGATCTTCGAAAATCAATTACCTTTGTGGTAAGCAGGTAATAAAGCAAACCAGCCACCAAGTCACTGACCTGGTGGCTGTATTTTTCCGGGGAGGGGGTGTGGGGTGTGCCCGCTTTTTTCAGGGGCTTGCTTTGCGCGCTGAAAGGGTGGCCTGCCTCTTTATCCGGCATTCACCA